>JAEWKC010000018.1 GCA_023386235.1 Bacteroidota bacterium | reverse complement strand
GGCAGTACAACTTATGCAAACTATATTAAATTTCTTCAAACACTTCAAAAAAACGGCTCTAAAGTAGAACCATTAAAAGCAGGCAGCAGAAATCAGATAGTGTTGAAACACGAAGCAAATCAATATCCTGATTTTCATATCAGAAACATCAAGGCAAATAATATGTTGTGGACAGGCAAAGGAGAAACTGCCAGAGAATTATTTACTGTAGAGCAACTGGTAGATGAAAACGGCAGGTATAGTGAAAATGAATTGTCAACTGCTTTTCTTGTTACTTATGGCAAATTCAAATATTTTGAAGGCGACGACAATACCGGCCTGACCGATTACGATCGCCCGGAATGGATGGATATAGAAACACCAATGAGTAAAGTGGTAGGCGAAGTGGATGTGATGTCTCTTTGCCATCATGGTAACAGAGACGGAACAAATGAAACGTTTTTGAGAACCTTGGATCCTAAAGTTGTTGTTGCACAATCCTGGAGCCCGGATCATCCCGGAGCAGAAGTAGGACACAGGCTGATTTCGCCAAAAATAGGAACGAAAAAAAGAGATATATACATGACGTATTATTTTGACGATACAGGCATTGGAATAGGCCCCTGGTTTGCAAGAAATTTAAAATCGCGCGAAGGGCATATCGTAGTAAGAGTGTATCCAAACGATACTTTCCAGGTCTTTGTGATAGACTCAAGAAATATTCACGGGAAGGTAGTTTCTAAAAGTGAACTGTATCATTGTTCGGATAAATAGCAGATTAAAGTCTAAAATGTATCAAAATCCAGGTTATTAAATAGTATGAATAGAAGAATATTTTCAAAGGCAATACTGTTAGTTGCAGCTTTGTCTTTCATGCTCACATCATGCAGTGTACAAAAAAACACAGTTGAAGTACCAAAGAATATCAACCGGCTAATTCAGCAATTAAGAAATCCGCAAAACGCAGATGTAATGGTGACCGCGCACAGAGGCGACTGGCGTCATGCACCGGAAAATTCTATACAGGCTTTAGAAAACGCTGTTGCTATGGGTGTAGAAATCATGGAGATTGATCTGAAAAAAACAAAAGACAATGTGCTTATTTTAATGCATGACAGAACGATAGACAGAACCACATCGGGTAAAGGCAAACCCGAAGATTTTACCTGGGAAGAGATTCAGAAGTTTACTTTGCGAAACGGATTAGGAAGAGTTACACAGCACAAGATTCCTACATTCAGAGAATTTCTTTTAGCAGCCAAAGGAAAAATTTTGATTGATATAGATAAAGGGTATGCTTACTTTCCTGAAGTGATAAAACTATTGCGCGAAACCGGTACTGTAGCGCAAACGATTATTAATATAGATAATAATACAACTTTGCAAGAGGTAGAAGCAAGGTACGGCATTGTGCCTTCTGATGTAATATTAATGCCAATTGTAGCGTATAGCGATAAAGAAAAAGCAGACGCGGTGATCAAAAGTTATTTGCCTCGCAGGAATACAATTTTTCAAATGGTCTGGAGTGATGATAAGCTTATAAAAACAGAAAATTTTAAAGCACTAAAAAAGGAAGGTTATGGCATTTGGCTTAATAGCTTATGGCCTTCATTAAACGGCGGTCACGATGACGACAGAGCGGTGGAGCAAAATCAACCTGATGAAACATGGGGCTGGCTGATAGACAAAGGTGCTTCCATAATTCAAACCGACAGGCCGCAGGAACTGCTAAATTATATTCATTCAAAGAAAATAAAAACATAATCTGTACATTTGTTCCTTCATTTGAGGAACCTATGATAGAACCTGTAATAGCATATTTTAAAAGCATCAACCCGATAACAGCGGCGTTACTGGCTACTTTGTTTACGTGGTTTGTAACAGCGCTGGGCGCTTCGCTTGTGTTTTTTATAAAGAAGATAAACCAATCCGTTATGGATGGTATGCTGGGGTTTACCGGTGGGGTAATGGTGGCCGCGAGCTTCTGGAGTTTGTTGGCACCTGCCATAGAAATGAGTAATGGCGATGGTTTCGTGAAGGTAATGCCTGCCGCCATTGGCTTTTTAACGGGTGCTTTGTTTATATTTTTTATCGATAAATTATTACCGCATTTACATATCGGGTTTAAAAAGGCCGAAGGCGTAAAAACTTCCTGGCAGCGTACTACATTGCTTACACTGGCTATTACATTGCACAATATACCCGAGGGGCTGGCTGTTGGTGTGCTTTTTGGGGGCGTAGCGGCAGGTATTCCCGAAGCTACCATTGCCGGAGCAGTTACTTTAGCCATTGGTATAGGGCTGCAAAATTTTCCTGAGGGGGTAGCTGTATCAATGCCTTTACGCAGAATGGGTATGAGCAGAAAAAAAAGCTTTCTGTTAGGGCAGTCCTCCGCGCTGGTAGAGCCTATAGCAGGTGTGTTGGGTGCGTGGGCGGTTACATTTTTTACACCTATGCTTCCTTATGCTTTGGCTTTTGCTGCTGGCGCGATGATATACGTGGTAATAGAAGAAGTAGTTCCGGAAACACAGCAGGGCAATAATACAGATATCGCTACGCTCGGCTTTATTGCAGGCTTCATCATAATGATGATGCTGGATGTAGCTTTAGGATAATTAAAGCAATCTGTTTTTGCAGGATGTATATATGTTCTGGATATTTTTAGTGAGGCAATTTATCTCTGAACTTTCCATATACCCACGTGCCCGCTATAGCGCTTAATAAAGGGATTACAATAACTGTAGCGCCTGTACCAATTTGTGCAAATAATGGTCCCGGACATGCACCTGTTAACGCCCATCCAAATCCAAAGATTAATCCTCCGTAAATATTTCCTTTATTGAATTTCTTATCTGCTAACACAATTTTTTCTCCACTAATTGTTTTTATATTAAATTTTTTAATCAGAAATACAGAGATAGCGCCTACCGCTATGGCAGCCCCTATTACACCATACATATGAAAGGATTGCAGCCTGAACATTTCCTGGATGCGAAACCAGCTTACCACTTCTCCTTTTACAAGCACAATACCGAATATGATACCCATCAATAAATATTTGATATAGTTATGCCATTTTGCAGCCTGTTTGCTTTCATTCACGCACATGGCGTCCTGCCTGCGTTTTTCTAAATCTTCTGTTTGAAATTCGTCGTTGTAATTATTCATTATAATGCAAGTATATAAGGTAAAACAATGTTAGCCATAAAAAATCCGCCGGCCATAAAGCAAGTGGTAGCCACCAGAGATGGCCATTGCAGGTTTGATAAACCCATTATGGAGTGCCCGCTGGTGCAACCGCCGGCATAGCGTGTGCCAAAGCCCACTAAAAAGCCGCCAAACACCATTAATATAATTCCTCTAAGAGTGAATAAGCTCTCCCAACTGAATAGATCGGCAGGAACCATTCCTTCGTAATTATTGATGTTGTATTGCTTCAGGTCTTCTACTAACGCCGGACTTACATTTATCTGCTCCGGATTATTCAATAGAAAAAACGCGATCATTCCTCCAAAGAAAATACCCAGTACAAAAAACATATTCCAAGATTCTTTTTTCCAGTTGTATTGAAAAAATGGAATTTTTGCCGGAAAGCAGGATGCGCAAATATGCCTGAGAGATGATGATATGCCAAAACTTTTATTACCTAAAATAAGCAATAACGGCACTGTTAAGCCTAACATAGGCCCTGCCACATACCATGGCCAAGGCTGACTTATCCACTCAATAAAACTCATGATTTAATTTGATTGTTAATAATATTTTTTTCTTCGTTACAAACATTCCATAAAGAGAATCCTCCGGAAAGATTGTAAACATTTTTATATCCGCTTTGTTTTAAAATTCTTTGAGCAAGGTATCCTCTTAATCCTACTTCACAGAATATATAAAGATTTTGGTCTTTAGATATTTCTGATAATCTATTACGAAGATCGTCTAAGGGAATATTCACTGCTCCGGGAATTGTTTTCTTTTGATGCTCTTGTGATGTACGTACATCTATAAGCATACCGTCATAATCATTCTTATAATCGTCAAGAAAAGTATCCCAATATTCTACTTTATATTTTTCAGTAAGAATATTTTCTCCTACAAAAGCCGCAATATTAACGGGATCTTTAGCTGAAGAGTATGGCGGAGCATAAGCCTGCTCCATTTCCATTAGATCATAAACAGTTAGTCCTTGTTGAATATAAGAAGATAGTATATCAAGTCTTTTATCTGCTCCATCTTCACCACAAACCTGTGCACTTAGTATTTTACCTTCGTTGGGGGTTATAGCCAATTGTATCGTTATTTGCTTAGCATCCGGATAATAACTTGCATGTGATGCAGAGCGTGTAGTAGAAACGATATGAGGAATATTTAATCGTTTTAATGCTTTAGAGGAAATGCCCGCAGAACCTATTGTAAGATCAAATACTTTTACAATTGCGGTATTGATAGAGCCTTTGTAAATATGTTTATTTCCATGAACAATATTATTGGCACATATGCGTCCTTGTTTATTTGCAGGGCCAGCCAAGAAAGTGGTCATAGCTTTTTGGCTGATAGGATTGATAAATTCAATAGCGTCGCCTACAGCATAAATGTTCTCATCGCTCGTTTGCAAGTATTTATTTACCCATATTCCTCCTGTACTTCCTATTGTCAAACCAGCTTCTTCCGCTAGCTTTTTATCAGGCTTTACACCGATAGATAAAATAACTATATCTGCCTCTATTTTATTGCCGTTATTTAGTATGACACTTTTATTATCATCGTTACTTCTCTCAAACCCTTCTACACCTGTATTTAAAAGAATATCTACTCCTTTGCTGCGAATATGCTGTTGTGCTAATGCAGCAATAGGAAAGTCTACAGGAGGTAAAATTTGTGAAGCCAACTCTACAATAGTAACGTGTAAACCTAGTTCATGAAGATTTTCAGCCATCTCAAGACCAATAAATCCGGCACCTACTACTACTGCTTTTTTGCCCGCTTTACTTTGAGCATACTGTTTTATTTTATCCGTATCATTTACATTTCTCAATGTAAAGATCCCTTCCATATCAATGCCCGGGAACTTTGGCTTTATAGGTTCTGCACCCGGAGATAAAACCAGTTTATCATAGCTTTCTGTATACTCTTTATTTGTCTTAAGATCTGTAACCCTTACCTCTTTTTTATCTTTATCAATTCTTAAAACTTCTGACTCGGTTCTTACATCAACATTAAATCTTTGATTAAATGACTGGGCTGTTTGTACAAATAACTTGTTTCTTTCTTTTATCACATCTCCTATGTAATAAGGAAGTCCACAATTAGCGTAAGAAATATATGCTCCTTTTTCAAATAATATAATTTCTGCGTGTTCATCAATTCTTCTCAATCTTGCGGCGGTACTTGCTCCTCCGGCTACCCCGCCAACTATTACTACTTTCATTTTATTACTTTACTTCTTCGAAAATTATTTCTTCTTTTTTACTATCTGTATTTATTTTTCTTTGTGTATTAGTATTACATGCATTTGTACCACAACAGCCTATATTGAGTAAAGGCATTAAAGTAAATAACCCACCTAACAATGCAATGGCATAATCATTAGTGTAAATGCCCTGAACAATGATTACTATTCCTAATACTAATCTTATAATGCGCATTGCATTCCATTGAGCTAAAATCGTTTTCATCATTTGTTCTTTATTTGTAGCAAAGTTAATTTTATTGCATACGGATATTTGTAACTTTTATCACACAGTTAATGACTGTAATCCTTAATCTATTTTCGATTGTAAACTATGCCAGCTTCCGCCATTGATCACTTTTGTATCTGTACCTGACAAGATACTTTTTGCTGATGCACTTCTCATTCCTGAAGCACAACAAGTGATGATGGTTTTATACTTCTTTGTCAGCTCATTTTTCTTTGCAGAAATATTATTAAGTGGAATATTGATACTGTCTTTTATATGACCTGTAGCATATTCCTGAGGGGTGCGTACATCTATAATAACCCCACCATTTTTCAATTCGTCTTTTATACTGATTTGAGATAATGCATTTGTACTAACTCCTAACAATGAGTAAATAGGACAAGTGCCTAAGAAGGATGTTGCCAAAAGTATTACTCCTATGATAAGCGCAGTATATGCCAGACCTCCGCTCATTTCATTATTGAAAAAGATGTAGATGCCTATGATGCCCAAAACAGTTCTTATTAACTTATCTGTAGCTCCGATATTTTTTTTCATTTATCTGTATTTTTAAGTGATTATAATAATGTAGACGGACAAACATATTCTGTAAGATCAAATTGTTTGCTCTCTTTAATATCTTTAAAACCACCTTTTATATTAATAAGATTGTCGTATCCTCTTGCTTTTAGAATGGAAATAAAAATCATTGAACGATAGCCACCGGCACAGTGCACAAAATACTTTTTGTCTTTACTTAACTGCATAAAGTTTTCATTGATATAATCAAGCGGTACATTCTTCGCATCTATTACATGCTCTGACTGATATTCTGAAGCTTTTCTGACATCTACAATTTCTATTTCTTTATTTTCTGTGTGTTGCTCTGCAAATTCTTTTACATCTATTGAAATAACAGTGTCTACTTCTCTGCCTGATTGCTTCCAGGCATCAAAACCTCCTTTCAAAAAACCTATGGTATTATCAAAGCCTACTCTTGACAGACGTGTAACCACTTCTTCTTCTCTACCTTCATCTGCAATGATCAATATGGGTTGATTCACATCTTTTATCATAGCTCCTACCCAAGGCGCAAAGCTGCCATCGATACCTATGTTTATTGAGTTTGGAATAAATCCTTTTTCAAACAAATCTGCATTTCTCGTATCAAGCATCAATGCTCCTGACTCATTAGCCTGCTCTTCAAAATCTGCAGGAGATAAAGGAGTAAGGCCTCTTTCTTTTACCGTATCTATACTTTCATATCCTTGAATATTCATCATAACATTTAATGGAAAGTATGATGGGGGTGCTGTTAATCCTTCAGTCACTTTTTTAATAAAGTCTGTTTTACTCATTGGCTGCAAGGCATAATTTGTTTTTTTCTGATTGCCTAAAGTGTCGGTAGTTTCTTTGCTCATATTTTTGCCGCAGGCAGAACCGGCGCCATGAGCGGGATACACAATGATATCGTCAGATAGGGGTAATATTTTATTGTGCAAAGAATCATATAAATGTCCTGCCAGCTTATCCTGCGTAAGTTCGTCGGATATTTTTTGTGCAAGGTCAGGGCGACCTACATCCCCGATGAATAGGGTATCTCCGGTGAATATGGCTTTGTTATTTCCGTTTTCGTCCTTTAAAAGATAGCAAGTACTTTCCATTGTATGCCCCGGAGTATGCAATGCAATAAATGTTATATCGCCAACTTTAAACTCTTCATTTTCCTTGGCGATATATGCTTCAAACTCGGGACGCGCGTTAGGCCCATAAACAATTGTAGCTCCTGTATGTTTTTTCAGATCCAAGTGGCCGGAGACAAAATCTGCATGAAAATGTGTTTCAAAAATATACTTGATTTTTACGCCGTCTTTTTCTGCACGGTCAATGTACGGTTGCACTTCACGTAGCGGATCAATAACTACAGCTTCTTTACCTGATGTAATATAATAAGCGCCCTGCGCTAAACATCCTGTATAAATTTGTTCTATATGCATTGTGAAAAGTATTGATAAGTTAAATAAATGGATTAATAGCATTTTGCAATTGGTTTAAAGGTAAATAACCCGATTGGCGCCATTCTGCTTTACCGTTTTTAAATAAGATAAATGTAGGCACACCTTGTACCTGGTAGTTGGCGGCTACTTGCGGGTTTTTGTCAACATCTACTTTAATAATGGTTAGTTTGTCGCCAACCTGTTTCTTTAAATCTTCCAGTACCGGTGTCATCATTTTGCATGGTCCGCACCAAGTGGCAAAGAAATCAACCAGTGTGGGTTTATCTGAATGGATAAGATCTGAAAATTGTGACATAATTATTTTTTAAGTTTGATTAATTAATTCTGATATAAAAAGAATAAATTTTTTATTGGTATATGCTGCGGCACCGGTTTGTCTGTATGCTACATTTCCGTTTTTATCTAATACAATAGTAGTGGGCAATGTGCCGGTGTACCAATCTGTGGGAATACTTCCATTGGCTGTTACAACCGGAAGCCGAAAGTTTTTATTTTGCATAAACGCGGTTGATTTTTGTATATCATTATCGGCATCTACCAGTAAGAAAATAATATCGGGATTATTTTTGTACTGGTGATATAAATCATTGATAGAAGGCATTTCGGCAATACATGGCGGACACCATGTAGCCCAAAAATTGATGAATACTACTTTGTTCTTTAATGACTCTCCTGAAATGATATTTCCATCTGCAGAAGTAAAATTCACCGAATAATCATAGTTGCTTTTAGTCTGAATGCCCGTATTTTCTTTTGCTATTTTTGGCTGAAAAAGTCCTATCTTCATTAAACCCTGAATTGCCGTACTTTTTACCGCAGGATTAATAATCATCAGCAATACAAATATTCCTAAGACAGCAGTGATTATATTATCGATAGAATACCATTTCTTTTTTTTCTTCTCCATTCCTGTTAACTTTTAAAAATCGTTTCTTTTAGAATAATAAAAATACCCATTATTAAAATAAACCAGCCAAATGCGGGCTTTAGTTTTTTTCCATTAATTTTTTTAGATAAAAATAAGCCTATGAACATGCCTGTAATAGCCGATGCGGACACTGTTGTAAGTATGTAATAATTTATTTCTACTTTATTTATCAGATCGCCGATAAAACCAATAAGCGAATTGCTGGTAATGATAAATAAAGAAGTGGCAATGGCATATTTCATATCTAACTTTCCAAACAATACCAATACCGGAATAATAAGAAAGCCACCTCCTGCGCCTAATATACCTATTATTAAACCTACCGCAATGCCCATGAATACAAGCGTAGATAAAGACGCTTCGGTAACAACTTCTATTTTTTTTTGTCTTTTTATCATGGATAGGGAAGCGAAAATCATTAAAGCGGCAAAAAATAGCAGAATGAAAGTTTGCTTGTCAAGAAGAAAGCCTGTTGTTTTTAATATTGTATCGGGTATTGCGGGTAAAATATATTTTCTTGTGAGCAACAATACCACGAGTGAAGGCAAGCCAAAATACAGCGCCTGTTTGATGCGCAGGTTGCCGAGCCTGTGGTGCTTGTACGATGCAACAGCCGAGGTAATGCCCACAATAAAAAGAGAATGTGTAGTAGCAATCTGAGGGCTTACGGCAAAAAAATAGACCAGGATAGGTACACCTAAAATAGAGCCGCCACTGCCTATGAGCCCTAATGAAATGCCTATTCCTATTGATAATATGTAGCCAATGATTTCAATCATACAAGAGCAAAGTTCAGGCAAATAATCAATCAGGATTGTAACATTTGTTACATTTCTATGAATTTAACCATTCAATAGACTTTCTGTTAAGCTTGAGTTTGCCTTGTTGCTCCATCTTTTTTAAAAGCCGGGATATTACCTCCCTTGATGTTGAAAGATCGGACGCTATTTCCTGATGAGTAAGTTCAATAATGCCGGACTGATTATTAGTAATATGTTTTTTTAGAAAATATTCTAAACGCTGGTCCATATTTTTGAAAATAATACTGTCAAACACTTCTAATAATTCTTCAAATCTTTGTCTGTAAGTGCCTACCACAAAGAGATACCATGATGGATAATTTTTTACCAGTTCATCAGTATATTGTATGGGTATCAACAGCACAGTGCTATCAATTTCGGCTTTGGCAAGGATGTCGCTTTGCTTGTGATTGGCAATACAAAGCATAGACATAGCGCAGGCTCCGCCGGGCAATATATTGTATAGGAAGGCTTCTGCACCGTCTTCATTTTCGCGGTATATTTTTATGCTTCCTTCTAGTACAAGCATAGTATGTTTGAGATAATTGCCTGATTGTATAAGAATCTCATTTGCTTTTGTTGTTTTTATTATTGCTTTTTCTTCCAGAAAATCAATTAATGCCGATTCATAATCCGGAAAGGATCTTTGAAGAGATTCTTTTAAACGTTGCTTCATGATGAATATATGTAAGCGTTACAGCCCTTTTAAGCTTTCTTCAAGCGTTTTAATTCTTGCTTCACAGTCAGCTTGTTTTTTTCTTTCTATGTCTACTACTTCGGGTTTGGCATTTTGAACGAATTTTTCATTGCTCAGTTTTTTCTGTACACTTTGCAGAAACTTTTGCTGATACTCCAGATCCTTTACCAGCTCGGCTTTCAGCGCGTGTTTGTCAATCTCTTTATTCATTCCGATGTAGAGCTTATCTGTTTCAAGCGTTACAACCACTGCATTGCTATCTTCACTCTCGGAAAAAGAAATATTGTCTGCATTTATTTGTTTGGCAATAATTTTTTCTATGCCAATGTATTTGTTTTCTTCTTTGGTTTGAATAGTCAGAGAAATCAATTCTTTTGGTTTGAGATTGCTTTTGTTTCTGGCATCTCTTATAGAGGAAATGACTTTTTTTAATAGTTCTCCTTGTACCAAAATATTTGTATTTATATCCGCGGAATCGGTAAATTGTTTTACAGCCAGATCATCAGATTGTTCTTTAAGCAAATGATAAATCTCTTCGGAAATGAATGGCATATATGGATGCAATAATTGCAATAATTCTTCAAAGAAATAAATGGTTTTGTCGTAAACATCTTTTGATATATTTTCTTCAAATCCGGGTTTTACCCATTCGAGATACCATGAGCAGAAATCGTCCCAGATCAATGAATACAAGGTTTTCAGGCCTTCACTCAGTCTGAATTGATCATGTAGTTGTTTAATTTCTTTTTTAGCATGATTTAGCCTGTTTTCAAACCAGTCTACAGCAAAGTTAGAAGCTGCTGTATGAGTTGTGGTTTCTTGTTTTTGCTCCCACATTTTTATCAACTTCAGTGCATTCCATATTTTGTTATTGAAGTTTCTGCCTTGTTCCAGAGAGCTTTCATCAAACAATAAATCGTTGCCTGCAGGTGCGGAGATCATGATACCAAACCGAACAGCATCTGCGCCATATTGGTCAATCAGGTTGAGCAGATCAGGAGAGTTTCCTAAAGATTTAGACATTTTTCTGCCCAGCTTATCGCGCACCATTCCGGTGAAATAAACATCTTTAAAAGGTATTTCTTTTTCGTATTGCATGCCTGCTATTACCATTTTTGCCACCCAGAAGAAAATAATATCCTGTCCTGTTACCAATACAGATGTAGGATAGTAGTAGTTGATTTCCTCATTGTCAGGATTGGTAATGCCTTTGAAAACTTCCATAGGCCAAAGCCAGGAAGAGAACCAGGTATCCAGTACATCGTTATCTCTTGTTAGCAGAGAGGTGGTGCCACTTAGCTTTTGCGCTTCTTCTTCGGTTTGCGCTACGTATACATTTCCTTTATCGTCGTACCAGGCAGGAATTTGTTGTCCCCACCACAATTGACGAGATATACACCAATCTTTTACATTCTCTAACCAGTATTTATATGTAGCCAAAAACTTATCTCCCGGATGAATTTTTATATCTCCGTTTACTACAGCATTTAATGCGGGTGCGGCTAATTCTTTCATTTTTACAAACCATTGAGTAGAAATTTTAGGCTCAACCACCGCGTTGCTTCTTTGTGAAAATCCATTTTTATTGGTGATGTCTTCTGTCTTTATCAGATTGCCCGATTGTTCCAGATCCGCAGCTATTTTTTTGCGTACAATAAATCTGTCTTCACCAATATATAATTGCGCTGCTTCGCTCAACGTGCCGTCATCATTCAACGTATCTATTACTTCCAGATTGTGCTTTAGCCCGAGGTTATAATCGTTGATATCGTGTGCCGGCGTTACTTTCAGGCATCCTGTGCCAAATTCTTTATCTACATATTCATCGAAAATAATGGGAATTTCTCTGTTAATGAGAGGCACTAAAGCTTTAGCATCTTTTAGATGCGCGTATCGTTCATCGGTAGGGTTGATACAGATTGCAGTATCTCCTAAAATTGTTTCCGGACGAGTGGTAGCAATAGTTACATACCCATCCTGATCTGCCAGTTTGTATTGAACGTAGTACAATTTACTTTGAACTTCTTTATATTCAACCTCTTCGTCGCTCAGGGCTGTTTTGGCTACCGGATCCCAGTTGATCATTCTGGCGCCTCTGTAAATTAATCCTTTATTGTATAAGTCTACAAAAACTTTTATTACAGCTTTGTAATAATGGTCGTCCATTGTAAAGGTAACCCTGTTCCAGTCTACACTACAGCCTAATCTTTCAATCTGATTGTAAATGATACCGCCGTATTTTTCTTTCCATTCAAAAGCATATTTTAAAAACTCTTCGCGCGTAAGCGTATTTTTATCAATACCCTTTTCCTGAAGCATTTGTACTACTTTGGCTTCTGTGGCAATGGATGCATGATCGGAGCCCGGAACCCAGCAGGCATTGTAGCCGCTCATTCTTGCACGGCGAATAAGAATATCCTGCACGGTTTCATTCAGCGTATGCCCCATATGCAATACGCCGGTTACATTAGGTGGCGGTATTACTATCGTATAAGACGGTTTTTCATTGGGAGTGCTGGCAAAATACTTCTTTTCACTCCATATTTTGTTCCATTTAATCTCGGTCGCTGCCGGCAGATAATTTTTGCTAAGTTCCATAGTCTGCAAAGATAAATTTTGATTTGCGATTTATGAAACCTTATTATAGGATTTGCCTTTAAAGTAAAAATGCAAGCGCCGGCTGTTCATATTAAATACAATTCGGTTAAATCTGTTTACCTTCGCTTTTATGTATGCAATTGTAGATATTGAAAGTACAGGTAGCCCGGTAAGCAGCAACGGCATTACCGAAATTGCCATAGTACTTCATAATGGCGAAGATATAGAAGGGTACTACGAAACGCTCATTAATCCTCAGGTTTCGATACCGCCTTATGTGATAAGGCTTACTTCTATTACTAACGAAATGGTTGCTAAAGCGCCGTTTTTTAAAGATGTGGCAGAGCAAATTTATACATTGCTGAAAGACAGGATATTTGTGGCACACAACGCCGAATTTGATTATTACTATATTAAATACTTTCTGGAAAGTTGCGGATATATTTACGAAGAAAAACGACTGTGTACCTTTAAGCTGAGCAGAAAAGCGTTCCCTAATCTGCCGAAGCATGGCTTAGGAAGTCTTACTAAGGAATTGGATATTAATCTTACTAACCATCACAGAGCAGGCGGAGATGCTATGGCCACTGCAAAAATTTTCAACATGATTCTTAAAAATGGCGGAGAAAGATTGATTGCATCCATGCTTGAGAACGATAAAACTAAAAGAAGAAAAATGTAATAATATGCCTTCAAGTGTGTTGTTGCAAAATGTCATGCTCCTACGTTCAAATATTTCCTTACTTTCGCTGTCCAAAAAAATACAGCATGATAGAATTTGCAAATGATATTGCCTTGCAACTAAATTTAAAAAAGGTTCAGGTAGAAGCCGTATTGGCATTAGTAGCGGAAGGGGCCACCGTGCCTTTTATTGCAAGGTATCGTAAAGATAAAACGGGTGCATTGGATGAAGTTCAGATTCAGCAAATATTAGATGCTGCTAAATTTTTAAAAGAATTTACCGATAGGAAATTGTTTATAGAAAAAACTATTGCAGAACAAGGTAAAATGACGGAAGAAATTCAAACAAAACTGAACAATTCTTCTACATTAAGCGAATTGGAAGATATTTATCTTCCTTATAAACCCAAAAGGAAAACCAAGGCGCAAACAGCAAGGGAGAATGGTCTGGAACCGTTGGCATTGCTTATATTAAAACAAACAGCCATTGACGTAAATAGTGAAGCAGAAAAGTTCTTTAACGAAAAAATTCTTACTATTGACGACGCTTTGCGGGGCGTAAGAGATATTATTGCCGAAATGATAAATGAGAATGCTGCTATCAGAAATAAAATAAGAAAGCTCTTTGAAACAGATGCTTTGATGATAAGTAAAATAATCATAGGCAAGGAAGAAGAGGGCAATAAATTTAAGGATTACTTTGATTTTTCAGAGCCAATCAACAAAATACCTTCGCACAGAGTATTAGCTGTTTTACGAGGATTTATGGAAGGGTTTTTAAAAGTTGAAATAGCGCCGGAAGAAGAAACCGCACTGGAAATTATAGAAAAACAATATGTACAATCTTCTTTGAACAGCTCAGTTGAACAAATAAAAAAGGCCGTAAAGGATGCATACAGAAGATTGTTGCAGCCAAGCCTTGAATCGGAGTTCAGATCACAATTAAAGTTTCAGGCCGATGAGGAAGCCATTAATGTATTCGCAGAAAACCTGCGCCAACTCTTGCTTTCTTCCCCGCTGGGCAGCAAAAGAATTTTAGCTATCGACCCTGGTTACCGAACCGGATGTAAAGTTGTGGCACTGGATGAAAAAGGTGAGCTGAAAGAAACCAGCCTCCTATTTGTACATGAAAAAAAACATAAGCTGATAGAAGCCGAAAATATTATCCACAATTTGGTAAATAAGCATAGTATAGAAGCTTTTGCTATTGGCGATGGCACGGCAGGAAGAGAAACGGAACAATTCATAAAAAGACTCAATCTCAATATCCCCGTGTTTTTGGTGAATGAAGACGGGGCTTCTGTGTATTCGGCCTCTGAAACGGCGAGAGAAGAGTTCCCTGACCAGGATGTTACAGTGCGCGGAGCAGTAAGTATAGGCAGAAGATTAATGGACCCTTTGGCCGAACTGGTAAAAATTGATCCTAAAAGTATTGGAGTAGGGCAATACCAGCATGATGTAAATCAATTCAGATTAAAAGAAAAATTGGATTATACGGTAGAGAGTTGTGTAAATGCTGTAGGCGTGAACTTAAATACGGCCAGTAAACATTTATTGAGCTATGTAAGT
The DNA here is from genome assembly GCA_023386235.1 of Bacteroidota bacterium. Taxonomy (GTDB): domain Bacteria; phylum Bacteroidota; class Bacteroidia; order Chitinophagales; family Chitinophagaceae; genus Haoranjiania. The sequence goes on along the minus strand of JAEWKC010000018.1, from coordinate 163,924 downwards.
GGCATAGGACCTTCACTGGCTGAAAATATTATACAATATCGAAACGAAAAAGGCAAATTCAAAAACCGCAAACAGCTATTAAAAGTAGCCCGATTAGGAGATAAAGCTTATGAGCAGTGCGCGGGTTTTTTGCGTTTAAAAAATGGAGAACATCCTTTAGACGCCAGCGCTGTACATCCGGAGGCGTACAGCATAGTTGAAAAAATGGCAGCGGATCTTTCGGTAGAGGTACATAATTTAATAGGGAATACGGAGCTCATAAAAACCATTCAACCTAAAGAATATATATCCGAAACTGTGGGTGTGCATACCATTCAGGATATTTTAAATGAACTCAATAAGCCCGGTCTCGATCCGCGAAGCGAGATCGAACAATTTGAATACGCCAATATTTATAGTATTGATGAAGTAAAAACAGGAGATATTTTGCCCGGCATAGTTACTAATATTACGCGTTTCGGAGCATTTGTAGACATTGGTGTAAAACAAGACGGACTGGTGCATGTATCTGAAATTGCACACAAGTATATTTCAGATCCGAATGAAGTACTTAAGCTGAACGATAAAGTAAAGGTAAAAGTGCTGGAAGTAGACGCGGCCAGAAAAAGAATAGCGCTTTCAATTAAACAGACACAAGACAGGCCGCAACAGGAAAAGAAAAAAACTTTTCAACCGCACCAGAACAATCAGCCTTCCGGTAATATGAATGACGCTTTGAATCTGTTAAAAAAGAAATTTGGAAAGTAAGAATTAGCGGCTGTTAGTGTATGGTTGTTAGTAAAGCAATTGTTAATTGAGCATATCAGATGCTTGTTTGGCACAGTTTTGTTACATAGTAGCATTATCAAGTTTACTACTTGATTATAAACGCTCAGAAAAAAAGCATTTACAATGATCAGAATGTAAGGCGTTTCATTCTACATTGAACATTAAATTGAAAATATGAAATTTTTAAAAATGAGTTTAGTGGCAGCAATATTTACCTTAACTGCCGGAGCGGTTTCTGCTCAGAGTTATAAAAATACGTTTAAAATAGGCGTAATGGGTGGTGCTTCTGTACCTGGTGAAAATGCTTCTGCCAATGTAGGTTTAGATGTAGCTTATCAAAACCTGGTTACACCTCACGTAGGTTTGGGTATTGCTACAGGTTATAATCATTTTTTTGGAAAAGAAAACAATGGCAATAACAACAATAGCTTTGGTGTAGTACCCATTGCCGGATTGGTAAGATATTATCCTTCTGACCAAGGATTTTATTTAGGAACCGATTTAGGGTATGGAATTATTACCGGTGCTGATAAAGTAGCTGAAAATAGCGCGGTTGATATGCCATCTGGGGGCTTATATTTAAAACCTGAACTGGGTTGGCACAATAGAAACTGGAATGTATTTGCACATTATACCAAAGTATTTACAGGCGATGCCGGACAAATCGGTGATCAAAAATTCAATGCCGGAAGCGTTGGTGTAGGTGTAGCTTACAACCTGCCTTTGGGAAGATAATTTTTACTGAACCATAAATTATCAGTATTGGAAAATGCAGCTTTTAACAGAGCTGCATTTTTTGTAGAATATTACAGGTCAATTCCTAATCGAACGCCGGCGTTGGTCAGCGGTACTTTAACGCCCGAACTGTTGATAGGGATTTTAATGAAAGGTTCTATCCTGATATTTCTTTTATCGCTTATGGGTTGTTTGTAGCCAAAAGACATGTTTACAAATTCAAGAAACTTATCTTTTACCACACCTGTACCTGAAATGGTTTCTTCTCTTTTTTCTAATATCTCGCTGGTTGGGTTATCTGCATAAGTGGCAAATCCTACAGTTTTAGGACTTTCTACTATATAGGTATTTTTCTGCGTATTTTCAATAAGTGCCATAGCAGAAATGCCTACGTTGGTATACAATTTTTTGCTCACATTATAGCGGACTTCTACGGGTATTTCTACGCCGGAAAGCCGCAAATCTGAGGTTTGAGGTTGTGCCTGAGAATTGTTGTATGCTACCAGAGAAGACCTGTGGGCATAGTTGCTCTCATTGCTTGGTGCGGCGCTCATCATCATAGGACGCTCATTAATATTTGTGTGGCTGACCGCTGAGTGAAGTTGTGCATAAGAAATACCGGAGTGCACGGCAATTTTATCATTGAGGGCATAGCCTACATTAATGCCGTACGACATATTCATTTTGGAATTATTACTAAATGAAGAGCCTACCTGTGCCGCAAAATTCCATTTTTTAAAATTATCATCATCTACGCCAAGCACGGGATTGTTGTTGGTGTAAATGTTGTGTACGTATTGCTGTGGCTGTTGTTGAGGTTGTTGTGTTTGATTCTGTGCGTTCTCGTTTGATTCCTGTTTTTTAGCAATGCTTTTGTTTGATTCTTTTATATATTGATTTGCTACAGTTTCATTTTTGTTGTTATCAATGTTTGGTTGCTGTACAGATTGTGTATATGTATTATCATTTTGATTGTTTAGTAAAACGGCATCCGCTATTCTTTGAATCAATGATTTTTTTTGTGGGATGTTTTTTTCAGTTGGATTGTTTTGTACTGTTATTGCCTGTTGCGAGTCGGCGTAAATAGAATCGGCAATGATGCTACTTTTATTTTGAGGTGCTGTATGAATATTTTCTTGTTGCGCTATAGGAGCTTGATTTTGCGCGATGTTGTTTTCTTCTGTTGAAGGTGTTAATATAGCCCAAAGTCCTATACCTGCAAGCAGAAGCAGGCAAGCGGCGGCAGCCCAGTAAGGAAATCTTTTTTTCTGAATAGGTACAGTTGTTTGCTGCATAAATTTTTCCCAGCTACCCTCCTTGTAAGGCTCTTGGTGCTGGTGCAACACCTCTTTTATATGATCAATCAGTTCTCTGTTATCTTTCATTTTTTCAAAATGGATGTTTGTTTTTCTAAATACAGGCTTTTTAGTTTGTTTTTTGCTCTTGTCAGAAACACGCGCGATGAACTTTGCGATATATTTAATTGTTTTGCAATCTCTTCATGAGAAAAGCCTTCAATCTCATAAAGATTAAATACCATGCTGTGTATCTGGGGTAGTTTTTTTAAAAGTGCAAGTATATCGTTGGCTTCCAGCTGAGTAGAAACGGGCTGAGGCGTATAAAGAAGTTGATTGTCTTCAATACTCTCTATGTAGAAATTCTTTTTATTACGTCTTAGGTGGTCAATTGCTGTTCTGGAAGCAATTTTTCCTATCCAGCCTTTAAATATTTTCAAAGTCTGTTCGCCCGAGCTGCCCGGAATAAAGCTGTTCAGGTTATTAAACACTTTTATAAAACTATCATTTATCAACTCTTCTATATCATTTTCACTATATACATATCTTACAATCACCGCTCTTACATACCCGTAAAAGGTTTTGTATATCAGCTCTTTACTTCTGATATCATTGCGTTTGCATTTATCAATTGTTTCTTCAACCCTCAAAACAACTCGGTGTATATTATATTTTTATAAAACAATAAAATTAAATCATTTTGTTTTATATTTTTTATTATCTGGTTTTTAATACTGAAATGGCCAGTGTGTCTGCTTGTGTGCCATTTACCAACCCTCTTGCCCATATTGTATAGGAGCCACCTTTCTTTAATTCTACATTCGTTCTGCTTCTGTTTACACCCGTACCTGTTTTTGTTTGTATGCTGAAAATGGCATTATTAGTGGGTTCTATTAGGTTATAATCAGTAAAGCCTTTGAATGCCACGTCCTGCGCGAATGGTACACGAGTAGTATTCACGTAAAAGTCAATATTTCCGGCATCCGGGCTAAGGTTGATAAACTTTACTGCCACTTTTGTAGAGTCTAAAACTTTCAAGCTATCCTGCACCAATAATAACTCTGCTTTATCGGCACTATCTACTGCAAATACTGAGTATACATTATTAGGTCGCAGATTGAATTGTTTAATGTTGTAATAAAAGCTGGTACCGGCTTTGGCGATGCCAAAGGTTCTTGCACCGGGGTAAAATGCAAGATAGGGTGTGGTGCTGTTATCTTTGGTAGGGTAGGCGGCAGAAGTGTTATAAGGCAGTCGTGCGCGAACGCTGCCGTAAGTATCATAATCTACAAATTCTAATATATCATTTTTGGGTGAAGCGTGTACAAAAGCAACCCCGGCTGCCGGAAGATCCTTATGGTCTGAATCTTTGAAGCATCCGGAGAGTGCCAGTACCCCAGCTAAAATTATTGCAAGTGAAGACGGTCTGTAAAGCGGTTTTTTCATGTTCGAAACGTTTAATCTTACTGTTTTGATAAATAATACGTAAAAGAGAACAATAACGCTACACTTGTTTATGAATGTACTACTAACTATTGAAAGTAGTATTATAAGTGTTTAGATTGCCATAATATTAAAAACACATTTTGGTAATAATTGCTTAATGTTTAAGAAATACGAGACAATTACTTTTGCTTCGAATAAAGAAATATTCTTTTAAATGTAAACTATGAAAACAATCTTCAAAAAAAAGACTATACCACTTTTAATCATTTTACTACTTTTTAGTATAAGCATATATGCTCAATCTGAAATTAGGCAAATAAATGGTACTATCAATGGTAATAACCAACCTGTCTCCGGAGCTACAGTTCAACTTTCCAGGAGCAATGAAACGAATGTAATTTCAACACAAATTACTGATGAGAATGGGGCCTTTGCTTTTGATAATTTGACTGAGGGTATTTACAAAGTAACAATTACTACTATTGGCTTTCAGAACAGGGTAATTACCGATTTGAGACCGGGAAACGAAGCAATAACAATTGAATTAACTGAAGAAAAAGTAGAAAATTTAGATGAGGTTGTGGTTGTGGGTTATGGTGTACAAAGAAAAGTAAATCTTACCGGAGCGGTTGATCAGGTTACACCCGAAATGCTTAGTAACAGACCTGTATCAAATATATCGCAGGCGCTTGTAGGTGCTTCACCCAATCTTAATTTAAGAATGCTGGACGGAAAGCCCACTCAGTCTCCATCTTTTAATGTGAGAGGTACAACTTCTATTGGTCAGGGAGGTAGCGCATTGGTTTTGATTGATGGAGTGGAAGGCGATCCTAGTATGCTTAACCCAAATGATATTGAAAGTATATCTGTTTTAAAAGATGCAGCTTCTTCTTCCATTTATGGAGCACGTGCAGCTTTTGGTGTAATATTGATTACAACAAAATCAGCCGGGAAAGGTAAAGCTTCAATTAGTTATTTAACTAATGTCTCCATGAAAAAGCCTACTGCTGTTCCTGATAATATAGTGGATTCTTATCCTTGGGCGCAACACTTTAGCGACGCATGGTCTAATTGGAATGATAACGGTCGCACACCCACAGCTATAAATAAAACGTTGCCTTTCTCACCTGCATATTTGGCAGAAATAAAAAGACGCTGGGAAGATCCTTCACTACCAAGAATTGAGGTAAATCCTTCAACAGGAGAGTATCAATATTATTATAGTACCGATTGGTATAAGGAATTGTATAAAGATAAATTCTATGCCCAGGATCATAACCTTATTTTGTCTGGAGCAAACGATAAAACCGCTTTTTATGTAAGCGGTCGCTATAACGGTCAAGACGGATTGTTCAGGTATAATTCTGATAAGTACTCAATGTACAATCTTAGAGCAAAAGGAAGTGTCTGGCTTACAAATTGGCTTCAGATTGAAAATAATACTGAGTACGCGCGCATGAATTATCGCCAACCGTTGAATGTAGGGGAAGGCAGTGGTATTTGGAGAAATATGGCTGACGAAGGACACCCTTTAGCGCCTTTATTAAATCCAGACAGCACCTTGTCGTTTCCTGCTGCTTATACAGTGGGCGACCAGTATATCGGTAGAAACGGGATTGATTTCGCTGAAAGATTTTTGAAAAGCAGGGCTTCAGCAAAAGCAGAATTTTTAAACAAACAACTCATACTACGCAGTGATTTTACTTTTCAAACAAACGATATAGGTTCCCAACAAAATCGCGTACAAGTTCCGTATAGCCGGTATCAGGGCGTAATTGGGTATACGGGTACCAATACCAATGATTTGGAAGAACGAAGGAGAACAACCGAATATATTGCTACCAATATTTACGCAAACTATCTGAAATCATTTAATGAGGCCCACAATTTCAACTTCCTGGTAGGATACAACTATGAACAATCAATATACAAAAACCTTACAGCCCGCAGAAACGGAATTGTTTATGAGGATGCTGATGATATCAACCTGGCGCTGGGACAAAGCATTGTTACAAACGGTGGATACGACAAATGGCGTATTGCGGGCAGCTTCTTTCGTGTAAATTATGATTTTAACAGAAAGTATTTAGTAGAAATTAATGGTCGCTACGATGGATCGTCCAAGTTTCCTACCAATCAACAATGGGCGTTTTTTCCTTCAGCATCTGTCGGATGGAGGATATCTGATGAAGGCTTTTGGAATGTAAGTTCCAAAGCGTTTTCAAATGTAAAAATAAGAGCGTCTTATGGTTCATTAGGTAATGGCAATATTTCACCATATTCATTTACGGAAAATTTTTCAATTTCTCAATCAGGCCGAATTATTAATGGTGTGCGTCCACAAAAAACAGGGCAGCCAAATGTGGTTCCTGATGGCTTAACTTGGGAGACATCTACAACAGCAAACCTGGGATTGGATTTTTCTGCATTGGATAATCGTCTTGATTTTGTTGGTGATCTTTATCGCCGCAATACTAAAGACATGTTTACCATAGGCCCTACTGTACCTGCAATTTATGGTACCACTGTGCCCAAAGGAAACTATGCAGATTTAAAGACTACAGGCTGGGAAATTTCTCTGAAATGGGCTGATGATTTTGCTTTGAGGGCAAAACCATTCAACTATAGCGTAAGGTTTATTCTTTCGGACTATATAGCAATCATTACCAAGTATAATAATCCGGATAAAAATCTTACAGACTATTACGTAGGTCAACGTATTGGTGAAATTTGGGGTTATCAGGTCGAAGGTTTGTTCCGTTCAGAAGAAGAAATCGCAAATTCACCTTCGCAGTCAAATATTCCTAATACAAATACACGAAAAAATTATCCGGGCGATATTAAATTCAGGAACCTTGACGGCGATAACCAAATTTATCAGGGATTAAACAGAGTTGGTAATTCCGGTGATAAATCAATTATCGGTAACAGCCAGCCTCGTTATACATACGGTTTAAACTTAAATGGCGACTGGAACGGAATTTTTCTCTCTGTGTTTTTTCAGGGTGTGATGAAGCAAGATTGGTATCCTTCACCCGAGGCCCGATTCTGGGGGCAATATAACAGGCCGTACAACTCATATCCTAGATGGCACGAAAATAATATGTTCAGGGAAGATCTTCAAAACTACGATGCATATTTACCAAGATTAGTAGGTTATATCGCACAGGGTTCAGGCAGAGCCTTGAATGTGCCTAATGACCGCTATTTACAAAATGCTGCATACATTAGGTTGAGAAATCTTCAGATAGGGTATAATCTGCCTGCAAAAGTTTCTCAAAAAATTCACGCAAAAGACATCAGGGTATACTTATCGGGTGAAAATTTATGGACATGGTCACCTATGTACAAATGGACAAAGGATACGGACGTGACAAGTATTTACGGATCAGACAGAGATCTGAGTGGTGGAACAAGTGGCGACGGATATAACTACCCGATGCTAAAAGTTATTTCTGTAGGTTTAAATGTTAACTTCTAAACTATTATTATATCATGAACAAAATATTTAATTGTTTTATAATTTTATCAATATTTTTTATATTAACCGGTTGTAATCTTAAAGAGCTGCCTGTTGATACTGCTTCGCGTCAGGCGATCTTTGGATCAGCCAGCGGAATGGAACTTTACACAAATTCATTTTACGATATTTTACCCGGAACAGATGTCGGTGTTTTTCAGGGCGATGATGTTTCTGATCTTGTAGCTCGTAACGGGGTAGATAATTTTCTCGCAGTAGGAGCGTTAAGCCCTGTTACAAGTTCAGGTTGGAGTTGGGGCGGACTGCGTAATATCAATTATTTTATTGAAAACGCTGAAACCAGCACAGTTGCTACAAAAAACCATTATATTGGTGTTGCGCGATTTTTCAGAGCATTGTTTTATTACGATAAAGTAACAAGATTTGGAGATGTTCCTTGGATAGAAAAAACGATTGATGTAAAAGACAGCATTACATTGAAAGGTCCGCGTGATAGTCGTTTTAATGTAATGGATAATGTTTTAAAAGATCTTGATTTTGCAATAGAAAATATATCTCTTACTTCAGACCCTTCTTGTACACGTATTACAAAGAATGTTGCAAGAGCATATAAAACGAGAATCTGCCTTTACGAAGCATCTCTAAGAAAGTATCATACACGTTACAACATGCAGGCTACTGCTGATAAGTGGTATCAGGAGGTTGTAAAAGCAGCCAACGAAATCACCGGATTTACTTTACATTATTCAGCAATTGCTGACCGATCATACAGAGAGCTATTTATAACGAAAAGCCCATATGCTGATGAAACAATTCTAGCAGTAGCATTGGATGCGAGCTTGCAAGTCTTCAGTTCTGCTAATCGTAGATTTATAAGTCCAACGTATGGAAATAGGCCCAGTCTTACAAGAAATTTTGTAAATACGTATTTAAAATTGGATGGCACGCCATTCACTAATGATCCTTCTTATCGTACTACGCCATTTGTACAGGAAGTACAAAACAGGGATTTGCGATTGAAGCAAACCATTCGATTAGGCGATTATAAAAGAACTGAGAATAGTGTTCCGGTAGCTGCTCCGCCAAATTTTAATCAAACATTCACAGGATATCAACCTATAAAATGGAGCTATGACGAGCGCTTTCCTTATGATGATGAAAGCAGAAATGATAACGCACATATTATTATGAGGTGGGCAGAAGTGCTTTTGAATAAAGCTGAAGCATTAACAGAGTTAGGTCAAATGACCAATGCAGAGTGGGCGGCAACAATAGGAGCGCTTAGAAAACGGGCGGGAATTACCGGGTCAACTTTAACGACTATGCCAACCACTGCCGATCCCTATCTTGTTGCTTATTATAAAAACAAATTTACTAACCCAATATTGCTTGAAGTAATGCGCGAACGTGCAGTTGAATTGGTTTTTGAAGGCCTCAGACCGAATGATTTAATAAGATGGCACATTGGAGAGTTATTTTCCGAAGCACCCATGAATGGTATGTATATTCCTGCCTTGGGAGAATACGACCTTAACAGCGATGGAATAAAAGATGTGCTATTTTATCAAGGCGCTAAACCATCCTCTTCTAACCCATCTATAGCTTTTGTTGATGTTACGTCCTCTTCTGCAGTTGGCAGGATTCAACTTTCAAATGGTACATCGGGAGAAATTTTATGGAATCCCGGAGTAAGAGAATGGCTGGATAAAAAATATTTATACCCGATTCCTGAAGATGACAGGACTATGAATCCTGCATTGGGTCAAAACCCGGGATGGTAATAAATTCGATTTATTAATTTTATTACAAACTGAAAGTAATTTCGTACTTTCCTTGCCTAATGCAAAAAAGGTAATAACGTAAAAATTAAAATAAACAAATGAAAAAAACTTTTATAATAAGTATTTTCCTAAGTCTGATGACTATTATTGGCCAGGCTCAAACTCTTAGAGTAGCTACTTTTAATCTCAGGTACGACAATAAAAATGACAGCGGAAATCTTTGGACAGACAGGATGAAACCCGTGGCTGATCTTATACGCTTTCATGATTTTGATGTAGTAGGCGTACAGGAAGCCTTGGCAAATCAGCTGACGGATGTTTCCAGCGCGCTGCCCGAATATGCACTTTACGGGAAGGGCAGAGATGACGGTAAAGCGGCAGGTGAGCATTCTTCTATTTTTTATAAAAAAGATAAATTCACTTTTCTGAATAAAGGCGATTTCTGGCTCTCTGAAACACCCGATGTGCCTGGCAAAGGCTGGGATGTTACCTGCTGCAACAGAATTACCACATGGCTATATTTACAAGATAAAAAAAGTGGTAAAAAATTCTATGTGTTTAATACGCATTACGATCATCAGGGAAAAGTGGCCAGAACAGAAAGTTCAAAATTAATATTGTCAAAGATCAAGGCTATTGCCGGTAAAAGCGCAGCAATACTTACCGGAGATTTTAATGCCGACAGGGACAGTGAGCCATACCAATTGCTCAAAAATTCTGATATTCTACACGATAGCTACAATGATGTTAAGTATCCATATGAAAATAATTCTTCTTTCAATAGTTTTGGAAGAAATATCAAAGAAGAGGGAGTGATAGACCATATCTTTTTAACCAATCAGCTTAAAGCTGTTAAGTGGGGTATACTTACAGATACCTACATGGGCAAATATCCTTCTGATCATTTCCCTGTAGTGGCCGATGTGAAGTGGAAATAAAACTTAACCTAAAATCCGCTGGAAATGTGTATCAAGATGATTGCGCATGGCTATGCGCAAATCATCCGCTGTGCCGTTTTCAATAGTATTTACAATATCTGTATGCGAAACAAAATCTTTAGGCAATACGGGTATTTTCATAATGCCACTTTGATGTACATAATCAAAAATAGGTAGCAGCAATCTTTGAAACTTCATCATAGATTCGTTTCTGGTAATGCTGTATAGTTTGCCATGAAACTCAATTTCATGACTGGTATTAAAAATGATGCCGCTGGTAATTTCAGGTTCATCCTTTGTAATATGTCTTAGTTCCTGGATATCTTTTTTTGTTTTTCTGGCCATTATAAGGTCTGCCATTCCAATCTCAAGCGACATGCGCATTTCAAAATAATCCTTCAGAGTGTTATCGTCCAACACATTGGGGTTCAAAGTCTTTTCTAATACTACGGAAAGATCCGGGCTGGTAAGTATGGTACCTCTTCTTCGTTTGGTTTCAATCAGGCCTTGTGTTCTCAATCTGCTCAAGGCTTCTCTCACCACCGTTCTGCTCACTCCCAGAATTTCTACAAGTTCCAGTTCCTTGGGTATTATATCGCCTATTTTAATGTTATTCTGGTCAAAATAAGTAAGGAGCTTTTTTTCAATCTGGTCTACAAGAAATTCATGATTTTGTTTCATTATTATATAAATATTAATTGAATACTTTGCAAGTTAATTAAAATAGAAATCACAAAAAAGAATAAAAAATTTTATAAGAAAATTTTGTTAATTGAATTATGTATTATATATTTGGTATGTCATACATATTTATCAAGACTAAATTTTTTATTTATGAAAAAATTTTTTAAGCTTAAACCATGGCTATTATTAGCTTTGTTTTGTTTTGGCTACATAGCAAATGCGCAAACAAAGCGAATAACAGGTACGGTTTTAGGCGAAGCACAAAGGCCTTTAGAAGGCGCAGCCGTACAAGTAGTTGGTAGTACCACATCAGGAACACTTACCGATGCTGCGGGACAATATTCATTGGTTGTAGACGCTACCGATGAGATTAGCTTTAGCTATACCGGTTATCTTACAGAATCAAGAACGGTAGGAGAAAATACTGTGATTGATATTGCGCTTACTCTTGATGATGCAGAGATGGATGAAATTGTGGTTGTAGGTTATGGTACCATGAGAAAATCGCAAATTACTGGTTCTGTTTCTAAGTTAGATGATAAAGTATTAGAGACAGGCGCCCGTGCAAACCCGGCATCTGCTTTAGCGGGTACCATACCTGGTTTGAGAGTACAACAAACTTCCGGTAGGCCGGGAGCAATGCCATCGGTTATATTAAGAGGTGGTACTAATTACGATGGTAGCGGTTCTCCTCTTGTGGTAGTTGATGGTATTATTAGGTCAGGCATGTACGATATTAACCAAAATGATATTGAAAGTATGGAAGTGCTTAAAGATGCTTCCGCTACTGCTATATACGGCGCGCGTGCCAATAATGGTGTAATACTTATTACTACAAAACAAGGCAAGGCTGGTCGGTCAGAGATAACCGCGAAATATCAAAGAAGTTTTAATTATTTCAATAATCCGTATACCTTTCTAAGCGCAGAAGATTATATTTACTGGTCTAGAAAGGCTATTCAAACTTCGGGAATATATGAACCAAGTAGATTAAGTCAACTCACTTCTGCCGGACCTTTTGGTACTGGAAACAGATTCTACGATCCTGCAACGGATACTTATTATGATGGTAATCAAACCTCTACTGCGGTATGGAGTACTATGAAGCTGGATCAATACAATCGTAGAAAACTGGCCGACGGTTGGCAAACTATGGTTGATCCGGTTTATGGTGATTCTTTAATTTACAATTATTTTGATTATAAGAAAGTAGCATTAAGGCCTTATGCAGCTACAAACGATGTAAACCTTTCTGCTATGGGAGGTAATGATAAAGGAAGATATTATGCGGGCATAGGTTATTATCATGAAACAGGTCTGCCGGTAAATACGCACTACCAAAGACTCTCTTTTGTATTGAATGCTGATTATAAAATAAAACCCTGGCTTACTACTAATTCCAATCTTAATTTTGTAACGGCCAATTGGAGAGATCCTGTTACCAATACTGAAGGAAGATATATGGCGCGATCTTTAGGAGCACCTCCCACTATGCGTGGTGTAAATGAAAATGGAGAGCTATTAGTAGGTAGAGATTATCAGGACGGAAACCCGAATGTAACAGACGCCGCATTTATTAGAAGAAACAACACAGATAAATTTACAATGGTGCAAGGCTTTAAAATAGACTTCTTAAGGAATTTGTATTTAAAAGCCAATGCTACATATTATTACGATTTAGCTTATCTCGAATCTTTTAATAAAGACTACTTAAGAAGTCCGGGTAGTTATTACAGAAGTAGAAGATCTACTGCAAGTACAGATAAAGCGGTTAGTCAATTGTACAACGCATTCTTGAATTATACTGAAACTTTTGGTACAAGGCATAATGTAAATGCAATGATTGGTTCAGAATATTATAATATTTATTCGCAGGGCTTTTCTGCTGCCGGTGAAGGCGCGCCAACAGACGATTTTATGGATCTTGGATTAACGCTTAAAGATGCAGCGCCTTACAGAGACATTGATTCTTATCACTCACGAGAAAGAATACTTTCATTCTTTGGTCGGTTAAACTATGATTATGATAATAAATATTTGATGACCTTTACAATAAGAAGAGACGGATACTCTAAATTATTAAATAATCGATGGGGTACTTTTCCCGGTATATCCTTGGGTTGGAATGTGCACAGAGAAAGCTTTTTCGAGAATCTTACAGGAACTATCAATCAATTGAAATTAAAAGCCAGCTATGGACAGAATGGTAACGTATCCGGTATAGGCAGATATTCTTTACAAGGAAGCTACGGCACCAACAAATACAATTCACAAGTGGGCTATACTCTTTCCGGGTTGCCTTTTCCGGATCTGTTGTGGGAAAGGTCCTCTACGTTTGAAGTTGGTTTCGAAGCAACGGTTAAACGCAAAATAGATCTTGCCGTTTCGTATTACAACAGAATTACAACAGATAAAATCTCCTCTTTAATCTTACCCGCCACATCGGGTTTTACAAGCCTTACAACCAATAACGGTAGTTTGCAAAACCAAGGCGTAGAGTGGAATTTAAATTATAGAATTTTACAAAATCCAGACTGGAGAATTACATTGAATGTAAATGGAGCATATAATGCCAATAAAATTTTGAAATTACCTTATAATGGACTTCCTAACAATAGACAGGGAGGCTTCCAAGTATACGACCCTGCAACAAAACAGCTTATATGGGTGGGCGGTTATCAAGAAGGACAAGACCCAAGTGTAGCTTACGCATTTATTGCGGAAGGGTTGTATAGAACACAGGCCGATTTAGACAGACATGCAAAAAGAGTAGATATGGAAGGTAATAGAAAATTGGTTTCTCCTGCAATTTACCAGACATTAACTCAGGCACAAAAAAATACAACATTTCCTATAGCGCTAGGTGACGTAATATGGAAGGATATAGATAATAATGATACAATAGATTTTAAAGATCGGCAATACATAGGCAGAACGCTCCCACGCTGGACTGGCGGTTTCTCCTTAGCGGCAGGCTATAAAGCATTTACGCTATCTGCCAGAATGGATTATGCATTAGGCTTCTGGGCTTATGACGGACCACGGTCTTGGTTCTTAGGGAATATGCAGGGAACATTCAATACTACAACCGATGTCTTTGATACATATACTCCCGAAAATGTAAACGCGCAATATCCTACTTACTATTGGGCAGACCAATTGTACAAAAGAAATGTGGACAGAACGTCAAGCATGTTTTACAAGAAAGGAGACTATTTAGCTTTCAGAGAAGTAAGCTTAATGTACAACCTGCCAACCAGATATGCCGAAAGAATTAAAAGTCAGGGCGTACAGGTTACACTTACCGGACAAAACTTAGGGTATATAAGCCAATCTACTTTATTCTCTCCTGAGTCCGGCAGTATAGGCACAGGAGGTGCAGGAGAAGCAGGTTATCCATTACCCAGAATGCTTGTAGTAGGTGTTCAAGTTAAATTTTAATAATTATAAAATAACATTATTATGAAAAAAATATTGATATATGGGGTTGTGATTGTAAGCCTTATCGCATATACCGGCTGCAAAAAGCTCGACTTAGGCCCCGAAGATTATTATGCAAGCGGCAATTTTTGGAAAACTACGGCTCAGGTAGATGGTGCAATGACTGGTCTGCATGCCAGCTTGAGAGGCTACAGCTTTACTTTTTATATTTTTGGCGAAATGAGAGGAGGGTTGTTAAAAACCGGAACCGGCGCCACAGGTTCTTCATCTCTTAACTCTACCAACTATATCAACCAGGATATTAGAGAGTCTAATCCAGGTGTATCTTCATGGGGGCAAATTTACTCTGCGCTAATACAGGTGAATAATTTTATTTATCAAGTAGAGAATGCTACGTTTTTATCCGATACCGATAAAAAATATTACTTAGCTCAGGCTTACGGAATGAGAGCTTATTATTACTTTCATTTAGTAAGAGCATACGGAAGAGTACCTTTGGTTACAGAACCTATAGTAGTTATTAAAACGCCAAAATCTCAAACTGAGGCATTTATTCCAAGAAGCAAAACTGAAAAAGAAACTTTTGATTTAATAAAATCAGACATTGATAAATCCGTTTCACACTTTGATGGAAACTACACTACTAAAGGAAATAAAAGCCAATGGAGTCTTGCAGCTACCCAAATGCTAAAATCAGAAGTGTATCTATGGACTGCTAAAGTAAATATGGATAATGCAGCGCCGGCAAATACCGCCGGTGATTTGACTATAGCAAAAGCTGCAATAGAAGAAATCATTCCTAAATATTCCTTGCAGTCAAACTTCGCAGATGTATTTAGCTATACAAATAAAGGGAATAGCGAAATTATTTTTGCACTTAGATATCTGCAAGGTGAGGCTACCAACAATTTCAGTCAGTTTCTTTATCAGCAGTCAGATCCTATGGGTAACTTTGTAGATAAAAATGGCGCTGTATTGTCAGGTGATCCGCTAAATATTGCCGGAGGAAGCGCCATTATTCGTTATGAATATAAATATTCTTTTTACGAAACATTTGATGCAGGTGACACCAGAGCCGATCAAACCTTTTTTCCATTCTATAAAACGCCTGTAACTGCTGCTACAAGTTTTGTTCTTTTACGCAAGTTTTTGGGAACTGTGGTTAATAATAACAGAGTTTTTGCTGACGATATTCCAATATACAGATTGGCAGGAGCTTATCTATTATTGGCAGAAATAAAAAATAAACTTGGTGAGGATCCGAGCAATGAGATCAACTTGGTTAGAAAAAGAGCGTATGGCGGTACCATCCCGGCAGGTAAAGAATTTGTAAACGGAACATTCGAGCAAAATGAGTTGGCAATTTTGTGGGAAAGGAGTAAGGAATTAGTAGGTGAAAACACTCGCTGGTACGATCTCAGAAGATTGCAGGATGCGGCAGGCAAGCCCTTGGCTTTTAAGATGGATATACCAATGGTTGGTGTTTTAGACGAAGCTACCGAGAAGCATAAACTAATACTTCCGATTGATAGAAATACACTCAATCAAGACGAAAGCTTAGAACAAAACCCTGATTATGAAGGCACATAATCTCTTTAAAAAAATAAAGGTTGCCTTCAAAAGCAGCCTTTATTTTTGTAACTTAGAGGCTAATTATATTTTATAGTCATAATAAATAATTCCTATGTTTAATCAAAAAACTTACTTATTGGCTTGTATTGTTCTGTGTGCTTTACTCCCGGCATGCGTTTCCTACAAACCATTGGATGCGTCATTGGCGCAAGCTTCGGTCAAAAATATTAAAGCGCCTATATTCACAAGAGAAAGTCTGAATCCGGTGGCGCATATTAATATTACCGCTTCTCAGCGCATTCAGCTAAATCAGGTTGAATTATTGCTGAACGATGCGGCAGTAAAGAATTTTGCACGTATTGATTTGTTCAGTACCGATACTTCAGGAAAATTTTCTGATAGTGTATTGGTCACGTCCGTTGTGCCTGCAGGCAAAAATGCATCGTTAAATTTTGACGGACTTCCTGTAGCAGGTAAAAGAAATTATTGGATAAGCGTTGTGCTGAAAGATAATGCCAATATAGATGCCAAAGTATTGCTGAAAGTGAATAAAATACATACTGCCGGTAATCAATTCCTCAATTTTTCAGAGCAGGGAGATGTAGTGAGAAGATTAGGTATCGCGCTTAGAAAACCTATGGATGATAACTCGCACTCTTACCGCATACCGGGTTTAATACAAACTAATACTGGCGCGTTAATAGCCGTGTATGATATACGGTATGAGCATCCCTGGGATCTGCCTGCCAACATTGATGTAGGCATGAGTAAAAGTGTGGACGGCGGACGCACATGGCAGCCCATGCAAAATATTATGGATATGGGAGAACCGCATAAGAATAATGGTGTTGGCGATCCGTCTGTATTATTCGATCCCGCAACCAAAACCTTATGGACAGCTGCTTTGTGGAGCAAAGGCAATCGCTCTATTCACGGCTCTTTAGGTGGCATATCTCCTGATTCTACTGGTCAGTTTGTATTGGTTTCAAGCAATGACGATGGCAAAACCTGGAGCGAGCCCTATACCATTACACCGCAGATAAAAGATCCGAAATGGAAAATCTTCTTCAACGGTCCCGGCAATGGCATAGCTATGCAGGATGGCACTATTGTGTTTGCGGCGCAGTATTGGGATGAAAACAAATTACCGTGGTCTACCATTGTTTATTCAAAAGATCATGGTAAAACATGGCAGGCAGGCATAGGCGCAAAGTCTAACACTACCGAAGCGCAGGTGATAGAAACTACTCCCGGAACTATTATGATTTCTATGCGCGACAACAGGGGAAAGTTCAGAAGTGTGGCCACTACAACTGATCTGGGCAAAAGCTGGAAAGAGCATCCTACTTCTTATTCCGTTTTAAAAGATCCGGTATGTATGGCCAGTTTTATTAAGGCTAATGTAAAGGTAGCCGGGCAAAATAAAGACATTGTTTTTTTTAGCAATCCCAATAATTCAACAAAGCGAGTAGATATGACTATTAAAGCCAGCCGCGATTTAGCAGAAAGCTGGAATGAAGCCGATCAGCTACTGCTGGATGAAAGAGACTTCTTCGGGTATTCCTGCATGACGCCAATTGATGATAAAACCATTGGTATTTTATACGAAGGCGCAAGACATATCTTTTTTATGCGCATTCCTGTAAGTGATGTAGTGAAATAGTTTGAGGAGTAAAAATTTGTAGGGTAAATTTCATCTTACCTGAGGCCGGGTAAATAATGACCAATAAAAAATAAATATAAACACATGAATTTCGAAAAACTGGAAGGCCTGATAGCAGCGCCTTTCACACCTATGAATAAAAATGGTGAATTGAATCTTTCTGTAATACCGCAGTATTACGATTTCTTAAAAAGAAACAAAGTAATAGGCGCTTTTATTAATGGTTCTACAGGAGAAGGCGTCTCTCAAACAAAAGATGAAAAAAAGAAAGTAGCAGAAGCCTGGGCCGAAGTTACCAGGAGCGACAAAGATTTTAAAGTGATCAATCTTGTAGGAGGTACGTCGTTGGCAGACTGTAAGGAAATGGCCAGGCACACGCAGGATACGGGTTTGTATGCCGTTTCGTTTACGGCTCCTTTTTATTTCAAGCCCGGATCGGCACAGGCGCTTGCCGACTGTTGCGCTGAGGTGGCCGCAGCTGCTCCTGACACGGCTTTTTATTATTATCATATCCCTGTGCTTACCGGATGCAATATCGTAATGTATGATTTGCTGAACGCTGTAAATGGCTCCATTCCTAACTTTGCGGGCATTAAATATACGCATGAAGATTTTATGGATTTCCTTTCCTGTATGTATGTGAATGATGGAAGGTATGATATGCTTTGGGGTAGAGATGAGAATATGTTGTCTGCGCTGGCCTTAGGCGCTTTTGGTGCGGTAGGAAGTACATATAATTACGCGGCTCCTTTGTATAACGATATGCAGCAGGCATTTAAAGATGGCGATTTAATAAAAGCGCGCGATCTGCAACAATTATCCATTGATATGATAAGGCTATTAGGCAAGTATGGCGGCATCGCTACTGGAAAGGCATATATGAAATTAGTGGGTATTGATTGTGGCAAATTCAGGCTGCCTGTTAAAAATATGAGCGATGAACAATTTGAAGCATTTAAAAAAGATGTGGCGGCATTAAATTTTGAATCGTTCTGTTCTAATTAATTTGTTGCTACTCCCTCTCCTTGAAGTAGAGGGCCGGGGTGAGGTACTGGTCGGAGGTTTTAAAACTGTCAACATCTATCTCCCCTCTCCTCAAAGTAGAGGGTCGGGGTGAGGTACTGGTCGGAGATTTTAAAACTGTCAGCATCTATCTCCCCTCTCCTTCAAGGAGAGGGGTAGGGGGTGAGGTTAAATAAATAATTATGAATAAACTTTTTTTCTTCATACTATTTCAGCTTGTTGTAATAGTAACTGTGGCGCAGCAAAAGCCCAATGTGATTTATATTTATGCCGATGATTTAGGTTATGGAGAGTTGGGTAGTTACGGACAAACAAAGATCAAAACGCCACATCTTGATAAGATGGCAGCTGAAGGTATGCGCTTTACACAACATTACACTGGAGCGCCTGTTTGTGCGCCTGCAAGGTGTATGCTGATGACAGGTAAGCATAGCGGAAACTCTTACATTCGTGGAAATTATGAACTCGGCGAATTTGAAGACGACAGAGAAGGAGGACAAATGCCGCTGCCCGAAAATACTTTTACCATTGCTCATTTGATGAAAAATGCCGGATATGTGACAGGTGCCATGGGTAAGTGGGGACTGGGCATGTTCGATAATACCGGCAATCCCAACAAACAAGGCTTCGATTATTTCTATGGGTATGTAGACCAGAAACAGGCACATAACTTTTATCCTACGCATTTGTGGGAAAACGGGAAATGGGACACGTTAAACAATCCGTTCATCTATGTTCATCAGCGGATAAAAAATAAGTCCCCGGACAGTGAATTCGATCGTTTTAAAGGCAAGGATTATTCTATTGATAAAATGGTAGAGAAAACGGTTGATTTTATAAAGCAAAATAAAAACAAACCTTTCTTTCTTTATTTACCCTACACCGGGCCACACGTAGCATTGCAGGCGCCTGATGAAGCCGTTAAGGAATATATCGGGAAGTTTGACGAGCAACCATATTATGGCGAAAAAGGATATGCTCCTTCTAAGTATCCGTTGTCAACTTATGCGGCTATGATCACTTATATGGATAAGCAGATAGGAAAAATAAATACGTTATTAAAAGAGCTGGGTCTGGAAAAAAATACGCTTATCATGTTTAGCAGTGACAATGGTCCTACATTCGATATTGGCGGAGCTAATACAGATTTCTTTCAATCTACAGGCGGATTGCGTGGTAAAAAGCAGGATTTGTACGAAGGTGGAATAAGGGTTCCGTTTATTGCCAAATGGCCACAGAAAATTAAGCCCGCGTCTGTCAGCAATTTAGTGTCTGCTCAATTTGATTTAATGGCCACGCTCTCTGAGCTTACAGGAACAAAAGCCTGGAACAATGACGGCGTATCTTTACTGCCTACTTTAACAGGTAATAACACTATACAAAAACAACGGGAATATATTTATTTCGAATTTCCTGAAAAATCCGGGCAAGTTGCAATCAGAATGGGCAATTGGAAAGGCGTAAAAAGCAACATGAAGAAAGGTAAAGATGTAGCCTATTGGGAGCTGTTCGATCTAAGCAAAGACAGCGCAGAGAAAACAAATCTGGCTGCTCAACATCCACAGCTGATAGAAAAATTTGAAGCCATCATCAAAAAAGAACACATGCGTTCTCATATAAAAGACTGGGAGTTTATTGATCCTAAATTTGTACAAACATCACAATAAGATAAATATCTTATGAACTATAAATTCTTTTTCATATTTCTATCCGTAATTATTATGAGTAAAAATCTAAAAGCTCAACCTGAAAGTAGTCAAATGAATTGGTCCGTTGCTGCTGAACTGATGAATGGAAACCGCAGTGCTATTGGATTTGCGGGCATGGTAGGTGGCGTGTCTCACGATGTGTTAATAGTGGCTGGCGGAGCAAATTTTCCGGATAAGCTTCCGTTCCAGGGAGGAAAGAAACATTTTTCCGATAGTATATTTATCCTCGAAAGAAAAAATGATTCCTTCTATTGGAATGAAAAGAATACCATCAAACTTAATGAGCCCATAGCTTATGCCGGCTATGCTACTACACGTAAAGGCGTTGTGTACGTAGGCGGCGATAATGAGAAAGGAATTTCTTCCAAAACCTATGTATTAAAATGGAATACACAAAAACAACAGGTGGAAAAAACTGCATTGCCAGATCTGCCCGTTGCTGTTACTGCTCCGGCTGTTGCCGCTATAGGAAATGTGGTATATGTAGCCGGTGGCGATGAAGCCGCCTACTCATCCGACAGATTTGTCTGTATAGATATTGCTGAAAGAAATCCATCATGGAAAACTTTGCCTGCTGTTCCTAAACCTTTGGCAAATGCTTCACTGGTAGCAGTTGAAAAAAAGCTATACTTAATAGGCGGCAGAACGAAAACCTCAAAAGGCATCAGTGATTTGCATAGTGAAGTGTATTATTTTAATGTAGCAAACAATAAATGGCATAAAGCAGCCGGTATTTTTGATGGCAACAATCATACGCCTTTTACTGCAACGGCAGCTTTTAATATAGATGATAAATTCATTCTTCTTGCGGGTGGCGATAAGGGCGATGTATTTCACCGCATAGAGACTTATTTTTATGAAATGGCGAATGCTACATCCGATAACCAGAAAGAGCAATTGCTTGCAGAGAAAAATGAGCTGGTAATGCATCATCAGGGCTTTAGTACCGACGTTTTGTTATACGATATTGAAAACAATAAATGGAGTAAATTTCCCGGAATGCCTTATGCGGCACAGGTTACAACATGTGCCGTAAAATGGAACAATGATTTATTTATTTGTAGCGGTGAAATAAGGCCGGGCGTAAGAAGTCCTAAAATAATGAGAATTCAATTGGAAAAATAACAGCACTATGCAAAATAAAAAATATTATCCCTGGGTAGTGGTTGGGTTGTTGTGGATGGTGGCTTTGCTTAATTATATGGACAGGCAAATGCTTTCAACCATGAAAGAATCCATGCAGATAGATATTGTAGAGCTACAATCAGCAGAAGCGTTTGGTTTTTTGATGGCTATTTTTTTGTATATCTATGGTTTCATGAGTCCTGTTGCGGGTAGTATTGCCGATAGGGTAAACAGGAAATGGCTGATAGTAGGCAGCTTGTTTGTGTGGAGCGCCGTTACATACGGAATGGGAGAAGCTACTACCTTTAACCAGTTGTTATGGTTGAGAGCGTTTATGGGTGTGAGTGAAGCTTTGTATATTCCTGCTGGTCTGGCAATGATTGCGGATTATCATACCGGTAAAACGCGATCGCTTGCGGTAGGTATTCACATGACGGGTTTGTACACCGGTCAGGCATTGGGTGGTTTTGGAGCAGTCGTCGCTGCTAATTATACATGGCATACTGCCTTTCATTGGTTTGGCATTATCGGTATTGTTTACGCGATAATATTAATGTTGTTGCTTCGCGAAAAGAAAACTGTACCACAGGCGCAATCATCATTAGACAATGTAGTGCAAAATAAAATACCATTAATGAAAGGACTGAGTATGATTTTTTCCATGATGGCATTCTGGGTGATATTATTTTATTTTGCGGCACCAAGCCTTCCCGGCTGGGCTACCAAAAACTGGCTTCCTACTTTATTCGCTGAAAGCCTTAATATACCTATGTCTGAGGCAGGTCCATTGTCTACAATTACCATAGCCGCATCATCATTTGTGGGCGTGATTATTGGGGGTATTTTATCAGACAGGTGGGTGCAGAAAAATTTACGTGGACGTGTATATACGGGAGCTATAGGTTTGGCGCTTACTATTCCGTCGCTGATACTTCTGGGCTATGGCGATACTTTTCTGTCTGTTGTTGGCGCTGCGGTTTTATTCGGTATTGGTTTTGGTATGTTTGATGCGAACAACATGCCGATACTTTGTCAGTTTGTGCCGCCTAATTTGCGTGCCACCGCCTATGGGTTTATGAATATGGTAGGCGTATTTGCCGGAGCGGCGGTTACACAGGTATTAGGGAAATTTACGGACGATGGAGATTTAGGATTCGGCTTTGCTATATTAGCTGCCATAGTAGCCATAGCATTGATTATACAGCTCACTTTCTTACGTCCAAAGGTTATCGATTACACATAAATAACAATCATGCTTTCATTTATTTTATTCCTGGTGGCTGCGGTACTTATTTTTTCTCTTGTTTATTTTTGGAATAAAAGGAGCAAAACCACTATTCATGCAGGCGAAAGCAAAGAGATTAGAAAAGCGCTCGAAAAGAATATTTCTTTCTATCGGCAACTTGCAGGTAATAAAAAAGAAAGCTTTGCAAAGCGCGTGGAAAAATTTCTTTCTAAAACAAAGATCACTCCCGTAGGAAACTTTGACCTGACTGTTGAAGACAGGGTATACGTTGGCGCCAGTGCTATTATTCCTATTGCTTCTTTTGAAGACTGGGAATATAACAATCTGAATGAGGTATTAATCTATCCCGATAATTTCAATAATGATTTTGATTTTAAGGAAAAGCAGGCAAACATTTTAGGCATGGTAGGAGATGGAGCTTTAAACAGAATTATGATACTGTCGCTGCCTGCTTTGAAGCATGGGTTTGAGCATAACGACGGGCACAATACAGGCATACACGAGTTTGTACATTTAATAGATATGGCAGATGGAGAGGTGAATGGAATTCCTTTGTATCTTTTAACAAAGGACAATATTTCTCCCTGGATGAATTACATGAAGCAAACTTTGCAGGATATCTGGGACGATGATACCGGTCTGAATCCTTACGCGGGGAAGAATGCTACAGAATTTTTCGCCGTCATTGCCGAATATTTTTTTGAAAAGCCGCAAATGCTGGAGAATGAACATCCCGAAATATATCGTTTACTCAAAAAAATGTTTACACCCGATTTAAATACTAAATAATATGGATACAAATTATTTAAATGAGCTGAAGGAGTTTTATAAAAATCAATTACTGAACGATACTGTCCCGTTCTGGTTTCCACGCAGTATTGATGAGGAATTCGGCGGCTATCTGTTGATGCGCGATGCCGACGGATCTTTAATAGACGATGACAAAGCCGTATGGATTCAGGGCCGTGCAGCCTGGTTGTTGGCAACATTATACAACACGATTGAAAGAAAAGAAGAATGGTTGACAGGCGCTAAGAAAGGCGTTGATTTTCTGCTCAATCATTGTTTTGATACAGATGGTCAAATGTTTTTTCATGTTACACGCGATGGAAAACCTATCAGAAAACGCAGGTATTATTTCTCTGAAACCTTTGCTGTTATTGCGCTTTCCGCATATGCAAAAGCTTCGGGCGATGAAAAATATGCGGAAAAAGCCAGAGAGATTTTTGGAAATTGCCTGGCATACATAAGCGAAGAAAAAAAATTGCAGCCTAAGTATACCAACACCAGGCCGGTGAAAGGTATTGGAGGTCCTATGATCATGCTGAACACTGCGCAACAATTGAGAGAAACCATTGGCGATCCCCGTTGTGATGAATGGATTAATAAATGGATCAACGAAATAGAAACTTATTTTGTAAAAGACGATATCCGTTGCGTAATGGAGCAGGTAGCGCCTGACGGAAGCATCATAGATCATATTGATCAGCGTACACTTAATCCCGGGCATGCCATTGAAGGCGCCTGGTTTATTTTGCATGAAGCTAAAAGAAGAAATAATGACCAGCGACTGATATCTCTGGGGTTAAGAATGCTTGATTATATGTGGGAACGCGGATGGGATAATGTACATGGAGGTATTTTATATTACAGGGATGTATATGATAAACCTGTGCAGGAATACTGGCAGGATATGAAATTCTGGTGGCCGCAAAACGAAGCTATCATTGCTACGTTGCTGGCATATACTATTACAGGAGAGGAGAAATATAAATTAATGCATGAGCAAATTCATGATTATGCATACAAGCATTTTCATGATAGAGAACAAGGCGAATGGTTCGGTTATTTGCATCGCGATGGCAGAGTGGCGCAGACTGCCAAAGGGAATCTCTTCAAAGGTCCCTTTCATTTGCCCAGGCAGGAATGGTATTGCTATACGCTGTTGCAAAGTCTAACCGAAAAGTAGTGAGCAGATTATTTATTTAATTTAATGCATGGCAAATAATTTTTGCTGTGCATATTTTTTTATATTTATGATGTTAAATTAAAAAAAGTATGAAAAAGTTTTTTCTGTCGGCAATTTTTCTGTGGCTTGCTGCAATTGTATTTGGACAACAGGCATTGCCGAAACCCGGATTTGATGAGGCTTTGCAACAGATAGCGGAACGCTACCAAACTGTTGGATTGGCCATTGTGGTTGTTAAAAATAATCAACCTGTTTATTCAGAGGCATTTGGATATAAAGATAGGGAGACAAAGGAAAAATTAACTGTTAACGACCTTTTTAGAATAGCTTCCATATCCAAATCCTTTACAGCAACCGCTTTGATGCAACTGGTTGAAAAAGATGAAATTTCATTAGAGGACGACTTTGGCGATTTGGTAGGTTTTCCTGTACGTAATCCTCATTTTCCTGATAAGAAAATAACGTTGGAAATGGTATTGTCTCACCGCTCAAGCATTAATGATAAAAACGGGTATTTTGATTTAGATGTAATTAACCCTCAAAAAAACAAGGATTGGGCGAATAGTTATAACAATGTAGAGCCGGGCACACACTACCAATATTGTAATCTAAATTTTAACATGGCCGGTGCAGTGTTAGAGAAATTGACAGGCGTTCGATTTGATGAGTATATTGACCGTAAAATTTTGCAGCCTCTGCATCTGAATGCAGGTTATTGCGTGGATTCTTTAAATAAATCTCTTTTCGTATCACTGTATGAGTATGATTCTGGCAAGTTTGTAAAGCAACAGGCTGCCTACAATCCACGTTCTGAAGAAATTAAAAATTATGTGATGGGTCAGTCAACACCGGTATTTTCTCCTACCGGCGGTATGAAAATTTCTGCCAACGATTTGGCAAAATATATGCTCATGCACATGAATGATGGTAAGTATAAAACAGGCAGAATTTTACAAAAGAAAAGCGCTAAAAAAATGCAACAGAAACTGTCTGATAAAGAAGGATACGGACTGGCATTGCAGGAAGTAGATGATTTAATTGATGGCGTACATTTAATAGGACACACCGGCTCTGCCTATGGCCTGTATAGCAATATGTTTTTTAATCCTGAAAAGAAATATGGCTTTGTAGTAATTACCAATGGCTGTACGCCGCATAGAAGCGGAGATTATCTGGCTTTATCCAAAGATATGATCAATCTGCTTTACCAGCATTTTATAAAATAAAAAGAAGAGACCTGTTTTATGCAATAGGTCTCTTCTTTAAGTAAAGATGTAAATATTTTACCAGCCTGTGGCATCATCCTGTGCTTTTTTCAACACAGCATTCACTTTCTCATTAATGACTTTTTCCAAATCATTTTTCACATTACTCATTTTAAGATTGTCTCCGGCAAATACAGACCTGCCTTTAAAAATTCTACCGCCTTCTTCTTTTTTTATATCCCTGTTAAGGTAGATAAGATCACCACCTTTATCTTCAATTTTTATAATTACCGGTGCATTTACTTTTATTTTTTCGTCTTTAAATTCAAAGCTTAATTTATAAGTAAGGTCATAATTTAGTTTGATGCCCACATTTATGGCAACAGCTTTTTTTGCCACGCTTGTAATAGAAACAATTTCGGTAGAGTCTCTTACAATATCGTCAGTGGCATTGTTGTAAAGAGCTCTTACACTTTTGTAAGTGCTCATAAATAAGTCGTCTTTTGACTTTCCGGAAATTTCTTTTACATAAAAATCTTGCCCGCCTTCGGTTCTGAATCCGTCAGGAGTTAAAACAAATTGTGTCATTCCCATCAGAGGAAATATCAAAGTCATTAAGAATACTATTTTTTTCATCTGTATAATTTTTTATTGTTATTCTATAAGAAATGTGTAGTTGCAAATGTAAAAGATAATAATTAAAATTTTTGTTTTTTATTATATATAAATCGGAGGGTTATTTATTTATTAAGAATTTATTATTTAATTTTTAAGTCTTAGCACAAGAGTATTTCATTATGAATATTAGACTTTTTTTGCCAAAAATTTACGTTTAGAAGAATCATCATGGGCAAAAAAATATTATTTACGTTAAGCATATTACTTATTTTCTATCCAGAAATTTATGCTCAATTAAAGACTGTAAACGGTGCAGTGTTTTCATCGCAATCAAACCAGCCTATAGCAAATGCTGCAATAGTAGTTAAAGGTACTTCGCGCGGCGCTACGTCTGATGAAATGGGCAGGTTCTCTATTTCTGCTGCAGAATCTCAAACTCTCATTATATCTCACGTTGTCTAACTGGGTGCGTTCATTTAATTACACAACCACTAATGGAGATGGATTTGGAAATAAAACAGGAGGCTTATTTGCCAATAGCGGAAATGCTTCCGGCATAGCAGTATTCAGCGTAATAACTGTTAATGCCCATACTGTACTGGTAGATGTTATCTTTGTTTCTACAGGAGGAAGTTTATATACAGCCGGCCCGCCCGAAAGAGGTTATAGAATTACTAATACTGACTGGTATGATATAAAAAATCCAATCACATTGGAAGATCAGCCTTACTACAGAATGGGATCCAACACGCTTAATTTAAAATACAATACAGCCGATTTGGGGCATTACAATAAATTGGGCGGCGTATACAATGTAAAATTAGGAAGATGGACAACCGCACGTTCTCAAATCAATCTTATTTTAACTAAAACTTCCACTTTATCAGAAATAGAAGGTCTCAGTATTTACGAGGGTGATAGTACCTATGCTACAAAATTAAATGAGTAATATCATATGGTTTTGTATCTAAGGTAAATGTGAATATCGGCAAAGTACGTAAGTCCTTCAGAAGTATTGTTTGAAGAAGTGTTTGAATTGGTGAATCCCATAGATATGCACGCCGTCATTCAATTGCACTACAGCCTGAAGCATTGCAAAGCGAAAATATTGTTACGCACGGAGCCTTTAATTTATTAGGCGCTCTAAAAGATAGTGGTGAAGAATAAAAAATTTAATATTTTAATTTTCACCGATTCTGCTCCAGACTTCATAGATGGGATCGCCGGAAGAGCTGTTGCCGAAATGATGCCATTTGCCATCTTCAATTTTTCCGTCGAAGGTTAGCGAAGCGCCAACGCGGTCATTATTACGAGAAAAGAATTCAATATTTTCTGTGTATTTACCATCTTTAAATGAATAGGTGCCACCGCCTGTACCAAAAAATTCACCTGTTTTTATGTTGATCGCAGCCCATTGAAATCTTTTGCCGGTCAATATTTTCAAGGTTCTTCTGTCGCCCAATGTTGAGCTGGTGATTTCATTCCCTTGTTTTCTCCCGAAAAATCTCCACACGCCTGCAAGCGGAGCAGTATTGTCATCTGTTTGCGTCCATTGTTCCTGCTTCCCGGAAACATTGCTGTAAACCTGATTGTTGATTAAGGATACATCAAAAGAAGTAGTAGTGTTTAACCATTGCTCCGGCGGAGTTTTATTAGCGGTTTTTTCTGTATCATATTGCCATGTAACTTCAATTTTATCGTTGTTAAGCATATATGTGCCACCTCTGGTAGACATGAATTTTTTATTTTTGATATCAAAAACAGTGTGTGAGAAATAGCCGTCGGTAAGCACTACGGTCTGCTGCGTGTCGCCATTTGTCAACAGCCACGCGCCTTCTTCCGGATGTTGTGCAAAAACAGTGGTAATAAAACAGAGCATGACAGGAATGAAAAATAATTTAAGCATGATGATAAGTTTTGATTAAAGAAGTTATTTTAAAGTAAGATATTCCAGATCCCCGTTATTAATAAATACCCTGTAGGCATGAGGTGTTAGCCCGCCTTCAGACAATTCTCTCGGGTTGATGATGAGCTCTTTATTATCAGTTTTTTCTACTTCATCCATTAAGGTTTTCTTATTAAAGTCGGCGGCTTCTTTTATTTTTTTATATTCGTTTTCCAACTTGGCAACTGCATCCTGCAGGTTCTTTTTATCTTCAGCATTTTCTCCTTCCTCTTCACTTTCTATTTTTCTTTTCATAGTTTCAATCTGCTCTTTTATTGATGCGTTCTTGCCCAATTGCTCCAGCCATGTGTAGAAAAAATTATCGGTAGGTGTCATAATGCATAATTTTATTTTCCTAAAATTACAGTATAAAACTGACAGATAGTTGTAAAAAGATGATAAAATAATATGATTTACAGATCGATGAGTTTTATTCTTTCTCTACCCAGGCGTCATTTTCTTTCAGTAAATTTATCAACTCATCTACGGCTATTTCGCTGTCTACATTTCGCTTTACCACATCTTTGCCTTTGTATAAAGTAATTTTGCCTACACCACTGCCCACGTAGCCAAAATCGGCATCGGCCATTTCACCCGGGCCATTTACTATACAACCCATAATAGCGATCTTTACACCTTTGAGGTGATGTGTCACCTCGCGAATTTTGGCAGTAGTTTCCTGTAGGTCAAATAATGTTCGGCCGCAGCTGGGGCAGGAGATGTATTCCGTTTTTGAAATGCGCGTGCGCGCTGCCTGTAAAATACTGAATGCCGAAGCGTTTAAGAACTGCTCGGGACTGCTGTTTTCCTGGTAATTTCTGCCACTGGCATTAGAGAAATTTTCGGAGAGATGTTCGTAAGCCTTTTGTTTTAGCCCGAAAGCAACGCCGTCGCCCATTCCGTCTATCAATAAAGCGCCGGCTTCCGTAGAAAAATGTATGAGATGTTCGTCGGTCGTTTCCCAGTCGCTGTCAATCATTATTACTACAGGATTTTCAATTTTCCTATTCATCAGCTCAATGAACATACGGCGTACAGCCTGCATGGCATTTTTACGTTCAGAGCTCAGGCAGATAACTACGGAAGGATCATTGGCTATTTTTTCAAGAAAAGTAAAATCGTTAATGGGTGTATCATCATTAAAACAATCTATCATTACAAAATTGAGTATCTCATTTTTGTCTTTATAGCCTACAAAACCATGTATGTCAAAAATAGGAAAATATTTTTCTTTGTTTTCAGCCAGTTGGTACGTAGCAGGAAACACTATTACTTTTAATGTTCCTGGCAGTTCAAAGTTGATTAATTGATTTCCGGTAAAAATATAGTCGGCTGCTGTATCGGCTATATTCCATTTGTCAAGGTCCGCGTCATACGTATATCCTGCGGCTTTCAGGTCTTTTGGTTGAATATCTTTTATGCGCGATACATCCGCAATGACTATCGGCACATGATGTCCGCCAATGTTTTGTATTTCAAAAGTTTTTCTTCTGTTGTATTGAAAAGGAGAATATGGAAGTTGTAATTGAGTGGCGGGCGATAAATCAAGAGCAGGGATTGCGTTGTCTTTCTCTCCTTGAGACAGGGAATATCTTTTTACCAGATCTCTGCATACGGGAATTTCCAACTCAGGATCTTCGGTGAGTGAAACACGAACGGTGTCGCCAATGCCATCTTCCAATAAAGTACCGATACCCACGGCGGATTTTACACGTCCGTCTTCACCATCTCCGGCCTCTGTAACGCCGAGATGTAACGGATAAATTTCACCGAACTCTTCATCCATTTGTCTGACCAGTAAACGGTAAGCCTGCACCATTACCTGCGTGTTGCTTGCCTTCATGCTCAACACAATCTGGTGATAATTTTCATCGCGGGCAATTCTTAAAAACTCCATTGCGCTTTCCACCATTCCTATAGGTGTATCGCCGTAACGGCTCATAATACGATCGCTAAGACTTCCGTGGTTGGTGCCAATGCGCATGGCTGTACCATATTCTTTGCAAATATTAATAAGCGGAATGAATTTGCTGCGGATGCGGTCTATCTCTTCGGCATATTCCGCATCGGTATATTCTATTTGTTGAAATTTTTTCTTGTCTACATAATTGCCGGGGTTTACTCTTACCTTTTCCACGATACGTGCAGCCACTTCCGCCGCGTTGGGCGTGAAATGAATATCGGCTACCAACGGTACATATTTGCCACGTTTCTTCAGTTCATTTTTAATATGGAGTAAATTCTCTGCTTCATTTTTAGAAGGCGCTGTAATGCGCACCAGCTCTGCGCCTGCATCAATACAGCGGATGGTTTCTTCTACCGTACCGATGGTGTCCATCGTGTCTTTGGTAGTCATGGTCTGCAATGCAATGGGATGACCGTTGCCAATAAGCAAATCGCCTATTTTTACTTCTCTTGTTTTTAAACGGCGATATTCCGTCAAAGATTCACAATATATCTGCATATGGCAAAATTAGTTTTTTATGTTGGAAGTTAGAAGAATGGCAAGAGAAATACATAATGGAGTGACCGATGTGAAGGATTGATTATTCAATCGTTTGCATAAAATAAAAGACGAAATAAGAAAAGTATTTTTAACAATTTCAATATATTTAGTTCATATTCCATGCAAGAGTCAAGCTGAATTACGCAATATGAAACGAAGCATGATAGATTATTCTCACACAAGAGTATGTGGAGTTCTGCAGATATCCTTCTGTATGGCTTTGGGAACCTATTTTGAATGAAACGTATTATCCCGATCATTTTGCAAAAAAAGAAAGATATAGTAGAGGAAGAATATCCTTATCCCTACTGTTATTCGGCTTGTGACCTGGAAGCCAAAGGCAGCGAACATTTTCCGGTGTTGTATATGCATCCGGTAAACGGTGACCAGGACAAAGTAGAGCGGGCTAAAAATTACGATGAAAACAAGACTTATTTTACCCGGGAATTTGGAGATAACGTAGACGACTGGAACTCGCACAATTCACCCAGCCGCACAAGTAGAAGCTGGGGAGAAACGCCGATGCTCATTCAGGCTCAGCACTACGCGCATCCTTACTATCCTTATACTTCCCTTGAAACGCTGCATCGTCAAACGCCACAGCACGTCGGCGGCAGCCTGTGGCATCCTTTTGATCATCAGCGAGGCTATCATCCCGATGCATTTTATGGGGGCATCATGGACGCTTTTCGTCAGCCCAAACTATCGTATTATATGTTTGCTTCACAACGCGATCCAAATGAAACATCAGCGCTGTATGAAACAGGTCCCATGGTGCATATCGCGCATACCATGACACCATTCTCATCTAGGGATGTTACAGTATATTCTA
This sequence comes from Bacteroidota bacterium, assembly GCA_023386235.1. Classification (GTDB taxonomy): domain Bacteria; phylum Bacteroidota; class Bacteroidia; order Chitinophagales; family Chitinophagaceae; genus Haoranjiania. Next base: position 131,942 of record JAEWKC010000018.1, on the reverse strand, counting down.
ACTGCGATGAAGTAAGGTTAACGATTTTTGAGAATGGCAAACAATTAATTTATAAAAAAGAGCCGCGTAGCAAAGGAATGCCCAACCCCATTATTACCTTCAAAGATGCTTTTGACGTGATGCAGGATAAAGCATTGGCAAGTGCCAGGAAACATGATCAGTCTTATCTTTTAGCGGAAGGATATATGAATGGTAAACTTGTGGCAGAACACAAAGTATACCCGGCACGTAGAACTCACAAGATTGTTCTTGAGGCAGATACGGAAAATATGCCGCCAAAAGCAGACGGAGGAGATGTGATAACTATAATAGCTTCTGTTACCGACGAAAAAGGGAATGTAAAAAGACTCAATAACTCCTATATACATTTTGAAGTAGTAGGCGAAGGAGAACTTATTTCAAATGAGGCAGCAATGCTGAACCCGGCGCCTGTACACTGGGGAACCGCGCCAGTACTGTTGCGCACAACAACGAAAGAAGGAGTTGTAAAGATAAAAGCGAGCATGTTAAAAGAGGGCGAGCATGTGCCCCTGAGCGGAGAATTAATGATTAAATCGGTTGCTCCCGATTGTCCGATGATTTTTTCGGAAAAAGAAATGGCTGCTCAACAAAGCAATGAATCTAACCAACAGCAAATACCTACGTCCATCTCCGATTGCGAAAAGGAATTACAACAAGTAAAACAAGAATTAAATAAACTCAAGTTACAAGAAGTATCACGGCAGCAGGAGGATTTCGGAGAAAGGTAAATACACGATATCTATTTCTGTAAATTCCACACGCTCCTAAATATCACATATATGAAAGAATATCACTTTAAGTTACAAATGAAACTAAAATTCCTTTTTCTTATACTACTTACCACGTCGCTCATCGTACGCGCGCAAGACAACCTCTCGGCATTAATGCCCTACCCCAACCACGTGCAAACGCAAAAGGGTTGGTTTAATGTGTCGGCAAACGAGCGGATAAGTATTTCATCACCTGGTTTGCAGTTCGCGGCAGAGCAATTGCAGCAGGTATTCCAACATCATTTTGCGCAAAAATCGACCATTGCATCCGGTGGAAAAATACAACTGAAACTCAATCCGGCCCTTCGCCACGATGAGTAGTACCGTTTAACCATCTCTTCCAAACAAATTGTTATTGAAGGAAAAACGCCTGCCGGGGCGCTATATGGCGTTGTTACGCTTAACCAGCTGCTGGCTGGCGACGCGGTGAATACCAAACTACGCAAAGTGGCGGCTGTATTTTTCGATGACGCGCCTGCTTACGATTATCGGGCGCTGATGCTCGACCCGGCGCGCCATTTCCTGCCGGTGGACTATGTGAAATTTTATATCGACCAGATGGTGAAATTCAAATACAACACGTTGCAGATCCTGAAAGACTCCACGTTTGTTTTCGGGAAGACCGATAACGTAATGCTTTCGGCCGCCAACCCAAAGGTATATGAAGTGCTGGACGATGTGTTTCGGGAAGTATCGGATATTTTCCCTTCCAAAACCATCCACCTGGGAGGCGACGAGTCGGCAATTGACCGCAATTGGGCAAAGAGTCCCGAAAACCTGCAACTGATGAAAAAAAACGGCTACACACAACCCGAGCAGTTGATGAATATTTTCTTCGGAAACGTGTTGTCATCGGTAAAAAAATATGGAATGGAAGCCATTTTGTGGTGTGAGCTGGATAACATCAGAATGCCGGCAAACGATTTTCTTTTCGATTATCCGCAAGACGTTACGTTGGTTACCTGGCGCATGGGCCTTACGCCAAAATGCATTGAGCTGACCGCGAAGTCGGGCAACACGCTCATTCTGGCTCCCGGCGAGTTCGCTTATCTGGATTATCCGCAATACAAAAACGATTTGCCGGAATTCCTCAATTGGGGTATGCCCATTACAACGCTTAGGAAAACGTATGATTTTGACCCCACATACAACCTGCCCGAAAACCAACGCACCCATATTGCCGGTGTGATGGAAACATTGTGGGGTGAAGCAATTAAAGACATCCACCGCGCCAATTATATGACGTGGCCGCGTGGCCTGGCATTGTCTGAAGCGGGATGGACAAAAAAGGAAAACCGCAGTTGGGAATCTTTTAAAAAACGATTGTATCCCAACTTGTCAGAACTGATGAAGCAAGGCGTATCACTGCGCGTTCCGTACGAAATTGAATGGGAGAAATAGGGATTGTTCCGCGATTTATTTGCTATATTTTCAATAAAATAATTTGTATGAAAAAGCTATTAAACTATTAAAAAATGAAAAAGACAAGAAAATATCTGCTGATTATTATTGTATTGGTATTTTGCTCGTTCGTGGGAGATACCAACAGGAGCAGCGACAAGGATCCTGATTTTATTCATGCAACATATTCGGTTGGTTCTCGTTTAAAATCAAAATATTCGATTGACAAATCTGACTTCCGGAATTTTCAGTTTGTTTATCTCATGGCCGGTCCTAAATGGCAAAGTAAAGACTTTGACCTGTCTCAAAAAGAAATAAACAGAAAGTATGTACAGCAGCATCAATACAAAATTTCAGAAAAAGACGGTATTGCTCTCGAACCTTACCTGATAAAAAAAGTACATGCTGATGATTGCAAAGTATTGGTTTCTTTTCCAGGGTCGGAGTTTGTTGAAATAGCAACCGATAACAGCAGGCGAGAAAAGTTTGCCAATATGATGGCTGAATTTGTGAGCAGGTATAATTACGATGGCGTGGAGCTTGACTGGGAGCATACTGTAGATTTGCATCATCACTATCTGTTTATGAAAGACATCAGAACAGCCTTAAACATGGCAGAAAAGAAGCTGAATAAAAAGTTGCATTTGACTACCGCATTGCACTCTTTTCATAAATATACAAAAGAGCAGGCGGATGCCGTGAGTAAGCAGGTAGACTTTATTAATATAATGACCTACGATATAGGCGGCGGCATTTGGGGCCATGCGGCTACGCACAACACACCGCTGCAGCTGATGAAGAATGTATTAAAAAATTGGGAAGTATTTGATCCGCAAAAGTTGTGTATAGGATTGGCCACTTACGGATTTTATTACAAAGGAATAGCTCCGGGAGAAAAAACAGAACAGCCTTTAAAAAATTATGGCAGATACATGGATTACAACGAGCTTCCTCCGTTGCTGGAAAAAGGATGGACCGAAGAATATGATGCTCAGGAATCAATGTCTTATTTCTTTTCGCCCGACCGTAAAGAATTTGCGACTATGGACAACCATCGTTCTTTAAAAGCAAAGATGGAATGGGTTTTCAGCCAGAAGTTCAGAGGTGTATTTTGGTGGGAATTTCATACCGATTTCCAAATATCTGAAGATGGAAAAGGAACACACGCGTTAATGGATTACGTAACCGGATTGATCAATAAAAAATAATGCCATATCATGTATTATATAAAAACGCATAAATTTATTTATTTCTTTACAGCTGTACTCCTATTCAATTCCAGTCTTGCTTTTTCGCAAACAAAAAATGCTTATTACAAGGAAGTTTTTCTAATCACTTCCAACCAGCCGGCTTCTAAATGGGACGAAGGTTATGGTGTAGGTAATGGAAGATTGGGAGCATTGGCTTTTGGTGAGTACCCCAACGAAACCATTGTGCTGAATGAAAACTCCATCTTCGGGAAAGCTGAAATAGAATATCCGGAAACAGCTAAAAATGCTTTACAGGAAGCCAGGAACCTGGCTGCGCAAGGCAGATACAAAGATGCCGATAGTCTTTTTACTTCAGATATTTTGCATCACGATGCACATTACGCGCAAAACGGCAGCTATCAGCAGGGCGGCATCCTGAAAGTAGATTTTGAGGCAATGGAAAGAACCGGTTATCGCAGGTATTTAAATATGTTGAATGGTGAAACCACTACAGAAATTACTTTTCCGAATGGAAAAATTACTGCTACTTTAATCGCTGTACCTGATCCTGACTGCATTGCGTATCGAATCACAAGCACGCTGCCTCAAGGCGTAAGTGCCACGTTTATGCTCACGCATCCCGAATTGACTGCTCATTTGGAGAATAGCAGAACATGGGTTTTAAAAGGACAAGGCACAAACGGTGGAACAAAATTTGAAAACCGCTTGATGGTGTTTGCCGGCAAAGCACGGCAAGAGATTGTAGGCAATAAGATATCGGTAAAAAACGCAAAGGAAATCATCGTGCTTTCTTCAACCAGTACCGATTACAATATTGCAGAACCCGATAAACCGCTTACTTACCATTTATCAGAAAATAACAAAAAGGTATTAGCCGCAGCGCAAAAAACAGTGTGGAAGCAATTAGCTGAAACTACGGCAAAGCATTTCTCCGAGAAACTGGAGCGCTGCCTGATAGACCTGGGCGTAACACCACAGGAAATAAAATCGCAAGCTACCGACAAACGGGTAGAGTTGGTAAAAGCAGGTGGTAAAGATTTGGATTTGATAGAGAAACTGTTTCAGTTCGGGCGCTACTGCATTATTGCCAATTCCCGTCCGGGCGGCCTGCCCTGCGGTTTGCAGGGGATTTGGAATCCCGATATGAACGCGCCTTGGCGAGGCTGTTATTTCCTGAATATCAATTGCCAGATGAATCACTGGCATACTGAAAGCACTAATTTAAGCGAATACCATCAGCCGTTTTTAAATCTGGTTCTGGGATTGCAGAAAGGCGGCGAAGAGTTCGCGCAATCCATTGGTTACGATGGATTTTGCTACGGTCACAATACCGATTGCTGGCGCAGAACTTATTTCAGAGGCAGCCGTCCTGAATGGTCGGCAAGTTTGTTGAATAGTGGCTGGGCAACCAACCACCTGATTGAGCATTATCGCTACACGGGAGATAAAGCGTTTTTGCAGAAATGTATGCCATTGCTGGAATCAAACACCCGCTTTATGTTGCAATGGTTTCAGCCAGATCCCGTAACCGGAGAATTATTATCGGGACCCGGCACATCGCCTGAAACCGGCTTCTACGCGGATTACAACGGCACTCCTACACTTAGCTATGTGAGCAACGGCAATTCACATGATCAGCTTATTGGCAGAGAATCACTCAGGAATTATTTGTTTGCCTGCAATGAATTGGAAATAAAAAGTGAACTGAAGAAAAAAGCGGCCGACGCGCTAATTAAAATACCTTTACCCAAAATAGGCTCCGACGGCCGACTGATGGAATGGCGGGAAGAGTTTAAGGAAAAAGACAGAGGGCATCGCCATTTCAGCCATTGCTATGGATTGTTTCCCGGTAATGAGTTTGATGTAATAAATACGCCCAAATATGCCGAAGCCGTTCGTAAATCGGTAGACTTTCGTGTAGCAAACGGAAGTGGTCACACGGGCTGGAGCGAAAGCTGGATTATAAATCTGTATGCTACTTTGTTGGATGGAGAAAAAGTAAACAAGCACATTCACAAAATGATTGCGAACCATATCAATCCCAACTTGTTCGATATGCATCCGCCTTTTCAGATCGACGGAAACTTCGGGCTTACAGCCGGGGTTGCCAATTGCTTCCTGCAAAGCCACATCGAACATCAGGATAAACGTGTGCTGCAAATTGCCCCGGCATTGCCCGGGGAATGGGCTTCGGGAAATGTAAGCGGACTACGCGCCCGTGGCGGTGTAACGGTAAATGTAAATTGGAATACCAACACAATTAAAGCTGAGATCATTGCAAATAACGATGGCGATTACATCATCAATTACAAAGACAAGATGGTTCATCAAACGCTTCAAAAAGGCAAAAAAATATACATTTGATTTTGATAAATAAATAATGATGATAAAATACAAACTACTAATTATACTAATTGCATTACTACCAGTTTTGGGTCATTCTCAATCGCGACAGCAGATCAGCATGAACAAGGGATGGCAGTTTACACCCGGTTATGAAGTTCGCCAAAATGTTTCCACAGAAATCAGTCTGCCACATACCTGGAACTTAGACGCGCTTAGCGGGAAGCCGGACTATTACCGTGGTTTTGGTAATTATCGCAAAACCATTTCGGTGCCAGAAACCTGGAAAGGCAATACTGTTTTCCTGCGTTTCGGAGCCGTAAATCATACAGCATCGGTTTTTGTGAACGGGAAATTGGCGGGCGAACATTTTGGCGGATATACAGCCTTTGGATTTGATATTTCTGAATATTTGTATTTTGGAAAAAACAATACCATTGAAGTCAGGGTAAGCAACGCGCTTGATCTGGGTATCATGCCCTTGCTGGGCGATTTTAATTTCTATGGCGGAATATACAGAGATGTTAATCTTTTAGTACTGCCTAAAAATCATATTTCATTGCAAAAATATGCTTCCAATGGGGTGCGTATCATTCAGGAAAAAGTGGATGGAAACAATGCCGAAATCATCGTACAGGTATCTGTACAAGGCAATGGTAAACTTAGCGTAAATCTGAAAGACGGGCAGGGCAAACGGCTGGCTTCGCAAGAAAAAAACATATCGGGAAATGCCGATGTGCAGACCGTACAACTGCCATTCTCAATTAAAAAACCACGTTTATGGAATGGGCTGCAAGACCCGCATCTTTATACAGCCGAAATCGTATTTGATAACGATAAAGTAGAGCAAACCTTTGGCCTGCGCTATTTTGAAGTGGATAATGATAACCGGTTTTGGTTAAATGGCAAGCCGCTTCAGCTGAGAGGCGTTGGAAGGCACCAGGATTTTGCCGGGGTGGGCAATGCCATTCATCGTGAACAGATGCAAAAGGATATTGATCTAATGCTGGAAATGGGTATCAATTCCGTTCGATTAACGCATTACCCGCACGACCCTTATTTTTTGTATTTGTGTGATAAAGCTGGGCTCATTGTCTGGTCGGAAATACCGTTTGTGGGTCCCGGAGGCTATCGCGACAAAGGCTTTGTAAACTCTCAACGATTTAAAGAAAACGGTAAAACCCAGCTTGCAGAAATGATAGAACAGCTCTATAATCATCCCTCTATTTTGTTTTGGGGTTTATTCAACGAATTGAAAGAACAAGGAGACAACCCGGTGGAGTATGTGAAGGAGCTGAATGTTCAGGCCAAAACCGATGATCCGGGTCGTTTAACGGTTTCGGCAAGCAATCAGAATGGCACCCTCAATTTTATTACAGGCCTTATCGCCTTTAATCAATATTTTGGCTGGTACGGAGGCGCGCCGGAAGATATAGGCAAGTGGGGCAGGCAGATGCGCACACAGCATCCGCAGCTGAAGCTTGGCGTTTCGGAATACGGCGCAGGCGCAAGTTCATACCACCAACAGGATTCTTTGAAAAAGCCGGTTGCAAATAGTATGTGGCACCCGGAAAACTGGCAGACGCATTTTCACGAAGTGCATTGGAAAGAAATGAACGATAACAACTATTTCTGGGGAACGTATGTATGGGTAATGTTCGATTTTTACGCGGCGCATCGCACCGAAGGTGAACGAGACGGAATTAACGATAAAGGTTTGGTGTCGATTGACCGGTCGGTTAAAAAAGATGCTTTTTATTTTTACAAAGCCAATTGGAACGAAAAAGATAAGTTTGTTTACATAGCCGAACGAAGAAACGCGCAGAGAACCAACGCGCAGCAATCATTCAAAATATTTTCCAATATGCCTGCCGTTGAACTGATTGTGAACGGAAAAAGTATCGGCAAAAAAAACAACGACGGCTATGGAACTTTTGTGTGGAACAACATTGTGCTGCAGGCGGGCGTAAATACCATTGAAGCCGTTTCCGCAGATAAAAAACAGAAAGATAAAATTGAAATTGAATTGATGTAGTGAATAGTACAATTCAACTGTACTGTATGCGCTATTAAAGCAATTTTCCGGTAATCCACCAAACGTTTCCGTTGCTATCCTTTACTGCGCCGTATCTTTCCTCGTCTTCGGGCTTAGATACAGGCTCCATAACTATTTGCGCCTGCATTTCCACAGCTTTGTTAAAGACCTTGTCGCAATCGGCTACGTATACATACATAGATGCGGGAAAATAATGAGTGCTGTCAGAGGGTTCTGTAGCCATTATTACCGATTTGCCAATAATTATTTCAGCATGTGCTATGCTGCCGTTTTCGCGCATTTTCTTTTTAATCAGCCTGGCCCCAAAAACAGCTTCAGTAAAAGCGATGAATTGCTCTAAGTCTTGAATAATGAGATATGCGTTGGCTATAGGCATAATGCAAAAATAAAAGTTGTACGTTTTATGGTTTACGTTTAGTGCTGTTGACGGCATTAGGTATCGGAACAGAAAAATCATTTTCTTTTTTATAGGCATTGGGCATGGGTACAGCAGGCATATAGCCTGATGAAATTACCGGCATCTTACCTTTCTCATTGATTCTGCCTATTCTGTTGTCGTGGGGATACAATTCATCGTAATACGATTGTGGCCTGCTAATGATAGAATCTATTGCAGATTTTTTTTCCTTAAGAAATAAATCGGACTTTAATTGTGCAGATGCAAAAAAGAAACTGAAAACTGCAATTGATAAAAGTATTGATTTTTTCATTCCGATATAGTTGTAGATTCAATGAAAATGTCTATAAAAACAACTGAAAACCTTGCTGCTGCTTATTTCTGCGTTATTTCAAAAATTTTCAGAGCAGCCTACAAATTTTTTTACCAGTCAATTAATTTCTCATTTCTTTAAACGCGTTAATCAAGCCATTGGTAGAAGAGTCGTGTGAAGTTACTTTTGCGTCGTCCTGCAATTCCGGCAGTATATTTCCGGCGAGTTGCTTGCCCAATTCCACACCCCACTGGTCGAAGCTGAAAATATTCCAGATAATACCCTGTACAAAAATCTTGTGTTCGTACAAAGCAATCATGCTGCCCAAGGTTTCCGGTGTAATTTGTTTAATCAAAAAAGAATTGGTGGGTCTGTTGCCTTTAAATACTTTAAAAGGAGTCAGCTTTTTCACTTCTTCGTCTGACTTGCCTGCTTTTTGCAGTTCTTCTTTTACAATCGCTTCATTTTTACCGTTCATCAAAGCTTCTGTTTGTGCAAAAAAGTTGCTCAGCAGTTTTACATGATGGTCGCCAATAGGATTGTGGCTGATGGCCGGTGCTATAAAATCAGCCGGAATTAAAAGTGTACCCTGATGTATTAGCTGATAAAAAGCATGCTGCCCGTTGGTACCCGGTTCGCCCCAGATAACAGGTCCGGTTTTATAAGAAACCTCATCGCCTTTTCTGTCTACGCTTTTGCCATTGCTTTCCATATTTCCTTGTTGAAAATATGCTGCAAAGCGGTGCAGGTATTGATCGTAAGGTAGTATGGCTTCGGTTTGAGCCTTCAGAAAATCTACATACCAGATGCCCAGCAAGGCCATGATAACCGGAACGTTTTTATCGAATTTCTCTGTTTTAAAATGTTCATCTACTTTGTATGCGCCTTTTAGCAAAGCTTCAAAATTGTCGTAGCCTATAGTTAGCGCTATAGATAAGCCTATGGCACTCCACAAAGAATATCTGCCACCAACCCAATCCCAGAATTCAAACATGTTAGCCGTATCTATACCAAACTTAGCCACTTCTTTTTCGTTGGTGCTTAGTGCCACAAAATGTTTGGCTACATGCGCTTCATCCTGTGCTGCATTCAAAAACCAATCTCTTGCCGTGTGAGCGTTGGTCATGGTTTCCTGCGTGGTAAATGTTTTGGAAGCTATCAGGAACAGGGTTTCGTCGGGCGTTATTTTTTTCAGGGTTTCGGCTATATGCGTACCGTCTACGTTACTTACAAAGTAGGTTTCAATACCTTCAATCCAGTAAGGCTTCAGTGCTTCCGTAACCATTACCGGGCCCAGGTCGCTGCCGCCTATTCCAATGTTTACTATATATTTAATTGTTTTTCCTGAACATCCTTTCCATTCGCCCGAATGTACTTTGGCCACAAAGTTTTTCATTTGCTCCAATACCCCAAACACTTCCGGCATCACATCTTTCTCTTCAACCATTACCGGCTTGCCCGAAAAATTTCTCAGTGCGGTATGCAATACAGCACGACCTTCGGTTTCGTTGATCACTTCTCCGTTAAACATTGATGCAATGGCGGCAGATAAGTGACAGTCTTCCGCAAGCGAATACAGCAGGTGCATGGTTTTTTCATTCACCAGGTTTTTAGAATAGTCAAAAAGTATATCGCCCAGCTGAATAGAGAATTTATCAAATCTGCTTTCATCCTGTTTAAACATATCACTGATTTTAGTGTTGCTCATTTGGTCTGAAAGATGCTTTTTCAGCAGTAGCCATGCTTGGGTAGAAGTAGGATTGATTTTAGGTAACATTGTTATAGTAATCTTTGTTTTTTCGGATGTCAAAGATAGGCTTTAACAATTAAGAAAAAACATAAAAATTAATTTAATAAGTTTGAAACCAATGCTTTTGTGGGCATAACAAATGTAGTTCATTTAATCAGGTTTTGGCGTGCCTTACGCTGCCAAACAGACATTAGTGATGTATGGTAGAAACATTATTGATAATCCGGAAGATATAGATAACGAATGAGTTATTTCTTATTATCGCTTCCCACTCTTGAATATCTTCCACAGGACGTCTCGAAGAGTAGGATTATACTTTTGTAGCAAACATTTGTTACAGGCATCTTTGCCGGCACTATATATTCAAATCATTCTATGATCTTCTTATGCATTCAATTGAAAAGAGATATAGTATATTAATAGTATATTAACTAAAAATATGTTTTTCCATTTAAGGCTTTTTAATTAGGTTTGCGCATAATTTAGTTGTAGAAAGCCTTATTTATATTAAATTTATTGTAGAAAAATTATAACCAGATGAGTTTTAAGAAAATCAATAATATTGCCGGGTGGGCAATATTCTTTATTGCCTGCATTACTTACGTAGCTACTTCAGAAGCCGGTGGTAGCTTTTGGGATTGTGGCGAGTTTGTAAGTACCGCCTACAAGTTGCAGATACCGCATCCGCCGGGAGCACCGTTGTTTGTATTGTTGGGCCGATTTTTTATTATACTCTTTGGCGATGATCCTATGAATGCCGCTAAAGCCGTAAATATAATGAATGCGTTGGCCAGCGCCTTTACCGTGCTGTTCCTTTTCTGGACCATTACACACTTTGCCCGCAGAATTATCAATGGCAATAAGCCTTTTGAAGAAATGAACAGCAACCAGATCTGGACTATTATGGCCGCGGGCGCTATTGGCGCGCTGGCGTTTACTTTCTCCGATTCATTCTGGTACAGCGCCGTAGAAGGCGAAGTATACGCGCTTTCTTCTTTCTTTACAGCCATCACTTTTTGGGCTATCCTACGCTGGGAACATATGGCAGATAAACCAGGCGCCGATAAATGGATTGTTTTTATCTTCTTCCTGATAGGCCTGGCTATAGGCGTTCACTTATTGAACTTATTGACCATTCCGGCCATTATACTGGTAATTTATTTCAGAAGAAGAGAAGAGTTTGATTATAAGTTAATCAAAAAATGGTTCCTCAGGTTAATGGTAGCCGCAGGCGTAGTGGGTTTCATAGCCGCTCTTATTGGCGCGCCGGCATCGGAATACATAGGCTCTGAAGCCGTTGGTACAGATGCCACGCCGGCCGGGTTAATACTCTTTCTGGTAGCGGCGGCTATTGGTATACTATTCCTGGTAGAAAAATGGAGTAAAGACAATAAAGCACTCTGGGGTGGCGCCTACATATTTCTGGTGTTAAGCGCGGCTATTCTCGGCGTTGCACAGGTAGGATTGATTCAATATTCCATCAAGGCGGCCGGAGCTATGGACAGGCTTTTTGTAAACGGGTTGGGAATGCCTTTCTTCAGCGGCTTTGCTTTCTTTTTTCTATTGGTAGCGGTGGTGCTGTATTTCGGTATAAGATATGCCGGCAGAAAAGGCTACAAGTACTTAAGCCTTTCTTTATGGAGCATCACTTTTGTATTGATAGGCTACAGCACTTACGTTACCACGCTTATTAGAAGCAATGCCAATCCTTCCATTGATATGTTCAACGTGGACAATCCGATGAGCCTTGTAGGTTACCTGGGTCGTGAGCAGTACGGCGATTTTCCTCTGCTGTACGGGCAAAAATTTACCTCGGGAGCGCCCACGTATGTAGATGTAGGTAAAAGCTATGCCAAAAGCACGGATATTGATCCTAATGCCAAGCGGGAGTACATTGTTACAGGCAACAAGAGCAAAGGAATGTACAGTAAAGACGAAAAAATGGCTTTCCCGCGCGTATGGAACAATGGCAGCGACAGAGGCCAGGCCGATTATTACGCCGCGTTTCTGGGAATAGGTAAGTTTCAGGATCCGCAAACCGGCCAGACGCATTGGGAAAGAGAACCTAACTTTATTGATAACATTAAATTTTATATAGGCTATCAGAATTATTATATGTTCCTACGATATTTCTTATGGAACTATAGTGGCAGGCAAAATGATTTGCAGGGCAATGGCGGCGGCGATGTACGCGGCGGAAACTGGATCACCGGCATCTCTTTTATTGATAATATGATGTATGGCGATCAAAGCGCTATGCCCGACAGCTTAAAGAACAATAAAGCGCGAAATACCTTCTTTTTACTGCCTTTGATATTGGGTTTGATAGGCATGTTCTTTCATTTCAAAACAAAAAAAGAAGATGCGCTGATCACTTTCATGTTGTTTTTTATGACAGGTTTTGCCATTATTATTTACCTCAACCAAGCGGGCAATGAGCCCCGCGAACGTGATTACGCTTTTGCCGGAGCAACGTATGCCTTTGCCATATGGATTGGCCTGGGACTGCTGAAAGTGCGGGAATGGTTTCAAAAAATCAACAATAAAAATGTAGCGACCTCGCTTTCCTTTGTGGTTTGTTTATTGGCAGTGCCGGTGTTGATGGCGCAGCAGGGTTGGGACGACCATGACAGGAGCAAAAAAACGCTGGCGCCCGACCTGGCAGTGAACTATCTTGAGAGCTGCGCGCCTAATGCCATCATATTCTCTTTCGGCGATAACGATACCTATCCGCTGTGGTATGCTCAGGAAGTATTGGGCGTAAGACCCGACATAAGGGTAGTAAATACCAGCCTGCTGGGTATTGACTGGTACATCAACGGGTTGCGTAGCAAAGTAAATGAAAGCGCGCCCATAGACGTCATATTCTCCAGGTCGCAAATGGAAGGAGACAAACGAAATGTAGTGTATTACAGCCCGAACCCGGCATTCCCGGAAGATAGATACTATAATTTGTATGAAATGATGAAGGATTATGTAGGCGTAGATAACCCGGCTACAATGGTTACCGCGCAGGATGGTTCGGCTTTCAATACTTTCCCGGTAAAAAAAGTATTTGTACCGGTAGACGAAGCGGCGGTAAGAGCCAATGGCACCGTTAATGCGGGCGATACTGTGCTTAGCCAGCTGCAGTTTGATATACCTAAAAATTATCTGGCTAAAAACGATTGGGCCCAGCTAAATATCATTGCTGCCAACCAATGGAAGCGACCTATATATTTTACCAATGCCAGTACATTCCAGATAGGTTTAGGGTTTGAAAAATATTTAAGAAAAGAAGGTATGGCATACAGGCTGGCTCCTGTGGAACCTAAAAATGTTGAGTTTGGAGAACAGATAAATGCCGAAAAAGGTTATCCGATAGTAATGAATAAATTTAAATTCGGCAATGCGGATCTTCCGGGCGTATATTTCGATGAAGAGAACAGGAGACATCTTATTTCTATAAGATCTGCGGCGGCGCAACTGGCACTGGAACTGGCCAATGAAGGCAAGAAAGAAGAAGCCAGGAATGTATTGCAGAAAACAGACAGAAGCATGCTGCAGGAAAACGTTCCATACGGTATGGTAAGCACTAATAATATGCACAACCGGGCCTCTTTTAATATGCTGCAGGCGGCTCTGCTGGCCGAAGACAAGCAGCTGTTCAATAAAATAGCGGCATCACTAAAGAAAGACTTTACCCAGCAAATCAATTATGTAAACAAATTAGGTACAGATAAAGTAGGTCCTTATGTATCAAACGACGCGGCGGTTTCTCAACAGCTTTTAGATGGCATTGCGCAGATGGAGCAAATGCTCAATCAACCTATGACCATGAGCACGGAAAATACTAATCGTTTAGATAGCGCAGGAGATTCTGTCAGGTAATGATAAGCCGATAATACAGCATAAATAAAAAGAGCGCGTCGTTTGATGCGCTCTTTTTTTCACAATAATATACTCAGGTGTGCTAAAAAGCTAAAAACCTTATCACATCATTAAAAATCTTTAAATTTGCTCTTTTAAAAATAAAAAAAAGACAGATGAAAGTTGTAATAGTTGGCACCGGATACGTAGGATTGGTTACCGGCGCCTGTTTGGCAGATGTAGGTGTAGATGTATGCTGTATAGATGTAGACAAAGAAAAAATAGAAGGACTGAAAAATGGTATACTGCCAATTTATGAACCCGGCTTAGAGGAAATAGTTATTAAGAACTATAAAAAAAATCGTCTTTCTTTTGATACCTCATTAAAAGATAATCTGGCAAATGCCGAGGCAGTATTTATTGCGGTGGGCACCCCTCCTAATGAAGATGGAAGCGCCGATATGAAATATGTATTAAAGGTAGCCGAAGAAATAGGACAGCATTTACAGCAATATTCAGTAATCGTTACCAAGAGTACCGTGCCGGTAGGTTCTGCCGAACTGGTAAGAAAAACCGTTCAGGAGCAATTGGACAAAAGAAGCGCAGACTTAAAATTTGATATGGCTTCTAATCCTGAATTCTTAAAAGAAGGAGCAGCCGTAAAAGATTTTATGAGCCCCGACAGGATTGTGATTGGCATTGATGCAGATAAAGCACGGGAAATAATGGACACTTTGTATAAACCTTTCCTGCTAAACGGCTACAGGATTATTTATATGGATATTCCTTCGGCAGAAATGACAAAATACGCCGCGAATGCTATGCTGGCTACGCGCATAAGTTTCATGAACGATATAGCCAATCTCTGCGAACTGGTTGGCGCCAATGTAAATCACGTTCGCGCGGGCATTGGTTCCGATCCCAGAATAGGAAAGAAATTTTTATATGCCGGTATTGGTTATGGTGGTTCCTGCTTTCCTAAAGATGTACAGGCGCTGATAAAAATCGGGAAAGATTATGGTCATCAGTTAAGAATACTGGAAGCTGTGGAAGACATAAACGATGAGCAGAAGAATGTGATCTTTAAAAAAATAGACAAATATTTTGATGGCGCGCTTACGGGCAAAACATTCGCTGTTTGGGGGCTGTCCTTTAAGCCCAATACAGACGACGTGCGCTTTGCACCCGCATTTGTTTTGATAGAGTCGCTGCTGAACGCCGGAGCTAAAGTAAAGGTGTTTGATCCCGTAGCTATGAACGAAGCCAAAAAGCAATTGGGCGACAGCGTAGAATGGAGCAATGATGTTTATAAAACTGTGGAAGACGCCGATGCCATTGCACTGATTACCGAATGGAATGAATTCAGGCTGCCAGACTGGCAACGTATTCAATCGCTTATGAAAGGAAAAGCCATCTTCGACGGAAGAAATATTTACGACGATGTGCAGTTGCAGAAAGCAGGCTTTGACTATTTTGGGATAGGCGTTTAGCTATTGCAGCGCTTTCACTATATCCTGCATATCAATACTAAAATGACTGTCGTTGTAAATAGCTTCACCGTTTTTTACTACAATGATCTGAGGCGATTCGTGTATTACTTTAAATTCTGTAGCCACCGCGTTAGAGATGTCTCTGTGTTTTCTCAGGTTTAGCAGATAATAGTCACCTTCAGCTATATTGTCGCTGTTTTTAAATCTGTTCAAAGCTACGGAACTAATGCCGCAGGTAGTGCTGTGCTTAAAGATTATTTGCGGTTTTTCAAATGATCGTTGCTTTATGTTTGCTATCTCCTGCATATCTGTAAGGTCAATTAAATTCATCATGATCAAAAAAGTTTTGTGAAGTTCTGTTTCTTTTTTTAGTGAGAGAAGAGCATTGTTTATTAACTATTCATTTTCTCTAATTGCTTCAAAATTACATAATTTTACAGAGTTTATATGGAGAGTGTTTTTTATTGTAAATAAATAGAATTTATCTTACAAAAGAATATAAATAAAAACATAAATGAACATACATTTTATTTCTATTGGTGGCAGTGTAATGCACCAGTTGGCGATCGCGCTAAAAAGAAAAGGTTATAATATAACGGGCTCCGATGATGAAATTTTCGACCCGGCTAAAACTAATTTATTGAATGAAGACTTGCTGCCCAAAGAGTTTGGCTGGTTTTCGGATAAAATTAATTCTTTATTAGATGTAGTGGTGTTGGGCATGCATGCAAAAGGCGACAACCCCGAGCTGATAAAAGCAAGGCAATTAGGATTAAAGATATTCTCTTTTCCCGAGTTTATTTATCAGGAAAGTATGAATAAAAAAAGAATTGCCATTGGCGGCAGTCATGGTAAAACTACTGTAACCGCCATGTTGATGCATGTGTTTAGTAAGTGTTTAAATTCTTTTGACTATCTGGTAGGCGCGCGGCTAAAGGGTTTTGAGCAGAGTGTACAAATTACCGATGCGCCCGTTATAGTATGCGAAGCGGATGAATATCCTGCAAGCGCTTTGATGCCGAAACCTAAATTTCATTTTTTATACCCACACATCGCGGTACTTACGGGCCTGGCCTGGGATCATATCAATGTGTTTCCTACTTTCGAAAATTATCTGGAGCAGTTCGTTATTTTCATTAATAAAATAGAGCCAAACGGGGTGCTGATATATAATGAAACCGATCAGACTTTAAAAGACTTGGTTGAAAATAACAGACGCACGGATATACGCTATGTGCCGTATGGTTTGCCTCTATATCGGGTAGAAGACGACAACACATTTATAGAAATCGGTGGTCATACAACGGAGTTGCACGTATTTGGCACACATAATTTGCTTAATCTTCATGCCGCTTATTTTGTTTGTAAAGAAATAGGCATTACTGATAAAGAGTTTGTGAAAAATATCGGAGAATTTGCCGGGGCGGCCAAGCGTTTGGAATTGCTGGCAAAAAAAGATAAAACCAACGTGTACAGCGATTTTGCGCACGCGCCCAGCAAAGTAAAAGCTACAATAAGCGCGGTAAAAGAACAGTTTCCTTCGCGCAGGCTTATTGCGGTACTTGAGCTACACACATACAGCAGTCTTAACGAGCATTTTATGATGCAGTATAATCAGGCTATGAAACTTGCAGATGTGGCTGTGGTATTTTATTCTAAGCACGCGCTGGAGTTAAAAAGAATGCCTCCTTTGCCCGAAACAGCCGTGGTAAAAGGTTTTGATAAGCCGGGCTTAAAAGTATTTACCGATAAAAATACATTGGCAGATTTTCTTTTAAATCAGGATTATAGCAATACCAATCTGTTGTTGATGAGCAGTGGAAACTACGATGGCACCAACGTTGCGGCGCTTGCAAAGCAGGTAGTGAGTAAATAGTCGGATTTCATGAGCATTCAAAAAATTAATATAATACATAAACATTCTTTCTAAATGAATTTACAGCTTACACGCCCCATTGCTTTTTTCGACCTTGAAACTACCGGTATCAATACTGCTACAGACCGCGTTGTAGAGATTGCTATTTTAAAAATAATGCCTGATGGTACACAGCATAAAAAACGCATGTTGCTTAACCCGGAAATTCCCATACCTAAAGCAGCCAGCGACATACATGGCATTACCAACGAAAGGGTAAAAGACGCGCCCACATTTAAACAAGTTGCCAACGAGATAATGCAGTTCCTGGAGAATTGCGACCTAGGCGGGTACAACAGTAATAAATTCGATATCCCCGTATTGATAGAGGAGTTTTTAAGAGTAGATATTAATTTCAATATGGAGGGAAGAAAAATGATTGACGTGCAAAAGATTTTTCATAAAATGGAGCAACGAACACTTACAGCGGCGTATAAATTTTATTGCGATAAAGAGCTGGAAGACGCGCACAGCGCGATGTCTGATGCCGTAGCCACTTTTGAAGTGCTGAATGCGCAGCTGGTAAGATACGCCAACATCGGCAATTCTGTAGAAGATATTTTAGCGTTTACCGGTGAAGAAAAATTTATTGACATTGCACGAAGGTTCATTTATCAGAACGGGGTACCGGCTTTTAATTTCGGTAAGCACAAAGGAAAACCCGTTACAAAAGTATTTGAAGAAGAACCTCAGTATTATGACTGGATGATGCGCGGCGATTTTCCTTTACATACCAAACAGAAACTATCTGAAATGTTCAACGAATATTCTCTTAAAAAGCTCGCTAAAAAGTAATATTTCTAATGTATAAACTAACTTTATTTTTAATTCTTCATGTATTCGTTCTAAATTTTTTGTCTGCTCAAAAGCCTGTGGATAAAGGGTTGCAGAGCATAAATATTCAATCGGCAAAATCGTTTATTGGTTTTTTAGCCTCTGATGAAATGTTAGGCCGAGATGCGGGTTCGCATACAGGAAAAATAGCCGCAAATTATCTTGCCGCGCAATTGCAGCAAATGGGTGTTGAGCCTTTACAGGCTTCTTATTTTCAGCCTTTTCACGCAGTACAGGCAGCGGAGCTAAAGAGGCTTTCCAGGTGGCAGTCGCATCCTGATTCGGTTGTGGCTATTCAATCAAAAGGACAATACAGGAAACTGTCTTTGCAAAATGTATTAGGCGTACTACCGGGTAAAAATAAAAATGAATATGTAGTGGTTGGTGCACATTTCGATCATATTGGCACAGATGCCTTGTGGGTAGGCGATTCTGTTTTTAATGGC
Source organism: Bacteroidota bacterium (assembly GCA_023386235.1). Classification (GTDB taxonomy): domain Bacteria; phylum Bacteroidota; class Bacteroidia; order Chitinophagales; family Chitinophagaceae; genus Haoranjiania. The sequence continues at coordinate 113,146 of JAEWKC010000018.1, read as the reverse complement.
GCAGATGATAATGCTTCGGGCGTATCGGCTGTATTGCAGATCGCGCGTGCGTTTAAGGCTGCCGGTGTACAACCTGAGAGAAATATAATATTTGCTTTTTGGGATGGGGAAGAAAAAGGGTTGTTAGGTTCAAAGTATTTTGTTTCCTCATTTTCTCCGATCAAGAATGTAAAAAGCTATCTCAATTTTGATATGATAGGCAGAAATAATGATGAAGCCAAACCTAAGCATGTAGTATTTTTTTATACGGCGGCAAACAAAGCCTTTGAGCAATGGCTAAAGAATGATATACGGCAATACAGGCTTGATCTACAGCCCGATTACCGTGCCTGGGATAATCCTGTAGGAGGCAGCGACAACGGCTCTTTTGCCCAGGCCGGGATTCCTATTTTATGGTATCATACCGATGCGCATCCCGATTATCATCAGCCTTCAGATGAGCCTTCTAAAATTAACTGGAACAAACTTCTGGAAATAACGAAAGCCGCTTTTCTAAATGTTTGGAAAATGGCGAATGAGCAGCATTATTGATGGAGCGAAATAATGGTTATGTGATTTAGTTAAATCGGTTTTTTTTATTTTAACCGTAAATTTGTTGTTATTCTACTTAAAGTCAAAATCTTATCTCATCACCACTCAACATATTGCAACAATACTGGGGACACCAGTCTTTCCGTAAAACGCAGTCCGAAATTATAGAAGCTGTGCTGGAAGGGAAAGATGTGCTTGCATTATTGCCTACCGGCGGGGGCAAGTCTGTTTGTTTTCAGGTGCCTGCATTGTTGATGCAAGGCGTTTGTATAGTAGTATCACCATTGATCGCTTTAATGAAAGATCAGATAGAGCACTTACAGCAAAAAGGAATTACTGCCGAAGCTATTCATTCCGCTTTAACCAGGGAAGAGATAGCGAACATACTTGATGATACTGTGGAAGGTAAAGTTAAATTCTTATACATTTCTCCTGAAAGGATTGATACGCCTGGGTTCCAGGAATTTATAGCATCGGCGCAGGTAAGCTTGATAGCGGTAGACGAAGCGCATTGTATATCGCAATGGGGCTACGATTTCAGGCCGTCTTATTTACGTATAGCTCAGTTGCGCTTGCATTGTAAAGCCGCGCCGGTAATAGCGCTTACCGCTTCCGCAACCCAAAAAGTGCAAAAAGATATTATTGAAAAATTGTATTTCCGTAAATATGATATCTTTAGTCGTCCTTTTGAAAGACCCAATCTTTCATACAGTGTATTTAAGGTAGAAAATAAGATGGCAAAGCTTACCAGAGTTTTTAAAAACGTTCCGGGTTCTGCCATCGTTTATTGTAAAAGCCGCCGGCTTACGCAGGATGTCGCAGCCTTTTTACGTATGCAGGGTTTCAATACGGATTATTATCATGCAGGACTTTCTGCAGAACAGCGTACGCAAAAGCAGGAAAAATGGATGAAAGAAGAAGTGCTGATAATGGTTTGCACCAATGCGTTCGGGATGGGTATAGATAAACCAAATGTAAGAGTAGTAGCACATTACGATATACCTGACTGTTTAGAAAATTATTATCAGGAAGCGGGAAGGGCCGGGCGTGACGGAGAAAAATCTTATGCCGTGCTATTGTGCAATGAAAAAGATTTGCAGGATCTGAAAGCTTTGCCTGGTATTCGTTACCCTTCATTTGAGTATATCAAAAAAGTATATGGTTACATAGCCGATTTTTTACAGTTGCCCGATGGCGTGGGGCAGGGAGAATCGTTCGATTTTAATTTTAATATTTTTGTTGATAATTTTAAACTGGAAGCATTGCCTGCCATGTACGCTGTTAAAGCTATAGAGCAGCAAGGACATATTCAGTATAATGAAAGTGTTTTTCTTTCTTCAAAAGTACAGTTTACGACCGATAGAGACAATGTAGAAGCTTTTGAGGATGCCAATGAAGCATTGGAGCCAATAATAAAAGTATTGCTAAGAACATACGAAGGTATTTTTTCAAAAGATGTAGCTGTAAACGAAGTCAGGCTTGCTCAAAAACTGCATGTATCTGAAGAAGTAATTAAGAAACAACTTGTGAGTCTGCATCAGCAGCGAATCATTCATTATACACCACGAACAGATATACCGCAAATATACTTTCTGCTAAACAGGGCTATTCCTAAATACATGTTTTTTGATCATGCGGCTTATGAGCAGAAAAGAAAAAGTTTCGAGGAAAGACTTACAGTGATGATCAATTATGCACAATTAAATAAAACCTGCCGCAGCGCTTATATTTCAAGGTATTTCGGCGATAAGCAAGCAAAAAATTGCGGAGTGTGCGACAATTGCATAAACAAAAAAAAGCAATCGCTTACACCAAAAAATTTTGAACATATAAGTGCAGAAATAATGACAGTAATAAAAGACAACAACCTGTCAACCACTGAATTGGAAATGCATTTTAAAAAATTTGATAAGACTTATCTGTGGCAATGTATCGATTTTCTTATTGCAGAGAAGAAAATAATCTTATCAAAGGATGGAAAAATACAATCAGGCTGATTGTAAAAACTATAATTTTTTGCTGTGTATCTGAATGTTTATATTCGCAGACATACTCTTTAAAGCATAAAAAGTGAAAATATTTTTAATAGGAATGATGGGCGCCGGTAAAACGCTTTACGCCGGTAAGTGGTCTAAAGTCATCAATGCCGATGCGTATGATCTGGATGACAGGATAATTGAAGAGGAAGGAATGAGTATAACGGAAATATTCAATCAGAAAGGAGAAGATTATTTTAGAAAAAAAGAGGCGGATTTGCTGCGTTCATTTGCCGGTAAAGACAATTTTATTTTGGCTACAGGCGGCGGTGTACCTTGTTTTTACGAAAATATGCATTGGATGAACCAAAATGGAATTACTATCTGGCTCAACGAATTGCCGAAAATACTTTATGGCAGATTAAAGCAGGCTAAGGCGCATCGTCCTTTATTAAAAGATCTGGATGATGTAGCATTGAGTATATATCTTGATAAAAAAATGACCGAAAGAGAACCGTATTATTCGCAGGCAAAGTATATTTTTACGGGCAAAGAAATCTCTACAAAAAAATTTATGGAAGTAATCAATGAAAATTATGGTAAATAAAACATTTCTTATCACAGCATTTATTCTGGGTGCTTTGGCTGTGGGTTTGGGCGCGTTTGGCGCGCACGGGCTTAAAAAAATTGCTGCACCGGAGCAGTTGCAAACTTTTGAAACAGCAGTACGCTACCAGTTTTATCATGTATTTGCTTTGGCCTTGGCAGGTATTATGGCTTATTATACCACCAGCAATATGGTGTATTGGTCGGGCATCTTGTTTATAGTGGGTATGGTGTTGTTTAGCGGCTCTTTGTATATGCTTACTTATTTTGGCATTAGCGCTAATACTTCTATGCGATGGATCGGCGCTATTACACCTATTGGCGGACTCAGTTTTATAGCAGGTTGGCTGTTGTTGGCTTTCAGCGTATTAAAGATCAAATAATTTTTTTTTGATTACACCGTCAACCATAGAACAGATCAAAAGCCGCATAGATGTGGTAGATGTGGTAGGAGAGTTTGTAAAGCTTAAAAGAAGAGGTACAAACTACCTGGGCCTGTGTCCTTTTCACGGAGAGAAAACACCCTCCTTTACTGTATCTCCTAGCAAAGAAATTTATAAATGCTTTGGCTGCGGCAAAAGCGGCAATGCCATCACATTTCTCATGGAACATGAGAAATACAGTTATGTGGAAGCATTGCGCTGGTTGGCTCAACGCTACAATATACAAATAGAAGAAGCCGAAGTTAGCGATGAGGTAAGGCAGCAATTGTTGGTAGCTGACAGCTTATATATTATTAACAGTTTTGCTGCCAAATACTTTGCCGAACAGTTGTGGAATACTGATGAAGGGCAAAACATAGCATTGAGTTATTTGGATGAAAGAGGTTTTAATAAATCTACTTTAGAAAAATTCCAGGTGGGTTACAATCCTAATGGCTATGATGCTTTTACGCAGGCAGCCGTTCAGGCACAATACAATCCTGACCTGCTCATTAAGTCAGGGCTTACGGCAAAAAACCAAAACAACGATTCTTTAAGAGATAACTATCGCGGAAGAATTATTTTTCCTGTTCATAATATCAGTGGCAAAGTGATTGGCTTTGGTGCCCGGGTCATTGGCAAAAGTGACCATGGCCCTAAATATATCAATACACCCGAGAACGAAATCTATGTAAAAAGCAAAATTTTATACGGCACTTATTTTGCCCGTCATGCTATTGATAAGAGCGATGAATGCCTGCTTGTAGAAGGTTATACAGATGTAATCAGCCTGGCGCAGGCGGGTGTAGAAAATGTTGTTGCCAGTGGCGGCACATCGCTTACGATAGAGCAACTGCGATTAATAAAAAAGTATACCAACAATATTACCATTATTTATGATGGAGATGCCGCAGGTGTTAAAGCCGCTTTGCGCGGATTGGATATGGCTTTGGAAGAAGCTATGAATGTGCGTTTGGTAATGATCCCGGATGGCGAAGATCCGGATAGCTATGTACGCAAAGTAGGTGAGAAGAATTTTAAGGAATTTGTAGATGAACATAAAAAAGATTTCATCTTTTTTCAGCTGGATATTTTACTGAACGAAGCAGGAAATGATATTCAAAAAAAGAATGATGCCGTAAACAAAATTGCCGAAACGCTGAGCAAAATCAATAAGGCAGAGGATTTTACCAAGCAGCAGGAGTATATTAAACGTTGCGCTGCTATAATGAAGATTGATGAGCATGGACTTACCAACCTGGTTAATAAGTACACTCGCGAAAAGATTGGCAACGTACAAAAGAAGGCAGCGTTTGACGAGCAAAAAAAATTGCAAGAGCAGGCTGATCTGCAAAGCGCGTCAGACTATTTTAAAGTAGATGATACCGCCCAGGAAAAAAATCTTTTACGTATTCTGCTGGAGTACGGTTTGAAATCATGGAACGAAAACAGTACCGTAGCCGATTATATTTTTTCAGAAATAGAATATTATCCGTTGCACAATGAAAAGTATATGAAAGTATACAATGCCTATATCGACTTGTATTACAAGGGGCAGCTTCCCGATGCTAAAAATATGATGTATGCAGAAGATACTACAATAGCTGAGATCATCGTAGATATTACGCTCTTTCCTTACGAAGTGAGTGATCGATGGGAGGAAATGTCTAATAGAAAAACAGCTACAACGGAGGAAGACGAAATGCAGGAAATACAACACGATGTGCACATGAGCCTGCTTTATTATAAGCTCAGAAAAATAAAAAATATGCTTGACGATGTAGAGAAAGAACTGGAAAGTGAAACGGATTTCGAAAAAATAATGAAAAACCTGCATATACACCAGGCACTAAAAGAAACGGAGAAAGATTTGGTTAAGAAAATAGGAGCGGTCATAGTAAAATAATCTTCAATTTACGTTAAATATTCTTTGCATAAAATACATTTATGCTTATCTTTCAAACGTATTAAATATCCGATATGAAACGTAATTTATCTTTTAAAATAACTACACTCTTTATTAGCTCTTTATTCTTTTTTTCTGCCATAGCCCAATCTTCTTCCAAAATGGATTGGTTCAAAGATGCCAAGCTGGGCATATTTATACATTGGGGTATTTATTCGGTAAACGGCATTTCTGAGTCCTGGAGCTTTTTTAATAATTATATACCTTACGATGATTATAAAGCGCATATAAATAAAATCACCGCCAAAAATTATCAACCTCCGCAATGGGTAGATTTAATAAAAAACGCCGGCGCTAAATATGCCGTTATCACTACCAAACATCACGAAGGTGTAAGCCTTTGGGATACTAAACAGCCCAACGCGTTGTCTATTCCTAAGCATTCGCCGGCTAAAAGAGATGTACTCACTCCCTTTATTTCGGCTTTGAAAAAATCAGGACTTAAAACAGGCTTGTATTTTTCTTTGCCCGATTGGAGCTATAACGATTACGATGTTTTTACAAGTACTATCAAAAGGTATGATTATACCAAAGAACCCAAAAGGTTTGATTCTTTTATAAATTATTATCAAAACCAATTAAGAGAATTATCATCGCAGTACAACCCCGATTTGTATTGGTTTGATGGTGATTGGGAACATAGCGCGGAAGAATGGAAGGCAAGCGAAACGCGCAATATGCTTCAGTCTTACAATAAAGATATTATCATCAATTCGCGGCTAAAAGATCATGGAGATTATGCCACTCCCGAGCAGGGCGTACCGGTGCAAAAACCGGAAAGTGAATACTGGGAACTTTGCTATACAATGAACGATTCATGGGGGTATCAGCCTTTTGATAATAAATATAAATCTTCTAACCAGCTTATACGTGCATTAGTGGATTGCATTGCAATGGGAGGAAATCTTTTGCTGGACATTGGTCCTGATGAAGACGGCACTATTCCACAAAAGCAAATAGATATACTGAAAGATATGGGAAGGTGGACGAGCAAACACGCGGAAGCCATCTATGGTACACGGAGCGGTATTGATCAAAAATATTTTGAAGGAAAAACAGCATTGTCTAAAGATAAAAGAACGTTGTACTTATACCTCGCAGAAAATCCAAACGGGCTTGCATGGCTAAAAGGAATTGACTCAAAGTTAAGCGGCATCAGCGTTGTAGGATCCGGCAAAAAACTTACCTATCAAAAAGAAGGCAATAATTATTGGATAAATATTCCTGCCGATCAGGCAGATAAAGATGTAACAGTGCTGAAAGTTCAACTGAACGAACCCATCAAACTTGCCGATACCATTATGCCCGTTGTGCCTTTTGATAAGTATATATCCGGCAATGAATCTTCTTTTAAAAAAATTAAGAGAATTGCACACGATGTACGCACCGGCAATAATCCTTTTGCAGACAAAGGCCTGGAAGTAAATAAATATGCGTCACTCACAGGTATCAAAGATGTAACTGTAAGGGAATGGGCGAAAAAACATGCTGAAGTTTTAGGTAATGGAATTGCAGGCTTGCCCAACGGCTATTTTGCCGGGCCTACAGCCTTATCACCCGATAAGCAAACGCTTTATTTATTTATAGAAGGACAGCCAACTGGGCCGGTACTGGTTAAAGGGTTGAATAACAATGTGGCCAGAATACGCATTGCGGGAGAGGGATCTATCATAAATGATTTTACAATTTTCGATAAATTGTATTGGAACTCCGCGCCGGGTATTCTTAGCATAAATATACCAAAAGAAAGAACTGATAAAAATGTTACGGTCATTGCTATTTTGTTTGACTCGCCCGTTAGCCTGTATACCGGTGAAGTGAAAGCAATAGAAAGCAATCTGTAAAAATCGAATAGAAACTAAACGCTTATTAAAATTATATGGAGAATCATTTACCTGCATTGATCCAGGATTTGGCAATTATTCTGATATCGGCAGCAGTAGTATCAATTATATTTAAAAAAATTAAGCAGCCGCTTGTACTCGGTTATATTATAGCGGGATTTCTAGTAGGTCCTTATTTTACTTTATTTCCTACTGTAGTAGATGAGGGGAGTATAGATACTTGGGCAGAAATTGGTGTAATATTTCTATTGTTTAGCTTAGGCTTAGAGTTTAGTTTTAAGAAGCTAATTAAAGTAGGAGGTTCGGCTTCGATAACGGCTTTGGTAGAAATTATCTTTATTTGTACGCTTGGTTTTTTTGTAGCGCAATGGATGGGATGGAACACAATGGACAGTATTTTTCTTGCCGGTATGTTGGCGAGCTCCTCTACAACCATTATCCTCAAAGCGTTTGACGAGTTAGGTGTAAAACATCAGAAATTTGCAGGTATTGTTTTTGGTGTGTTGGTTGTAGAAGATATTGTGGTGATCATTTTAATGGTTTTACTTTCTACAATGGCAGTAAGTCAGCAGTTTGATGGAAATGAACTTTTATTTGCCATAGGAAAACTTCTATTCTTTTTAATAGCAATTTATTTAATAGGGATTTATATTTTGCCAACGGTGCTACGTAAGGCAAAGAAATTGCTTGATGAAGAAACCTTACTGATTATTTCTGTAGGTCTTTGTTTTTTATTGGTTGTATTGGCTGTAAGAGCAGGATTGTCTGCTGAATTGGGCGCATTTGTAATGGGTACCATTTTGGCTGAAACAACCTTTGCCGAAAGGATAGAACATATTACCAAGCCAACCAAAGATTTATTTGGTGCTGTGTTTTTTGTATCGATAGGAATGATGATCAATCCTGCGGAATTATATAACTACAAATGGCAAATATTAATTATCACAATTGTAGTGATTGTAGGTAAACTTATTTCTACTACGTTAGGTGCTGTGCTCTCCGGACAGCCGCTTCGTCAATCTGTACAGGTGGGTATGAGTATGGCGCAAATAGGAGAGTTTGCCTTTATCGTAGCCGCGTTAGGCCTTTCATTAAATGTTACTAGTGATTTTCTTTTCCCTGTAGCAGTGGGTGTTTCAGCAATCACTACGTTTACTACGCCTTTAATGATTAGGACCTCGGATCATGTGTTTTATTTTATAGAAAAAATTACACCAGCCGGGCTTTTAAGAGGAATTGAAAAATATTCTTTTCAGTTTCAAAACATACAGCAAGAGGGCGCATGGAAGAAATTGATGAAGGCATATTTCAGCACAATTCTTATCAATCTTGTGGTGATCATTGCTATAGTTTTGGTAGCCTATAATGTAATACTTCCATTCTTAGATAATCAATTTACTGATACAAGAACTTCGCGTGGTATTACAGTGGCTCTAGTATTACTTGTTTGCATACCATTTCTATGGCCGATCGCTTTTAAAAGGATTAACAGAAAAGAATATAAAGATTTGTGGAGGCACAGTTATATCAGCAGAGGTCCGTTGATATTGATCGATCTGTTGCGTATAGTTTTAGGTATCATCATACTTCAGTTTATTTTATATAGATTTTATCCAAGCTTTATTATATCTGTATTTTTGGTTCCGGTAGCGTTGTTGGTTATTTATTTTCTTTCTACTAAAATTGATTACTTACACAATTTAATTGTGAAAAGATTTATGTTTAATTTTTACGAGAGAGATTTTAGAGATAAAGAAAAGCGCATAGCTGAAGAAAAAAAAGTGATTCGTCCTTCTACAAAAATCAATTCATTTTGGGATACCTATGTTACAGATTTTGAAGTTGGGCAATATGGAGAATATATCGGCAAACAATTACAGGACTTAGGTTGGAGAGAAAATTATGATATCAATGTGGCATATATCAAGCGTGGCTCTAATATTATTTATGCACCAACAGGTTCTACCAGAATATTCCCTTTTGATCACATAGGATTGATAGGCACTGAAGACCAGATCAAAGAATTTGAAGATAAAAAGTTTAAGCTGGAAGAAAAGGCAGAAGAGATATTTACCCAGCCTGATCTGGAAGACTTTACACTAATGAATTTTCAGGTGAACAGAACTGCTCCATTCATTGGTAAAACGATCAGAGAGATAGAATTGCGTGAAAAGACAGATGGTTTGGTTGTAGGAATAGAGCGCGGCGAAGAAAAACTACTTAATCCTTCTTCGGATACAATATTACTTCTGGATGACTTGGTATATTTAGTAGGAAATAAAAAAATGATAAAAGAATTTATTAAAGAAAATAATCTGTAAGCTAAGAATAGTTTTAAATAAAATCCCTCACAGATGTGAGGGATTGATATTGGTCATGTTTTTTCAATGAAAAAATGTAAAATTTATGAAAGATGAAAGTATTCTTTCTTACAGCAAATTATCAGGAAAGTAGAAACCGCTTGTAGTGGGTTGTCATGCGGGGCAGAGGGAAGCATTTAACATTGTACATTGTACATTGTACTGCTTATCGTTAATAGCTTGATAAGATTGCTTCGTTATTAATGCCTCACTCCGCACGATGACTGTATAATCTGATTCGTCATTGCCAGCGAAATGAAGTGGGGCGAAGCAACCTTCTTATTACTTTTTGCTCCGGATTATCTCTTCTATCTAACCTTTAAAAATAGCGATAGGTAAAAAAGCATGGCTATGATTGGGGCAGATATATATATATATTTACTTCTCCGGTCTCATTTGCGGAAAGAATAATACATCTTGTATAGAAGGTTGATTGGTCAATAACATCACAAGCCTGTCAATCCCAATGCCAATGCCGCTGGTAGGAGGCATGCCATATTCTAAAGCACGTAGAAAATCTTGGTCTATAAACATGGCTTCGTCATCTCCTCTTTCCATTAGTTGAGCCTGTTCTTCAAAGCGTTCTCTCTGGTCGATAGGATCATTCAGTTCACTATAAGCATTCGCAATTTCTTTGCCGTTTATCATCAGCTCAAAACGTTCCACCAAGCCTTCCTTACTTCTGTGTTTTTTGGTAAGCGGCGACATTTCTACCGGGTAATCTATAATAAATGTAGGCTGTATAAAATTGCTTTCAGATGTTTCGCCAAACAATTCATCTATCAGCTTCCCTTTACCCATTGTATTATCGGCATGAATGTTTTGCTTTTTACAAACTTCTCTCAACTCCTCTTCGTTCATAGCACTTACGTCGATGCCCGTATTTTCCCTGATAGCGTCTAATATAGAAATTCTTTTAAACGGAGCCTTGAAGCTGATGACTTTGTCGCCTACCTGTACATCGGTAGTGCCGTGCACAGCAATAGCCAGTTTTTCCATTAACTGCTCTGTTATTTCCATCATCCAAAAATAATCTTTGTAAGCCGTATACCATTCCAATACGGTAAATTCCGGGTTGTGTGTGCGATCCATTCCTTCATTACGAAAGTTGCGGCTAAATTCATACACCCAGTCAAAACCACCTACAATCAGGCGTTTCAGGTATAGTTCGTTAGCAATTCTTAAATAAAAAGGTACATCCAATGCGTTGTGATGCGTAGTGAATGGTCTTGCCGCCGCGCCGCCGGGAATGGATTGCAAAACGGGTGTGTCTACTTCCAAAGCCCCCTGCGCATTTAAAAAATTACGAATGGTATTGATAATGATTGTTCTTTGCGTAAAAGTTTTTTTCACATCGGGGTTAATCACCAAATCGGCATACCGTTGACGATACCTGAATTCTGGGTCGGTAACGGCGTCATGTATGTTGCCTTCTTCGTCGCGCTTTACTACTGGTAAGGGTTTCAATGATTTAGCCAATAGTGTAATTTCTTTGGCATGTATAGATGTTTCGCCTGTTTTTGTAATAAATACAAATCCTTTCACGCCTAAAAAATCTCCAAGATCCAATCCTTTCACTACCAGCTGCCAGAATGTTTTGTCTTCTTCGGGACAAATCTCATCGCGCTTTACATACAATTGTATAATGCCTTTACTATCTTGGATTTTTATAAAAAATACTTTTCCTTTATCGTTGATGCTCATTACACGCCCGGCAATACAAACGTCTGCAAATGCATCTTTGTTCTCTTCTGTAAAGGTTGATTTTATTTCAGAAGAATAATGTGTAACCGGATACAATGCCGCAGGATAGGCTTCAATGCCCGCCTCTGCCAAATGCTTTAATTTTTCTCTTCTAATGATTTCCTGGTCGGATAAATGCTGACTCATAAATAAAATTTGAGGTGCAAAGATAATAAATTTGCTTTGTATATTGTAGTAAAGAAACAAGTGCGGAAAGGAACTAATTTGTTATAATCTTATTGCCACAAAATAAAATATCACCATAAAAAATGTTACAATTTTGATATATTTGCAATACAATTAAATTTTAGTATAAGAAATTTAATTACATATAAAACGAGGCATTATAAACGATAAAAAAATTAAAAATATACCTATGAAAAAGCGCTTTTTTTACTTTTTTATTTTGATGTTGGTTACAAATATCTCTTTTTCTCAAATTCGTTTTGGAACTACTGCCGGTTTTACATTGAGTACTTTTATTGATGATGAAGGAAAAACTTTTAATTCAGATGGAATACAGGGTTTACTTACGAGTATGCCAGGATTCTATGCCGGTTTTTTTGCTGAAAATCGTTTTTCAGAAAAAGGAGCAGTTCATTTTGAATTAGATTATGCATTATTGGGAGGTACTCTTGAAGCGCATTTTCCGCAGCGAGGTGCCGGTTTTAGATCAAGAGTAAACATGCATCATTTATTGTTGCCGGTTTCTGCAAAGTATTACATTGCTCCTAAATGGAATGTATATGGAGGTTTAAATGTTGGATTGCATTTAGATACCAAGTTTTCTATATATCAGAACTATGGTCTAAATTTAGATATAAATGATATTAATGGTGGCGATAGAGTTGAAAAAGAACTTGAAAGAGAGATGGAAGGTAAAATCAATTTTGCTAACTTAGGTGTTCATGCAGGTTCGGAATATCAATTTTCACGACGCTTTTCGCTGAATGCAAAGTATAATTATACGTTTACAAATATGTCTAGTGTCGATAATACTTCTTTAAGGCTACATTATTTAATGGCAGGAATTAATTATTACTTTTCTAAATAATCATTTTAATTCTACAAATTGATAATATAACTTTCTTGATAAAAACTTTTTATTTCTTTCATAAGCAACGCCTCTTTCAATAGGAACTTTATATGTTTCATCATCTGTTTGTCCTTGCCATCCTCTCATAAATTCGTCTTTGTAATTTTTATAAAAGATTTCTCTGTTGAACCTGGTTTCATAAAACAGGTAATATAAGTCAGGATTTTTGCTGTGATTGAGTGTATATTTTGTTACGATCCACGACCAGTTGACAACGCTGCTGATGACCAGTGTAACAAAGAAAGTCCAGAACATATTTTTTATCAGGTAAATATTTGTTTTCTTCTGCCTGATCTTATTATAAGTAAAATACAACCCGATGATGCAAAGCATTAAAAATATATATACACCAATTCTTTTAAAGGTAAGTGAATAAAAATGTATGTAGGTAGTGTTGGCTGCAATTGCAGAAGCGATTAATGCAAGATTGAGCAATATCCAGAGGTAGGTGAGTCTTTTTAATCTTTTGTTTGATCCATGAAAGTTTAAAGTATTTTTAAAATATAAAAGTATCACGCTTACAGCGAGGATGATGGAAAAGATTATGGTATAAATTCTTTCATGTACATTACTGCTTAATGTATCATTGTTGTTGAGTTGAAATTGTTCTGCATTGTAAATGATCAGGAATACCGCTAAAAGTGTATTAAGTAATATCAATGTAATCTCACCGCTTTTTCTTTCCAGGTTAATATCCATGTTATGAAACGTAGGTTTCATGCACGTTTGCTGTTGTACGGAAAAAGTATCACCCAAATGCTTATTGTTTTGTATAATAAATTTAGGCACCAGTAAATGATAAAAATTAAACATAAAAAAGAAGCCCAGTCCGGATAAGAAAATCACTTCTAAGATGTTGAAATCTATATCAAAGTTTCTGAAGAACTCAGATAATACAGTACTGCTATTGCTATACACTATCAAGAATAGTACAACAAAAAATCCGGGAATAAGATAGTAAGCAAATAGCTTTGCTCTTGTATTGGTCATTTTGTTTTTATTCGGCAGCCATTTATCCAACCAGAATATTCTGATTATAAAACTCGCGTAGTTAACAGGCACTAGCAGTATAAGATTCAATATATTCAACCTGTTTAAGAATAATGTATAAAAGCCTGTAATGATCAGCGATATATACAATGCTGCAAAAGAAATAAAATCGCCGTACCAGGCAAATGCGGCGGCAGAAATAAAAATGCTTCCACTTAGCAGAACGAAGCGTACATCCTTGTATATTCCTTTCCTGAGAAATAATAAAGTACCCCATACAATCAGTGAAAATATAGAAAGATTCACGCCCATATCCTGGCCGTAAAATAATATTACAAAACTGATAATGGTAAAAAGCAGTAATTGATTTTTAAGAGTTTTCATAGTTATTCTATTTTATTTTAAAAGTACTTTGAAATACAAAGTATATGTACAAAAAAAATTATTGATTATTGATCAGTTTTTCTAAAGCATTGATATGTTCTTCAAAAGCTCTGCGACCTACGGCGGATACCGCATAGGATGTTTTGGGTTTTCTGGCTACAAATTCTTTTTTCACTTTTATGTATTTTTTCTTTTCCAGCGCGGAGATATGGCTGGCGAGATTTCCGTCGGTTACTTCCAGATGTTCTTTCAGCTCGTTAAATTCTGTCCAGTCGTTCACAATCAGCACAGACATGATACCCAGCCTGACGCGACTCTCAAAATCTTTATTTAATGATTGTACAATGCTCATTTTTGTTAGGGTTTAATCATTGCTGTTTTCATATTTCCTGTACATCACTATTCCGTAAATTATATGAAGTACACCGAATCCTATTGCCCAGGAAACCAATCCGTAGCCTACGAAAAAGGAAGAGATAAGACCTAATGCAATTTCAGCGTATCCCAGGTTTTTGATGTCGCCGAAAGTATATTTACTAGCATTGATTAAAGCCAGTCCATAGAAGATCAAAGTGGCCGGGGCAACTAAATAGAACAATCCGTGACATAGTAAAACCAGGCAAAAAATACCTCCTGTAGCTAAAGGTACAAATAAGGCTTTCATTAGGTTTTTGGTGGTTTTATTCCAGACGGCCAGGTTGTTCCTTTTACTTTTCCTGATAGTAAAATAGATACCCGTTGCCAGAGCCAGCACCAATATGACCATTGCAAGAACTATGAATTGATTGACCAGTTCCTGCGAATAAATATTCCTTTTCCCGTCAAAATAACTGATACCATTTGTAGAAAATAAGTAATAAGCAACAACTGCCCCTGCGAGCGCTATAATGCCTGCCCCTATTCCTGATACGCCGCTTAAAGAAATAAACCGGGAAGATTTTTCCATCATATTTCTTATCTGTGCCAGATCCTGCTGATGTTTTTCTTTCATAAAAAAGTACTTTGAAATACAAAGTTAATGATTGAAAATTATTTTCCAAATTATTTTTAGAACGATTTTATTGATCCAGATAAGTTCTTATCCATTTTGCATTGTCTATGGCGCCAAGGTTGCCGGTATTGTTGAATGCGCAGTACACGGTTTTGAGTTGATTTTCTTTTTTTATTTTATCGGCTATTTTTTTCAGTTCTTTTTCTGAATAAGTTGAAAAATACAGGTCGGGAATTCCGTGGAAACGATAATACAAAGTTTCCGCTGTTACGATCACGTCATCAGATAAGCCGGGAAAACTCACGCTGCAAAAGATGATTCCATTTGCTCTGAAAGCATTGTAAACAGTATCATTCCACCAGCTTGCATGGCGTAGTTCAAATACATTGGTAAAATTTTTATTCACTGCATTGAGAATCTTTTCAAGATTTTCTTCCGAAAAATGATAAGAAGGCGGCATTTGAAAAATCAGGCAACCCAACTTTTCCTGTAACCCTTCCTTGCACACATCATAAAATTCATTCAAAAGTTCGGCACAGTCTTTTAGTTTTTTATAGTGCGTAATGGTTCTGGGGGCTTTTACCACAAAAGTAAAATTTGCCGGAGCCTTACCATACCAGGTTTGCAGCGTTTTTAACTTTGGAAAATTGTAAAAAGTATTATTCAGTTCCAGCATAGAAAAATGCGTAGCATAAAAAGTGAACCAGTCTTTTGCCGGTAACCCTTTCGGATAGAATTTTTCTTTCCATTCGCGGTAGCTGTAGCCGGAGCAACCTATAAGAAAGTACATATTAAATTATTGATTTTCAATAATTAAAGTTAATTAAAACGCATGAAATTCGGGCTAAAAGCTTATTTTTAAACTTAAAATAAGTTGAATGAATGTTTTGGTTATACTGGGCCATCCGCGAAAAGACAGCTATTGCGCAGCATTGGCAAAGGCATATGTTCGTGGAGCTGAAGCGGCAGGAGCAAATGTAAAAAATTTGATACTTGCAGATTTGCAATTTGAAATGAATGTGTTAGTGCCTTCTCCTGAGCATCAATTTTTAGAAGAGGATATTCTGAAAGCTAAGGAGCTGATTACTTGGGCAGATCATTTAGTATTCATATATCCCACATGGTGGGGAAATGTACCGGCATTGTTGAAAGCCTTTCTTGACAGAACTATTATGCCTGGCTTTGCTTTCAGAGAATTACAGTTCGATGCTTACGACAAAATGCTGGCTCCCAGAACGGCGCAACTTATTACTACTATGGATACGCCCTTATTTGTTTATAAATTGTTTTACGGCTCTCCGGGCACAAAGGCGCTTACTAACGCCACGCTTAAATTTTGCGGTGTAAATCCTGTAAGAAATATGTATTTAAGTCCTGTTAAACATTCTTCCAAAGAAAAAAAGCAGGAATGGTTACAGCGGGTATATGACCAAGGGAGAGCGCTTCAATATGGCGTTTTAACGCCTTGGGAAAAATTTTGGCGAAAAGCAAAACCCTGGGTGCAGGCTATCAGGTTGCAATTTTATCCGATGACTTTTTTGGCGTATGGCATAGGCGCTTTTTGTGCAGATATCTTGGGCTATGGGTTTAGCTGGCTGCTGTTTTTGCTGGGTTATATATTTGTGTTTTTACTGGAGGTGGCTGTAGTTTTCAGCAACGATTATTACGATTTTGAATCGGATAAGATCAATAAGAATTTTAGCCCGTTTTCAGGTGGCTCAAGAGTGCTGGTAGATAAATTGATTTCGCCTGATAAATTTAAACAGGCTATCAGATGGCTGTTGATAGTCTGTACTGCCTTGATGTTTTTGATCGCGTATGTTTCACCGGCGCCAATCTATATATTAATTCCGGTGGTACTTATTTTTTCGTTCATAGCCATGTCTTATACAGTAAGTCCTTTAAAGCTTTCGCACAGGGGCTGGGGCGAAGTAACGGTAGGCTTTACACATAGTTTTGCCATTATACTTACAGGCTTTCTTTTCCAGGGAGGAATGTTAAACGAAAGCCTTCCCTGGCTAATTTCCATCCCTTTGTTTTTTTCTATTGTACCGGCGATTATCATGTCGGGCATGCCCGATTATTACGCGGATAAAACTTCTGGAAAGAATACGTTGGTTGTATTGCTGGGTAGAGACAACGCTACTATTGTGGCAGTCATTTCTATACTTGCGGCCATTTTTTCAGCCTTATTCTTATATATGACTAACACTGTAGAAAACCTGTACGGATGGGAAGTTTTGCCAATTACGGCGCATGGTTATTTGTTGGTGAAGATGCTCATAAAGTTTTATAAGCAAAAAGATAAACCGGCCAGAATAGATGCTATCATGGCTGTATCTCTGATGTTTATTATGTGGTTTGCCTTAGCGCCTTTTATCAGGCTGCTGTAAGTAGGTTATTTCTTCTTTTTAGTAGAAGCTTTTTTAGGCTCCTTCGGTACTTTTAATCCGGCTTCGCGTGCCTCTGAAATGCCAATAGCTAAAGCTTGTTTTCTGTCTGTAACTTTTTTACCTGCCGATGTTTTTAGCTTGCCTTCTTTCATTTCCTTCATTACCTCCCCGATTTTTTCCGATGCTTTTTTTGAGTACTTTGCCATTTTATATAGTTTTAAAATGATGAGATAAATTGTGTATAAAAAATCAGCTGTTGATGATCTCTCCGCCATTCGGATGCAATACCTGCCCCGTCATAAAACTGGCGTCATCACTTGCTAAAAACAGGTAGCTCGGGGCCACCTCATTAGGCTCGCCTGCGCGCTGCAATGGTGTGTCGGAGCCAAATTCGGCCACTTTTTTCGAGTTGAAGCTTGACGGTATCAGTGGCGTCCAGATGGGACCGGGTGCCACGCCATTCACTCGAATTCCTTTTTCGGCCAGCGATGCCGACAGCGAGCGAACAAACGCCACAATAGCGCCTTTGGTTGCCGCGTAATCTATCAGATGATGGCTGCCTCTATACGCTGTTACAGAGGTAGTACAAATAATGTTAGCTCCTTTTTTCAAATATTTTAAGGCAGCTTTTGTAAGGTAAAAATGCGGGTAAATATTCGTCTCAAATGTTTTGTGCAATTGCTTTGCTGTAATTTTTTCCAGCGATTCCTGCGGGTATTGTACTGCCGCGTTATTCACTACAATATCAATTTTCTTAAACTTCTTTATCGTTTGTGAAACAATGCTTTTGCAATGCGCTTCCGCTGAAATATCGCCCTTGATCACTAATACTTCTGAACCGTATTTTTCAATTAATTGCGCGGTCTCTTTAGCATCTTTATTTTCATTGAGATAAGACAGCACAATCTTTGCGCCTTCTTTTGCGAACAATAAAGCCACAGCTTTTCCAATGCCACTGTCGCCCCCGGTAATGATGGCTACTTTATTTTCCAGTTTTCTGTTTTTCTCTTCAGGCATAAAGTCTGGTTGCGGATGCATTTTGTCTTCTACGCCCGGCTGTTTCTTTTGCTTTTGAGCCGGTCTTATTTTTTTAGGAGATGGTTTCATTTATGGATCGTTTTAGTTTTAATCGATATTAAAATTAATATATCTTCTACATCATCAAAAAAATATGTGGCTAAATTTTTGTGATTTAACCTTTTGTAAATCAATTAAATATTGCACATGCCAGAAGGCCCTTCCATAATAATTTTAAAAGAAGAGGTTCAGCCGTTCCTGAAAAAGAAAATTATAGCGGTGAGTGGCAACTCTAAAATTGAAAAAGAAAGAATGCTGAATAAAAAAATAATTGCGTTTAGAAGTTGGGGCAAACAATTTTTTATTTGTTTTGATGATTTTTCTCTGCGTATTCATTTTCTTTTATTTGGTTCTTACCTCGTGAATGAAGATAAGGAGGCTACGCCAAGATTAAGGCTTGAATTTGATAACGGCTTTATCAATCTTTACAGTTGTTCTGTAAAATTTATTGAAGAAAGCCTGGATGATATGTATGATGAAGAGGTAGATATTATGTCTGAAAAGTGGAATGCATCCAAAGCTGAAAAATATTTGCTTGCACATCCTGATATGTTGGTAGCAGACGCTTTGCTCGATCAGAATGTCTTTTCCGGTTCGGGAAATATTATTAAAAATGAAGTGCTTTTCAGAACAAAAATTCATCCTGCAAATAAAATTAAAGATTTTCCCGAAGAAAAATTGCTTGAAATGATTGCCGAAACGCGTATTTATGCTTTTGATTTTTTAAGATGGAAAAAGCAATTTGTTTTGCGCAAGCACTGGCTGGCACATACTAAAAAAATCTGTGTGGAATGCGGCGGTAACATTACTAAAAAATATTTAGGCAAAACAAACAGAAGAACATTTTTCTGCGAAAATTGTCAGGTAAAATACGATTAGAAAAAATTTAATCATATGCAGTATTTAATGCCGAGAATGCAAGAATTGCCATAATATTAAAAAATATTGATAAAAATTTGTTTAATAGTTTAAACATATTACTTTTGCACAGTGAAATAGCGCATGAATAAAAAAGCTATTCCATCTCGTCTTGGCAAGACAAGCAGTGACCATTAAAAAATAGAATTATAAACATGCATTTGATTATGAAACATATAAAGAAAACCATACCATCATAAGGAAGGGATTTTTTGTATGCGCATATAAAGTACTAAAAGCCTTTCCAAAAGAGAAAGGCTTTTTTATTAATCTTAAAATAAAAATTAAAAAATGAAAGTAGCAGTAGTTGGGGCCACAGGCCTGGTTGGCTCAAAAATGTTGCAGGTTCTGGAAGAGAGAAATTTTCCTGTAACGGAATTGTATCCGGTGGCATCTGAAAAAAGTGTGGGTAAGGAAATGGATTTCAAAGGAAAGAAGTATAAGGTAATTGGTTTACAGGACGCGATAGATATTAAGCCCGATGTGGCTATATTCTCTGCCGGTGGCGCTACTTCTACTGAATGGGCTCCTAAGTTTGCCGAAGCGGGCATCACGGTAGTAGATAATTCGTCTGCCTGGCGCATGGATCCTACTAAAAAACTGGTA
This sequence comes from Bacteroidota bacterium, assembly GCA_023386235.1. GTDB lineage: Bacteria > Bacteroidota > Bacteroidia > Chitinophagales > Chitinophagaceae > Haoranjiania. Next base: position 93,243 of record JAEWKC010000018.1, on the reverse strand, counting down.
GTTCCTGAAGTGAATGCAGATGTATTGACCGCAGAAGATAAGATCATCGCTAATCCTAACTGCTCTACCATTCAAATGGTTGTTGCACTGGCGCCATTGCATAAAAAATACACAATCAAAAGAGTAGTGGTAAGCACTTACCAGAGTGTAACAGGCTCAGGCAAAAAAGGCGTGGATCAATTAACCAATGAAAGAAACAAAGTGGAAAGTGATGTAAAAGCTTATGCGCATCCTATCGACATGAATGCTTTACCGCATATCGATGTTTTCCTGGAAAACGGCTACACCAAAGAAGAAATGAAAATGGTGAAAGAAACCTGCAAGATCATGGGCGACGATTCCATTAAAGTAACGGCTACCACGGTTCGCGTACCTGTAATGGGCGGGCACAGCGAGAGCGTAAATGTAGAATTTGTGCATGATTTTGACCTGGATGAAGTAAGGCAAATCTTATCTGAAGCTCCGGGCGTGGTGGTGGAAGACGATGTGCAAAATAATGTTTACCCCATGCCATTGAACGCGCATGAAAAAGATGACACTTTCGTTGGCCGCTTACGTCGCGACGAATCGCAACCCAATACACTGAATATGTGGATCGTAAGCGATAATCTCCGCAAAGGCGCCGCTACCAATACGATTCAGATTGCCGAATATCTGGCCGAAAAAGGTTTGATATAAGCAGGAGCTGATAATATATTTTAAAAGCTATCTTTTCTAAGGTAGCTTTTTTGTTTGCAGAAGCAGGCTAAAATGGTTTGTATAAAAAAAAGCCTGAAAGAACTTGCTTTCAGGCTATACGGGAAATATCACCCGCTTAAATAATAAACCTCTCGGTTAATTTGTTGACATAAAGTTACAACCATAAAACTTTACGACCAAATTTTTATAGATGTAATTTTTCTTTTTTGTTTAATAATTCCTCAACGGTTTCCTGGTACATTTCATCCGGAACACAACAGTCTACAGGACACACGGCAGCACATTGAGGCTCTTCGTGAAATCCCTGGCATTCCGTACATTTATTTGGAACAATATAATATAAATCATCGCTGATAGGAGAAAAACGCTTGTCTGCCGGCACTACGGTTCCGTTCATTAAAGTATAATCTCCTTTTACGCCGGTTCCGTCGGCAATAGCCCAATCTACACCGCCTTCGTATATGGCATTATTCGGGCATTCCGGTTCACAGGCTCCGCAATTGATACATTCATCGGTTATTTTGATTGCCATAGTTTAAATACCTTTATTTTAAATAAATTTGTGCAAAATTACATCAAACTAAATGAACTTACAACAAAGAATTTTATTATTGACAAAATTAGGAGAGTACCTTTCGGCCGGAACAGATGAATGGACCGGTGTAAAGCGGCAGGCAGAAATTCAAAATCCGTGGTTTACCCGGGAATTCATTGATCTGGCCACTGATAATATCGTTTGTTCGTTTTTGCAGAAAGAAAAACTGGAGACTTGGACAAATGACTATGGATTGACGGAAGAACATGTGCACCCTAAGAATGTAGGTGTGGTAATGGCAGGAAATATTCCAATGGTTGGCTTTCACGATTTCTTGTGTGTATTTATTTCTGGTCATCGGCAAACTATAAAACTTTCTTCCAAAGATGAAGTATTAATGAAGCATATAGTGAAAAAAATGACAGAATGGAACAGCGAAACGGCCCGGTTGGTGTTATTCGCAGAAATGCTCAAAGGCTGCGACGCGTATATAGCTACAGGCAGCAACAATTCCGGAAGGTATTTTGAATATTATTTTGCTAAATATCCGCATATAATAAGACGCAACAGAACATCCGTTGCAGTGCTTACAGGAAATGAATCGGCAGAGGAATTAACATTGCTGGCAGATGACATTCACTTGTATTTTGGGTTAGGCTGCAGAAATGTCACTAAAATTTTCGTACCCGCAGGTTATAACTTCGAACCACTGATTGATGCATGTAAAAATTACAATTATTTCTTCGAAATGCAGAAGTACAGAAATAATTACGATTATCAGCTCGCGTTGCTTTTAATGAATAAAGTAGATTATAAAAGCACAGGCTCTTTATTGTTGGTGGAAAATCAAAATATGTTTACGCCAATAAGTGTGCTTAATTATGAATACTATCAGGAAAAAAACATTATATTAGAGACTTTAGAAAATAACAACGACTTACAATGTATAGTAGGTGAATCGGGCATTCCGTTTGGCAGCGCGCAAGTTCCGGCGCTTAATGATTATGCCGATGGTGTAGATACTATGCATTTTTTATGTAACTTATAGACATTTATAGCATGATCAAAAAACTATTATTACTGATGCTTTGCGTGGCAACAGCTTCGCAATTATTATTGGCACAAAAAATCAAATTCAACGATGATTGGAAGTTTAAGGTAGATACCTCCAACAACCTGAATGAAAAAGCGCTGGAAGCAAAGCCCTGGCGCACGCTTAACTTGCCGCACGACTGGAGCATTGAGCAACCCTTTGATGTGCACAGCCCGAGTGGAAATCGTGGTGCGGCTTTGCGCGGAGGTTTAGGAATGTATCAAAAAGAGTTTCAACTAACACCAGCGGATAAAGATAAAAATGTTTTTATTGTTTTTGATGGTGTGTATATGAATAGCACTGTATGGATCAACGGACAGGCATTAGGAACAAGACCGTTTGGCTATATTTCATTTGAATATGATCTTACCCCTTATTTAAAATTTAACGGAGAAAAAAATGTTTTGCTTGTAAGGGTAGAGAACAAGCAGCCTAATTCGCGCTGGTACAGCGGCAGCGGCATTTACAGGAATGTATGGTTAGATAAAAGAGGAAAAGTCTTTGTAAAGAATTGGGGCACGTACATTACTACACCCAAAGTAAGTAAAAACGAGGCTTTGGTGAATATTGAAACAAAATTGATTGCAGCAAGTACACAGCCTGTAAAGTTAGAAACCATCCTGTACGACAGGAACAATAAAGTAATAAAAACATTATCAAAAAATCTTACTGTAAAGAACGGTGAGCAAACAGTTTTGCAACAGGTAACACTCGCGAACCCTGACTTTTGGAGCGTTGAAAAGCCACATCTTTACAAAGCTGTAAGTCGCGTAATAAGCAATGGCAAAGAGCAGCACAGGTACACCACCGGCTTTGGTATCAGAGATTTTTATTTCGATCAGCAGAAAGGTTTTTTCCTGAATGATAAGCATGTGAAAATTATTGGCGCGTGTATGCATCACGATTTAGGCGCATTAGGCGCTGCAATAAATGTAAGAGCTATGGAGCGCCAACTGCAAATATTAAAAAGCATGGGCATCAATGGTATTCGTACCGCGCACAACCCACCCGCGCCGGAACTGTTAGACTTGTGTGATAAAATGGGCTTTATAGTAATGAACGAAACTTTTGATGTATGGACCTGGGACAAAGAAAATACGCCATACAACTACAGTTTATATTTTAAAGAGTGGCATGAGAAAGATTTAACCGATCATGTAATAAGAGACAGGAATCATCCTTCCGTATTTATGTGGAGCGTGGGCAATGAAATACCCGAACAGCGTGGTGGCGACAAAGATACTATCGGCAGAAAAATTACCAGGGATCTTGTAAATATTATCAAACGATTGGATGACAGACCCGTTACCGCTGGTCTAAATAATACCGAGAACACCAATAATATGTACCGTTCCGGCGCTTTGGATATATTAGGCGTTAATTATCATCACTGGCAATGGAAAGACTTGGGAACTGAATTATTCCCCGGTAATAAACCTTACATTTTGGCTGAAAATACTTCAGCATTAGCCACGCGCGGGCATTACGATATGCCTTCCGATAACATCAGAAGATGGGCGGGTATTAAAGATGTGGCAGAAAAAGGAAATCCTGATTATACCGTTTCTGCTTACGAAAATGCTTCCGCGCCTTGGGCTTCTACCAATGAAGAGGCACTGAAATTATTCCTGAAATATCCGTATCTCAGCGGTATGTACTTGTGGACAGGCTTCGATTATATGGGCGAGCCCACACCATATCCTTTCCCGGCACGCAGCTCTTACTTCGGAATAATAGATATGGCGGGCTTTCCAAAGGATTCTTATTATTTGTACAAAAGTATTTTTACCAAAGAAAATGTATTGCACATTCTGCCACATTGGAACTGGACTCCGGGGCAGGTTATTGATGTGCATGTGTATTTTAATAATGCAGACGAAGTAGAGTTGTTTATCAATAATAAATCTGTAGGAAAAAAATCGAAACAGGGTGATGACCTGTTTGTACGTTTTAACGGTTTGACATTTGAGTCGGGAACAATAAAAGCTATATCAAGGAAGAATGGAAAAACAATAATGGAAACCTTGAAACATACGGCCGGTAAGCCTTACAAGCTAGTAGCAGAGGTAGACAGGAAAACGATTCATGCTGATGGAGAAGACCTGGCATTTGTAAAGATCAGTGTTGTAGACAAAGATGGCAACCTTGTACCCGATGCAGATAATATGCTGCATTCTAAGCTTTCCGGTAATGGTGAAATAAGAGCTTTGGATAATGGTTACCAGGCAGACCTGGAGCCTTATACAAATAAATCGTACCGCAAAGCGTTCAATGGCTTAGGGTTGGCCATTATTCAGTCAAACAAACAAAAAGGAAAAATAGCTTTACAAATTTCTTCGGAAGGTTTGCTGGGAGCCGGTATTACTATGGAAAGCAAATAAAGAAATTGAAAGTACAAATATCGGCGATAGCTTAAAGATAAATTTTTTATGCTGTACGCAGGCTTTGTACTTTCTTCTTTAAATATATCTTAATTCCACCGCTTTGCGTATGAGCGCCGCGGCATTGGGAACGTTGAATTTGCTCAACAGGTTTCGTCTGTGGGTTTCCACTGTAAGCGGACTCACAAATATTTTCTTTGCGATATCGGGCGTGGTAAGTCCGTCGGCCAGCAGGCGTAATATTTCTTTTTCTCTCCGTGTTAAAGCCGGCAAATCCTTATCGTGATTATTTCTCAAAATCTCTTTTACACTCTCACTAAGTGCAATTTCTCCGTTCATAGCTTCATCAATGCAAGTAATCAGTTCTTCTTTTGACGCGTTTTTCAGTATATATCCCGATGCGCCGCTTTGCAGCATTCGCTGCACGATGCTGTAATCATTATTGTTGCTGATAGCAATGATCTTGCAGTCGGGTTTTATTTTTTTTATGATTTCGCAGGCTTCAATGCCGTTCATATCAGGCATATTGATGTCTAAGAGAACAACGTCTGTTTGATTGTTTGTAATAAAGTCAATACCGCTTTTGGCAGCTGTGAAAGATCCTGTAAGATGGATGTATGCAATGTCTTGCAGCATGTAAGTAAATCCTTGCAACACAATCGGATGATCGTCTATGATGATTACTGATACTTTATTTTCCATGTAAAGGTATATTTATATTAAAAGTAGTTCCTTCGTTTTTAACTGATTCAATTTCTACATTTCCGTTGAGTATAGATACTCTGTTTTCTATATTAGAGAGTCCTATGCCTTTGTTTTCTGCCGGTGAATTTTTATTGAAGCCTATACCATCGTCTTCTACCGTAATGTAGAGCTGATGTTGATTTTCTATACATTGTACCATTATGTTTTTTGCCTGCGCATGCTTTATGGCGTTGGTTAGTAGCTCTTGTATTATGCGGTATACGGTAATTTGTATGGTTTGCGAGTAGTTATTTTTTAAATCATAGCTTTGAAATTTCACAGACGTGTTATTGTTGTTCAGCGATGTGCAGAGATCTCTTAAAGCTGATTCCAGGCCCATATACAGTAAAGATTCAGGCATCATGTTACGGGCTATTCTTCGCAGCTCATCTACCGAATGATCCAGCTGAAAAATCACCTGCTGAATTTCTGTATCGTTTAGCTGTACTGTTTCTTCTTTTTTAAAAGCGATAGCGGAAAGTTTTAATTTTACGCCTGCCAGTAAGCCGCCCAATCCATCGTGCAGATCTCTTGCAATGCGGTTCCGTTCCTGCTCCTGGCCGTGAATCATTGAGTCGTATATTTTTATTTGTTCCTGCTGTTTTATAGCGGTTAATTCCTGCTGGTATAGTTGTTCCTGCTGTGTTGTGTAGCGTTTTTTATTTTGATATAATTTCCACCCTAAGAAGGATAGAAGCAAGGCTATCAAAAGGCCCCCGATCAAAATGCCGATGAGTATTTTTTGTTTTTCTAATGCAAAATACTGATCTTGGTTTTCGTTTTTTAATTTTAAAATTTCATTTTCTTTTTCTATGGTTTGATATTTTTTTTCTAACTCAGTTATTTTCATTTCACTTTCATTAAAGTATAAACTATCAGCATAGATTTTATGTAGTTCAAACCAATCGAAAGCGGATTTGTAATTGCCTAATTTTGCTTCGGTTTGTGCCATTTTATACGTCACAAGTTGTTTATCTCGCATAGAAGCGGAATTCTTGACGTTGGCATACACTTCGGTAAGCATATTCTTTGCAGAAGCGTAATCTTTCAGCTGGTTATACAACTCGAACTTTTCATATAAAATAGCGTTGATGTAATAAGTGTTGTTCATTTCGCTTGCTAATTTCAGACCTTTTTCTAAATGTGACAGCGACTGTCCCGGCTGATTGGCAAGCCTGTAATAGGTGCCGCGGGTGCTTTCGTAAATAGGCAGAAATGTTGACTGAACGGTAGCGTTGGCGTGTATGTCAGCACTATCTAAATATTTTTTTGCTTTTATCAGGTTTTTTTGAAATAGTGCATTTTTTGTAGCATTCACAAACACGGTTAACTTTTCTTCATGCGCATCTTCACTTTTTGATAAAAATTCAATAGCCTCCTTGTAGTAAATATCTGCTTTGTCGTAATTAAGCATATTCATGAAAATCATGGCTACGTTTTGATAATTGTTGCCAACCAAAACGGTATCCTTGCTTTCTTTTGCATACGGGATGGCTCTGTTTATTAATGCCTCTATATATTGGTCTGCATAACCTTGGCGTTGAAGAAGAGCTCCGAAATTATTCCATAATCTTGCACGATAATGAAAGGCTTCTTTTGTTTTATACTTGCTAAGTAAATCTTCAGCCTGCAAATATTCCGTTTTGGCACGCAGTATATCATGATCATAATAAATGCCCGCGGAATAAAAGTATAAGATCCCTTTGTAGTAGTCATTATTTGTCGGTGTATATTTTTTAGCTTCACGAAAATAATGAAATGCTTTTGCCGTATCTCTCTCAGAAAGAAAATAACTTATATCTAAAAATCTCTGAAACTTAGCGCTATCGGTGGTTTGTGCTAATGCTATCTGCAAAAGACTGTCTGTGTATAATGCAACTTTGCTTTTCTCTTGTGCTAAGGCAGAAAAGCTACCTATCTGGCATAAAAGAAATAAAATAATTTTCTTCAATTGCAAAGATTCGTTTTTTATATTTCGTATTAAGATAAAAATAATGCTTTTCCCTTATTAAAAGCTTATTGCCTTATTGTTTTTTATAAAAACAAAAATATCTGATAAGATACAATAGGGCAATACATGAAAACCAGTATTTATTTTTATATTTGACAGGTTATAAACAACTTGATTGTATCCGGAAATCTTTTCAAATTGTGTTACGTATTATTTTTTAATTCACTTAATTATGAAATATTTTTTTTCTCTGTTCTTTCTTATACTTTTTCATGTGGTATCAGCACAAGATATTACAGGCCCCTGGCACGGCAGTCTTGATGTACAGGGAAAAAAACTGCCATTGATTTTTACAATAGTAGCTAAAGGACAAAATTTTTTTACCAGAATGCAAAGTCCAGCGCAGGGTCCGGGCAGTATTCCGGCAGACAGTACCATGTTTGTAAACAACGAGTTGACTATAAAAGCAAAGAATTTAGGAGTTGTTTATAAAGCTCAGTTCAAAGCAGATAAATTTGAAGGTGTCTTTACTCAAAACGGCATGAGCTTTCCGTTAATACTCTCAGGAAAAGAAGATACAGTGCGAGTTTTAGCTCGTCCGCAGGAACCTAAGCTGCCATTTAATTATCAAATTGAAGAAGTGTTGGTGGAAAACAAAACAGACAGCGTTACACTGGCAGGCACACTGACTACGCCAAAGAGTAAAAAGAATTTTCCGGTGGTGATTTTAATTACCGGTTCTGGTCCGCAAAATCGTGACGCGGAAATGTTTGACCATAAACCTTTCTGGCTGATTGCAGATGATTTTGCTAAAAAAGGAATAGGTGTATTGCGGCTTGACGACAGAGGCGTTGGAAGGTCTTCGGCTGTTTTAGACCATACTACGGCTACTACTAAAGATTTCGCCGGAGATATTAGTGCCGCTGTGGATTTTCTTGCACAAAGAGGTTATAAGAATATCGGCCTGGCAGGACATAGCGAAGGCGGTATGATAGCGCCCATGGTAGCCGTAAAAAATAAAAATGTACAATTTATGGTTTTGCTGGCAGCGCCCGGTGTAGATATATTGGATTTAATGCGCCTGCAATCGAGAGAAGTGTCAAGAGCAGTGGGAAAAAATGAAGCAGAAATTGAAAAAGCCGTGCAAATGAATTATGTACTCAACAAAACTCTTTTATCTATTGATTCTTCTAAGCCATTGAAAGAAATTTATGAAACTGAGTTAAAAAAAATACCTGTGCTCTCTTTTACAGAAGAAGAGCAGGCATTGCTATATAGGTCTGTTGCTATTTTTAGTATAAATGAATGGTATAAATATTTTATTGCTTATAAGCCTTCCACTATGCTGGAAAAAATAAAAATTCCTGTATTGGCAATCAATGGAAATAAAGATACACAAGTGCCTGCTAAGGAAAACCTGGCTGCAATTGCTTCGGCATTAAAAAAAGCCGGCAATAAAAGTTTTAAAACTATAGAAATGCCGGGATTGAATCATTTATTTCAGCATGCCAAAACCGGTTCTCATTTGGAATATGGATTTATAGAAGAAACCATTTCCCCGGAAGTGCTGAATATACTAAGCGATTGGATATTGCAGGTAGGGGAATAAGAAATAAGAATACAGGTTACCCTGGAATTCTGGAGATATATTTTTCTATTTCTTTTATCTGGCTTACTACCTGCTCAGTTTTAGGTTTGCAGGCTTTGGCTTTTCTGAAGTAGTCTTTTGCGGCTCTGAATTCGCGCTTATTCATAAATATCTGCACCATTCCCAAATAGGCTACGGCCTCGCTTTCTTTATCGGCAATACCGGCCCTGAGTGCTGCGCGCAAATATCCTTCGGCTTGGCGCATATCACCTTTTTGCATCGCCATCATACCCAGCTGCAATTTATTGGCACCTTCTGCTTCAGGCATGGCGGTGCCAATAGAAGAACTTTTTTTCAGTAATTTTTCAGCGGTATCAAAGTCCTGATTCATCATGGCTAAGTTACCTTTAAGCGTGTAGTAGGTAGAGCGGATAGGCTTTATCAGCAGGTTAGGATACCAGATAGTATCTAATATTCTGTTTACTTCCTCCATGTTTCCGGCTTCCATAGGTGCCTGCACCAAGCGTAAAGGCCCTATAAGAAAATGCGATACTAAGCCTATCAATCCGAGAAAGTATAAAGGGAATACCGGCCAAAAAGAAGATACGCCTGTAAGCTGCAATACGATTCCTATTACAAAAGCGATAATGCTCAGCCAAAAACGGTAGCGGATAATTAAGTTATAAAATTTCATTTGTCAGTCTGTTGTTAGATCCGATTAACGGAAATGAATAATGTTTGTTGTAGTCCCGACAGGGATCGAACCTGTATCTAAAGTTTAGGAAACTTCTATTCTATCCATTGAACTACGGGACCTTGCCACTTCTTGCGAAAGTGGTTTGCAAATTTAGTATTTCTGCCTTACAATCGGAAATCAAATAAAATTACAATGCAAAAATTTTCTTCATCTCTATCCATTTTTGCCCGGGAGCGGCCCATGGCAAAGTTTGCTGAAGAGTTGACATCAGTGTTTCCCATTCCTTCACTTTAGGATTAGCGCTGTCCATAGCGGCTTTCACCGCCGCGTCGTAGCTGTCTTCCGTTTCCATGATCATGAACAAACGATTGCCGGTACGATAAATTTCCATTTGTATGATGCCCGCGTCCGTAATGCTTTTTTTGATTTCGGGCCACACATTTTTATGATACTCTTCGTACCGGGCTATTATATTTTCATCATCTTTAAGATCAAGAGCAAAACAATGTTTTTGCATGATACAATTGAATTAGTGTTAACAGATATCGTTTACAAAAAATATTAATCAGGAGTTTGTATATATACCATTTGTGTTTGCAGGTACTCTTCCAGTCCGTGTTTCCCGTCAGCGCCGCCAATGCCCGATTTGCGCCAGCCTGCATGGAAGCCTTGCATAGCTTCAAAGTTTTCACGGTTAATGTACGTTTCGCCAAACTTAAGTGAGCGTACCAGCTTAAGAGCAATATTCAGATTTTGGGTGTATACCGAAGATGTAAGCCCGTATTCGCAATCATTAGCCCATTTTATCGCATCGTCTACATTGCTAAAGGTAATGACCGGTAGCACAGGACCAAAGGTTTCCTCATGCGCTATATCCATTTCCTGCGTAACATTGGTTAATACGGTAGGTTCAAAGAAGTAACCTTTATCGCCGGCTCTGTTGCCGCCGCAAGCCAGCGTGGCTCCCTGCGATACAGCTTTATCTACTTTTTCTTTCACAGCGGTAAGCGCCTTTTCTTCAATCAGCGGACCCATGTCCAGATCTTTTTCTTTCGCGGTATCACCGTATTGAATATTTTGCATACCCTGTATAAGTTTTTCTGTAAAAGCCTCTTTAATGCTTTCGTGCACATACACTCTTTCGGCGCAGTTACATACCTGCCCGGTATTGATTATTCTTGAATCAATAATCGCTTTTACAGCCAGGTCAATATCTGCATCGTCCATAACAATGGCAGGTGCTTTGCCTCCCAGCTCCAGAGATACTTTAATGATATTTTCAGCGGCACTTTTCATTATTTCCTGTCCGGCAGGCACACTTCCTGTAAGGCTTACCATGCCTACTTTTTCATTGGATGCCAGTTCTTTTCCTATAACGGAGCCTCGCCCCATTACCATGTTGAAAACACCTTTGGGCAGCCCGGATTCTTTTACTATTTCAGCGAATACGTAAGCATTTTCCGGAGTCAGCTGGCTGGGTTTTACCACAATTGTATTGCCGGTAACTAAGGCGGGTGCAGTTTTTCGGGCTATAAGAAAGAAAGGAAAATTCCAGGGTAATATACCTATAGTAACGCCAATGGCTCTTTTAAATAAGAAGATGTTTTCGTTGGCCCTGTCGCTTTGAATGATTTCTCCTTCGTAACGGCGTGCCCATTCTGCCATATAATCAATATAATCGGCGGTAAACAGTACTTCTACATTGGCCAAGCCTTGTGTTTTTCCTCCTTCTTTTACAATGATATCCGTTAGCTCCTTCTCTCTCTTTCTTATGCCTTCAGCTATTTTTCTTAAATAACCTGCTCTTACAATAGCCGGAAGCTTTTCCCATTCAGGCTGTGCTTCGTCGGCGGCATTAATCGCTTTTTTTGCATCCTCTGGCGTGCCGTCGGGCATGCGGGACGCTAATTCTTCAGTAGCCGGATTTAAAACATCGATCCATTTATCTGAATTGTTTTTTACAAAATCACCATTGATAAACATTTCTAAATTTCTCATAATAGTTATATTTTAAATGTGAAAGAACCATACATATTAGCGTTTGATTTTGCTGCAGATAAATCCAAAGAATGTAATATAGGCAAAGCATACCAAAGGAACAATAAATCCTACATTCATATTTTCGGCGCCTATAGCGCCCATCAACGCGGGACATACCGCACCGCCTACAATTGTCATGACCATGATGGATGCCGCGGTTTTGGTTTTTTCGCCCAGGCCTCTTATTGCTAAAGCGAAAATAGAAGGAAACATGATGGACATGAATAAATAGCTGCCTATAAGTGCTAGGATGCCAATATTGTCGTGCCTGTTGGCAACCAGAGCCATTAAAAGTGTATTGGCCAAAGCGCAAATGCCTAAGAGTAATTCAGGTTTAATTTTTTTCATAATAGAACTGCCTATTAATCGGCCTACGGCAAATAAACCCATTCCGCCCAGGCCAAGTAAAATGCCCGCCTGTAGCTCGTTAATGCCTAAGCCTTCTGCTTCTACCGTGTAGTTTACAAAAAAACTTCCAATGCCGGTTTGTGCAGCCACATACAATAATTGTGCAATTACAGCGAATACGAAATGTCTGTATTGATACAATTTTTTAGAACTATTGGCTGCAATGCTATTGGTGGTACTCGCATCGTGCTCTGCCGTTTCAGGATTTACCTCAGGAAGTTTTACAAAGAAAAACATAATGATTACCAATACTACCACTATTCCTAAGCCTACATAAGGAACTATCAATGCAGAATTGTCAACAGCCGCCGAAGCGTTTTCGGAGACTACTGCGGCGGAAGATGGATTGACGCCTGTAAAAATTGTTTGGATGGTTTTTCCAAAAGATACAAATAGATTTTCGGAGCTTTCATTCCTGAATATGAGCAAGCTGCCCAGTAATGGTCCCAGTATCCAGCCTATGGCATTAAATGTTTGAGCAAGGTTAATTCTGCTGGCTGCATATTTGGGATTGCCCAATACGGTGGTGTAAGGATTGGCAACGGTTTCAAGAAAAGTAAGACCAAAGAAAATAACGGTCAATCCCATCAGGAAAGCCCAAAATTCATTGATGCCTACAGCCGGTACAAACCAAAAGCAGCCTATTGCAAATAGTACAAGACCAAGTAATACACCTGTTTTGTACCCATATTTCTTAGCAATGAAGCCTGCGGGAATTGCCATTATGAAATACGCTCCGTAGGCGGCAGCCTGCACCAATCCTGACTGTGCTTTTGTAAGATGCAGCGCGTCCTGAAAATGTTTGTTTAAAATATCTAACAAAGAATGCGCGAATCCCCAGAGGAGGAAAAGACTGGTGATTAAAATGAATGGTAATTTATAATTTTTGCCGTCGGCAGTTTTAAACATTGATTCAGACATGATAGTTTATTATTTTTTTAAAGTTGATTTTCAAATTGGTTCCATGCCGCGGTATTTTGAGGCTGGTATTTTTTCAATGAAAAAGAATTGTCGATGACTTCTCTAAGCGCACCGGTATTTTTTATTTCGCCATTTGCTAAAGCCTGCGTTAGTATATTGCCGATGGCCGTAGCTTCTACAGGGCCCGCTATTACGGGCAATGCGGTGGCATCTGCTGTGAACTGATTGAGTAAATCATTTTGACAGCCACCGCCTACAATTTGCAATTGCTCTATCTTTGTAGTTGTTGTACTTTCAATTTGAGCTATGGCTTCTTTGTATTTTATTGCCAGTGATTCTAAAATGATTCTTACTATTTGCCCTTGCTCGTGCGGTACTGCCTGCCCCGAATCTCTGCAATAATCTTTTATAGCATCAATCATTGAATCAGGATTAGAGAAGCGCTTATCGTCCGTATCAATGATTGCTGAAAAGGCCTTTGCTTCGCCAGCTTTTTTCAGCAGCATGGCATAATCCGTATCAAATGATTGCGATTCCCACTCGCTGATGGTTTTTTGCAACATCCACAATCCTGTAATATTCTTTAAGTAAGTGATTTTGTTGCCAATGCCCCCTTCGTTGGTTAAATCTGACAGCATAGCTTCTTTTGTCAATATAGGATGTTCAAGATGTAAACCAATCAGGGACCAGGTGCCGGAACTCAGAAAGGCTGTTTCTACTTCAGGATTGTACGTTATGGCAGCTGCGCAAGCGGTATCGTGCGCGCCAACCGCAACTACGTTGATCGGGTATCCATTCAGCTCTTCACAAATATCCTGTGTAAGTGTGCCGATGATGGTTCCGGGATGAATGATTTCCTGAAATAAATCTTCACGAATGTGGAGCGATTGTATTAATGCAGACGACCATTGTTTGGTATGCGCGTCTAAAAGATTAGAGGTGCTGGCTATTGTATATTCATTCTTTTTTACTCCTGTAAGAAAATAAGCAAACAGGTCGGGCATAAACAGCAGATCTTTTGCAGCGTTTAATTGCGCATCATTTGACAGTTGCATGCTTAACAGCTGAAATGCCGAATTGATCTCCATGAATTGTATACCCGCAATAGAGTAGATAGTTTCTTTATCTGTTTTTTTGAAGGCTTCATTTAAAATGCCATCTGTTCTTGTGTCTCTGTAGCAGTATGGGTTGCCGAGCAGTTTGCCATTTGCATCCAGCAAGCCGAAATCAACGCCCCAAGTATCAATGGCTATAGATACAATGTCATCATATTTTTTAAAAGCTATAGACAAGCCATTTTTAAGTTCTTGCATCAGGGAAAGAAAATCCCAGTACAGGCTATTGTTTAATTTGATTTGCCTGTTGGGAAAACGATGTATTTCTTCCAGTTGCAATTGATTGCCGGAAACCGAGCCAACAATTATTCTGCCGCTTCCGGCTCCGAAGTCTGCCGCTATATATCGCATTGTTTTTTAGAATTTAGAATTTAATATTTAGGTAGAAATATATTTTCGCATTCCACGTTCTGCCACAAGATTTTACACAAAGAACACAAAGTTTGTTGTATTACTTCCCACTTGGAGCTCTGGTCTTCGTGCATCGCGCATTTCGCACTGAACATAAATCTTACTTTCAGCCCCGGGGTTTCTTATTCACCCCCTGCCCCGCCAGCGGGGGATATACTAAACTTCGCTCTTCGTGCATTGCACATCTAATTCCTCTACTTCTTCTCTTTTCCTTTTAAATAATAATCTAAGTCGGCAACGTCGGCGTCGCTTAGTACTGTATACTCTCCTTTAGCCTGAACAATTATCTGACAGGCCATTTCAAAATAAGTGGCTTTCTGATAAGCGTCGTCCAAAGATTTTCCTTTTACTACAATACCATGATTAAGAAGTAAGGCTACGTCATTGTCTTTCATAGCTGCTACTACTTTTGCTGCCAGCTCCGGAGAACCGGGACGCGTATATTCAATTTCGGCAACACCTTCGCAATAGGCAGGCACTTCTGCTATCACATTATAATTTTTAGGGCGCACCTTTTGGCTGGCAATAGTGGTAGCATACAAAGGAGATAGATGAATGACTACATTTACATGGCTATATTCACGTAAAACTCCTAAGTGAAATCCACTTTCCATGGATGGCCTGATACTGTTTATGGGCTGACCTGTTTTAAGATCGGCCACTGCTATCTGTTCTTTTTTTAATCTAGGCAACCATGAACCGGTTCCTGAAACCAAGGCTATTTCATGGTTGTAGCGCATAGATAAGTTTCCGCTGCTGCAAAGTGTAAGATTGGTTCTGCCAATTTCATGCGCGGTAAACAAAAACTGTTCGTAAAATTCGTCAGGGATTTGTGTCATAAAAATGATTTATGATGATCGTTATTTTTTATTTAGATTGAAATGATTTTTAAAAATTTGTCATTCTGAATGGATCTTTATTTTCTGCATTAGAAAAACAGATTTTTCATCCAGAATGACAATATCTTCATCAAATAGAAATTGTAAATTATTTATACAAAGGTCCGTAAGTGGTACATGCTCTGTAATCGCTGCCTTCTTTATCCATGCCAAAAGCATTCCACGCACTCGGGCGGAATATATCTTTATCTTCTACATTGTGCATACACACCGGAATGCGCAGCATAGAGCAAAGCGTAATCACATCGGCACCTATATGTCCGTAGCTGAAAGAACAGTGATTGGCTCCCCAGTTGTTCATTACAGAATACACATCTGTAAACGCACCTTCGCCGGTTAGCCGTGGTGCAAACCAGGTGGTAGGCCATGTTTTATCTGTTCTGTCATTGAGGGTTTTATGTACATCTTCCGGTAAGTCAACCGACCAGCCTTCTGCCAATTGCAATACAGGGCCTAAGCCTTTTACCAGGTTTACACGCAGTATGGTTACAGGCATGCCGCCTTTTGACAAGAAGCCTGATGAATAGCCGTTTCCTCTGAAATACTCACCAATAGCGGGATACCAGGATGTAGCGTTTAAACAGTCTTTAGCTTCCTGCTCAGAAATTTCCCAGAAAGGTTTGATGGCAGGTTTGCCGTCTTTGGTTTGATAGCCGCTGCCATCCAGACTTGCAGAACCTGAATTGAGCATATGTAGTATACCGCCTTTGGCTTCGCCGGGAAGCTCGTATCCGGTAACACGCTTTACAGATTCTGCGCTCCAATAGGTGCGTACGTCGGCAAATACTTGTGGTGTATTGGTCAGCAGGTGACCAAAAAGCATAGCCACGGCATTTAAAGAATCATTTTCAGTGGCTACTATGTATGCTTTGCGAATACCATTCCAGTCGAATGAAGAGTTAAGAATGGCTTCCGGGAAATCGCCGTTCGGCATAAAATCAGTCCATTGTCTTTGCCCCTGGAAGCCTGATGCAATGGCGTTGTGCCCAAGCGCTTCTTCTTTGAATCCCATTTCTCGTAGCTTAGGATTACCCGTCATCAGGTCGCGAATAATGATGGTCATTTTTACAACTGTTTCCCAATCCTTGTCTTTGTCTTCTCTTGATTTTTGACGATGATCATTATTAAAATCTGTACCTTCTTTACAATTTTCTTTAGTCCATTGAATAGCTTTGTCAAACTCTTCTTTGTCATAAATTTCTTCTTTCATTCTGCGAATCAGCTCAGACATATCTACATATTCATTGCGCATGCCTAAATATTCCTGGAAAAAATCCGCGTTTACTATAGAGCCTGCAATACCCATAGATACTGAACCTACGGATAGATAAGACTTGCCTCTTAAGCTGGCAACCGCAATGCCCGCTTTAGCAAAACGAAGCAGCTTTTCTTTTACGTCATCAGGTATAGAAGTATCATCTGCCTCTTGTACATGATTGCCATAAATGCCGAAAGCGGGTAGTCCTTTTTGAGTATGCCCGGCTAAGGCGGCTGCTAAATAAACAGCGCCCGGACGCTCGGTGCCATTAAAACCCCAGATGGCCTTAGGTGTATGCGGATCCATATCTATCGTTTCTGAACCATAGCACCAGCACGGCGTAACGGTAATAACAACGCCTACATCTTCTTTTTTAAATTTTTCCGCGCAAGCCGCCGCTTCGGCTACTCTGCCTATGGTGCTGTCGGCAATTACACATTGCACCGGTGTGCCATCGGCATATTTGATATTTTCTGTAAGGAGGGCAGCGAGAGACTTAGCCATATTCATGGTTTGGTCTTCTAAAGATTCTCTTACGCCAAGTTGTCTTCCGTCAATTGTGGGCCTGATTCCGATTTTTGGATGCGGCCATGAAAATTTTGCTTCCATTTTATTAAGGATTATGTTTTAAAATTTATTTGATATATATTTTGCTTCCCTTTTTAGTATTGAACGTAGCCGTGTTATTAGCCAGTTTGTAGTTTATCTTTTTATTATCGGCTCCGTAAATGCTTTTTCCTTCGGGCAACACTATTTTGCATACAGTGGTGCTAAGAGGTGTAATAACGGCTTCTTCAATGCGGTGGTTTTTCCATGAGAAATCAATAGAGAAGTTTCCTCTTGCCTTCATGCCTTTTACGTTTCCTTGTGCCCATTCTTTGGAAGAGGGTAGTGCCGGCAACAGGCGGATAGCTTCCTCTTTGCCGTGGCTTTGCAGCAGCATTTCGGCTATGCCTGCGGTGGCGCCAAAGTTTCCATCAATTTGAAAAGGAGGGTGCGCGTCAAACAGATTGGCATAGGAACCCCCACTGTAATAATTGGTTTTATCGCCAAAAACCACAGGCTGCAATATGCCCTTGAACATTGTGAGCGCGTGGTCTCCGTCGCCCACTCTTGCCCAGAAATTTATTTTCCATGCCTTAGACCAGCCGGTGCCGCCGTCTCCGCGCATTTCGAGCGTTTTTTCCGCTGCTTTACTTAACTCAGGAGTATCCCAAGGCGTGATTTCATCGTAAGGATGTAAACCGAATAAGTGTGATACATGCCTGTGTTGAGGCTCTGCGCTTGGCCAATCGTGCAGCCATTCTTGTATGCCGCCATCTGTGGGGCTAATTTGATTGGGAGCAAGATTGTTAATTGTATTTTTTAATTTATTGGCAAATGAATGATCTATTCCTAAAATTTCAGCGGCACGTATGTTTGCTTCAAAAATGTTTCTGCAAATCTGCATATCCATTGTAGGTCCCATACAGGTATTGCCTTTGAAGCCATCGGGCATAATGTAGGTGTTTTCCGGAGAATTGGAGGGCGCGGTTACCAGCCACCCGTTGTTGTTTTCTTTTATTAAAATAGAAGAAAGGAATTCTGCTGACCCTTTTATTACCGGGTAATACTTCCTGAGAAAATCTTTATCTTTTGTATACCTGTAATGATCCCAGATATGCGTGGTCAGCCATGCGCCGCCGGTAAGCGTAGAGCCCCATTGTGCACCTTCGCCCGGTGACGTAAAAAACCATGGGTTACTGATTACATGTGCCGTCCAGCCATCGGCGCGATAATAACTATGCGCTGTTTTTTTACCATTGGGTACTAAATTTTCGGTAAACTGAAACAGTGGCTGTGCCAGGTCGGAAAGATTTGTAATATCTGCCGGCCAGTAATTCATTTGTATATTGATGTTTAAATGATAATCTCCGTTCCAGGGTGTTTGATATTCTTCTGCCCATAAACCTTGTAAATTAGATGGCAGTAAGCCCGGGCGCGAAGAGCTGATTAAAAGATATCTTCCAAAATTGAAATAGAGAGCAGGAAACTGAACATCGGTATTACCTTTGTGGTAACTGATCATTCTTTCCTGCGTTGACATAGTATCCACATTGCTTTTGGCGTAAGGGAAATATATGCGGCATCTGTCAAAGAACGCCCTGTAAGCTTTTGTTGACGCGGATTTTGCTGTTTCGAAATTGGCTTTTACTTTCTGTATATCTTTTTGTGCGGCGTCTATAACGTTTTTGTTTTCATGCAATCCGCCATCTTTATAATTGTAATTGGTTTGCATGGCAATTATGATTATGCAGGAAGAAGCGTTTCTTACCTGAAGAGAAGTATCTGTCTTGTTTAGCCTGCCATCATGTGCTATGGGAGCGGCAACAGTGGCGTATTGCATACCTTTATCTTTGCCTGATGGTAGTTGTCCGTACATTACTAAAGAATTATTCGTAGCAAAATTTCTGATAAGATTTTCTTTTCTGTATAATGATATGTCGAAGTTCAGCGCGGCATTTTTGTCGGAGCTCATTTTTATCCAGATTACATCATTTACATAATCTGTAAATATTTCTTCTTTAATGTTCACACCGTTTTTAGTGAAGGAAGTAATGGCGGTGGCATTTTCAATGTCTAATATTCTGCTATAGTTTTCTGTTGTACCGTTCATTTTCCAGTCGATAAAAAAATCGCCCATTGTTTGATAGCATCCGTATTTTACATTAGCGCCGGCACCACTGCCTGACCCTGCACCCTTAGATATGAAATGTTTCATAAGTAAGCTTTGTGCTTCTTTATTTTTTTCCTGGAGCAGCAATGATTGTATGGGTTTTAAATATTCATGCGCGTTTTCAAGATCTCCGTCTTGCGGGCCGCCCGACCAGAGCGAGATTTCATTAAGGGCTAAACGTTCTTTGTCTGTATTGCCAAACATCATTACGCCCAATCGGCCGTTCCCTAAGGGTAGTGATTCTGTGAAATGTTTTGCAGATGTTTTAAAACGAATTTCTACATCATTTTTTTGTGCTACACTTAATAGCGGGACAAGTAAAAAAGCTGATAAAAGAAGTTTGTTCATGTGTGTATATTTCTATTTTACGTTTATGATTTCTAAGCCGTCTCTAAACCATCCGTTGTGTATATCACCATCACAAATGGCTGTTAATTGCGCCTGAAGTGTTTTAGCTTTTGCCGGATATTTATTTAATAAATTATTTTTTTCTTTTTTGTCGTTATGCAGGTAGTAGAGTTCAAATATTTTTTCGGGAGCATAATATCGTAGCTTCCAGCCGTCTTTATCAATAATGGTGGGCCCGGCATGAGAAGCATAGGCCACATAATCATGCCCTGTAAATTTTTTATTGCCGGTGATGGCAGGAAGATAAGAAACACCGTCTTTTTTTTCTGCTATTTGTACTTTTAGCAAATCTGCTATTGTAGCTAAAAAATCATAGTTGGCAACAGGCTGCGTAAATACCTTGTTTTTTTTAATTTTTTGCGGCCAGTGCACAAACAGCGGCACGCGCAGTCCGCTTTCAAAATTGCTTCTTTTTAAACCGCTCATACCGTCTGTGCCATCAAAAACATCTCCACCCGATTCGCTGCTCCATACATTCCGAATATTATCAAATAATTTTCCTGTATGCATATTTTTGTAAGGCTTTTCAATTCTGTCTTTATAGCTGTAATATATTTCATGCCCTTTGTCAGATGAAAAAACCACAATGGTGTTGTCTGCCATCCCTAAATCTTTCAGTTCCTGCATAATGGCTGCTACATCGTCATCTAATCTTTTAACCATAGAGGCATATTGCTTTTCAATATCTGTAAGACTGTCATTAAAAACATAGTCGGGATGTATGGATGGAATGGCTACCGGGCCGTGTGGCAGCTGTGTAGCAAAGTATAGAAAGAAGGGTTTTGACTGATGCGCATGGAGGAAAGATTTGAGTTTTTGCATAAACAAATCCTGCGAATAAACGGCTTTGCCATTTCTGTTCCAGAAGAATTCCTGTTGTTCTTTTGACGAGCCCCATTCTCCGTTTTTAGCGGCACTAGCAAAAGTATTCCCGGGAATGTTTATGAGCTTGCCGTTCTCGTGAAGAAAGGACGGATAAAAACCATGGCACTGTTGATGATCGTAATATCCGTAAAAATAATTCCACCCGTGATTTTGCAATTGCCTGGTGGTAGTGGCAAATCCCCAGTCTAATTTTCCTATTTGTGCTGTTGTGTAGCCCGCTTTTTTAAACACCTGTGGCAAATACATTACATCGGGCTCAACGCCTATGGCATCATTTATTTTTCTTTGCGCTTCTTCATCGCTGAGCTGTTGTTTAGCCACACTTTCATAAATACCGGCAGAGGTTAATTTCCATTTATTTTTTCTGCAATCGCTGTAGCCGGTAAGAAAAGCAGCACGCGAAGGTGCACAAAAAGCGCCGGCATAAGCATTTTCAAATACCACACCTTCATTGGCCAGCCTGTCAATAGCAGGTGTTGCAATTATTTTTTGCCCGTAGTAGGAAAGCAGGCCTCTGACTAAATCATCTGCCATTATAAAGATAACATTCGGTTTGGAATTGTTCTGTCGGCTATTTTGCGCCGACGCGCCAACAGAAAGAAAGAGAAAAAATAATAATAGAAGAATATTTCCGGCTTTTTTACACATTATCCAAAAAGAGTGATTTTATAATGAAAAATAGTATAATCGCTTTTAAAATTAAATAAACACTTGTTGTTGTGTATTAAAAAATACGTTTTACGAATTTAGGCAATATCAATCATTTGTTATTTTATTTTATGAATAATAAAGTATTTTATATTTATAACTTGTTGTATACAAATATAGTTAAACGTTTGTTTCCATTTGTCGCATACATTTATTATTTTTATTCTGAAAAATAATAATCAACCACATTACATCAGATAATACTATGTCGAACAATATAACCATTAAAGACATCGCTCGTCATTTTAATGTATCTGTTACTACAGTAAGCAAGGCCTTAAACGGATTGCCGGGCATAGGCAGCGAAACCCGCGATAAGATTACCGCTTACGCTCTGGAAAATAATTATGAAAAAAACCTGAGCGCACTGGCTTTGAAAAAAGGAAAGTTGAAAACCATAGGTGTTGTGTTGCCCGATATTTCTGAAATATTTTTTTCGCAGGCAGTAAGCGGTATAGGTTTGGTAGCTAAAAAAGAAGGCTACAATGTGGCTTTTATGGAGAGCCACAATGATCCTAAAATTGAAGCGGAAAACATCAGGCAATTAAAAAGTGGAAATGTAGCCGGCATTATCATTTGTTTATCCAAACTATCCGGCTATTCTTTAGATTATCTGCAGCAGATACAACAGCAGGGGCTGCCCGTAGTTTTTTTTGACAGAGTACCACACGATGAAAATTTTTACACAGTTTCCTGCGATTTATATAATGCTTCTCAGGAAATTGTAGATTTTTTATGGGAAAACGGGCATTATAAAATTGGCATAATTCGTGGGCCACAATCGCTGTATACAAGCCTCGAAAGAATGAAAGGATTTATGGAAGGCCTCAATAAAAAAGGTCATAAAACCAATGGCAACCTGTTTTCTACAACCGATCTTAGCTATGAAGGCACAAGGAAAGCCATGAAGGATATTCTGTCAAAAAAAGAAAAACCTACGGCAGTAGTCACCTTTAACGATTATGTGGCTTTAGACGCCATAAAATACATACTTGAAGAAACAAATATGGTTATCAATAAAGATATTGTTACTGTGAGCTACGGCAATTTACTTTTTACAAAATACATAGAAAAAAATAAACCCATAGCATCAGTGGAGCAGTATCCTGAAGAACAAGGTAGGCATGCCGCCAAAATGTTGATTTCGCTTATTAATCATGTTCCGCTTGCCAGCAACAAAATTATTATTAAAGGAAAGCTGGTAAAACATTTTGAAAAAAAATAAGCGAATGTTTTGTGGCAATTTTTTTGCAATGATAATTTTACCAAAACTATTTTTTACCATAAAACTAAAATTATGAATCATAATGAGAAATTAACAGAACTGCTCAACAATCTTATCGTTATTAATAATGATAGAATCAAAGGATATGAAAAAGCCATACAGGATGTAGGCGATACGGATGTGGATTTAAAAAAACTGTTTACTACAATGGCGCAAAACAGCCAACAGCATAAGGCGCAGCTTATGGATAAAGTAAATGGCGCAGAGGAGCAAATAAACGATAACGGTTCGTCTGTTTCTGCTTCTATATACAGAACATGGATGGATATAAAATCATCCTTTAGCGGCCATGAAAGAAGAACCATATTAGAAATATGTAAAGATGGTGAAGATGCTGCATTAGAAGCCTACGGCAAAGCATTGGCAGAGCAATCTTTGCCTGCGGATTTACGGGAACTGCTTACGGCTCAGAAAGAATCTTTGGAAACAGACAGCAGCGCGCTTCGTAAGCTTATCAGTGAGAACTGATATGTATACTCATTCTTGTATGAAATTTAAAGAGGGATTGCGTTGTAAGCCGCAATCCCTCTTCATTTTTAGAGAACTGAAATTTTATTTTTCAATCCTCATTTTATAGAACGAACGCCAAACAAATATCAGGGATATTAATAAAAATACAAGACCAACGTAAGGCGCTAAATCACGGAATGATTCAGAGATAGCAATCTCCATTGCCAGCAACCCAAACAATGTTGTAAATTTAATAATAGGATTCAAAGCTACAGACGATGTGTCTTTGAACGGGTCGCCGACTGTATCGCCAACAACAGTGGCATCGTGCAATGGTGTTCCCTTAGCTTTTAGATCTACTTCTACCACTTTCTTCGCATTATCCCAGGCGCCACCGCTGTTGGCCATAAACACTGCCTGGAAAAGACCAAACACGGCTATCCCGATCAAATAGCTAATAAACAAGGCGACTGCATCATTGCCGCCAATGCTCGACGGAGAAGAGATGCATGCGAAAGCCAAAGCGAAAAAGAATACGGCAATAAAAATATTGAACATACCTTTTTGCGCATATTGTGTGCATATACGCACTACTTCTATAGATTTGGCCGGGTCTGCTTTTTTAGGAGCGTTAGGGTCAAGATTTATATTCTTCTTGATGTACTCCACCGCTCTGTACGCGCCCGTGGTTACCGCTTGTGTAGAAGCGCCGGTAAACCAGTAAATGACAGCGCCTCCTAATATGAATCCAAGAATGGTGTATGGGTTTAGAAGATTCAGAATGGTTTCGGGCTGCACGTTCAGCGTTTTTTCGATCATTAATATCAATGAAAAAATCATGGTAGTAGCGCCCACCACAGCTGTGCCTATAAGTACAGGTTTCGCGGTGGCTTTAAAGGTATTGCCCGCGCCGTCATTAGCTTCCAGGTAATATTTTGATTTTTCCCAATCGGGTGTAAAGCCGAAATCCCTCTGTATTTCTTCGTCGATATTCGGCTCGGATTCTATAAGAGAAAGCTCATATACAGATTGCGCATTGTCTGTAACAGGGCCATAACTGTCTACTGCAATGGTTACAGGGCCCATACCCAACATGCCAAATGCCACCAGACCGAACGCGAATACAGATGGGTAGATCATGATCTCGCTCAGGCCAAATGTACTGGCAAAATAAGCAAGAAACATAAGCACAAAAAATACCATTCCTTTCCAGAATGCACTAAAATTGCCTGCTACAAAACCCGAAAGAATTACCAGCGACGCGCCGCCTTCTCGGCCTGCGCTTACTATTTCGTTTACGTGCCTGGATTTAGGGGAAGTAAATATTTTTGTAAATTCAGGTATAACCGCGGCGCCCAATGTACCGCAACTGATTATACTGGACAATATCCACCACATTTGCTGATTGCCGTTGATATCCGGAATCATGATGTAGCTTACTATATACGTAACAATAATAGATAAAATAGAAGTTATCCATACAAGATGGGTAAGTGGCGCTTCAAAATCGATATCTTCCTTGCCGCCATATAAAACCCTGCTGATGAGTTTGTTTATCCAGAAAGAAAGAATAGAAGTTATTACCATCAGTATTCTCATTACAAAAATCCAGGCGAGCAGGAGTGTCTGCGTGTCAGGGCCTGTGGTGATAGCCAGTAAAATAAAGGCGACAAGAGCAACACCGGTAACTCCGTAGGTTTCAAAACCATCGGCTGTAGGTCCTACGCTGTCGCCGGCATTATCGCCGGTACAGTCTGCAATCACACCCGGGTTTCTGGGATCGTCTTCCCCGATTTTAAAAACGACTTTCATCAGATCGGAGCCTATATCGGCAATTTTAGTAAAGATACCTCCGGCTATACGTAATGCAGAAGCGCCCAACGATTCACCAATAGCAAAACCTATAAAACAAGCGCCTGCCAATTCCCCGGGCATTAGTAAAAGTATCACTAACATTAACGTAAGCTCTACGCAAATCAATAAAACGCCAATGCTCATGCCGGCGTCTAAGGGTATATCGAGCAACTTTAACGGGTTTCTTTTTAACGAAGCGAATGCCATGCGCGCATTGGCCAGCGTATTCATTCTTATGCCAAACGCGGCTACTAAATAAGAACCCAGAATGCCAACTACCGTCCAGGCAAGTATAAGCAGTACGCCACCAATACCAAAAAGTGTGTTGCCTTCTTCATCTTTTGCCAAAAAACCAAAATAGCCAGCTACGGCGGCGCCGATAAATACAAATAGTATGGCTAAAAATTTTCCCTGTTGCTTTAAATAAGCTTTACAGGTTTTATATATTACATCTGCAATGTCAAGCATAGACCTGTGTGCCGGTAGTTTTCTTACTTTGGCATACTGGTAAAAACCAAATAACATCCCCAGAAACGTTACAATAAATCCGTAATAGAGTGCTGTGTGAGAACGTATAGATTCCGGAACTTGTAAATCTGCTTCGCTTGCAAATGCAGATACAGCAACTAATACAGTTAACAGCGAGAGTATTAACTTCTTCATAGGAAAATTTTTTTAGTGAATAAACATGAAAGTGTATTTATATTACTAAAATTAAGTAATTATTTATTCTAAAAAAACAAATTTTTCCTACTTATTATATTATTTACCTCCCGGTGGACAATGTTGCTTTAAATAAGTAGTAAATAAATTTCTTAAATGCCTGGAAGTTCCTTCACCTTCTCTTATGCTGTGTGTGCGGTTAGGATAAGCCATAAATTGAAACAACTTATTGTGTTTAATGAGTTCATTAATGAGCATTTCTGAATTCTGATAATGTACATTGTCATCTCCTGTACCGTGAATCAGCAGAAGATTTCCTTTAAGTCCGGCAGCATGTGTAATAGCTGAGGCTTCTTTGTAGGCTTCGGGATTTTCCTGAGGCAGCCCCATGTATCTTTCTTCGTAAATATTATCGTAGGTAAACCTGTTAGCTACCGGTGCAATGGCAATACCTGTTTTGTAAATATCGGGATATTGAAACATAAGGTTCAGCGTAGTAGAGCCTCCACCGCTCCAGCCCCAAACAGCAACGCGCGCAGTATCTATAAAACGCCATTTTAAAATTTCCTTTGCTGCTGCCGCCTGGTCGTGAATGTTTAAAATACCAACTTTTTGATAAATAGATTTTCTCCACGCAACGCCTTTAGGAGCGGGCGTGCCTCTGCTGTCTATGCTGATGTAAAAGTATCCGTCGGCAGAAAAATCTCCTTCGTACAAATTAGGCCTGCCCGAACCATAAGAATCTTTTACGGTAGCGCCTCCCGGTTCTGTATATACATAAAACAGCACAGGATATTTTTTGGTTGAATCAAAATTTTTAGGGTAAAGTACCGATGCGTCCATCTCTACACCGTCTGTGGTTTTTATGTTGATTAACTGTACTTTCGGATAGTCATCCGGTAATTTTTGTGTAGCTTTTTTTTCTCCCAGTGCTTTATGGGCAGGCAAAGAAATCCATTCGCTGTAAGGAAGTGTATTGGCATTAGAAAATGAATGCATTGCAAATTCACCCGTAGGTGAAATATCATAATTGTGTGTTCCTGATTCAGTTACTGGAGATAATTTTTCAGGCGCGGCGCTTCCGTCTAATTTTGTTCTGAAAAGATACTGTTGTGTAGCATTGCCGGGCGACGCTAAAAAATATACAAATCCCTGCTTTTCGTTCACCGCCAGCATATCTATTACGTCGTAGTTGCCTTTTGTAATTAATTTTTCATTGCCTTTTTTATCTACTTTGTACAGATGCCTCCATCCGTCTTTCTCGCTCATCCATAAAAAAGACTCCTGGTTTTCAATCCAGTCCCAATCTGTAGGGTCGTCATGATGCCAGCGGGATTTAATATCTATCCAAGAGTTATTTTTTTCCTGATAAAATACTTTGGCAGCACCGGTAGTAGTATTAACCAAATAAAGTTTGCTTTCATTCTGTTTTCTGTTTAGCTGCTGTACTACTATTTCATTATTGGCTGCCCATTCCATTCTGGGTAAATAGTTATTTGATTTATCGCCGGGAATTTGCATCCAAGTTGTTTTTTTTGTTGCTATATCAACTGAACCTATCTTCACAGGCGAAGGTGGATGGCCCACTTTAGGATATTCTACAGGAATATTATATGCGTAAACAGAATCGGTATTGTTTATCATTAAAAAATTCCTGATGGCTCTGGCATCTACATTCCAAAAAGCAATTTTCTTACTATCGGGCGACCACCTGAATCCGTCTCTTGTGCCAAATTCTTCTTCATACACCCAATCAAAAGTACCGTTGATAATTCTGTCGTTACCGTTAGTTGTCAATGCTGTTACGTTTCCTGTAGCCAAATCTTCTACGTATAAATTATGTGCACTTACATAAGCTACTTTTTTACCGTCAGGAGAAATTTTTGCAAACATTAAAGAAGCAGACGGCATTTTTTTTCCTAACTGAGTAATTTTATTTTGCGAAAGGTCTAAAAGCCAATAATCACCTTTGGTTTCGTAGCGCCATACCCGCTTAGAATTTGTATAAATCAGTATTTTTTTTTCGTCATCAGAAATAAAAAAGTTTTTTATGGTAAGCGGTTCATTTTTACCTTGTGGTGTCAACATAGGAGCTTCCGCTATTTTTCTTTGCTCGCCAGAAGAGAGCGCAACTTTTACAATGGCATCATTGTTTACATAATAATAGCTTTTGCCATCTTTACTCCAGTTAACGCCACGTGCAGGCTGCGCATAAGAACTGACACACGCGAAAATAAATACAAAATATAAGCAGAATACAATAGACCTCATCAGCTTTTTTTTAGAATTAATAATTTGATGTAAAATAAATAAAAATATCGGAAGTATGGAGAATTGATTTTTTTGTCCTAATTTTTTATTGAATTCTTATTTATATTTGAATATAAAAAATATCAATCATGTTATTGCTTGGAATAGATGTAGGCACATCTTCTGTAAAAGCTACAGTTATATATGCTTCTTCTCAACAAATTATAGCTACGGCCACTTATCTGGAGTCAGAGGCAGAAATTATTTCACTCAATTATGGCTGGGCAGAGCAGGATCCAGAAACCTGGTGGGAATATGCACAAAAAGCCATACTAAAGTGCAATGCAACTCTAAACTATGATTCTAAAGATATAAAAAGCATAGGCATATCTTATCAAATGCATGGATTGGTATTGGTAGATAAACACCAGAGGGTGTTGAGAAATGCAATAATATGGTGCGACAGCAGGGCGGTTGATATCGGTAATAAAGCTTTTGATAAAATAGGCGCAGATTATTGCCTGCCATGCCTGCTAAATTCACCCGGAAATTTTACAGCCAGCAAACTTACGTGGGTGAAAGAAAACGAACCTCACGTATATGATAAGATTGATAAAATAATGCTGCCGGGCGACAAAGCGCCACTTTTCATTTGAGGAACAATTTTTTTTGATATTTCCCCGATAGAGATATCCGGAACGCCCAGTATCACAACATCAGCTTCAGGAATAGCCGCCTGCTCTTCGCTTACAACTACGTGTCTTTCTTTTAAATTCTGTATACCCTGCTCACTAATTTCAAGATAATCCAATATGTATTGCGGACATTTTAAGAAATTATCTGTAAGGCGGCAGCCCATTTTGCCACCGGCTCCTACTAAAGCAATTTTTGTCATTGTATATATTTTTTTAAATAATTAATACTTTCATTTACCCAGCTTTTTTCTTTTTGTATGGTAGATTCTATATTATCATCCTTATTCATCCATATTTCAAGCGTGGCGGTTTTGCAATTTTGTGCATTATTACATTGCTCTATGAGGGAGGGAATGTCTAACATTCCTTTGCCTGCTGCGGTGCCATAGACGGAAAATCCCATTTTATGACTTATGCGCTCTATCATAAAATCTTTAATGTGCAGGTTGATTGTATAGGGTAATAATACAGGTAAAATCTCGTTTATACCTTCACCTGCACCAATAGAATTGGCTATATCCAGGCAAATGCCCACATATCTCTTGCTTGTGGATAAGATAATTTTTTCCAAGACAGAGGCTTTAAACCTGTCGTGATTTTCAATTGCTAAAACAATATTTTTTTCTTCTAACCAAGGTACAACCGAGTTTATTACTTTGATTACTTCCTCTTCATCAGGGTGGTAGTCATTATCATCTATTACAATTCGCAAAAAAGGAGATTTGAAATAGTGTGCAATATTCAGGTAGGTATTAATATTTTCTTTCGTCAATCTGCGTGTACCTGTTTCGATGTCAATATTGTGCTTTTCACACAGAGTTTTTATTTCTTCTATATCCTTTGTTGCCATTAAATGTAATGGCATATTATCTGCAAACTGCAAATGACGTATGTCACGGGACGCGGCAAATTCAATTAATTCGGAATAATGCATTTGCCTCTGAGGTAAATGACCCGCTACACCCACGTTCCATGGAAATGAGTATGTGCTTAATCCTTAATTGCATAAGTGAAAAACCGCTAACGAACGATTATTAACAAAGTTCTTTATTTTTATGAAATAAATTTTAACAAATTTATCAAATAGTTATACTATTTTATCTTATTTTAGGATTTCAAAGTGTATTTAAAGAAAATATTAAACGCCAATGTATATACCCACCTATCGACTTATTAAGCCACAGGTATATCGTTGCTTTGTATTTAAATGGGAAGAGTTTGATTTCACCACGCACTGGCATTATCATCCCGAAATAGAATTGATTTATTTTATTAAAGGAAAAACTTCTGCGGTGATTGGTGAGCGATTTTATGAATTCGATGCTGGCGATTTGGTTTTATTAGGTGAAGATTTTCCACATGTTTTAAAGCAGCATCCACAATATTTCCAGGAGTATCCTGACGAAAAACCATTTGGATTGATCATACAGTTTACACATGATTTTTTGGGGAAAGATTTTTTTGATGTTGTAGAGTTGCAGCCTATTAAAAACCTGTTGTCTAAGGCTAAGAGAGGACTAATGTTTAGCAAAAAAGTAGAAAAGGATTTGTCTTCTATACTACTCAATATGCATCTAATGGATGATATGCAGAAATTGCTTACATTATTGTATGTATTATCAAAATTAAGTGCAACTAAGGAATTTACTTATCTTACTTCAGAAGATTATATCAATAAAAGGTCTTACGACGAAGACAGAATGCAGTCTATTAACAGTTATGTTTTTTAGCATTTTAAAGAGCCCATCACTATTAAGGAAATCGCTGAAGTATCTAACATGACAGAGACTTCCTTTTGCCGATATTTTAAAACAAGAACTTTAAAAACCTTTGTACGTTTTTTAAACGAGGTACGTGTATCTTATGCATGCAGGCTTCTCAACAATGAAAAATATTCCATCACAGATGCCTGCTTTGAATCGGGTTTTAATAGTCTTTCCTATTTCAACAGACAATTTAAGCAGATAACAAAAATGTCGCCCATGCAATATAGACAATGGAAGACCGATATTACAAAAGAAAAAGAAAAAGAAACGTTCTAGAGACTTATAAAAGATTATGTAACACGCAAGAATCAGTGACCCTGTAGGGACTCGAACCCTAGACCCGCTGATTAAGAGTCAGCTGCTCTACCAACTGAGCTACAGAGTCATTAAACCTGCAATTTACTAAAAAAATATTTTTATTTTAATAAAAAATTAATACTACAAATTGTAAGGCAGGCATTATAAAGTTATATTTGTAAGAGAGAACAATATACATACATAGAAAAATTATACTTACCTTGACAGAATTAATTATAGATCTTAATACCGTTAATCCCATTGAATTTTTTGGGGTAAACAATCGCAAACTTGATATCCTTAAAAAAAGATTTCCACTGCTTAAAATACTATCACGAGGCACACAGTTAAAGCTCAGCGGTTCGGCAGAGCAAATAAAACAGGCCAAAGAAAAAATTGACCTTATTATTCAATATATGGAGCGCACCGGGGATATGAGCGATCATTATATGGAACGCATTTTAGGAGGAGAAGACGGCGACGTAGTGGATAATTTTATTGATAAAAATCCCAGCGATGTGCTGGTGTTTGGGCCTAACGGCAAAACCATTAAAGCCCGCACGGCCAATCAAAAAAGAATGGCTGTGGAAGCCTCTGAAAATGATATTGTGTTTGCCATCGGGCCGGCGGGTACAGGTAAAACCTACACGGCTGTGGCGTTAGCCGTGCGCGCGCTGAAAAATAAAACCGTAAAGAAAATCATACTCACACGCCCGGCTGTAGAGGCAGGCGAGAGCCTGGGTTTTTTGCCCGGCGACCTCAAAGAAAAAATAGACCCTTACTTAAGGCCCTTGTATGACGCTTTGGACGATATGATACCGGCCGACAGGCTGAACTATTACATGACTACGCGTGTGATAGAAATAGCGCCGCTGGCTTATATGCGCGGACGTACGCTGGACAATGCTTTCATCATTTTGGACGAAGCCCAAAATACCAATGATCTGCAATTGAAAATGTTCCTCACCCGTATAGGCGCCAATGCCAAAGCAATCATTACGGGCGATCCTACCCAGATAGATCTGCCGAAAAATCAAAAAAGCGGCTTGAGCAAAGCCATCCGAATATTAAAAAATATTCCCGGTATCTCGCATGTGGAATTGGATGAAGAAGATGTGGTAAGACATAAGTTGGTAAAGCAAATTATAAAAGCTTACGATAAAGCGCACGCGCAGGAAGAACAGGAAGAAAAAGAATATTATGCAAGAAGAAAAAACAATTCGGGGAAAAACGAACCCGAATAAAAGACCATAAAAATCAAGATAGTTATGAAACTGATGAATATAAAAAGATATGCCTTACTGTTATTGGCAGTTATAGCAATGCATGGCTGTAACAACAATGAAAACGCTAAAGTAGAACGTGCCGTCAATGGTTTTTTTGAAGGAATGTATGGTCGTGATTTTACAAAAGCAAGAGCACACGCCACTCCGGAGAGTGAAGAAATAATCAACATGCTGCAATCTTTTGCCGAAAATACCGATCCTGCTCCTGATGAAAAGCCAAGTATTTCAATTGAGAATGTAGAAGTAAAAGATACACTTGCTTCTGCGGATGTGCGTGCTACGGATCAGCCCAATACAGTAAAATTAAGTCTTAAAAAAAGAGAAGGTAAATGGCTGGTAGCTTTTGATCCGCGTTCGTTAGCCACAATGCTCGGTCAAAATCCCGATACAGTAGAAGAAGATATGATGGCGCCTCCGGATGATTCTCTTGATTTGCAGATTGAAAAATCTACCGTGCCACTGGATCCTTTCCCTGCAGATAGTATTTTGTAGCTTTTTATTTTTCAGAATAGAACTCTACTAAGAGAAAAACGACTTCCATTTTTTAGGTGGAAGTCGTTTTAGTTAGCTGTGGTTGCAGTATTGTTTAAAATAATCCTTCGATACTCAAATATCTTTCACCTGTATCATAAGTAAATACCAATACTTTGCTGCCTTCGGGTATTTCAGACAATTTTTTAGCTACAGCGGATAAAGCCGCGCCAGAAGAAATGCCTACAAACAAACCTTCTTCTCTTGCTGCTCTTTGTGCATATTCTATGGCTTTTGCTTTTTCTACGGTAATGGCACCGTCAATAGAGTCCATATGCAGGTTAGTAGGAATAAAGCCTGCAGCCAGCCCTTGTATGGCATGCGGTCCGGGAGCGCCGCCACTGATTACCGGCGACTCTTCGGGCTCTACGGCAAATACTTTCAGGTCGGGAAATTTTTCTTTTAAAACTTCTGCGCAGGCAGTAATGTGTCCACCCGTACCCACTCCGGTAATGATGTAATCTAGTCCGTCAGGAAAATCGGCCAGTACTTCCTGGGCGGTCGTATCTTTATGTGCCAGCACATTGGCTTCATTTTCAAACTGCTGTGGCATCCACGCGTTGGGATTTTCATTTACCAGCTCAGTAGCTTTTTCAATAGCACCTTTCATGCCTTTTTCTCTGGGTGTAAGTACAAATTCTGCTCCGTATACCTGCATCAGTCTTCTTCTTTCCAAAGACATAGATTCCGGCATTACCAATATCAGCTTGTATCCTTTTACGGCGGCCACCAAAGCCAAACCTATCCCTGTGTTGCCCGATGTAGGCTCTATTATTACTGTATCTTTATTTAATAAACCTTTTTTCTCTGCATCTTCTATCATGCCCAAAGCTATACGGTCTTTGATGCTGCCGCCGGGGTTTGCTTTTTCTATTTTCGCATACACCTGGTGTGTATCGCCAAATAATCTGTTGATTTTTACAATGGGTGTTTTCCCGATTGTTTCCAATACATTGTTGTATATCATAATTGTTTTTTTGTTTTATATTATAAAATTGATAATCTCGGTTTTGCTTTTTCTGTTTTTAATGGATATTTCGTTGGTATGAAAAACGGTTGAGTAGGGATTTACACTTTCCGTAAGAAAAACGTTACCGCCGATCACGCTGTTATTTCCTACAACAGTACTGCCGCCGAGTATGGTAGCGTTTGCGTATATCACTACATTGTCTTCAATGGTAGGATGGCGCTTTTGTTCGGCCATTGATTTGCTTACCTGCAGCGCGCCTAAGGTTACACCCTGGTATATTTTTACGTTCTTTCCTATCACACAGGTTTCGCCAATAACGATGCCCGTGCCATGATCAATAAAAAAAGGCACATCAATTTTAGCACCCGGGTGAATGTCTACTCCTGTTTTGTGATGCGCATATTCGGTAAGAATACGCGGCACTAACGGCAAGTGCAGCTCTGCTTCAAAATAATGAGCTATCCTGTATGCGCAAATGGCATAAAATCCCGGGTAGGAATTAATAACCTCGCTGATGCAGTTGGCAGCCGGATCGTTGTTAAAAATATCCTGGGCATCTGTATTCAAATCTTTGTATATGCCGGCCAGCGCGTTGTAAAACCTGTTGGTCTGCTCGTTGGCCACTGCATTATCTTTCAAAATTTTTTTTACGATATAGAATAGTAAATCCTGATTTTTGCGCAACTGCCATTCAATATCCGCGCGGGGTAGCAAATATTCGGGGAAGAATAATTTATACAGATCCTGGAACCATTTTTCAATCACATTCCTGGAGGGCATAAAATCATACTCTCCTTCATGATTGGCAAAAAGCAGGTTTATCAGTTCATTGTTTACTTGTGCTGTCATAGTTATTTAGGCTTGCAAAATAGCAATAAATAATTACTACACCAATTTGGTAGACTATTTTTTTATTTTTTATCAAAATGTAAAATAACGATTTTAACTGATTGTTCATAAGAATAAACTTTAAATTTGCCGCTTAGTAATCAAAAAAATTGAATGAGACCCATACAAGAATATTATCCCAAGCTGCAGCAGATTCAAAAAGTAGTCATTACCATGCATCAAAAGCCCGACGGCGACGCATTGGGCTCTACCTTGGGCTTGTATCATTTCCTGAGAAATCTTGGTCATGAAGTTACAGTAATAGCGCCTACGAACTGGGCGTTTTTTCTAAACTGGATGCCGGGTATAGAAGAGGTGATAGAATATGAGAAAAATAAAAAAGCGGCAGACCAGATCATAGCGCATACAAATACTTTGTTTTGCCTTGATTTTAATGTGATGTATCGTACAAAAACTATGGAGCAGGTGTTGATGGATGCGGATTGTGTCAAAGTATTGATAGATCACCACAGGCAACCGCAGGAAGAAGTGTTTGATTATGGTGTAAGTAACGTGTATAAAAGCTCTACCTGCGAGATGGTTTATGACTTTATCATTGAAAGCGGTTATGCTTCGTTGTTAGACAAGAATATAGCCACATGCTTATATACCGGTTTAATGACCGATACCGGCTCGTTTCGTTTTCCTTCCACCACGGCGCAGGTGCATTTGGCCGCGGCGCATTTCAAAGAGCTGGGCATAGACCATACCTCCATTCATGAATATGTATATGACAGCTTCCTGGAAGATCGCCTACGCTTTTTAGGCAACAGCTTATTGAACAGAATGGAATTATTTTATGACTACAACACAGCATTGATGGCTATTCCGCGTACAGATCTTATTAAATTCAATACACAAACAGGAGACACCGAAGGCTTCGTAAATTTCCTTCTTTCTGTAAACGGTATTCGTTTAGCGGCGCTTGTCATAGACAGGGGAGAGGAAAGAAAATGGAGCTTCAGAAGCAAAGGACTCTTTGATGTAAATGAATTTGCGCGCGCGCATTTTAATGGCGGCGGACATAAAAATGCGGCCGGCGGAAGCAGCCAGAATACACTGGAAGAAACCGTGCAGCAGTTTAAAAATCTACTGCCGATGTATAAGGACGAATTATCAAGATTTTGATAAGAATATCGAATATATTATTTACTTTCGCCAAAATTTTAATATACATACATAAATGAAAAGATTAATTTTTGCCTTTGCGGCACTTGTAATGGTTTTAATATCTTGTAACACCAATTACCAAAAATCAAAATCCGGAATGGAATATAAAATATTTTCCGGAAAAGCTAAAGGCTACAATACAAAAGCTCCTAAGGAGTTAAAGCCCGGAAATATCGTAAAATTTCATTTCTCTTTTGCAATAGAAAGAAAAGGAAAATCCGATACTACTATTAACGAAACATACAGCACTATGCCACAGTATGTACCTTACGATACATCCAGCCAGGTATACCTTACACCCATAGAACCTTTGTTGTATGGTAAAGTAGGAGACAGCATAGAATTCAGAGTAAGCGTTGATAGTCTTTTGGCCAAACAAATGGTGATGGAAAACGACGTATATACCAAAGGAGGATTTGTAAAAGGTAAATTAAGCATCCTGGATGTGTTTACTTCTGAAGATTCTGCCAAAGCAGATTTCGAAAAAGAAGTAAAATTATTTGAACAAAAAGAAGAAGAAAGAAAGAAAACCGCCATACTGGACGAAACCAAAGCGGTGGAAAAATACTTAAAAGATAATAACATTACCGCAGTAAAAACACCAAAAGGCGCGTTTGTACAAATTGAAAATCCGGGTACTGCTCCTAAATTAGATTCGGGCAAAGTAGCGGTGGTAAAGTACAAAGGCTACACTTTTGACGGAACTGTTTTTGATCAGAATATTGACTCTACAGGCGGTAAAAGCACTGCACCACTAGAAGTATTGATAGGAGCCGGACAATCTATAGAAGGCTTCGACGATGGGTTGGCTGCATTTAGCAAAGGCGGAAAAGGCAAAATCTTTATTCCTGCCACATTAGGCTATGGCAACAGAGCTATGCCGGGTCTTCCTGCCAACTCTAACCTGGTGTTTGAAGTAGAAGTATTAGATGTAAAAGATGCACCGGCTCAGTCTGCACAACCGCAGCTTTCTCCCGAGCAAATAGCAGAATTGCAAAGACAAATGCAACAGCAGCAAGGCGGCGCGGCTCCACAGGGTTCTACACAACCGGGGCACGAAGGCCACAACCATCCTTAATATACGATTTTTTTAAACTTAATATAATCGGTTGATTCTAAACAGAGTCGACCGATTTTTTTTGTATGTTAATTTTGCGGAATGATGTACGAAATAATAAAATTTACATTATTTTTGTCTTAACAATGAATTAGATGAATAGATTTATACGTATAAAATCATTTGCTGCTTTTTTTCTTTTGTTTACGATTTTTACTTTCGGTATAAATGTAAACAAAGCAAATGCGTATACCTTATATTCATCAGAGGCCATACCTTTTTCTATAGTTTCTACTAATATTGTAAAGTGTTATCCCAACCCCGCTGTTTCCTATATTAATTTCAGTTTTGATAATTTGGCTGTTACCGCCAGGCACAAATTGATAATTTACAGCTTTACCGGTAAAAAAATGACTGAGCTAAACGTGAACGCATCCATCATTAAGATAGATCTTTCCGCTTATTTCAGAGGTGTATATATTTACCAGCTGGTAGATGCAAAAGGCAAACCGGTGGATAATGGAAAGTTTCAGGTTATAAAATAAAAGAGAGTCTTCTCAGTTTTAAAAATTATGTCATTAATAAAAAGCATTTCCGGTTTTAGAGGTACCATTGGAGGGAAACCGGAAGATAATCTCACCCCTTTAGATATCGTAAAATTTTCTGCAGCTTATGCCAACTGGATCAGGCAAAATGCCTCCGGTAAAGCCAAAGTTGTGGTAGGCAGAGATGGCAGAATGAGTGGCGAAATGGTGCAGAATATAGTAGTGAGCACATTAGTAGCAATGGGTATAGATGTTATCAATGTGGGATTAAGTACTACACCTACAGTGGAAATGGCGGTGGTATTTGAGCAAGCCGATGGAGGCATCATACTTACTGCAAGTCATAACCCTAAAGAATGGAACGCTCTTAAGCTCTTAAACAATAAAGGAGAGTTCATAAGCAGTGAAGATGGTAAAAAAATCCTTGAAAATGCGGAGGAAGAAAATTTTGAATTCGTTTCGGTTGATAAGTTAGGCTCCGTAACACAAAATGACGATGCCTTACACAAGCATATAGAGGCTATTTTAAACTATCCGCTGGTAAATAAAGATGCAATAGCTGCAAAAAACTTTAAGATAGTGGTAGATGCCATAAACAGCAGCGGCGCTATTGCGGTGCCCGAATTATTGTTGAAGCTTGGTATAAAAGAAGAAAACATAATTGTTCTTAATAAAGAAATCACCGGCAATTTTGCCCATAATCCTGAACCGCTTCCGCAACATCTTACAGAGTTGTGCAATGAAGTAGTAAAGCAAAAGGCACATTTAGGCATAGCGGTAGATCCTGATGTAGACAGGCTTTGTTTTGTAAATGACGACGGAAGTCTTTTCGGGGAAGAATACACTCTTGTAGCTGTAGCCGATTATGTCTTGAAACATAAAAAAGGCAACACCGTAAGCAACATGTCTTCAACCAGGGCATTAAGAGATGTAACAGAAGCACACGGCGGTGTATACACACCAAGCGCGGTAGGAGAGGTAAACGTGGTGAACAAAATGAAAGATACTAATGCGGTGATAGGAGGAGAAGGAAACGGAGGTATAATAGTTCCTGATCTGCACTACGGCAGAGATGCTTTAATAGGTATAGCTTTGTTTCTTTCGCATCTGGCAGAGCAAAATGTATCTATCAAAAAATTGCGTTCATCTTATCCAAGTTATTTCATCAGTAAAAATAAAATCACGCTGGAAAACGGAGTAGATGTACGTTACATTTTTGAAAAAATAAAAGATAATTATAAAAATAATCCGGTTAATACAGAAGACGGCCTCAAAATAGAGTTCGACAAAGATTGGGTACACTTACGCACCAGCAATACAGAACCCATTATCAGAATATATTCTGAAAGCAACTTTGAAACTACGGCAGACAACATCGCCAAGAAAATAATGAAAGACATCAAGGAATTGATGTAGCAAAATACATTTCGGCTATTACAAAAAGACTCTTACAAAAAGGGTCTTTTTTTGTTTGTCATCACTCGCTGTATAGTAAGTTGTTTTAAAAATAAAAAAAATACGGAATTATTTTATCCTTGTGTAAATATTTGGAAATCATATTTTTAACAAAAGTATAAATTAAAGATATACTGATTGGATTTATTCTTGTACTTTATTTTTTATAAACTAAAAATATTTAAAACTATGGCAAAGAAATCAAATACAAAAAGTACAGGTAATACATCTGTAATGGAAAATTCAGCATTTCATAAATTTTTCCTGGATTCATTAAAAGACCTTTATTGGGCAGAGAATAATTTATTAAAAGCTTTGGTAAAAATGAAAAAAGCCGCTACCAGCAAGCAATTGGCAGCCGCTTTTGATAAGCATCATGGCGAAACACAAATACATATTGACAGGTTAAAGCAAGTATTTGAAAACTTGGGTAAAAAAGCAATGAGCAAAAAATGCGATGCAATGGCCGGAATTATAGAAGAAGGAAAAAGTGTAATTGAAGATACTGAAGCCGACTCTATGACACGCGATGCTGCCCTTATACTAGCAGCACAAAAAGCAGAACATTACGAAATAGCCTCTTACGGTACATTGCGTGTATTTGCCAAGCACATGGGGCATACCAAAGTTCAGGAATTGCTAACGCAAACATTGGAGGAAGAAAAAGTTTGCGATGTAGCATTGACAGAGCTGGCAGAAAGTTTTATTAATGAAGAAGCTGCAGAAGAATAAATACAAATACAACTATACATTTCCTGAAAACCGTACGCTTACAAAGGCGTACGGTTTTTTTTCAAGTGAATATATTAAACTACATTTGCGCCTAAATAATTATTATTTAATGTAAGAGATGAACGAAGCATGATACATTCTTCTCGCACAGAGCTATGGATATGCGGCGTTCTCCCGATAGCAATCGGCAACCGTTAAAAAACAAAAAATTATACGGATGAAAAGTAACAGGATATATTTTGATAATGCAGCTACAACTCCGTTGGATCCACAGGTTTTGGAAGTAATGATGCCTTATCTTACCACGCATTTTGGTAATCCTTCTTCTATATACAGCTATGGAAGAGAAACTAAGTTGGCGGTAGAGAACGCAAGAAAAACTGTAGCACGCTTGCTGAATGCGCATCCTGCTGAAATTTTCTTTACCAGCGGCGGTACAGAAAGTGATAATACGGCAATCCTGGCGGCAGTAAGGGATTTAGGCTGCAAGCATATTATCACGTCGGCAATAGAGCATCATGCCGTAGAGCATACGATTGAAGACTTAAAATGCCAGACAGAAATAAAAGTAAGTTTTGTGAATATTCTGGACAATGGACATGTGGATATGGTTCACTTAGAGAAGTTGCTTGCAGAGTCAGAAGATACTACGCTTGTATCTCTGATGCACGCCAATAATGAGATAGGTAATATTCTGGACCTGTATGCTGTAGGAGAATTATGCAAAAAATATAAAGCCTATTTTCATAGTGATACGGTGCAAACGGTAGGCCACTATCCTTTTAATTTAAGAGAATGCCCGGTGCATTTAGCTACAGCTTCTGCGCATAAATTTCACGGTCCTAAAGGCGTAGGAATGCTTTACATCAATGAAAATGTAAAAATAAAACCTTTCATAAAAGGAGGAGCACAGGAAAGAAATATGCGTGCCGGCACCGAGAATATATACGGAATTGTAGGTTTTGCTAAAGCACTGGAGATAGCAACAGAAAACTATGAAGCAGAAAGAAAACATATTTCCGAAATAAAGTTTTATATGGCAGAAGCGTTGAAACAGCATATGCCACAAGTAACTTTTAACGGTGATGTTTTTGGTGAAAGTCTGTATACCGTACTTAATGTATCGTTTCCTAAAACAGAAAAATCAGAGATGATACTCTTTAATTTAGATATTAATAATATTTGTGTTTCGGGTGGCAGTGCCTGTACAAGCGGCGCCATGCAAGGCTCTCACGTTATCAGGGCTATCAATAAAGACCCGAATCAAATTCCGGTGCGATTTTCATTCTCTAAATACAACACAAAAGAGGAAGTAGATACCGTAATAAACAAACTGCAGGAAATGCTGTAAAACTTCTTTTTTATCTTTTATTATTTTTTCTATAATTTTTAGGCGATACAGACATTGTTTTAGTAAACATTCTTGAGAAATAATATGGATCGCAAATGCCTAATTTATTTCCGATCTCTTTAATATTATAGTCTGTAAAAAGCAGGAACTGACAGGCTTTTTGGATCTTCAGGTGATTGAAATAATCAATTGGAGAATAGCCGGTTTTTTTCTTAAACAATGTGGAGAACCTTGATACGGAGAGATTGGCAAAAGAAGCAAAATTGTCAAGTGTCATAGGTTGCATTACGTTTTCTACCATAAATTCAATGGTATTTTCTATAATATCCCGCTCTCCTTTATTAAGATTTTTGAATTTATTTTCGAAGATTAAGGAAGATAAAAAATGATAAAATACCATATTGATATATTGCAGATTTTCGTTAGAATATCCTAACGAAAGATTCTCGTATATATTCTCAAACAATCGCAATCTGCTCTCATTAAAAGTAATGTTTACATTTCTTTGTTTAAAATGATTTAAGATCAATTGCATGATGGATTCGCTTATCTCGCCTTGAAAATGAAACCAGTAAATACTCCAGGGATTATCTTCTGAAGCGCCGTAGCTATGAGGTTTTTTAGCGGGAATAATAATAAACTGTGAGGCTGAAATGTCTGTAAGCGTGTTGTCCGTTTGGGTCCATCCGCTACCTTCAGCGCAGTATATGAGAATATTCTGGTTGCTGCCTTGTGGCCTCTCTACATGATGAAACTGTGCCTTAGGGTAATAGCCTATATGCGTAATAAATAATTGCCTGGTAATAGGGTTTTTCGACAAAAAATTCCTTACAATATATGGAGGTACTGAAATTTGTCTTTGTCCCTGAAATCCTTCACGTACTTTTTTTATAGTATTTTTTTTCATCAATTTAAAATTACAAAACAATTTTTCAAAGTTTGTTGTTAAAGTGCTGAGATAGTAAAATTGTCCATTATTACAGTAAGAACGAACATTCTTTATTTTAAAAATTATCACAATTTTACATAAATATTAAGAAAGATTTAATAATAAAAATTTTTTAAAAATGAAAACTGTTAAATTTATATCTGTACTCTTTTTAAAGTTGTTATGCTTTTTTATTGGTATACTTTCTGCTAAGGCGCAGGATATTACTATCGGTGGAAAGGTGATAAGTGCCGAAGACCAGAGACCAGTAAGCGAAGTTTCTATCATGATTGAAGGTACAACGAGAGGTACATTAACAGCAGGGGATGGAAGTTTTACTATAAATGCCAGAGAGGGAGATTTTCTACTTTTCAACAGTATAGGCTTCGATTCTTTGCGTTTACGTGCTGCACCTAATATGACCGTTATTATGATCCCTAATTACACAGCAGGACAAGAAATAGTAGTTATCGGTTATGGCAGGCAACAGCGAAAAGATGTTACCAGCGCAATTAGCAGTATCAGTGGAGAACAGTTAAAGGAAATGCCCGTAGGTAACATCAATATGGCGCTACAATCCAGAGTCGCGGGGTTGCAAATTACCAGTTCGGGAAACCAGCCCGGAGCTGGTTCAATGGCAAGAATACGCGGAATAAATTCTATTAATGTAAGTAATGGACCTCTATATGTAATAGACGGCGTAATCACTACCGGAGATATACGCGAAATTAATCCGGAAGATGTAGAATCAATTGATGTGTTGAAAGATGCGTCAGCGGCAGCTATTTACGGAGCCCGGGCAGCAGAAGGGGTTATAATAATAACTACAAAAAAAGGAGTACGAGGCACTGCCACAATTAATTATAGCGGCTATTTTGGAATACAAAAACCAGTAAAAACATTTGACTTTATTAATGGTAAAGAATATGAAATGTTGAGAAGACTTGCATATTACGACGAGAGCGGAGAGATATTAATGTTAAACGATACCACTACAGCCAAAAGATTCGATTATCAACTTTTCAATAGTTCAGAATTGCAAAGCATCCGAGAAGGTAAAAGCTATGATTGGATATCAAGAATATTGCAAAATGCGCCCATTTATAATCATACAATAAGTGTTTCAAGTGGTAATGAAAAAAACAGGTTATATATAAGCGGAAATTATTATAGCCAGGATGGAATAATAAAGAATTCTAATCTTACAAGGTATTCACTTAACGCAAGCGGAGAAACACAAATTACAAGCAGATTAAAAGCAATGATGAATACGAATATTTCGTATGTAGATAATAAATTATTAAATCAGCAAATCTATTACAATGCCTTAACGATGAGTCCACTTATGCCGTACAATGATTCTGCAGGGATGAGTACCGTTTATATGGATCCTACGAAAGGAAGTTTGTTTATTATAAATAATCCTGAAGTATTGACTCAGTATCCAACATACAAAAATGATGACAGGGTATTGGGTAATCTGGCATTGGAATACAAAGTTGTTAAAGATCTTCTGTTCAGAACTTCTTTCAGTGCAGATATTTACAACAGTAAAAATTATTTTTATGCTCCACGAACTGTTAACATCAACAGCAGCTATACCTT
Source organism: Bacteroidota bacterium (assembly GCA_023386235.1). Lineage (GTDB taxonomy): Bacteria > Bacteroidota > Bacteroidia > Chitinophagales > Chitinophagaceae > Haoranjiania. The sequence goes on along the minus strand of JAEWKC010000018.1, from coordinate 50,008 downwards.
AGGAGGTTACGGCTCTTTACAAAATTTTAATTACAGAGATTATACTTTTGAAAATACCCTAAATTATGATTATAATCCTCATCCCGATCATTCTTTAAATGCATTAGCCGGATTAACTTTTGAGAAAAGAAGACAGGAATTTAATTATATGAGAGGTACCGGATTTCCGTCAGACAAGACCTCTTACAAGGATATGAATCTTGCAACGGAACGCACTATAGGAAGTAGTTTTCACAATTGGGCTTTAATGTCTCAGTTGGCACGTGTAATTTACAAGTTTAAAGATCGTTATATTTTTAATGCCAGTGTTAGACGAGACGGGTCTTCTTATTTTGGCGAAAATAATCGCTATGGCATATTTCCATCTGTAAGTGCAGCCTGGCGATTAATAGATGAACCGTTTATGAATGATCTAAAACTAAATGCTGCTGTTACTGATGCTAAGTTCAGAATCAGTTATGGGGTGATAGGTAACTACAACAGAACTTACAATGCAATCTATTCAGCGATGACTTCATCGGGTTATCCTTTTGATGGACAGAATGTAGTAAAAGGATATCAGATAAATACGTCGTATCTGGCCAATAAAGATTTGCGCTGGGAGCAGCAACATCAATTTAATGTGGGGATGGACTTCGCTTTTTGGAATAACAGGATATCGTTCGTAGCAGACTATTATAACAAAAATATTAAAGACCTGCTTCTTGATCTTCCCTTGCCAATGTCAACCGCCTATGCGAATCAAACAATTAATGTAGCCAGTATGAATACTAAAGGCGTTGACCTGCAATTAAAATTACATTTGGTAAAAACAACTGATTTCAATTGGCAAACAGAATTTAATTTTTCAGTATTCACTTCTAAAATTACAGAATTGTTGCCGGGTATAGATTCTTTACGTCCCGACTTAAAAGTAGGAGAGGCACCCAACAGTTTGTTGATAGATTATGTATATGATGGTATTTACCAGGAAGGTACAGCTGATACTGTAATGATGAAGGCATTGGGCGTAAAACCAGGCAGTGTAAAAATAAGGGATATTAACAACGATGGCAAGCTCAATGTTTATGATATGACTATTGTGGGCAGAACTACACCTAAGGGCTGGGGAGGTATATGGAATTATATGAACTACAAAGGAATTAGTCTTACAATATTTGCAAGTTATATGTATGGGCATAGTATTTTTAATAAAGCTTATCAGGATTATTTATATTCTGATGGGCGGAGATTAGCCATAAAAGACGGGCTCAATTTTTGGACAAAAGAAGTAAAAGATGTAAATGGCAATATTATAGTCCGTGAAAATACAAATACGGATATTCCCAGACCGAATGCATTTGGAAATGCTACTAAAACTTCTCCAACGGGAACGTCAAGTTTTGCGGTTCAAAAGGGAGATTATATCAGAATAAGAAACATTACGCTCGGTTACGATTTACCCACTAAAATAGTAGAAAGGATGAAGATAAGATCCATGAATGTATACATTCAGTTTTTAGAACCATTCCTGTTTACCAAATATAAAGGTGTAGATCCGGAAATATCTCAAATAAGCACTGGCACCTGGTCTGGAAGCAGTTATGAACTATATCCCAGATATACAACTACAGCTTTGGGATTGAGAGTAGGATTTTAATTTATTTAAATAATAAAACGAATACAAATGAAAAACAATATAATTAAGTTCAGTTTACTGTTCTTTCTAATACTATTCATTACAACATCTTGTAATAAAGATTTAAATTATGTGCCGGAGTCCTATTTATCACCGGAACAGGTGTATAGTGATGAGGCAGGCAGTATAGGAGGTATTACAGGCATATATAAGCAATATTCCTCCTTAAAATCCGGAGAGCTTGCGTTGATTGGATCTATTGGTACTGATGAAGGACGAATATCCTATTTTGTACCAACGTGGGGTGGCTATTGGCTGCAATTATCAGCGCTGAACAGTTATGATAATACGCAATTAAGCGCACAGAATTCAGTAATTCAATACTATTGGCAAGGTAGCTATACAACTGTAGGAAATGCTAATACAGCTATTAGATATCTGCCTTCGGCTAATATAGGAGAGGATGTTAAGAAAAGATTATTAGGCGAAGCGAAATTTATGCGTGCATTAGTATACTTTAATTTGGTACAGTTATTCGGGGCAGTGCCAATGCCTACAGAGAAACCCAATGCACAATATGATAAAGATGGATATCCTCGTACACCCGAATCTGAAGTGTATGCATTAATCAAATCAGATCTGACAGATGCAATTGCAAGTTTACCTGGAAAAGGTTCTGCTCAACCCGGACGAGCCAATAAACAAGCGGCACAGACGTTGCTGGGTAAAGTATATTTGACCTTAAAAGAATATCCTAATGCGGAGAGTACTTTAAAATCTGTAATGACTGATGGCGAAGTTGGCTTACTTCCTGATTTTGCAAATTTATTTAAAGAAGAAAACGAAAATAACAGAGAATCTCTTTTTGAGGTACAATTTTCAACGGAGTTAAATTTTACACAGGGATTAACGAATGTATTGGGCAGTTGGAATATGGCAAGCAATAAGCCGGGCGGTGGTGGCCACGTTGCACTTCCCACAAAATATGGTGTTAGTATTTATTCTTCCTTGGACACTGTTAGAAAGAATGCCTCGCTGCGACATATATATTATGACGCGAATGGTGCACCAGGTTTGAACTGGTGGTGGCAGGATGTGGGAGATCCGCACATTAAAAAATATGAACAAAGAGATGGGCAACAAGCTGCTCAGTCATCAAGAAATGTATATGTACTCCGTTATGCAGATGCTGTGCTTATGTATGCCGAGGTTTTAAATGAACTGAATAAAACATCAGAGGCATTATCTCATTTTAATAGAATAAGAGCACGGGCAAAAGCTCCTAATTTAGAAGTAAGTTTAGGCCATAACCCAACGCAGGCAGAATTGAGAGATAGCTTGGTAACAGAAAGAATGAAGGAATTGACATTTGAAGGATGGCGTTGGTTCGATTTGAAGCGGTGGGGATTGTTGGTACAAAGAACAAAGCAGCATAATCCTGTAGCAGCAAATATTGTTTCTCCTAAACATTTGCTATATCCGATTCCTTTTCAAGAGTTTCAAAATAATAGGACACTTAAATTAGAAGATCAAAATCCCGGCTATTAATTATGATTGGTAATACAAAGAAAGCAATACAATTGCTCTTAATCCTTGTGTTTATGTGCTCTGCAGCCTTTCCACAATCTGTAGAAAAGACCGATAGAAACTTGTTGATAAGATCCGATTATTATCAGATTGATTTAAATCTTATGTCAGGAACAATAGACTACATCTTTCCTAATGGCACTTTCTTTAAAAGTACCGTGGCTGTATTTCATGATACGGAAAAAGGAGTATTTACTACAAACGAGTTTGCTAAGCATACCTATACTATTGAACAAAATAAGGATGCTATAGGGCAATCAATAATTGTAAATTTTATTCATGAAGATGAATCTAAGCCTCTGCGACTTGTACAACACATTACCATTTATAAAAATCAACCTTACATTTTAAGTAGTGTTGTAGCAGAAGCTAAAAATAATACACCACTGTTGGAAAGCAACCTCATCAGTCCTTTTGCAACACTTGCGGATAAAAACAATACGGTTTTTGTCAATGGTAATGAACCAAGACTATTAGATGTTCCCTATGATAATGATAACTGGGTAAAATATCTTACTGTAGATTGGAATAATCAATATATGCAGGGAGAAGGTTATGAATTTACTTCTTTGTATGATTATGAAAAAATGAACGGAATCGTCATTGGCAATTTGTCTCATAATTTTTGGAAAACAGGTATAAAATACAAAACATCTGAAAACAGAGGAAGTATAAATGATCTCATTGTATATGGAGGCGCTTCAACAAAAGATAATCCGACACTTCCGAAAGAATTTGGCGGTTTCGATGGGACGCATGATGTGGTGCCACATGGTACTATGAAAGGAAAAAAAATATTTTCTCCTTTAGTTTTTATTTGTTACGATGATTATATACATAATGCTTATAAACTCTATGGACAATTAAATGCAAAAATTTCAGGATCGTTATATTGGAATGGTTATGCGCCTTTTTACTGGAATAGTTTTGGGGTGGAAAATGTTTTAGGACATAAAGGGATAATGATGCCCGATGGAGTTGCGAAAGTATCTGATTTTATTTCTTCGATGAATAATTTTAACAGATACGCCAAACCCGTTATGAGTATAGACTCTTATGACCAATCTATTTATACCACAGAAGTATTAGCATCCATAGGAAAATATGGAGAAAAACGTAATCAACAAATGGGCTTTTATTTTATTCCTTTTGCTATTTGGACGTGGAAAAATTCTGTAGAGACGGGTAAACTGCAACATACAAACGAGTATATTAGAGATGTAACATTGAAAGACAATTCAGGCAAAACTATTATTTATAAAGACGGTGATTTTGGTGCGTTCCCTTTAGATCCTACGCACCCCGCTACCCGTAAAAGAATCATTGCCGAACTTCAAAAGGCAAAAACTATAAATGCTAAGTTTTTAAAAATAGATTTTCTCTCTGCCGGTGCAATGGAGTCAACTGTAAGATATAACAAAAATATCCGTTCTGGCATGGAAGGCTACAATTATGGTATGAAGATGCTAAAACAACTAATAGATTCCATTTTGGGTCACGATATATTTATTACTCATGCTATATCTCCTATGTTTCCTCATCAGTATGCACATGCCCGCTTTTTATCAACCGATATTTACTCACACCTAAGAGATGACAAAAAAGAATTTCCGCATTATGGCAGTACAGCTTCTTCCATGATCACATCTTCACATTTAGGATGGGTACATGGCACACTTTTGCCTTTTACAAATATGGATGTGATAGTGATGAAAAATTTTCAGAATAACGCGGATCTTTCTGAGAAAGATATAAAAATAAGACTGTACTCTATGATAACGTTGGGAAGTATATTCGGAGACGGTACTGATTTTAGAAATAGCGATGCAATGAGAAGAGCAAAAAAATATTTAGATAATGAAAATGTTTGCAGGTTTTTTAGCAGCCCCAAAGCATTTATACCTTTAAAAATTGCAGACGGATTGACAGAAAATCAGCGACTAAGTTTTTATTTGCCTCAAGACACAGTGCTGGTTTCTGCGTTTAATTTTTCTGAAAAGGATAAATATAAAAGTTCCTTTCATAGAAACAAGATAGGGCTTAAGGATGAAAACTATATAATAAAAGATTTTCTTACTAATGATACAATAGCTGTGTGGGGTAAAGATGATGCGTTATATTCGTTTGATATAAATCCTGAAGATGCAATTCTGTTTAAATTATATCCTGTAAATTAATGTATATAGTAATTTAATCCATCATTTTACAAAAAAAGACTATTGTTTCTAATTTTAGATTTAAGAACTTTGAGATGTATTACAAATACATATCAAATATTTCACTTGATTAAGATATAAAAAATAAAATATACTGATGAAAGTTCATGCTTGGTGCGAGAAGATAATAATACCTACTTACGAAGTAGGGGCGCCGGAAAAAAATCCATTATTTCTAGAAAAAAGAGTTTACCAGGGTAGTAGCGGAGTTGTGTACCCGCACGCAGTTGTGGAATCTATTTCCGATGAGAAAAAAGATAAAGAATACAATGCAGTTTTTTTAGAAAATGATTATTTAAAAATAATGATTCTTCCGGAATTAGGAGGAAGAGTGCAACGTGCGTATGATAAAATTCGCCAGAGGGATTTTGTCTATTACAATCAGGTTATAAAACCGGCATTGGTAGGACTTACGGGTCCATGGATATCCGGAGGTATAGAATTCAACTGGCCGCAACACCACAGACCAAGTACGTTTCAGCCTGTGGACTTTGCGATAAAAGAGAATGAAGACGGCAGCGTTACTGTTTGGGTGAATGAGATAGAAGTGATGTTCAGAACAAAAGGTACGGCCGGTTTTACATTGTATCCTGACAAAGCGTATCTGGAAATAAAAGGCAAATTGTTTAATAGAACCCAACTGCCGCAAACTTTTCTGTGGTGGGCTAATCCTGCGGTGAAAGTAAACGCTCATTACCAGTCTATTTTTCCGCCGGATGTGTATGCGGTGTTTGATCATGGCAAACGTGATGTATCTTCTTTCCCCATAGCAAAAGGTACATATTATAAAGTTGATTATGCGCCCGGCACAGATATTTCAAGATATGATACCATACCGGTGCCTACTTCCTACATGGCTATTGAATCAGAGTATGATTTTATAGGTTGCTACGAGCACGACACAGAAGCTGGCATGTTACATGTCGCCGATCATCATTTCTCGCCCGGCAAAAAACAATGGACATGGGGCAATGGAGATTTTGGTTTTACCTGGGATAGGCATCTTACAGACGAAGACGGTCCATACATTGAGCTTATGACCGGTGTATACACAGACAATCAACCAGATTTTACATGGCTGATGCCCAATGAAGAAAAAACCTTTGAACAATATTTTATGCCGTTTGCACAAACAGGTGGTGTGAAAAACGCAACGAAAGAAGCATTGATCAATATAATTAAAAATAACAATAGCTTAATTGTAAAAGTTTATGCTACCGCAATATATAAAGATTGCAAGGTCAGCATTTATTACCAGGATAAATTAATAAAAGAATTTACCGGCACAATTTCTCCGGAAGAAATTTTTAGTGAACAATTCATAACAAATATACCAGCTATTGACTTAACTGAATGGAAATTTATCGTTGAACATAATGGAGAAATTTTAGTGGAATTTAAGCAGGAAAAGAGAGAAGAAAAAGAAATTCCGCCGGCTGCAACAGCTGCTCTTTCACCAAAAGATATCGAATCCGTTGAGGAATTATACCTGAATGGACTTCACCTGGAACAATACAGGCATGCGACATTCAGCCCGGTAGATTACTACCGCGAAGGATTAAGCAGAGAGCCGGGAAATGTACAGTGCAACAATGCTATGGGTTTGCTGTTGCTGCGCAGAGGACAGTTTCCACTGGCTGAATCCTATTTCCGAACAGCGATAAAAACTTTGACTAAAAGAAATCCAAATCCTTTTAATGGCGAACCTTATTATAATTTAGGCGTGTGTCTGAAGCTACAGGGAAATGAACATGCGGCTTATGACGCGTTTTATAAAGCTGTGTGGAATGATGCCTGGCAGCATGCAGGTTTTTTGCAGCTTACCAAAATAAAGACTAAACAACAAGAATATAAACTTGCGCTTTATTTGATAGAAAAATCTTTAGTGAGAAATTATCACAGCATCACAGCCAGGCACTTGAAAACTATTCTTTTGCGTAAATCAGGCGATACAGATAAAGCAAAACATCTGATTGATGCATCCGTAGAACTTGATGTATTCAATTATGGCTGTTGGTTTGAAAAATATCTTTTGGAGAAAGATAATGAGGTGCTGAAAAGATTTACAGAATTAATGCGCAATGCCTTGAATAATTACCTCGAACTATCCCTTGATTATGCTGATACCGGCTTATATGAGGAGGCTGAAACCATTATCAATACATACATACAGCTCAATGAAAATACTTCTCCATTATGCTATTATTACTTGGGGTATTTTGCAAGCCATTACAATGAAGAGAAAGCAAAAGAACTTTTTGAAGTAGCATCAAAATTATCTGCCGATTATGTATTTCCAAATAAGCAGGAAGAAATTAATATTCTTACAACAGCTATAAAGTTGAATCCACAAAATGCTAAAGCATATTATTACCTGGGTAATCTTTGGTACGATAAAAAACAATACGATGAAGCGATAGCGTGCTGGGAAAGCGCCATTGTATTGGACGATACTTTTGCTACACCTTTTAGAAATTTATCTTTGGCATATTTTAATAAAAAAAATGACAAGGAAAGATCTTTGAAGTATTTAGAAAAAGCATTTTTATTGGATGAAACAGATGCGCGCGTTTTGATGGAGTTAGATCAATTATATAAGATAATGGGCAAGCCTTACAAAGAACGGCTTGAATTTCTTGAAAAACATTTGGCGCTGACAGAAAGCAGAGACGACTTATACTTGGAAAGAATAGCTCTGTATAATAATCTTGAAAATTTTGAAAAATCCAAAGCATTACTTGCACAAAGAAAATTTCATCCGTGGGAAGGCGGCGAAGGGAAAGTACTGGGACAGTTTATTTTGGGCTATACAGAACTGGCAAAGAAAGCTATACTTGATAAAGATTATGAGAAGGCTTTACAACTTTTATCATCACTTGAAAAATACCCTAAAAACCTGGGTGAGGGTAAATTGTATAACGCGCAGGAAAACGATGTATACTTCCTGAAGGCATTGGTATTAGAAGGTTTGGGAGATATAGAAGAAGCGAAGAACTATTTTTTAAAAGCTACTATCGGTATCAGTGAACCTGTACAGGCAATTTATTACAACGATCCACAACCCGACAAGATATTCTACCAGGGATTAGCGTGGTATAAATTAAATGAATCGGATAAGGCAAAAGCCATTTATAAAAAGTTTATAGACTTTGGTCGGGAACATTATAATGACGAAGTGAAGATAGATTATTTTGCTGTGTCTTTGCCCGACTTGCTTGTGTTTGATCTTGATTTGGATAAGAGAAATAAAAACCATGCACAATACCTCATCGGTCTTGGTTATTTGGGATTAGGTGAATATGACAGGGCGAAAGAAGAACTTGAAAAAGTAGTAGAAGCAGACATCAATCACCAGGGTGCCGCATCGTATATACGCATGATACCCTTTATCAAAGCTATTTTGAAAAAATAATTTTTTATTTTAAAATATAAATACATGTACTCTTACAACAAATCTTACATTATAAGAATGGCTTTTATTTCTGCATTGGGCGGTTATTTATTCGGGTTTGATTTTGCTGTTATAGCAGGTGCATTGCCATTTCTTGCAGACCAGTTTGCATTGAATGAATATTGGGAGGGTTTTTTAACTGCCTCTCTGGCATTGGGCTGTATAGCAGGATGTTTGTTTGCCGGTACCTTTTCAGATAAGGTAGGCAGAAAGAAGGCGTTAATGGCAGCAGCTTTTATATTTTTAATATCTTCCCTGGCAATGGGCTTTTCTACAGGAAGAGATGTGTTTATTTTTTCGCGATTTGTGGCAGGCGTAGGGGTAGGCATGGCATCTGTACTTTCCCCCATGTACATTGCAGAAATTTCACCTGCATCCATGCGGGGCCAAATGGTTTCAATCAACCAATTGACAGTAACGATCGGTATATTCATTACGAGTCTGGTGAATTATGCATTACGGGATGCCGGTGATGATGCCTGGCGTTGGATGGTTGGTCTCGGAGCTGTGCCCTCATTTTTATTCCTGATAGGTGTACTATGGCTTCCTGAAAGCCCAAGATGGTTAGTAGCGAGGAAGAGAGAAAAAGATGCAGCTGTAATTTTAAATAAGATTGGTGGAGAGGTGTATGCAACAGAGTCGGTCAATTCCATACAAAATACTTTAAAAGGAGAGGATACAAAAAAGGTAAGTTTTAAAGAAGTGTTCAGCAAGGCAGCATTGCCGGCAATTATTATAGGAATGGGATTGGCTGTATTTCAACAATGGAGCGGAGCAAACGCGATCTTTAATTACGGAGCAAGAATTTTTGAAAGTATCGGCTTTAGCTTGGGCGACCAGCTAAAACAATTGGTTATTATCAATGCGGTTAATCTTGTTTTTACTTTGATAGCAATGTGGCAGGTTGATAAATTAGGAAGGAAACCGTTAATGTTGTTTGGTGCCTTAGGTCTCTGCGTTTCTTATATTATCAGTGCGATATTATTGCAACAAGGTTTGTCGGCAGCCGTTTGGCCTTTATTAGCTGCCATAGCTATTTATGCCATGACTTTAGCGCCTGTAACATGGGTACTTATTTCTGAGATTTTTCCGAACAAAATACGCGGTAAAGCCACATCTGTTGCTGTTGTTTCTTTATGGTTGGCTTATGCAGTTTTAGTTTTTACATTTCCCATCTTGGTTGAAAAGACCGGTACTTATACACCGTTTTATATCTATGCTGGTATCTGTTTAGTCGGCTTTGTTTTTGTAAAATTGCGCGTGAAAGAAACCAAAGGAAAAACATTGGAAGAGCTTGAAAATGTAATGACAGGACATTAAAATTCTATACTATAAATTAACCCGAAAAGATCTTGTTGAAAACAAGGTCTTTTTGTTATTATCGAAACAGTAAGATAATCCATTATTATAGTAATAATGAACATTCTTTTTTGATAATGATTTGTGAAATTTGATTAAACAAATTAAGCTATCTCTTAAAGTTGTAAAATACTTTGCATTTGTTTCTTAAAAATACTCTAATTCCTCATTAAAATTTTAATACTATGAAATCCAAAATTCTAAGCTTATTATCCATATTTCTTCTTTTCATGGTAATGGGTACAATTGCACAAACAGCCCGTAATGTGGGTGGCATTGTTTATGACGATAATGGCAATCCTCTTTCGGGTGTTACTGTTACGGTCAAAAATTCTAAGGAAATAACTACAACAAATGAATCGGGAAACTTCACGATACAGGTACCCGCAAATACATCCGTGCTTGAGTTTTCGTACATAGGTTTTGCAAAACGGGAAGTTTTGGTCGGTACGCAAAACAATCTTACAATCAGTCTTATTCCGGGAGAAGATGCTTTGGATGAAGTGGTAGTTATTGGCTATGGTAGTGTCCGGAGAAGCGATCTCACTGGCGCGGTATCGGTTGTGTCAGCACAGGATATAGAAAAACTTCCGGCAGCAAACATTGCGCAGGCTTTGCAGGGAAATGCCACGGGCGTTTACACATTAGAATCTGACAGAAACCCTGGTGGAAGCCCTTTGTTAAACATCAGGGGAAATAACTCTATGACAGAAGGTAGCGGTACACCATTGTACGTGGTAGACGGTTTTCCTGTTCCTAACAGAAATGTAAATCTTATTAACCCATCAGACATAGAGTCTATAACTATTTTAAAAGATGCTTCATCAACAGCTATTTATGGCGCGCGTGCCGCGAACGGGGTGGTTTTGATAACCACTAAGAGTGGTAAAGAAGGTAGAACGGTTTTAGATATTGACGTTTACAAAGGTGTGAAAAGGTTCAATAATCCTGTTGAAGTGATGAATGCACAACAATTTGCCGAGCTAAGGAGGGAATCATATGCAAGTGACGGTACACAAATGCCCGGTAATGCTTTTTTACCTACCGAACTGGAAATGTTAGATAACGGTCAGTCCACCGATTGGTGGAAGCAGGTTACGAATCCATCTGCAACTACGGAGAGTTACCAGATATCTTTATCGAGTGGTAATGAAAGGACAAAAGTATTTCTTGGAGGAGGGTATTTCAATGATGTGGGTATAGTAAACAATTCTTATTTTAAAAGAGGCAATTTAAGATTTAATGCTATTCAGAAAATAGGTGAAAAATTTACTTTAAGCAGTTTTAATAATTTAAGCATTGCTTTGCAAAAAGGTTCAGATGCTACCAACATACTCTTTCCGGCTAATATAGGTAATCCCATGTCGCCTGTGAAAAATGATAATGGTGTATATTATGTTATGATCCAAAACGCTTTGGGTACGCCAAGAGCAAATCCTGTAGCTTTTTCAGAGTTGCAAATAAACAAAAACTTTAAACCTTATCTGAATTCATCATTAGCATTGAATTACGAGATAATGGAAGGACTGAATATCAAAACCCAATTGTCAGGTGAATTAGATCACAACAAAGTAAATTTCTACAATCCTATATTGATAAGCGGTCAGGATGAAATTAACGGAAGAATATCTGACGGATATGCTTATGCAAGCGCAACGCTAAACTATAACTGGATCAGTGAATCGTCCATAAATTTTATAAAGTCGTTCAATGAAATTCATCATCTCAATGCGGTTGCTGCTTTCTCAGCTCAGAAAAACCATTACGAGTCATTTAGTGCATCCGCCTCCGGTTTTGCCAGTGATGCTTATGAATCCTATAGCTTAGGATCGGGGCAAGCTCCTGCCAGAAAACCATACAGCTACCTGGAAGAATGGCAAATGTTATCATACGTTGGCAGAGTTATTTATACATTGCACGATAAATATATATTCACCGGAAACTTTAGAGCAGACGGATCTTCAAGGTTCGGCGCGCAGAATAAATGGGGTTTCTTCCCAAGCGGGGCTTTTGCCTGGCGAATATCACAAGAACCCTTTATTCAAAATCAGGAATGGATTAATGATCTGAAATTCAGAGTGAGTTACGGATTAACAGGAAACTCAAATGTAATCAACCCTTACCAGACATTTGCACGACTAGGCTATGCACCCTACAACTGGAATAATGCCGAAGCAGGAGGTTATTATGTACAAAATATTCCTTCTTTTGATTTGAGATGGGAATCTACCGCACAATTTAATGTGGGCTTTGATTTCAGTATACTGAACAACAGGCTTACAGCTAATTTTGATTATTACAATACCAGGACGAATGGTCTTTTAAGAATGATTGAAATACCATCTATATCCGGTTTTCCAAACGTGTATAAAAATATCGGCGATATGAAAAATACGGGTGTTGAATTAGGTTTACAGGCGCGTATAATTGATCGTGAATTTAAATGGAATGCGAAGCTTCTGGTTTCAAGCAACAGGAACGAATTATTATCTTTAGGTGATACTACCACAAGAATAGGTACAGATCATTGGGTGGGCAAGCCTTTATCTATCGGGCAGAGATATATGATCCGCGCAAACGGTATATGGCAGGCAAATGAGGCGGAAGAAGCAAAGAAATTCGGAGCAAAACCCGGAGATGTAAGATATGTGGATGAAAACGGAGATGGAAAAATAGATGCCGATGACAGGGTTTTCGCCGGTTCGTTTTATCCTAAATATTACGGATCATTAACTAATGACTTTTTGTATAAAAACTTCGACCTTACCATCTTTACTACATTCTCTCAGGGCAGGGATGTGTATAATGGTAATAATTATATTTTACTTTCCGGTGCTGGTGTAGATAACAACAGGATAGAAATGCTCGATAGGTGGACACCTGATAATCCGAGTAATAAATATCCTAGAGCATCTGCTAACGCAAGCAATAGAAGAAGTGATAAAACCAGCGAGTTTTTAGAAGATGCCAGCTTCATAAAAGTAAAAACTATCACGCTCGGCTATACATTCCCTGAAAGAATAGTCAGTGGTTTAAAAGCATCATCATTAAGACTTTATGGAACTGTTTATAATCCATTTACATTTACCAAATTCACCGGTATGGATCCGGAAGATGGAGATATTGGTAATAATAGCAGAACAAGCTATTATCCGATAACTACAACTTATATATTAGGATTAAAACTTTCATTTTAACAACAAGTAAAACGAATCAGCTAAAGTGATTCCATTTAACCACAACTAAAAATATAAAAAATGAAAAAGATACTTCAATTCGTTATACTGTTACAGATTTTTCTCTTAGTGGGTTGTTCAAAGTTTTTGGAAGAACACCCCAAAAGTTTTTTAACGCCTGAAAATTTTTATAAAACGCCTGAAGATTTAAATGGAGGGTTAAATACGGTTTATCGTTATCCGCAAGACAGGTATTCCAATGGTTGGGCAGCGCCGCATTGGTTTGAGTGGGGTACAGATGAGCAGGAAATAACAGATAAGAGTACTTGGGCCATGCATAACCAGATTGCCAGGTTAAATGCTACTTTCGATGCAACTGCAGATGTTCCTAAATGGATGTGGGAGTATACATTCAATCATTTGAAGGATGCCAATTATCTTCTACAGGCGCTTGACAATGTGAGCTTGGAACAGAGCAAAAAAACTGAAATAGAAGCTCAGACAAAAGCATTAAGAGCGTTGATGCTTTTTGATGCCGTACGCATCTGGAATGGCGTACCTCTGATTCTGGAGGCTTCTTCAGATATAGATCCTCTGCGCACTATAAAGCGTGCTGAACCGCAGGAAATGTATACAGCTATTATTGCAGATCTAGTATTTGCAAAAGATAATTTGCCCAATCAGTGGAGTGGTGCGGAGAACGCAGGTAGACTCACTTCCGGATCTGCTGCTGCATTGCTGGCAAAAGTGTATCTTACTATGGCGGGTTTTCCATTGAATCAAAAAGACAGATTACAGGATGCTAAAACAATTCTAAATGAACTGATTGTTCAGAAAAAATATGGCGCAAACTATGCATTGGTTGCTGAATATGCTGATATTTATAATCAGCAAAAACAGCCGCATACCGAAGCTGTATGGACTATTAATTTTACAAGAGGCACTTTCGGACAAGGATCTGATTTTCATACCAATTATGCTCCTTTAGAATTGTATTATGCTTCCGGTATTGGCCTGGCAAGAGGCGGTGGCTGGAGCAATGGAATTCCTACCGAAAAATTTTACGATAGTTACGATAAAACGAACGATAAGAGATTTAAAGCCACTTACTGGACATCTACTGCCGATTTTCCGGCTGAATATAATTCTCTTGTTCCACAGGAGAATGGTGCACCGAAGCATATTGCGTTTTACAGACCACACATCAAGAAATTCAGAGAACCCATTCCAAATGATAACTCACAGAGAACCAATATAGATCATTACATAATCCGGTATGCCGATGTATTGTTGATGTATGCAGAAGTATTGAACGAATTGAATGATAATGATAAATATGCGTATATTAATCAGGTAAGACAAAGAGCCGGCTTGCCTGCCTTGGCGAATATGTCTCAAGAAGCATTCAGAGAACATATGTATTTAGAGAGAGGCTGGGAGCTTGCGCATGAAGGTGACAGGAGATTTGATCTGGTAAGATGGGGTGTATATACCACACGAACACCGCTATGGAATCCGCAGGTAGTTGGAAATATCCAGGTTAATAAACACGAATTCTGGCCAATTCCCCAAGGTCAAATAGATATCAACCCGAATCTTACGCAAAATAACGGTTACTAGATAGTTATTAATAAAAAAATTGTATAATTACTTTTCAAACTAAAATATTTATCATGAGAATTTTAAAATTTTTTCTTGCTATTGTATTCTTATTTTTTACTTTTTCGGTCGATGCGCAAAGGCAAAATATCACTATCCCCATTGAAACAAACAATAAGGTTTTGTTGTTGCAGACGAATGAGACAGGGCATTTGGTGATCACTTATTTTGGAAATAAATTTACTACTTCAGATTATGGCAAAGTTGCTTCTCAAAGAAGAATGATTGAAGAAGGTGCTATACGCAATCATCTGGCTTATCCGGCTGCGGGCACTAACCTTATGAACGAGCCTGCCATTGCAGCAGTACACACAGATAACAATAACTCACTTGACCTTATATATCAATCTCACAAAACTTCAAAAGCAGAAGATGGTGCCGATGAAACGGTCGTTACTTTAAAAGATGCCGTATACAACTTCTATGTAGATCTTCATTATAAAGTATGGCGCAATGAAGATGTTTTTGCACAATGGTGTGTTATAAGAAATGAAGAAAATGGAAAGGTAATCTTAAATAAATTCGCCTCTGCCAACCTGTATTTTTTCAATAACGATTATTACCTTACCAGCTACAATGGTGGATGGGGAAGAGAAATGCAACCAGAGTTTACCCCCTTAAAACAAGGTATTCACACAATATCTTCTGTATTAGGCACCAGAGAAAATTTGCTTTCATCGCAAAATTTTATGTTGCATTTAGATGAAAAAGCTACTGAAAATTCCGGCAATGTTTTACTGGGCCAACTTGCATGGAACGGAAACTATAAAATAGAATTTGAAATTGATGCTTATAAAAATTTAAAGTTAATAGCAGGCATCAATTCTGCTTATCAGTCTGCGTATGAATTAAAATCAAAATCCACTTTTGAAACACCCAAACTTATCTATACATTATCTGACAAAGGTATGGGGCAGGCAAGCAGAAATTTACAAAACTGGACAAGAAAGTATAGCCTGCTCGATGGAGAAGGTCAGCGGCTTACTTTGCTCAATAACTGGGAAGCCACGTATTTTGACTTTGATGAGAAAAAGCTCATAAGCCTGTTTGATGGCGCCAAAGAATTAGGTGTAAATATGTTTCTGCTGGATGACGGTTGGTTTGGTAATAAATATCCACGCAATGGCGATAATGCCGGCTTGGGCGATTGGCAGGTCAATAAAAAGAAACTTCCCAACGGTGTGGAAAACCTGGTTAAGGAAGCGGAAAAAGCAGGCGTTAAATTCGGGATATGGATTGAGCCCGAAATGGTAAATCCCAAAAGTGAATTGTATGAAAAGAAATTGGATTGGGTCATCAGAGAACCAAATCGACCGGAGATATATTTCAGAAATCAACTGGTATTAGATCTTACCAACCCCGAGGTGCAGGATTTTGTTTTTAATGTGGTAGATGAATTATTTACAAAAAATCCGTCGCTCGCTTTTATTAAATGGGATTGTAACGCGCCTATTTATAACGGGCATTCCAAGTATCTTGAACGTACAAACCAGCCGCAGTCGCATTTGTATGTAGAGTATACCAGGGGCTTGGAGAAAGTACTGAAAAGAATAAGGGCAAAATATCCTAAAGTGCCTATGATGTTATGTTCTGGCGGCGGCGGACGCAGCGATTATAACCTGCTGCAATATTTTACAGAATTTTGGCCAAGTGACAATACCGATCCTGTAGATAGAATTTTTATGCAATGGGATTATTCCTATTACTATCCTTCGCTGGCGGTTTGTAATCACGTAACCAACTGGAGCAATAAACCTATAAAATACAGGGTTGACGTGGCTTCTATGGGAAAGCTCGGCTTTGATATTGTGGTGGATGAACTTAATAAAGATGAATTAGAGTTTTGTAAAAATGCTATAAAAAATTACGATCGTTTTAAAAATATAGTTTGGCATGGCGATATGTACCGTTTGCAAAGCCCTTACAACCATGACTACGCCTCGCTGATGTATGTAAGTGAAAATAAGAGCAGTGCGGTAATGTTTAATTATTTAACTAACTGGCGGTACAACAAACCCAATCACAGGCCAATAAAATTGCAGGGGTTAGATGCAAAAAGGAACTATAAAATTACCGAAGTGAATTTATACCAAAATCAAAAATCTTCCGTGTCCGGGAATACTATTTATAGCGGAGATTTTTTAATGAATGTAGGATTCAATCCCGATATACACATGAACAGGTCAAGCGTAGTACTGGAAATAGAAGCCGTATGATAAAATCATATTAGATAAACTAAAAAAAGTGCTCATAGATGAGCACTTTTTTTAGTTTTTTGAATTGTCAGATTCAAAACTAAAAATGATGAGAAACTGAAATAAGAAAAGACCTTATTAAGAATTTTAAAAGCAAATACTTAAAAAAGTTTAACTTTTAGGGGCCGTTTTTGGCTTCATAATTGCCTGATTTACAGTGTTAATTTAATCGTTCTTTTTTTTGAATGATTATTTATTTTCAAATTTAAAAATTAAAAACTATGAGCACTTTTTCAGATCAGGTAAAAGGAAACTGGAATGTTGTAAAAGGAAATTTAAAACAACAATGGGCAGATCTTACAGATGACGATCTTCTGTATGAAGAAGGTCAGGAAGATGAAGTATTAGGAAGAATACAAAGAAAAACAGGAGAAACCAAAGAAGATATCAACAGATTTATAGATGATATGAAATTTGAATAATCCTTATCTTTCTAAGATTATTAAAGCAGCCGAAAATAACGGCTGCTTTTTTATTGGCAATTAATTTTTCAGCAAATTGAAATACTTGTAACTTTCTTTTATTTTTGCACGTAAGTAAAATTTATTTTTAGTAACATTACATAATGGCAAATAATTCAAAGGAAGATATCGTTGCTGAGGAACCTAAAAAAGATAATCGTATAAAGATTATTATGGGTATTCTCAGTATTATTATGGGTTTGTTTATATTTATTTCACTGGCTTCGTATCTTTCCACATGGAGAGAAGATCAGGATATAGTACAACACTACGGGGTGAAAATATTCTCCGTTAAAGATGTAGAAATAGAAAATGTATTTGGCGTATCAGGAGCTTACATTTCACACGCATTGGGATATAGCGGCTTTGGCATTGCCTCCTTTTTTATAAGCTTTTTCTTCTTTGCATTGGGCACTAATTTAATGACCTCGAGAAGAGTATTCAAGCTTTGGCCTATATTTAAATACATCGTTGCGGGATTGCTTATTATAAGCGTTTCTCTTGCTTTTTTTACAAGAGGCGCGGAGTTTTCGTGGGGCGGCGCTACGGGCGAATTAATAAAAGACTGGCTGGTAAAATGGATAGGCGATTTAGGTACAATGATCGTAATAGTAGCAGTGCTATTGATATATGTAATATGGCAGTTTAACCCTTCTTTTTCATTTTTATCAAGACGAAAATCAGCAACAGTAAAAACAAAATCTGAAGAAAAAGAAGCAGTTAATGATAAAGATGAAGCTAAATTATTTATAGACGAAACAGTAAATAAAACGAAACCGGGAGAGAAAAAGGGCGTGTCGGTTATCATGCCTGAAGACAAAACAGATGATGGAGAAGAATTTACACTGGAAGAAGATGATGAGGATGATGAAGAATCAACCGAAACAATAACTGAAGAGCTGCCGGAATTTGTATTGACTGAGGAAGATGATGAACCGGAAGAAGCGCAACCTCAATCTGTAACCGTCATTCAGCCGGCAACCAAAAAAACAGATGCCGCGACAAAAAAGTCTGACAACACCGAAAAGGAAGTTCTTTCTGAAATTATTATAGGCGCTGAAGAAAAAACAGTAAAAGTACAGTCGAAAGGAGATTACGAACCAACACTTGATTTGGGTAATTATAAATATCCCGATGTGGATATGCTTGAACTGCACGGCACCGAAAAAGTAGTAATGGACAAAGATGAACTGGAAGAAAATAAAAACCAAATCATCAACACCCTTAAAAATTACGATATACAAATTCAGCGTATCTCCGCTACAGTTGGCCCTACAGTTACGTTGTACGAGATTGTGCCGGCGCCCGGTGTCAGAATATCGCGCATTAAAAATCTGGAAGATGATATCGCTTTAAGCCTGGCAGCTTTAGGTATTCGTATTATTGCACCTATTCCCGGCAAAGGTACGGTAGGTATTGAGGTGCCCAACGTAAATAAGAATACGGTAAGCATGCGTGCTTTGATCTCTTCCGAAAAATTCCAAAACAACAATTTCTCGCTTCCCATAGCGATCGGTAAAAAAATCAATAACGAAAACTTTATTGTAGACCTGGCCAGTATGCCGCATCTATTGATGGCGGGCGCTACCGGGCAGGGTAAATCCGTTGGTATTAATGCGCTGCTGGTGTCGTTGCTGTATAAGAAACATCCTTCGCAATTGAAATTTGTTTTAGTAGATCCGAAGAAAGTAGAACTAAGTATTTATCGTTTAATTGAAAAGCATTTTCTCGCCAAATTGCCCGGCGAAGATGAAGAAGCTATCATTACAGATACTAAAAAAGTAATCACTTCGCTCAATGCCTTATGCATTGAAATGGATAATCGGTACGATTTGCTCAAAGAAGCTTCTTGCCGCAACATTAAAGAGTATAATGAAAAATTTGTAAAACGCAGATTGAATCCTGAAAAAGGACACCAGTTTTTACCGTTCATTGTTTTGGTGATAGATGAGTTTGCCGATCTGATCATGACGGCCGGAAAAGAAATAGAAATGCCTATTGCTCGTTTGGCTCAGTTAGCGCGTGCTGTAGGTATACATCTTATCATTGCTACGCAAAGACCATCGGTAAATATCATTACCGGCA
This sequence comes from Bacteroidota bacterium, assembly GCA_023386235.1. Taxonomy (GTDB): domain Bacteria; phylum Bacteroidota; class Bacteroidia; order Chitinophagales; family Chitinophagaceae; genus Haoranjiania. The sequence goes on along the minus strand of JAEWKC010000018.1, from coordinate 30,141 downwards.
TCATCAAAGCCAACTTCCCGGCGCGCATAGCTTTTAAAGTTTCTTCTAAAATAGACAGCCGCACTATTCTTGATGTGGGTGGCGCGGAGCAATTAATAGGAAAAGGCGATATGCTTATCAGCTACAATGGCGCTATTACACGTTTACAATGTGCTTTTGTAGATACGCCTGAGGTGGATAAAATTGTACACTTCATTGGAGAGCAGCAAGGTTATCCTGAACCTTACATGCTGCCAGAATATGTAGATGAAAAGGAATTAGGCGGAACCAGTGCAGATCTTAGCGATCGCGATTCTCTGTTTGATGAAGCGGCAAAGCTGATCGTTGCCAATCAGGTGGGAAGCACTTCGCTTATTCAAAGAAAAATGAAACTGGGCTACAACCGGGCAGGCAGAATTATGGACCAGTTAGAGATGGCGGGCATTGTAGGTAAATCTCAAGGCAGTAAACCGCGCGATGTACTGATACAGACAGAAGCGCATTTAATGGAGATATTGGAAGGTTTGTAGGTTTATATATATTAAAGCAGCGCATACAGGATGTAAAAAATTTGTATCTTTAAATAAAAATACACATGCCACTAAAAGGTCTGTTGTTGATAATTTTTTCTTTTACAATTTTTTCGTCTGTAAAAGCACAGCAAAACCAATTTCATTTTGGAGTAGCCGCAGGCAAAGAAGGCTTTATAACTTTTCCTCATTTGACGTATTACAGATTTACGAGATCCGATTCTTTACAAAATTCCCGATTTTTTATGGAGCGCATGCCGGTTTCTTTATTGCATTGCCTTCCAGTTTTTCAGTTGGTGCAGTGGGAGGCTATAAGTATAAGTTGCTTACCATGGAAAATGCTGTTTCTTTTTGGCAGGAAACTTTAGCGCCCGGGCATACCACTCCTCAAAGGGTATATAATCATATTACACTCAATCCTAAGATCGGGTTGAATTATAAAAGCTTTTGGATTAAAGCCGGACCCTCTTTTGTTGTTCGTAAAAATTATGATTACCCAACAGGCTGGAGAGACGATTTTATGCTGAAGAATAATGTAGGCTACAATGTACAGGCATCAGTAAATATTTTGAATCCTGCACTCGTAAGAAGCTATTTTGATTTTATGCAGGATATGCTGGATTTTTACAGGAATATTTTTATTAAGGATACAGAGAAATAATAAGGAATGTATTTTTGGTGGTCAATTAATTTGCAATGAATTGATTACGGCAATCACGCTTTTACCGAACAAATTCTGTCATTTACCTATAAAATTTGATGCACAAACATTTTTATGCTTAACTTTCCCACTTCATTTTTTAACTTGTTAGATATATGTCCAAAACAACGTCAGATTTTAAACGCATTACTACGCATACTTTACAATTAATGAAAAATAAAGGCGAGAAATTTTCTATGCTCACCGCTTATGATTTTTCCTTTGCCAAAATATTTGACCAGGCAGGCCTCGAAGTTATCTTAGTTGGCGACAGTGCCAGTAACGTTATGGCCGGCCACGAAACTACTTTGCCTATTACGCTTGATCAAATGATTTATCATGCGCAATCGGTGTTGCGCGCAGTTAGTCGTGCATTGGTTGTGGTAGATCTTCCTTTTGGCGCTTATCAGTCAAATGAAGATATTGCTTTGGCATCGGCTGTAAGAGTGATGAAAGAAAGTAGCGCCCATGCGCTAAAGCTGGAAGGTGGTGTGGAGATTTGCTCAAGCGTAAAAAAAATTGTGGATGCAGGTATTCCTGTAATGGGGCATTTAGGATTAATGCCACAAAGCATTTACAAATATGGTACATATACCGTTCGTGCTAAAGAAGCCTTGGAAGCAGATAAGCTAAAAAGCGATGCCTTAGCATTGCAGGAAGCGGGCGCATTTGCAATTGTACTCGAAAAAATTCCGGCTGAGCTGGCAAAAGCAGTAACGGATAGTTTGCAAATTCCCACTATAGGCATAGGTGCCGGTAACGATTGCGACGGGCAGGTATTGGTGATGCACGATATGTTGGGCTTGTACAATGAGTTTCATCCGCGTTTTGTAAGAAAATATCTTAATCTCCATGAACCTATTACACAGGCTATACAACAATACATACAAGACGTAAAGTTGGGAGATTTTCCTAATAAAGAAGAAAGTTATTAATAAAAATATCTGTTGCTGATGAAAAAGAAAAATCTGCTATCCGTTTTACTTGCTATTATAGTGTGGGTATGCATTTTTATTTTTCCTTTTTTATTTTTCCCTTACAAAAGAGATCAGTCTGCTTTTGAAAGCGAACGTTTTGTGCACTGGCTCATCTATTGTAGTGTTTATTTAATGATATTTTACTTTGCCAACTCTACTATTTTTATTCCGAAAATTCTGGCTAAGAAAAAGTTTCTGACATACGTGCTTATTATCGTGGGATGTTTTTTACTCTATTTGTTTTTCTTTCATTTAATTACGATTAACGCAGAAGAAACGAAGCAGTACTTTGAAAGGCAGAGACAGCGTGCGTTAGAGCGCGGTAGGCCGCACAGACCACTTGGTTTTTGGGAACGGTTTTTTATGCCAAGTACTGTAGCGCTATTTTTAATTACTTATCTTTTTAGTACTATTTCAAAAATAATTTCGCAATGGTTTTTGGCAGAAGAAAGAAAAGAAGAAATGCAGAAGCAGCAGCTGGCAACTGAGCTTAATATGCTGCGCTCCCAGGTAAATCCGCATTTTCTTTTTAATACACTCAACGGTATTTATTCAATGGCTGTAGCCAAAGATGAAAAAACACCCGACTCGGTGATGAAGCTAAGCCGCATCATGAGATATACCCTGGAAGAATCGCAGACAGAGAAAGTAGCGCTTGCCAAAGAAATTGAATTTATTAACAGTTATATTGAACTGCAAAAGTTAAGAGCCAACGATAAATTGCACGTAGACTTTGAGGTAAAAGGCAATGTAGAACATGTGCAAATAGCCCCTTTATTATTTATTCCGTTCATAGAGAATGCCTTTAAATATGGCATTAGCGCACATTCTGATGTTTATATTAAAATGGGGATTGCTTACAATGAAGGCAAACTATATTTTACATGTAGTAATCCTGTTTTTCCTAATCAAAAAATAAAAACCGGGACAGGTACCGGCATCTCCAATGTAAAAAGAAGACTGGAATTGCTTTACGAAAACAGGCATGAATTAAAAATTAATAAAAAGGAAGAAGTGTTTTTTGTAGATTTGTACATACAGCTAAAATAATATTATGCTATTGAACTGTATTGCTATAGACGATGAACCTCTTGCGTTGCAACTGATACAAAGTTATGTAGACAGGATAGAAGGACTAAAACTACTGGCTACATTTACTGACGCAGTGTATGCAAAGGACTACTTGGAAGAACATGCTGTAGATTTGATTTTTCTTGATATACAAATGCCCGATATTAGCGGAATAGATTTTTATAAAGACCTGACTCAAAAGCCCGGTGCCGTTGTGTTTACCACAGCTTACAGTGAATATGCCGTAGAAGGCTTTAATTTGAATGCTGATGATTATCTGGTAAAACCTTTCGAGTTCTCTCGTTTTCAAATGGCCGTAAACAGGGCTAAAGAAAATATAGAAGCCATCAAATTAAAGGAAAACGAAGAAGGCTCACTTTTGATAAAATACAATTACCAGTTTACTAAAATACCGTTTTCAAATATTTATTATATAGAGGCGCTGGACGATTATATAAAAATTCATACCACCAGTAAAATGTACGTGGTGCACATGAGTATGAAAGCCGTAAGCAATGAATTGCCGGAAGATAAATTTGCCAGAATTCATCGCTCCTATATTGTAAATTGCGACTATGTTGATTCCTGGAGCAAAAATAGCCTGTTTGTTTTTGATACAACATTGCCTATCAGCTCTTCTTATCAAAAAACAATCTTAGATCTGCTCGAAAAGAAATAATTTCTTTACATGAAATGCGCAGTAAGATTGAAAGTAATTTCATGCGCGTATAAAATAAAAACAAAAATATTCACATGCAAATAGTGATCATAGGTTCAGGGAACGTAGCATCTGTATTGGCAAAACTTATTACACTCAATAATCATCAATTGTTGATGATTGTAGGAAGAAATGAGCAGGCCGTAAAGTCACTGGCTCAAAAGTACAATGCTCCTTATTCCTTATCCTTTAATAATATTGATCAGCATGCAGATATATATTTGCTTGCAGTGAGTGATCATGCAGTGGAAGAAGTAATAGGTAAAATAAAAATACCGAAAGATAAATTAGTCGTTCATACCACAGGTTCTTTATCAAAAAACATTCTCCAAAAAACTTCATTTCAGTACGGAGTATTGTATCCGCTGCAAAGCATCAGAAAGGAAATTGAACAATTGCCACAGATTCCTTTTTTCATTGACGGCAACAATCAAGATGCAAAAAATAAAATAGAGGCATTTGCTCAAACGCTCTCCCCACTTGTGTCAGGGGCGAATGATGAGCAAAGAATAAAACTGCATATTGCCGCCGTGTTCGTATCTAATTTTACTAATTTCTTATTCACCGTTGCAGAAGATTTTTGTAGTAAAGAAAATATAGAATTTCAATACTTATTGCCGTTGATGAAAGAAACAGTGATGCGGTTAAATGATCAATCTCCTAAAAACGTAATGACAGGACCTGCCATACGTAAAGATACCAACACCATAGAAAAGCATTTGCAAATACTGGAAAAATACCCCGACATAAAAAATTTGTACAGGTTGCTTACCGAAAAAATTCAGCAGAATTTTGTGTAGGAATATGCCTTTTTGTAGGAATATATCACGAGGCGCATTCCTACACAAAAGAATATTTTGTGGCTAACCAGCTGCTTTTTGCCGGTATAATCCATTTATTGAATAATTCTTTTTTATTGGTCACCAGATTATTAAAGAAGAGTGTATCGCCCTGCACAAAGCCATTCTCAATAGCATATGCAACCTGGTTCATAGGTATTACCTGTATTTTATCCTTTACCACAAAGGCAAGCGCTTGTCGGTCAAAAAGACTGATAGAAAAAGTTTTTTCTACTTCTTTTATAAATCTTACAGAAGCGTCTATGCTACATCCGCTTATCAAATGCGAAGTCTCGTCTGCCATTATTATTATGAATTGCCCGAATATAAGTTGCACCAAACCTTTATTGGCTTTTCCATGCGTATTCCAGTCGCTTGTAAATTCTTCTATCATAGTGCCCAAATGCAATGCTTCATCAATGCTTAAAATTCTGTTTGACTGGTATATCCATACTTTAGCATCGTCTGAAAAATCTTTTGGTATGTATTGTTCGTATGTTAAGTTCATTATTATAATTTTTGTTTATTATCAAGCCCGGCCGCAATCAATTCGGCAATGTCCATTATAGCTACATCGTTTTCTTTGTTTTCGTTTTTAATACCATCTGTCAGCATAGTATTACAGAAGGGGCAGGCCGAAGCTATAATGGCAGCATTGGTTGCAATGGCTTCTTTAGCTCGTTCGTTATTCACTCTGTTGTTTCCTTTTTCTTCTTCTTTAAACATTTGCGCGCCACCTGCACCACAGCAAAAACCGCTGCTACGGCAGCGCTTCATCTCTACCAGTTCTGCATCTAATATTTCCAGTACTTTTCTTGGCGCTTCATACACATGGTTGCCTCTGCCCAGATAGCAACTATCGTGATAGGTAATTTTTTTTCCTTTGAAAGCGCCTCCTTCCTTTAATACAATTCTACCTTCGTCAATAAGTTGCTGTAATAGTTGAGTGTGATGAATTACTTCATAGTTGCCTCCCAGTTTAGGATATTCATTTTTAAAAATGTTGAAGCAATGAGGGCAGGCGGTTACTATTTTTTTTATGTTATAGGTATTAAGCAACTGAATATTTTGATAGGCCATCATCTGAAAAAGAAATTCGTTGCCGGCGCGCCGAGCAGGATCGCCGGTACACATCTCTTCCTTACCGAGTATGGCAAATTTTATATTAGCATGATGTAAGATCTCTGCAAATGCACGGGTTATTTTTTGTGAACGCTGATCGAAACTGCCTGCGCATCCTACCCAAAATAATATTTCCGGGCTCTCACCTTTAGACAACATTTCGCTTACCGTAACTACTTCACTCATTGTATAACTGATAAAAATTTTCTCTTCAAAGATAAAGTTTTAAAAATACAAAAACGCCATCACAATCATTAAAAACAAAAGAGTCGGCAAGAATGCCGACTCGATTTTTACTTACTAACTCACTAAATTGTTCTGCTAAATTACAATATTGAGCAGAAATTCAAAATATTTTTCGAGAATGTGAATAAGTTTTAAACTTTAATTTACAGATAACAAATATTCTCTACCCTTAATAAAATTGTTAATAAATTAACTATCAATACGTTGTGTAGAATGATTTAAATTAAATCCTGATTCGCTCATTATTGGTATCGTAGAATTTGTAATCTATGATGCCTAGTTCACTGTCATCCTCAATACTTAGTTTTATTTTATATTTTTTTATCCATTTACCAATGATTGAGGTGCCGAATAATTTCTTCTTGGTTAAATGTGAATACACAATAGGATGTACTTTGATTTTCAATGTCTTATGTTGGTTAGATTCCAAATAGGCCAGTTTATTCTCAATATCATCGGTCAGCACAAGTGTAGAAGACACTTTTCCTGTTCCTTTGCAGGTGGGGCAGTTTTCAGAGGTATTGATGGTTATTTCCTGCCGCATGCGTTGGCGAGTTATTTGCATCACGCCAAATTTAGAAATAGGTAGCAACGCGTGCCGGGCTCTGTCTTGTCGCATAAATTCACCCATCGCGTCCAGTATTTTTTTCCGGTTGTCGGGGTTTTTCATGTCTATGAAATCCACTACTATAATGCCGCCAATATCTCTCAATCTTAATTGTCGTGCTATTTCTTCTGCTGCTTCCAAATTTGTAGCCAGCGCATTTTCTTCCTGGCTGGAGCTGATACTTTTATAGCCGCTGTTTACATCTATTACAAACAATGCTTCTGTATGCTCTATTATCAGGTAAGCACCGCTATTAAGATTAACTGTTTTGCCAAAAGAAGATTTTATCTGTTTTAAAACGCCGTATTTTTCAAAAATAGGTGTGCTTTCCTGGTGAAAGGTTACCATATTTTGTTTGCCTGGTGCAATTCTTTGTATATAATCGGCCGCCTCGTTGTAAAGTGCTTTATCGTTTACGATGATTCGGTTAAATTCTTTGGTAAGCAAATCGCGCAGTATACTGGTAGTTTTGTTTTCTTCGCTTAATATTTTTACCGGAGCTTTGGCGTCTTTCATTTTCATTTGCATGCTTTTCCAGTTGTCAATGAGGTTGCGCATGTCTTCATGGAGCTCGGCGGTGTTTTTTCCTTCGGCCGCAGTTCTTACAATAACGCCAATGTTCTTGGGCTTTATGGCTTCTACAATTTTCTGTAATCTTTTTCTTTCTTCAGAAGAATGTATTTTTTTTGAAATAGCCACCATATCATTGAACGGTGTTATTACGATGAATCTGCCGGGTACTGATATTTCGCAGCTAAGCCTTGGGCCTTTTGATGCGATAGGCTCTTTTAGAATCTGTACTAAAAGATTGGGCTTTCCGTTTAAAATATCGGTGATTTTACCGCTTTTTTCAATTTCCGGTTCTATTTGAAATTTGGAAAAATCTAATCCATTATCAGATTTATCTACGGTTGCCAGCTGTGTATACTTGAGTATTGAGCGAATGTAGGGGCTCAGGTCTGTGTAATGCAGAAATGCATCTTTTTCATAACCCACATCAATAAAAGCGGCGTTTAGTCCCGGCATTAGTTTTTTTACTTTGCCAAGAAATATATCTCCTACGGCAAAGCCGGCATCAGATTTTTCGCTGTGCAGCTCTACCAGTTTTTTATTTTCCAGTAAAGCTATCTCTACTTCACCGGGAGTTGAGTTTATGATTAATTCTTTATTAATAAGTTCTTTCTCCACGAAATATTCGGATTGTCAGTCGTAAATAATAATATATTCCGACTGTTTTACTAAATTAGATATATACGTGTAGGACAATAAGGGAACCGTGTGGTAGAGTTCCGTTTTATTCTGCTACAATAAGGTAGGAAAGGAGAAAGTTGGCAGAACGTAAAGAAAATTAAATCTCTTTTTATTGAATAGATATACAACAAAAAGAGATTTATAAGAGATAAGTTTTATTAAACCTATTTCTTTTTATGACGATTTTTTCTAAGTCTTTTTTTACGTTTGTGTGTTGCTATTTTATGACGTTTTCTTTTTTTACCGCAAGGCATAATTTCAAAAATTTATGTTTGATTAAAAAATATATTATCTTAATTGTAAATCTCTTATACGCTCATCAATGTCTTTTTTAGCCTCTTCAATTTGTACTTTATCTTTGGCTACATTGTACCATTTAATAGCGTTTTCTTTATCTGAAAGTCTTTCGTATGATTCTGCTATGCTAAAGATAGCTAAAAGGTTGTCAGGTTCATTTTCTATAACTTTTTCAAACCTTTTTACGGCATTTTCAAATTGTCCGCTTTTCATTCCGCCTAATCCTAGCATCATTTGCGCGTAAGTGTTGGCGGGATTTTTGTCTGCAACCTGTCTTACCTTCGTAATGCCTTCCATAGGATTGTCGGAAATATTTCCGAACATATAGGTAGCGCCTAATCCTACGACTGTAGAATCATTAGCGGGATTAATTTCTAAAGACTTGTCAAATAACTCCTTTGCTTTTTCCGCGTACCATTTCTGCTTCCCTGGATCGTGCTCTACCATCAGATACTGTAAAAGCGAATTGGCTGCAAAGTTGAGACTTTTTTCTGAATTTTCCAACTTTGCTATTTCTCCTTCATAATACACTGCCACAGGCTGGTTGCGAAGCGAATCTTTCCACAAGTGTGCAAGCTCATGCAGCGCATTTATTTTAGAGGTTTGATTACCTTCTACTGATTGCTTTTCAAGTTGTGTAAGGGTAGCTTTAAGCGCCGGTGCGGCATTTTCTTTGCCCGATTCAATCATATTTACCGAAGTGGGCGCGGCATTTTGCGATACGGCAGGAAGCGTAGCTTCAGCTTTGGGAGGTTTTTTGTTAGCTACAAAAAAAATTAGAATAAATAATACAGCCGCAGCTGATAATAAAATAATTTGTTGTCTTCTCAAGATTTGTTTTTTTGCGAAGTTACTTAGTTTTCAGGTTTTCTTTCACTTCGTTTGTAAATTCTTTTGAAGGTTTAAATGCAGGAATATAATGTTCGGGAATTTCAACAGCTACATTTTTTTTGATATTTCTGCCAATTTTCGCGGCTCTTTTCTTGGTTATAAAACTTCCGAAACCACGAACGTATACGTTTTCGCCATTGGCTAGATTTTCTTTTATTTCTTTAAAAAGGTTTTCTATTGTGACTAATACGTCTACTTTAGGTATACCGGTTTTCTCAGAAATATTGTTCACTAAATCGGACTTTCTCATGTGTCGCTTTTTTAAATTAAATTTTAAGGTCAGTCTTAATCCTTCTCCTGAAAAGATATTTTATTGTAAAAACTTGTTTTAAAAATAAGTCAGGTATATACAAATTTGTATACTGCCTTCCTTACGTTGCTAAATTATACTATGAATTGAATTAAAACAAAGAACAATTTTAAATTTAACAAATATACATAAATTTTTTTATTTGATAAATTAAAAACTTATGTATAAATTAATTTTTATATATTCGTAGTCAAAAAATAGCTTTATTAATGCTTTAATAGTTAATACGTTATATAAATAATTAAGCCCTTCGGAAATATAATGATAAAAGAATTTTTATATTTCACACTTTAGAGACTTAATACCTTGTTTAACAGGCTTACAATGTATTATTTGCAATTATTGTTCCAACAATAGTTTATTAAATGATAATCATAGCTTAGAGATGTTAAATGCTTGCTTATTATGTACTATTTATTAATTAGGAAAGTAAAATATACGTTTACTCAAACGTTTGAAATTCTGTACTAATGTATCTTAAAGTTTGTTTTCTTTGTAGTAATAAATTTAAATAGAAATGGCGATTAAAGATAAAGTACTTATAATAGGTGCATCCGGACAAATAGGGGTAGAACTTACCCTTGCTTTAAGAAATATATACGGCACTAATAATGTGATAGCTTCTGATTTAAGAGAAATAAACCCTTTGATTAGTGATGGTCCCAGCGTGATTCTGGATGCGATGAATAAAGAAATGCTACATGTGCAAATTATCAGGCAAAACATTACACAGGTATATATTTTAGCTGCTATGCTTTCGGCTACAGGCGAAAAGCATCCTAACTTGGCTTGGAATGTAAATATGCAGGTATTATTAAACGTACTGGATATAGCACGGGAAGAAAATTTAAGAAAAGTATACTGGCCATCGTCTATAGCAGTTTTCGGCGATACCTCGCCTAAGCACAATTGCCCGCAAAGTACTGTTATAGAGCCTACCACAGTGTATGGTATCAGCAAAATAGCCGGGGAGCACTGGTGTGAATACTATTACAATAAATTTAATCTTGATGTAAGAAGCGTACGCTATCCGGGTATTATTTCTTATAAATCATCGCCCGGCGGTGGCACCACAGACTATGCCGTGGAAATATTTCAGGAAGCTGTAGAGGAAAAGTATTACGAATGCTATTTAAAAGAAGATTCTTACCTGCCTATGATGTATATGCCTGATGCTATACGCGCCACTATTGAGCTAATGGAAGCGCCGGCAGATAAAATTAAAAACCATCGTTCTTATAATATTTCGGGTATGAGCTTTTCACCGAAAGAAATTGCCGCAGAAATAAAAAAACATATTCCTGAGTTTATAATTGATTATAAGCCCGACTACAGACAGCAGATTGCCAATAGCTGGCCTTACAGCATTGATGATAAAGAAGCAAGAGCAGAATGGGGATGGAAGCACGAATATGATCTGGCAAAAATGACGGAAGATATGTTGAAAAATATTTCCGATAAATCTAAATAAATAGTTTAATTTTATTTCTGGTTTTTGCTTTTGGTATTTAAAATAATATGCACCAAGAAAAAAAACAGAAAATGAAAAAACTTTTCCTCTTGACAATTTGCCTGTCAACCTTTAATCTTTTATTTGCACAGTCAGCTAAAAATGAAATTGCGGGTGTGTGGTCATTAAACGGAATAAGAAATGAACCATTTGGCAATTTTAATACATTGAAAGGCTCTACCACTCTAAAAATATTTGATGAGTGTGATAATTTTAAAATAATAGCCGTTAGAAATGAAGGAGCTATTGTAACCACTACCGGCACTTATAAAATACTGTCAGATTCTACTTACAGTGAAAATGTTTCGCAGAGATACAACAATGCTAATCAGGGAAAGGATATTGTTTTGAAATATGAGCTTGAAAATAAGGTACTCTATACTTCTTTTCATCTTTTTGAAGACGGAGAAGGTAAACCTTTCAAACACTTTCAGCAGGAGATGTGGCGAAAAGTAGAATCGACCAGGCAAAATTAATACCTATTGGTGTAGGTATTAATAATTAATAAATTGCTATTTACAAAAACTTGCCTGTAATACTCTTTTTAGATTTTTTTAAATCTGTTGGGGTGCCTGTAAAAACTATTTGCCCGCCTTCGTCACCGGCCTCCGGGCCCATGTCTATTACCCAGTCGGCAGATTTTATTACATCGGTATTGTGTTCTATTACAACAACTGAATGTCCCATTTCTATTAATGCGTTAAAGGCGCTCAATAGTTTTTTTATATCGTGAAAATGAAGCCCGGTAGTAGGTTCGTCAAAAATGAAAAGTACTTTGCTGCTGCTTTTGCCCTTGCCCAAAAAGCTGGCAAGCTTTACACGTTGAGCTTCTCCACCACTTAATGTGCTAGATGCCTGCCCCAGTTTTATGTATCCTAAACCCACGTCCTGCAAGGGTTGCAGCATTTTTACCAGGTTCTTTTCTTCTCTAAAAAAATCAACAGCCTGGTCTACACTCATTTCCAGTACATCATACACGCTTTTGTTTTTGTATAAAACTTCCAGCACTTCTTCTTTAAATTTTTTGCCGCCACACACTTCGCAGGTAAGATGTACATCAGCCAAAAACTGCATTTCTACAATTTGCTCGCCTTCTCCTTTGCAGGCATCGCATCTGCCACTATCCACATTAAAAGAAAAATGCTTGGGTTGAAAACCTCTTACTTTAGCCAAGTGCTGTTTAGAATAAATATTTCTTATCTCGTCATAAGCTTTTATGTAAGTAACAGGGTTGCTGCGTGAAGATTTGCCTATAGGATTCTGATCCACCATTTCCACTAAATCAATATCGTCAATATCTCCGGTAATGGCAGCGTGGGCGCCGACTTTTTCGGCAGTGCCCTGTTTCATTTTTGTAAGCGCAGGGTAGAGGATTTGCTTAATAAGAGTGGTTTTGCCGCTTCCTGAAACGCCTGTAACCACGCAAAAAACAGTAAGCGGTATCTCTGCGTTTATATATTTTAAATTGTTTTGACTGGCGCCTTCAACTTTGATACTTCTGTGCCACCTGCGCACTTTTTTGGGGGGCTCTATAGATAGTTCGCCTTTAAGATATTTTCCGGTAAGACTTTCTTTGTTGTTGATTAGTTCATCATAATTCCCGGTAGCAATTATTTCACCACCCAAATGCGAAGCGAAGGGTCCCATATCTATTATATGGTCTGCATCTCGCATCATTTGTTCATCGTGCTCTACCACTACCACTGTATTGTCAAGGTCGCGGAGATTTTTCAGTACCTTTATCAAACGCTCGGTATCTCTTGAATGCAGCCCAATGGAAGGTTCATCAAGAATATACAAAGAGTTGGTAAGATTGCTGCCCAGGCTGCGGGTTAATTGTATGCGCTGGCTTTCTCCTCCGCTTAAAGTATTGGCGGCACGGTTAAGTGTTAAATAGCCTAAACCTACGTCTAATAAAGTTTGTAGCCGTTGATGTATTTCTATCAGTATTCGTTTGGCAACCTCTTTTTGGTAATCATTCAGCTTAACATTATCGAACCATTTTTTCAGATCTCTTACCGGCATATCTGAAAGTTGTGCTATATGCTTATCGTCTATTTTTACATACAGCGCTTCTTTGCGTAGCCGGTATCCCTCACAATCAGGGCATTCCGTTCGGCCCCTGTAGCGGCTGAGCATTACTCTGTACTGAATTTTATACATTTGCGAACGTACATCGTCAAAAAAATCATTTATTCCCTGCACGTATTGATTACCACGCCACAAGATGTGTACTTGTTCTTTGTTGAGATCGGATACAGGTTTATGAATAGGAAAATTGAATTTATGCGCGTTGTTTACAAACTGATTTTTCCACCAGACCATTTTTTCTCCTTTCCATGCGGCAACGGCCCCATCGTATACGCTCATTCTTTTATCGGGAATTACCAGGTCTTTATCTATGCCCAACACGTGTCCGAATCCTTCGCAGGTAGGGCAGGCGCCGTAAGGGTTATTCCAGGAGAAAAGATCGGGGTTAGGCTCTTCAAATTTAATCCCGTCTAGCTCGAAACGGTTGTTGAAATTTAGCAATTCCGTACCGTCCACATCAAGAAACATTTCTCCGTAGCCTTCAAAAAATGCCGTACTGACAGAGTCTGAAATACGATGTAAATCTTCTTCAGAAAAGTTTTTCTTTATGAAACGATCAATCAATATAAAAACTTCTTTTTTCTTTTTAAAACGGCTTGATAGTTTTTTATCTTCCTCTTGCAGTAAATCTTCAATGTTTTCTATCTCGCCCGATTCGTGAAAATATATACGGGAAAACCCTTTTTGCTGCAATATGTTAAGTTCTTCTTTTACTTCTCTGTTTTTATGAATGAGAAATTCAGAGAGTATATATATTTTTTGTTTTTCTTTGAGGTTTTTTATTGCTTCTGTTACATCACTCACCTCGTCTTTTTTTACTGCTTTACCACTTACCGGCGAGTACGTGGTACCCGCACGCGCGTATAGCAATCTCAGGTAATCGTACACTTCAGTCATGCTTCCTACAGTGCTTCGCGGAGTGCGTACAATAACTTTTTGTTCTATAGCTATGGCAGGGCACAGGCCTTTGATATAATCAACAGCAGGCTTAGCCATTCTGCTTAAAAATTGCCTGGCGTAAGCACTCAGGCTCTCGGCATATTTTCTCTGGCCTTCTGCAAAGAGGGTATCAATTGTAAGAGACGATTTGCCGCTGCCCGATACACCGGTTACAACTATAAGCTTATTTCGCGGAAATACGGCATCTATATTTTTAAGGTTGTGCGTTCTGGCGCCTTTCACCACTATGGCATCTTCTTCTGTAGTACTTTTCTTTTTCATTCACTTCTTTTTCTTTTTCATTCAGCAAAATTCCTGATGAACGAATGCTTATGAATAAGCGATAAAGGTAATTTTATTTCGATTTTAATAAAAAAAGAATGAATTATTTTTTCGTAATTATTTAAACTAAAATACAATACTTGTCGAAATAAAGTTTGAATAGAAATATTTGTTATTTTAAATAAAAAATATCTATTTTTGCAATTCATTAAGAATAACTTTTCTTAAAACTGCCTTTGAATAAAAATATACGCTAAAAACAATTTGATTACTTCAAAATAAACAGCTTTCTGAATACAGGAAGATGTGAAGAAAAGTATATTTTCATGGAAAGGAAAATAAATGATTATTCTGATAATGAATTGATCCTGTTATTTCAGGGCGGCAGCAATCTTGCCTTATCTTCTTTGGTAAACCGCTATAAAGAAAGGATTTTTTCTTCTGTGCTTTACCTGGTAAAAGACAGAACACTGGCGGAAGATATTTTTCAAGACACCTTTATTAAAATAATAGAAACATTACGCACTAAGAATTATAATGAAGAGGGAAAATTTTTGCCCTGGGCGTTAAGAATAGCGCATAACTTGTGCGTAGATCATTTCAGAAAAATAAAACGTCGTCCGGCTGTGGTTACTACTGACGCTACGGAAGTGAGAGATGTTTTTGAAATACTGGGAATTGGCACTGACGACAATGCAGAGCAGAGAATGATGAAAGAGCAGAGCTATGCCAGCATTCATAAAATGCTGGATTATCTTCCCAAAGAGCAAAAAGAGGTAGTGGTATTAAGGCATTTTGGCGACCTTAGCTTTAAGGAAATAGCTGAAATAACCGATTGCAGCATTAATACGGCGTTGGGTCGTATGCGCTATGGATTAATGAATTTGAGGAAAATGGTTGTAGAGTACGATATAGCGTTATAAACTTGTTCGTTTTGTTTAGTTTTATAGAATATTCAAACTGCGGCTCTGTTTTTACAGAGCCGTTTTTTATATCTTAAAATATTCAGGATGAAGATGGATAAAGTTTTTGATTGTTTCTAATTCTTCCTCTATAATATTTATGTACCGCGTGTGTAAAGGATCAAACTGCGGGAAAGCATCGTATAATTTTGTGAATTCTTCGAGGCTAAGTTCTTTTTCCAATGCCTCCTTATTGTTCATATATATTTCTTTTGCCTGGTTTAAATTGTCGGCCAGCTTTGTGGCCTGCATATACCGGTAAGCTTCGGGCCATGCATTCTCAAAAATATATTCGCCATATCCATTTTGTATAAGTTGAATATATCCACCGGTGCGCACCTGTGCTTCCAGCAGCGTCAACGCTTGTATGGCATGTTGAAAAATATTGAGCGTTTGGGCTTTTTCGTATTTCCTGTTTAGTTTTTCTATGAGTTGCAGCGCGTGAGATGAATGCATATTGTGTACTGTTTACTTTATTTCACTTTCTCAATTCTTATACCTACCGCCATTACTTTTTGCAGCGGATTGTCCTGCATTTTATGCTGCAGAATATACTTGTAGGGAACCGAGTGTAAAAGAAGCGGTTCTTTATTTATCCGGGCTCTGTATTCTATGATATCATTAATTTGTTTCCCTTTCCATTTTTGCTTTTCAGTAAGGTTAAAATTGAAAGTGTTGGAAACGGTAGAGTCTACGGGGGAGCTGCTGGTAATGCTTACTCTTACATTATTGTGCTCATATAAATTGTGATAGCGAAAAACAAAGTAAACATTATAGAGCAGGGAAGTGTCTGCTACAAGAAAGTCAAATTCGGGATATTCGCCTGCATTCCATTCCATTTTTTTCAGGCTGTGCGTCTGCTCGTAAAGGTCTTCCCTGGGTGAGCAGGCATATAATATTACAATAAAAAAAAGAATTAAATATTTTATCATTACAAAATGTTCAGTATTTGTTCTTTGGCTTTTTCCAGTTCATCTTTCATCATTACCACATTCTTCTGAATCTCGGCGTCATTGGCTTTAGAGCCGGTAGTGTTTATTTCTCTGCCCAATTCCTGCAATAGGAAAGAAAGTTTTTTTCCTTTGTTTTTCTCTTCCTCATTGATCAGTTCCTTAAAATATACACAATGATTTTTTAAGCGTACCTGCTCTTCGCTGATATCTAATTTTTCGATGTAGTAAATCAATTCCTGTTCCAGCCTGTTGTCATCATATTTATCAGCGCTGATATTTTCCTGTATTTGCTTCAGAAGATTTTCTTTCATTTTTTCCTTTCTCAGCGGAGCCAGTTTAGCATTGGCTTCTTCCAGTTTTTCAATATTTTCTATACGCAACAAAAGGTCTTTTTCCAGTGCGGCGCCTTCATTTTTACGATGCTCATTTACAGCGGTAATTGCCTCTGAAAGCAACTGTTTTACCTCAGTCCATTCGGCTTCATTTATCTGCTCTGTATTATTGGCGATTACATCCGGCAGTTTTAGAATAGCGCTTAAAATGCCTTCAGTGCTTATTTGTAATTCATCGGCTATTTTATGTAAGGAAAGATAATAAGATTTAATCAACCCTGTATTTATCACTACGGGTTTAGAAGAACCATTTTGTTTAATTGTGATGATACATTCTACACTGCCTCTTATCAGTTGTTCTACAATGATGTTCCTGATGTCAATTTCATATGCTTTCAGGTATGGAGAAATATTTAAGCGTAAATCGAACTGTTTACCATTAAGCGATCGCAGCTCTACTATATAAGCAGATTCATTGATTGTTTTTTCTGCGCGGCCATAACCTGTCATTGAATAAATCATAAAAAATTTTTTTCAAAGATAAATAAATTAAGTTGCAGCATATTAAGAATTAAGCAACAGTTTTTTTGCAGGCACTCTTTATTTAATTAGTACTTTTGTTTATTATACAAACCATACAATATGCATTCTTTTGAAGTGACAGGCAGAAAAAAACTACAGGGAGAAATATATGCTCAGGGCGCTAAGAATGAAGCTTTGCAGGTAATATCTGCGGTGTTGCTTACTACCGAAACCGTTACTATAAACAATGTTCCGGATATTCTGGATGTAAACCGGTTAATTGAATTATTAGAGAAAGCAGGAGTGGATGTAAATCGTAAAGACGCACATACTTATACTTTTAAAGCAGCAAATATAAATCTTGATTTTTTTAAAACAGAAGAATTCAGAAAAATAGGGAGCGCGCTACGCGGTAGTGTAATGATTGCCGGCCCTATGCTGGCAAGATTTGGAAAAGCGGTAATAGCAAAGCCCGGTGGCGATAAGATTGGCAGAAGAGGCTTGGATACACATATTGACGGGCTGGAAAAACTGGGCGCAAAGTATACTTATAATACTAATACCTATTGCCTTGAATTTACTTCTTCAAAATTAAAAGGTAATTATATAATGCTTGATGAACCTTCTGTTACCGGTACTGCCAACATCATAATGGCTGCTGTATTAACGGAGGGCAAAACCATCATTTACAATGCCGCCTGCGAGCCTTATATACAACAGCTTTGCAAAATGCTCAATCGCATGGGCGCTAAAATATCCGGCATAAGCAGCAATCGTTTAGAGATTGATGGAGTAACTTCTTTACAAGGAACAACGCATACATTGCTGCCGGATATGATTGAAGTGGGCAGTTTTATTGGGTTGGCGGCACTTACTCAGAGCGATATTACTATCAAAAATGTAAGCCTCCAAAACCTGGGAGTGATTCCTGATAAGTTCAGGAAGCTGGGCATCGAGATGAATTTTATCAATGATGATATTCATATTCCCGAGCAAAAAATATATGAAATAGAGACACCTTTAAGCGGTAATATACTTACCATTTACGACCATCCCTGGCCGGGCTTTACGCCCGATCTTTTAAGTATTATACTGGTAGTGGCCATACAGGCAAAAGGAAGTGTGCTTATACATCAAAAAATGTTTGAGAGTCGACTGTTCTTTACCGATAACCTGATAGATATGGGCGCGAAGATCATTCTCTGCGACCCGCACAGGGCAACGGTTATAGGGCTTGAAAGAAAATATCACCTGAAAGGTATCAACATGAGTAGCCCGGATATACGAGCCGGTGTGGCATTATTGATTGCCGCGTTGAGCGCAAAAGGAAAAAGCATTATACAGAATATTGACCAAATACAAAGAGGCTACGAACGTATTGATGAACGATTAAATAACCTGGGCGCTGAAATACGCACCATAAAAAACTAAAAAACTTATGAGCAATTTTGAATTGATTAAAAAAATAATCGAAGAAAGAAGAAATATTAATCCTGCTGATTTTAATGATAAAAAAATAAGCGACGATGACATCAACAGTATACTATCTCTGGCCAATTGGGCGCCAACGCACGGCAGAACCGAGCCTTGGAGAATCCTGGTACTTGCAGGCAATGCCTGTGCAAACTTTGGTAAAACGCACGCCGATCTGTATAAAGAAAATACGCCTGAAGAAAAATTCTTACAAGACACATACATCAAATTTGAAAATCAGGGAATAAAATCTTCTCATGTGCTTATTGTTTACAGCAAAAGAGGAAAAAATCCTAACATCCCGGAATGGGAAGAATTAGCAGCCACAAGCGCCGCGGTACAAAATATGCTGTTGGGCGCTGAAGCGCTTGGTATTGCTGCATTCTGGAGTACGGGAGGACAAATAACAAAGCCGTCTTTAAAAAAATATTTTGAACTGACAGATGAAGAAAATATTATTGGCGTGATTTATCTGGGCTATTCCGATAAGCAGCTTACAGGAAAAAGAAACACACCTATTGAAGATAAAATTCAGTGGATAAAAAATTAGGTACATGGATAAAAAACTCATTTTACTGGCGGCTCCTTCGGGCGGTGGAAAAAGCACCATAGCCAAATATATATTGAAAAATAATTCACGAATAATTTTTTCTATTTCTGCTGCAACCCGCCAGCCCAGAGGCGAAGAGCGTAACGGGATAGATTATTATTTTATTTCTGAAAAAGAATTTATTGATAAAATAAATCAAAATGCTTTTGTAGAATGGGAAATGGTTTATGAAGGGAAATATTACGGAACTTTAAAAAGTGAACTGGAAAGAATCTGGGAAGAAAATAAAATACCTATTCTGGATATTGATGTAAAAGGAGCTATTCATGTAAAGCAGATTTACGGAGATAGTTGCCTTACAATTTTTATAATGCCACCTTCCATCGAGGAATTAAGAAAAAGACTGCTGGCAAGAAATACCGATTCTGCTGAAAATATTGAAACACGCGTCAATAAAGCGTCTTACGAACTTTCTTTTAAAGATGCTTTCGATAGAATAATCATTAATGACGATATTCATAAAGCCTGTAAAGAAACCGAGCAGGCAGTAAATGATTTTATTCAAAATTAAAATCTGTACTGAAACTGAGCTATAATGCGACTTTGATCATATTTTGATGTACCTGCAATATTGTATTTGTATTTGTCAATCACGCCAAT
This sequence comes from Bacteroidota bacterium, assembly GCA_023386235.1. Classification (GTDB taxonomy): domain Bacteria; phylum Bacteroidota; class Bacteroidia; order Chitinophagales; family Chitinophagaceae; genus Haoranjiania. The sequence continues at coordinate 10,329 of JAEWKC010000018.1, read as the reverse complement.
TAGTGAAAACTTTGCCGCATAGTTTTCTGCAAACACAAGGCTCACCATGGGTGCCAGCGTATTCCTGGGGTTAGGGTTAATGTCCATATTTTCGGTAAGTGTTTCCCATCTGCATGAAAATTCAAGTCCTCTCATAAGTGGTGTTCGTGTTCTGTAACGAGCAATGGGCAATATATACAGCCCGCTCATGCGATAATTTTCTATATTGCTTACCGGCGTGTTTGAAGAAAGAAAATCTACAATGTTATGCCCGTATGCGTAGGAAGATTCTGTTTCAAATTCCCATCTGTTGTTGAGTTTATGCAATGTTCGCAAGTCGGCAGTAAAGGCTCCTACATTTTTTTTATTGATAAATGTGGTGGCGAAGTTCGTACCCAAAGAGATGTTTTTAGCAATATCATATTCCAAACGTGCAGAAAAATCTTTATGATTATCATTGTCTATATCCATATTTTTCCCATTGCCGTTATAGACTGTAAAATAATATTTCAGAGGTACTTTGATAGATTCCAGGCTGCCAAAAAGTGATGCACCCAACTGAAAGCTCATCCAGTTATTTTTATTAAACAAATTGTACTGATTGCTCCAATAATATGATTTGTGCTGTTCAAATGCGTACATGTCTTCAATGCCAAAGAACGGACGAAACTGCCCAAATTGCAAGTTAATAAAGTTGTTCATCTTATAGCGTATAAAAGCATTTTCCAGCACTTTGTTTTGTGGGTTAGATTTAAAATCGGCAAGATTGGCCAAAACGCCCGCTTCTAATTTATTGGTGAGCTGGTATCTTGCAGAAAGCCTTACATAGCGCAGATAAAAAGTATTATTAACTACTGAATCTTTCAGAGAGTGAATTTCATTATATCCTACACTGTCAGTGAGAGATACGCCATAGCCGCCAACAACCAACAGGCTGGCCGAAAGCTTTTTATTAATATTTCTGGGAGGGGTATGATCTGCAATACTTCTGACAGTATCAGTAGTTTCTTGTGCATAAGCAGAAAACGATAGAATAACATAAAAAAATATAGCAATTATACGCATCATGATCTCTACATTTAATGCGCAAAGCTAAATATTTATTCATATATGGCAGATATGAATTTAGTCATGAAACGAATTGAAATTATCAATAACACTTTTCTGCTATAAATTCCAACTCGCAGATAAAAGAGCCATACGAGGTTGCAACAGATAGCGCATTGCAGAAACTGTATTGTCTGTAACATTGACAACTTCGTAATGCAATGTGTTTGCTATGTTATTACAATTAAGTTTTAGCAATAGCTTTGGCTTTTTAAAAGTATATTGAATGAAACTATCCATAAATAAAGAAGAGGACAAGTTTTGTTTGTTGCTAAACGATTTAAAATATTTACTGCTTAGTTTTATCACCCACCCCTCGTCGGGATAGATAATGAGAGAAGTATTTCCTCTTATTTGACCGGCTTGTTGTTTTTGAAACCCATCTATAGTAGCATCGCTTACAACCGATATATAATTTGTGGATAGTTCTATATTCATCCATTCAGCAATGGTGGGCGTTAAGCTAACTCCAATATTGCTTATCGTATTGTTTATTGAGAAATCGATATTATTTTGTACCTGCTCTGTATTACTTCTTCTTATTGATAAATCAACAGCCAGCGTTGTTTTTAGAGGAAAAACATATTTTCCTGCGTTTAATGATACACCTATTGTTTGCTCTTTGTTAGGCTTCGGCACTGCTTTTATTTTTGTAAGATCGTTTTGAACAATAGTTTCATAGATGAAGAATTTGTCATTCAGCATGTATTGCATATCCATATTTGCGAACAACGCTTTCAGGATTTTTTTATATGTAAACCCCGAGCTAATGGCGTAATATCTACCCATCACAAAAGGAGTTTCGTAAGAAAATATATTCCTATATCCCGTTAATATATCACCACTATATACTTGCATTATATCTGCCTGTCGCAATGCGGTATTTGCATTAATATATACACTATTTTCTTTGCCTATTTTATATTCCCAGTTAAAAGTAGGATTGGTAAAAATATATGCTTCATTATCTTTATTATATACAATTGAATCGTTGTGGTAATTGTAGTGTAATAGTTTTAGCGGAACAAGCAAAGTGAAACGGCTTTTTTTATTTTGATACATTATGCTTGCATTTGCATATGCGCTACTTTTTTGCCAGTGAAGCAAATTGCTGAACTCCGGAATAGTAGCTGTGTCGCCATTGTTTTGTAGTAAATGCAGGTGAGAGGATAAAAGTTGTTTTTCATAGTCCATACCCACCTGTATACCAATAAACCAATTATTTATAATCTGTTTGTAGCTTGCCGAATTATTGGTGACAAAGTTTTGTAAATTTTGATGTTGTATAGATGCTGCGTAAGGCTCGTTATTGTTTAAAATACTTTTTAATGCACCGGGTGATATGTGGTTAGCCTGCGGATTACGGTTGTATTGCATGTAAGAACTATAGTTTATCACATGTTTTTTCTTAAAGAGAATATAACCTGTTAGTTGATTGCTAAGAGCCTGTATAAGCTTGTTATTTTCCCCGAATTGTGTAATGTCAAAGGTTTTAATATTGCTGAGATCGTCTGTATCATTGCGTTTAAGCGCGAACGTATTATTTATAAATTTCTTTGGGCTATTAATATCCAGCTGCAACTGAACTAAGTAAGAAGTATTGTGCAGTATATTATTGCTCTGTTCGCTATACTGCACACTGTCTCTTCCCGGTATGAAATAAATAACATCAGACAAGCGTTGCATTGTTTGTTTATCATTCACATAATGGCTGTTGACGCGTATACCGGTATAAGTATTTATCTTATACAAATCATTTATATTAGCCATCAACGATTTATTAAGAATGTATCGATCGGCGTCAATCCCCGAAGGCCCAGGCAATCCTGCTATGTTGGTTTCCTGCATATATGTATTGCCGATATTGTTTCCTTTGATTTGATTGATAGCTTTAAACTTATCTTTAAAAGAGATATTACGACCAGAGAAGTCCCATTTTTCAGGCGTACCTACAGCCCCTTCAATGCTATTGGCAAACCTAAGTTTGCTTTTATTTTTTAAAGTAATATTAATGCCTGCTCTGTCAGAAGGCATAATGCCATTCAGCATTTTCACATGCTGGTTGTTTTCTATTACCTGTATGTTTTCTATATCTTCTGTTCTGATATTGTTTGTAGCGATATTATAGCGGTCGTCCAGTAAGTTATCTCCTTCAATATAAAAGTTATTAATGTCTTTTCCGTTGTATTTTATTTTTCCATTTTCATCAACTTGTATGCCTGGTAGTCGTTTGATTATATCGCCAAGATAACGATCACTCTTTGTTGCAAACTTTTCCGCATTGTAGCTGATTGTATCACCTTTTTTTATTATCATGCTTTGTGATTCTACAAGCACATCCGGCATTGTATGTGGCAGCTCAGGCATTAGTATATCAATACGCTTTACTGCTTTATTTATGGGTTTTATTACTGTTTCATAACTTACCGCAACAGCTTTTACAGCAATACTATCATTCATAAACCTATCGGGTATATTAAAATGATGAAGCCCAAGATTATCAGTAAGTCCGAAAACGATACCTGCACCGGTTGAAAGTTTTACAACGCTGACAGACACGTTTGTAATTGCATTTCCCGTACTGTCTGTAACTTTCACAGAAACAGGATAAACATTTTGTGCGAACAATATCAACTGAAATAAGCAAAAAACAGTCAATAAAATATAGCGTATACAATACGACATGCAATGGCAATAATTAATTGTTTGTTAGGTCTATAGGGTTATTGTTTGTAAAATTTTTTCCTCCGGCAGATTGCTCTTTTCTGACTACTATACTTTTTATTTTAGACGGATCGAAGTCTCCAAACATGTTATTTCCGGAAGGTTTGCTGTTGCTTTTATTCATTTTCATAAATAAGTTGGGATTTTTACGAAATGCTTCTTTGGCTTTATCATATTCTTGTTGTGTGGCTGTCAGTGCATCCTCGGGCAGACTTATTGATGTAGCGGTATTATAGTTTTTATCAAGCTGTAGTAATGTATACACTACTTCTCTTTTATCGTCGTAGGCTTCGAGTATCAAACCTGGCAAACCAACGAGCCTGCGAGGGCCAAAGCTATAAGGTATATCAGTACAAAACCAGGCGATGTAATTACGTCCGTAACTTCTACCGGTTGCTTTCTGACATAAATAACCTTGTATATTTTTGACGGAATCTTCTATATGCCAATTAATGACAGGGCAAGATGATTGAATGGCAAAAAATACGCCGGCAAGCGGCTGCACAGAGTACACGGTAGTGTCGGGCAAAAGTTGAGTATAAAAAATATCTTTGGTGGCCTCATTCGGTACATTTATAATGATATCTACCCGGTTGGGATCCGGGGCGGTTTTAAAAGCATTTTCCATCTGATTTTTAACTAGCGTGTCCTGTTGCCTGGCTGTATAGCTTGTAAACAATGCCGCATACCTGTTGTAAAGCAATTCCAACGTTTCAGTATATATATTCTCCGTCTGGGTAGTGTCTTTTAAATGGGAAAGGGTGTATAATGCACGTCCTTCAATACTTTCAGACTTTCCTGTATGTACGGTTTGAGAGTAGATATTTTCTTGATAGAACAGACAAAAGAAGACTATGATAAATATTTTCAGCATAGTATTTTTAGTGTGACTTGGAAGCTTCATACATGAATTTTTTAATTGATGAAATAATAGATTTATTTGTTCATATTTTACAAATAACTAATAGTTTAGTAAAGATAGAAATAAAAAACGATAAATTTAATTTTTAGTTTTTGGAATTATTTCAAAACTAAAAAACTTCGTACTTTGTTATGTATTTTAAGTGATTGTTATAGGTTATTTTTATATAAAAAATCCTATAACGTTCAAAAAACATTATAGGATCATACATTAAACCAGCAGCAAGAAATCGTTAGTCACAATTTTTTACATCGCTCAACAGTAATCTTTGACTTGATGTATTTGCAGGAACCGCTACATCGTTGGAAGGAATATAATGTACACCCGCTTTATCATCGGGTACAAATATGCGTACTTTCATCCGACTGTACCCACTTGGCTGATAGCTTATCCAAAAGCCCAGCGGATGCAGGCCCCATGTGCCATAGGCAATGCTGGAACTTTCTGTATTAAAACCTGCAAGCATAGCCAATTGCTCAAGCTCATGGTAGTTGTAGCTTCCTGAACTGAACAGTTGCCTCATTTTGTTTTCGGCTTCCAATACTAATTGTACGGGCTTGGGTAAATTATTTTTTACGTTAGACATTACGTTGGAAGGAACAAAGTCGAGCCCCATATTGCTTAAAGAAAGAATGTCTTTTGGCGTAAGCAACTTTGCCGCTACAATTTTTAACTCCGGGCTTAGATTTTTGAAATTGGCTTTAGCGATTATGGCCCAAAGCAAAGCCTGTATGCTGGATTGCTCAATGTCTTGGTGCTTGTACCAGTTTTTTACTACTTTGTCTACAATGTCTTTTCTTGGACCTTTTAAAGGAGCATACAAATAGCCGTCACCTTTGCCTGGCGCATGCGTACCTGCTTGCAGACAAAAACTTTTTACATTTAATTCGTAAAACCCGGGTTGTAAAATAAAGCCTTCTTCTGTAAATTCGGCATCGCATAGGTTTGTGTAAGTTTCATCTTTTCCAAAGTCTGGCGCTTTTATATTTTCTACATCACAATCTTTAAAATTGGTAGTGATAGCTTGTGTGGTAATAAGATTGTTAACTTTTGAACCTGCCAAACCAAGTGCTTTTTCGGCTGCTTTTTCTTTTGCTTTGTCTTTCAGCATATCAAGAATTTGCGCATCTGCCTGGAAGAAAAAGCAAAGCGCCAATATTGTGAAAAGGTATTTTCTCATAAGTAAAATTTTAATAAAATTACATCAACTATTATCTTTATGCATAAAAGCAATATTAAATAATTAAGAAGTTTTGCATTTCAGGTTCATATTTATTCACATAAAAAAAGAGAGCCAAAATAAGTATTTAGCTCTCTTAAAATTTCCTTTAAAAACTGTTTAACAGCAATATTCATCAGCTATTAACAGGTTGGTGTCTTTGGTTTCCAGCACCGATCTGCCCATTAGAAACTCATCTACCTGCCTGGCACATTCTCTACCTTCACTTATGGCCCAGACTACCAGAGATTGTCCGCGACGCATATCTCCGCAGGTAAATATTTTGGGAATGTTTGTTTTATATTCTTTTTCATTAGCGCGTACATTGCCTCTTTCGTCTAACTCCACACCCAGATTGTCTATCATGCCGCTGTGTTGCGGATGCAGGAAGCCCATTGCAAGTAAGGCTAATTCGCAGGGTAGCTCTCTTTCGCTTCCTTCTACTTCTACAAAAGAAGCCGGGCGACCATCAACTACCTTCCATTCAAGGTCTACCACTTTCAGGGCTTTTAAATTGCCATTTTCATCATTGATAAATTCTTTGGTAGAAACAGCCCAATGCCTGTCGGCGCCTTCCTCGTGCGAGGAGGTAACCTTTAATACCATAGGATAGGTAGGCCAGGGCATGTATTCATTTCTTGCTTTAGGAGGTATGGGCATCAGTTCAAACTGCGTTACCGATTTGGCGCCCTGCCTGTTAGATGTGCCTACGCAATCGCTTCCTGTGTCGCCGCCACCAATGACAATTACATTTTTTCCTGTAGCTGTTATTTCTTCCGGTAAAATATTACTTTCAATGTCGGGTTTATCCAAAGGATTGATGGACGCGTTTCTTTTATTTTGTTGTTTAAGAAACTGCATGGCATAATATACACCCTTGCTTTCGCTTCTGCCTTTCACGGGCAAGTCTCTGGGCACGGTTGATCCGCCTGCCAGTACAACCGCGTTGTAGTCTCTCAGAATGTCGTTAATGCTTATATTTACGCCCACATTGGCATTCAATTTAAAACTGATACCTTCGTCCTGCATGACAGCTATTCTTCTGTCAATTACATTTTTTTCCAGTTTAAAGTCGGGAATGCCGTAGCGCAATAGCCCTCCGGGCTGATCGTCTCTTTCAAATACAGTCACCTTATGCCCGGCGGCATTTAATTGTGCCGCGGCCGCCAATCCTGCAGGGCCTGAGCCTATTACAGCTATTGATTTTCCTGTACGTATTTTAGGCGTATTGGGTTTTACATATCCCAATTCAAAGGCTTTTTCAATAATGTGCCTTTCTATTTCTTCAATAGCTACTGGATTTTGATTAATGCCTAAAACACATGCGCTTTCACATGGAGCGGGACAGATCCTTCCTGTAAATTCCGGGAAATTGTTGGTTGATGATAAAATATCGTACGCTTCTTTCCAGTCTTTTTTATAGACAGCGTCATTAAATTCAGGTATTACATTTCCCAAAGGGCAACCACTATGGCAAAACGGGATGCCACAATCCATGCAGCGTGCAGCCTGATCGTTTAAATCCTGCGGTTCGTAATAATCAACAAATTCCCTGTAATGCTGTACTCTTTCAGCTACTTCTTTTTTATTAGGCGATTTCCTCTCAAATTCTAAAAACCCGGTCTTTTTACCCATTTTTTTATCTTTAATTTTTTAGTATGCAGCTTTAGGTTTACAACCTTTCGCTTTTATACGTCCAATTATTAATCATTTAATTAAATACTACTGATTATGCACTTTTGAATTTTCCTTTTTTGCAGCCAATGCTTTTTTGTATTCGCTGGGAAATATTTTTACAAAGTTGCTCATCTGGTTATCAAAGTCACTCAACACAAACTTAGCGATGGAGCTGTCGGTATGCTTTAAATGCTTTTCCAGCAGATCTTTCAATAAATCTACATCTTCTTTTTCCAAGGGGTCTAATTCTACAAGTTCTGCATTCAGCTTCGTATTGATTTGATTGTTTACATCATATACAAAAGCGATACCGCCACTCATGCCGGCTGCAAAGTTTCGGCCTATGTCGCCTAAAATTACAGCAACACCGCCTGTCATGTATTCACAACCATGATCTCCGGTGCCTTCTACTACTACGGTTGCGCCCGAATTGCGTACGCAAAATCTTTCACCGGCTTTTCCTCTTACAAATGCCTCTCCCGATGTAGCGCCCATGAAAGAAGTATTACCTATGATAATATTGTCTTTCGGTTTGAAAGGGGAGTTTTTAGCAGGGTAAATAATAAGTTTTGCTCCGCTTAATCCTTTTCCGAAATAGTCGTTGGCATCACCTTCCAGCTCAAAGGTTACGCCTTTTGTATTAAAGGCCGCAAAGCTCTGACCGGCAGTACCATTGAGTTTGAAGTGAATAGTATCTTCAGGCAATCCTTCGGCTTTGTATTTTTTAGTTATTTCGTTAGAAAGAATGGTACCTGTGGTTCTATCGGTATTTTTTATTTCAAAGGAAGCTTTTATTTTCTCTTTATTATTTAACGCGGGTTCCGCTGCTTTAATAAGCTGCCAGTCTAAAACACTCTCCAGCGCATGATCCTGCTGTTCTTGGTTGTACAAACCAATGCTTTCCTCTGCGGGCTCTTTGTATAGTATTGGCGATAAATCCAGTTTGTTTATTTTCCAATGATTTAAATTGTCTTTTACTTTCAAACAGTCTACCTGGCCAATCATTTCGTTCACTGTTTTAAAGCCGAGCTCTGCCATTATCTCTCTTAAGTCCTGCACTAAGAATTTGAAAAAGTTGACTACGTGCTCCGGGTCTCCCGCAAAGCGTTTTCTCAATCTTTCATCTTGTGTTGCCACACCTACAGGGCAGGTATTTAAATGACATTTGCGCATCATGATACAACCTTCCACTACCAGTGCGGCTGTTGCCACACCCCATTCTTCAGCGCCTAACAAGGCTGCCATTGCTATATCGCGACCGGTTTTCATTTGTCCGTCTGCCTGCACTATCACTCTGCTTCTTAATTTATTTTTTACCAGTGTTTGATGTGTTTCTGCCAGGCCAAGTTCCCAGGGCAGGCCGGCATGTTTGATAGAGCTGATGGGGGATGCGCCGGTACCGCCATCATAGCCTGATATAAGAATTACATCTGCTTTAGCTTTGGCCACTCCCGCGGCTATAGTGCCTACGCCCGCTTTAGAAACCAGTTTTACATTGATGCGTGCGGCACGATTGGCATTTTTTAAATCGTAAATTAATTGTGCCAGATCTTCAATGGAATAAATATCGTGATGTGGAGGAGGTGAAATTAACCCCACTCCGGGAGTGGAGTGCCTTGTTCTGCCTATCCATTCATCTACTTTATGTCCGGGCAATTGCCCGCCTTCACCCGGTTTAGCGCCTTGCGCCATTTTAATCTGCAATTCATCTGCTTCGGTAAGGTACTCGCTTGTTACGCCAAATCTTCCTGATGCTACTTGCTTAATGGCAGAGCGCATACTGTCTCCGTTTTCCATTGGTTTAAAACGGATAGGGTCTTCACCGCCTTCGCCTGTATTGCTTTTTCCGCCAAGCCTGTTCATGGCTATGGCTAAAGTAGTATGCGCTTCCCAGGAGATGGAGCCAAAGCTCATGGCGCCTGTGGCAAAACGCTTGTATATGTTTTCAGCAGGCTCTACCTCGTCTATGGAAACAGGTGAGCGGTTGGGTGCAAACTCAAACAGGCTTCTTAACGTTACCGCTTTTTCGCCTTGTTCATTAATCAGTTTCGCATATTTTTTATAAATATTGTAATCATTCATTTTGGTTGAATATTGTAACAAATGAATGGTCTGTGGATTAAATAAATGTACTTCGCCTTTGCGCTTCCATTGGTATACACCACCTTCGGGAAGCCTGTCTACAGGGATTTCTTTTCTGGGAAATCCGAATTTATGCTTATATAAAATTTCTTTTGCCAATTCATCTAATCCCAATCCTTCAATCCTGGAAGTAGCACCGGCAAAATAAGTATCTACCAACTGTTTATTTAAGCCGATTATCTCAAATATTTGCGCCCCATGATATGACTGTAAGGTTGAAATACCCATTTTAGAAAACACTTTAAGCAACCCGGCACAAACAGCATTTATGTAATTTTTTTTCAGTTGATCAGGTGATAATTCCGATTCAATTTTACCGGCCACCTTTAAGGCTCTTACCGTAGAAAGCGCCAGGTAAGGGTTGATGGCGGTAGCGCCAAACCCGATCAGGCAAGCGAAATGATGCACTTCCCAAACGTCTCCGGCTTCTACTACCAAGCCGGCTTTTCCTCTCAGGCCTTTGCGTATTAAATGATGGTGTACGGCAGAAACAGCCAATAACGTAGGGATGGCTGCATGTTCTCTATCCACGGCACGATCGCTTAAAACAAGCACTTCA
>JAEWKC010000012.1 GCA_023386235.1 Bacteroidota bacterium | reverse complement strand
CCAAGCTCACGACAAACCTCTTTGGCGGAAACACCTGATTCCTGTTTCTTGATCGCAGACACTATCTGGCTCTCTGTAAATTTTGTTCTTTTCATAAATTCTAACAGTTTTTAAAATTAAAGATTTTTACTCTAATTTTCAACTGACGATTTTTCGGTACCCTGACATTGGGTGTATTGTAAAAAACTGATAAAATATTGATTTTCAGTTAAAGTTTGATTATTGTTCTAGTTTTTGGTATAAGAATTGTTTTTTCTCCTAAAATATTTTTTAATCTAAAACAGAAATTATGAAAAAGACAATTCAATATTTAGGTGTAATTCTTTTTGCTACTCTCATTTTTGCAGCTTGTAGCAAAGACACTGATCCTGCTGATACAGATGTATTTGTAGGAACATACAACGGTAGAATCTCCTATAACGCCAGCGGTGATGCTAATGATGTAGCAGCTACTAACGGTACAGTAAGAGTAGTTAAAGTTGGTAACAATTACAACTTTCTCTTCTCTAACGGTATTCCTGATCTTACAGGTGTACAGTTTGAAAAAAATGAAAATACATTAATAAGTGTAGGATCTACAGAGTCTAATTACATCAGAGTTACTGCTAATAGTTTAAAGATATTGTTCCTGAAAGATGGTAGTGTTTGGACTGCAGATTGCACCAGATAAAAACAGTATTTTACCAAATAAAAAAAGCCCACTCAGGGCTTTTTTTATTTCTTGATTATTTTTTCTACAACGTTTTTGTCTTTGTCGTCCTTGGCTTCCTGTATTTCTTCCTGCAGCTGTTCTTCTTTCTCCTGTTCTATCATTTCCATTATTTCTGCTTTGGTACCAAACTCTGTACGGTATACCTTTGTCAATACCAGCATATAAGACAACATTAATGGTCCGAAGATCAACCCCATCATTCCAAAAAGATTAATTCCCAATATTACACCAAATACCGTAATGATAGGGTGCACATTACCTATTTTTTTAAGGATGGTAAATCGTAATACATTGTCGATTCCGCCTACCACAATTAGGCAATACAGCGTAAGCAGCAGTCCGCTTGCAACATTACCTTCGGCAAAGTGAATAATACAGATGGGAACCCACACTACCATCGTTCCTATCACGGGTATAATAGAAGCCACGCCGGTAAGCATGCCCCAAAGAAAGAACTGATTAATACCGAATATCCAGTATCCCAATGCAGCAACCAATCCCTGGCAAATAGCCAAAACCGGTATGCCTATAGCGTTGGAGCGCACCATCATTTGTGTTTCTTCCCATATTACATTTTTATTTTCGTCAGAGAAGGGAAGCATCACCGTTAATTTTCTTTCCATATTTTTAGCGGTTACATGCATAAAGTAAAGCAGGAAAAAAGCAGTGGCGGTGTTTGCAAGAATAGAAGCTAAGCTGTTGAAGATATTAGGAACGTATGCTATTAATTTTTGTACCTGGCGCATCAGCGCATCAGTAGATAAGTTGATATTTCTGAGAATGGGCTTGCTGGCCATAAACTCTTTTAACTGATTGAATTTTTCTACAATCAGCGGCGTATTTTTTATTAAAGAATCTATTTGTGGTATAAGTATTTCAACGATAGCCCATAAAGGAATAACCAGAGAAACAAGAATTGCCAAAATAATAAAACTACTGGCAGCCCAAGGTTTCCATTTTTTTTCTTCCGTGAGACGAAAATAAAAATTTCTGGTGAGTATGTACAATGTAATAGCACCCAAAACGCCCGTAGTAAAATAACTCAGATTCTTCGCTATCAGTAATACAAGCAATACAATCAGGGTAATTAATACTATTTGTTTTAGTACATTATTACTTATTTTCTGCATGCATAAAAGTTTATCTGCGAAGTAACAACTTATTTAGCTGAAAGGAAAATATTTTATGCAGCAGTTGCTTGCCGATTAATAAATTAAATTGATGGAAACTTTTTTGTTTGATTTCAACTGAAACTTAACCGCCGCAAACGAAGGAGCGGATAACTTCGGTTTTACGTTGTTAGAAAAACCATATCCTTCTTTAGGTATGCCCAGTACAGTGAAGTCACATTTACCGTTATTGTTTTCGTCGTGCATAACCGCTATGCCATATTCTCCTGCCGGAAGGTTCTTAAAAGTATAACTCGCTCCTTGTTTAGCGTTGATGGTTACTATTTTAAATTCCCTGTTTGTCTTAGGAAAATCTCCGGCTTTATTGAATAAGCCAATCTGTATTTTTCCCGAAGTATTTTTTACATTGGGCAGCACTACGGTAAGGTCGTTGCCACTGTTTGAGGCAGTAGCCGCTGCCAGCAGTCCGGAGAATAACATTACAAGCAGACTAAATAATTTTTGTTGCATGTGTGTACTTTTATTTTTTCGATACAAAATCTATACACTAGTTTATGTATTGACTTAATTTAGCTAAGAATTAGCAAATTAAACCAAGTAACGGTTTACGGAACTATTTTGCACCAAGAGTAGGAGTGACGAGGCTACTCTTTTTTCTCCAAATAAATTGGGAAACAAATTCGAATGCACTTGCTTTCAAAATTTTCTATCTTTGTGATTAGTCGTAACTTCATTTTTTTTGTTTTTTTTTGAGTTATTGTTGTGAATTGCTTTCAAAAATTTTTATCTTCGTGATTAGTCACAACACTTAACTTTTTAAGTTCAGTATTTTTAGTCTCCAAGTGATGCCTAAACCAGTAGTCTTTAGTTGCAACGCTCCATACTAAGTAAAGATGCTTGCTCAGTAACGACTTGTCATTATCTTCAAGTGCTTTGTTAAAATCTTCATCACTCATTCCCATCACAAACATTTCATTTTTGTTGGAGTGAAAATATCAATCTCAGTCCATCTTCAGGCAGTTTATCAATAAATGTCTGAGGAAGTAATTGGTTTAGAATTGAATTCCAGACATCAGATGTATTTTCGATGATGACAGGTATCTCGTATTTCTTACGCTCAACGGCGTACCAAAAAGTACAAGAATGTTCGGTTTGCTTGCCATCTTTATCCTGGTAAATTGCAACATGATGATTATTTCCTGTCTTTGCGAAACCAATGTCCTTACCTTGCTCATCTTTTCTAATAGGTTCTACAGCAGAAAGGCCAGTAAAACATCTGACTGTCCTTATGGGAATCTGTTTCTCTTCATTAAACCAAACACCATTTTTAAAGGCTTCTTTTTCGTTCCCATTGTGTTCCTTTAGTTTTTCCTTCAGAATCCGCTTCACCTTTTGATCTACAATAAAAGGAAGATCTTTTTGCTTTAATTCGTGGAGCTTGTATTTAATGACGTATTCATCCTTAAAGCAGTTTGCTTTTTCCAATGGTACTTTTTGATCCGAATCAAGAAAAATGGGATTCTTTTTCAATGATTTAATTGCTTCATTAGAACTTCCTTCATATTGCTCCTTCCTTTCTTGTACAAGATTCCTAATCTTCTCATCAACAATTTTTTCAGTATTATCAAACAGATACTTGATGGGCTTGTCATAATCAATAACTTTAATTTTGCCATATACAAACTGTTCGTGCAAGGCACCTCTTGGAGTTAAAACACCGGTGTCCTTATTTTTTCCTGTTGCCTTAAACTTGCTGATTGTGGCAACTTTTTTACCCGGCTTAAATGAAACCAATATTTTGTCAGCTTCTTTTTCTACTTCGCTGGTCGTAAATGGTTTTTGACTGACCAGATAGTTTTCCAGAAGTGTCAGTTTCTCACTGTATCCGACTTTGGATGCTTCAATATCTCGATTCATTTCGTTACGTGTGTCACTGGAATTCAAAGTATTAATTCTTTGAATATAACCTTGCCTTGTGCAGGCCACAACAAGTGCATCAATGGCGTGATGCCTATGATCATCCCTTTTTGTCCAGTCGCTTATTACCTCTTCTCGATGCAGATTCTTACCATTATCACTACTCCATTCTTTAACTTCGGTCTGATTTAAAAGTCTGTATTTAGGAAGCTGTAAATTCATCAGGACATTATCCCATCCCCAAAGTTTCCTCAAAGTAGCGGTAACCGTACCTTCGGTAGCAGTAACATTCCTGCAAACTTCTGACAGGATTTGTTTCGCCTTTCTGGAAATGTAAGAGGTCTCCCTGAGTTGACGGTCAATGAAATTCTCCCAAAGTCTCTTATCTGCCTCGGTTTCTTTCTTAAGTTTTTTTCTTTCAAGGTATTCTTTATGAGAGACCTTTAACCGTAACATCTTCCCGTAAGAAATCACATTGCGTGCATACCAGTCATCAACTCTTTCCAAATACTCAGATAAAGCGACTTCTCCTTTATTTGCGATGTAATCGTAAGCCGTTAACCGGTCTTTGGTAGCATTACAACTTCTGTGAACCAATACTTTGTTCATCTGTGAATCATCAAACAGTAATGCTTTTGGAACAATGTGATCTACATCAAAACTGTCGCCCTTCAGTGCTTCGGACAGATTAAAGGTTTCACCACAATAAATGCACTGGTTGAGAACTTTGGCACTTGCCACTGTTTTTTCACGGACAGGAAAAATGAATTTGTATTTCTGAATATACTTTCGAGTTGCAGGTATGCCCATTTCAGTAAGCCTCCTGCCAATCTCTTCGTTTATTTTCTTATTTCTCAAATTCTGAGAATCGGCATCATTTCGCTCATCTTTACTTTGTTTCAGTTCTCTGGCTAGTTCCACTCGTATTTCTGTTGGCCTGCCATATTTTTCAATGATGGAATTAACAACGTGAATCATCTGATTCAGGATTTTTTCCACAACAGGTTGGCGCAGTCCATTCTTGGGAATGAGCGAAAGTTTATCTTTTAGCTGTCTTTCTTCATTTTCCTGCTTTGTCAAACTGTTGGAGTGATTATATCCCGCTAAACTGCAGGCTTGGGAATAATCAAAGCCCTGCATCAGATAAGGAAGAATATTTCTTATGGCCTTATGTGATTTATTGGCGTACGCCTGCTTGTTGAAATCTATCTTTGAAAGTTTATCAGCTTCTTCATCAGACAAATCAAACTTCTTCAACAATGCTTTTTTACATTCATCACTATCTTTTATTGAATAGATGGTATGCCATAACTTGTAGAGCGGTTGTTTCTCTTTTCTTTGGAGACGATATAAGCATCCTCCTCTTCAAGAATTTCTCCGGTTTGTTTATCAACTAAATACGCCTGTTTTTCTGCGGGAATTACCTCAACCTCAAACTTCATTAATGGATTATTATCACCAATTATTTTTGAAATCTCAGAATATGTAAGATTGCCTTGCAGACCCTTGAGAATTTGTTTATTTACATAAACATTCTCTTTTTTTAGTCTAACGATTTCCAAAAGCTTTCCAAAGCTTAAATTGGAATTAGTGTTCAGATATTCAGCTATCTTTTCTTTTTGTTCCTGATCTGGAATCCATTCTACCCATTTATATTTTGAACCATCGGGATTCTTTATCTTCAAGGAAATGTTATTGACTGTTTCCCAAATTTTACAATATTGATTGATGGGAGATGATTTCGGTGCGACTTTGGCTCCTATTCTCTTTGACTTCTCAATACCATTTTCAACGGTTACTTTTTCAAAGTTTTCAAATTCACATAGACTGACTAATCCTTTTTGAGACTTTAATTTTCTTTGAAAAAACAGTATTTCATTTCGTAATTGCTGAATCACTTCCTCAGTGAGAAAGTCGTGCCTGTCTTTTTGGACCTTCATAATCGTGTCAAATTCTTCAATATAGGCTTGTCTTGGATAAACTTTTTCTTTGGTTCTAAAATACTGCTGATTTTGATTTGCGATTAATAATTCATCATAAAAGTTTTCACCAATGGTTTTTTGCTTTTCTTTTAAATTCTCAAATCGACTTTTTACTTCTGCAACATATTCCGTATCCTTCTTGTCCATATTCGCTTCACTCCTTGCAGATTTATACCCTCTCTTCTGATTCAGCATGTATAAAATTCTGCCAAGCTGCTCCGCAGTAATATTTTCAGATTCATTAGCTGCCTTACTTCTTAAACCCCACAAATCAAGAGATGGCAACTCCATCAATTCTTTTGATGGAAAAATTCCATACTTGCTCAACACTTTTTTCAAGTCACTTTTCCGAAGCTGCTTACGGTCGTACCCTTTCCTTTGGGTTCGGCAATTGTACGGTCTTGATTTTTAGTAATGGATTGACCTTTTTGAAATTGATCCCGTTCTGCGGAATCCAAAGGAATAATTCTAGACCCCATTGCTATAATTCGGATTGGTTTGTTATTCTCATCAACTTCAATTAATGCCCAACCAATAGAATTTGTGCCTAAGTCTAATCCTAAAATTCTTTTCATGTGTTGTATTGTTTTGTATTGTTTATTTGGTAATTATAACTCTCTATGAATATCTTCAGCATAGCGGCTCGCACTTTTCCTAAATATTCTTTCTAATTGTATGTATTGATTTATCCACTTAGTTAATATAATGTTGTCATAGGCTATATAACTAAGAAGCTTTCTGTTCTTTAATACTTTAATAGAAAATCTGTCGTACTGATATACGGCTTCATGCTTTAATTCAATGGCATTTAAGTTGGGAATGTGAGAAAGAAAATATTTTTTTCTAAAATTTACATCTCTTACGAAATTGTCGTAAATCTTTACCTTGTTGAGATTACCTCTTAAATTTTGAGATATAGTAACGAAGCTTGAGAGCCGCAAACTCCACGCTCCAGTTCCTAATATTTTAAGGAAATGACTTCTGTTCATAGTTTTTAGGGTTAAAAACTTTTTGAAAAGATAAGAAATTATGTTATTATTGCAATAATAAATTTTTTGAAAGCAATTCACAATAAGGATTATTCCGTTGTGAAACATCTGGATTGCTCCTTGTCCATAACTCAGGGAGCATTTTTTTTCCAAATATTTCGTGAAAAAACGGTAGCACTCATCTTCTTTTTTTGCACAAAAAAACCGTCTCTTTCGAAACGGTTTTGATTAACTTTTAAAAGAAATATTTTATTTCTTAATTGCTGCTATACCCGGCAAGTCTTTACCTTCAAAGAACTCAAGCATAGCGCCGCCACCTGTGGATACATAGCTTACTTTATCGGCAAAGCCAAATTTGTTTACGGCTGCCACACTGTCACCGCCGCCTACCAAGCTGAAAGCTCCGTTTTCCGTAGCTTCCGCGATGGCTTCCGCGATAGCTTTGGTGCCTGCCTGAAATTTTTCCATTTCAAAAACACCCATGGGCCCGTTCCACAAAATGGTTTTAGATTTTTTAATGACTTCGGCGAATTGCTTTCTGGCTTCTTCTGCAATATCCAGTCCCATCCATCCGTCTTTAATATCGTTGCTTTTGGCAGTATCTGTATTAGCGTCTTCTGCAAATTTATCAGCAATAATACTATCTTCCGGAAGATGAATGTTTACGCCTTTTTGCTTTGCTTTTTCAATAATATCTTTAGCGGTATCTATTCTGTCTTCTTCACACAAAGATGAACCGATGTTGCCTCCCTGTGCTTTGAAAAAAGTGTAGGCCATGCCACCTCCAATGATAATATCAGTAGCTTTTTCCATCAGGTTTTCGATGATCAGTATTTTGTCTGAAACCTTTGCGCCGCCTAAGATAGCGGTAAATGGTCGTTCATTTTCGTTCAATACTTTATCGGCGCTTGCAACTTCTCCTTCCATCAATAAACCAAACATTCTTTTTGTAGGGTCAAAGAATTTAGCAATCACAGCTGTAGAAGCATGTGCTCTGTGCGCAGTACCGAATGCATCGTTGATATATACAGTACCTAATTTGCTTAACTTTTCTGCAAATGCCTCATCTCCTTTTTTCTCTTCGGAATAAAAACGTAAATTTTCGAGTAGTAAAACTTCGCCGGGCTTTAAAGAAGCGGCTTTGTCTATCGCTTCCTGTCCTACACAATCATCTGCAAACTGAACCGGTACTTCTAATAATTTACTTAAATGATCTTTGATATGCTTGAGAGAATATTTATCTTCCGGACCGTCTTTAGGACGACCTAGATGGCTCATCAATATTACACTTCCGCCATCGGCTAATATTTTTGATATAGTGGGAAGGGCAGCTTTTATGCGCGTATCGTCAGTGATCTCAAATGTTTCTTTATTCAAAGGAACATTAAAGTCTACACGTATTAATGCTTTTTCGTTTTCGAAATTGTGGTTGGAAAAAGTGCTCATGATTTTTGTTTTATTATTTATGATTGAATTAATTTGTATCTCTACAAAGTTAATCATAAAAGGTTAGAATAAATAAAAAAATCGGAATTCGTTAGTTTTTTTACAACTTCTTTTACAACCTCATTAAGCTACATTTCCTGCACCCATTTTCTTTAAAAAATGAAGATGAGAGAATACTGCATGATGGAATCTTTTGTATTCGTTGTATTTTACATTGTACTCCTTGCAAGCCTGTTTTACAATCTTGTTAATAGCAGGGTAGTGTACGTGTGATATTTTAGGAAATAAATGATGCTCTACCTGAAAATTTAGTCCACCCATATACCAAGAAAGGAATTTATTTTTTGTAGCAAAATTCGCTGTTGTTTTAAGTTGATGAACAGCCCATTCGTCGTCCATTTTTCCATTGTCATTGGGTTGCGGAAAATCTGTATGTTCTACTGTATGCGCCAGCTGAAATACAATGCTGATGATAATGCCCGTAGTAAAAGTGAATACACAAAAGCCGATCAGCCATTGTTTTACTCCTACAAATACAATGGGTAAAATAATAAAAATAGAAAAATAAATAAGTTTGAACCCCCAAAAATAAAGATGATCTTTCGGCTTCATTTTTTTTAAAGGTACGTCGCCTATTTTCTTAGTAAAGTACTTTCTGAAATCGCTAAAGAATGTCCAGTAGCTGTGTAGAATAGCATAGAAAATCAAAAAATATATGTGTTGAAATTTATGTGCTTTATAGTGTTTTTGTGTAGAGGCTAATCGTAGAAAAGGTTTTGCATCAATATCATCGTCTAGCCCGTCAATATTTGTATAGGCATGATGCAGCACATTGTGCTTCATCTTCCACATAAACTGGCTTACACCTACAAATTCGGCAAAGTTAGAAGCAATGGTATTTATCTTGTTATTTTTGCTAAAGCTGCCGTGCGCGCCGTCGTGCATCACATTAAAGCCTATACCGGCCGTAAATATGCCTATAGCAAAACAAAGCAATAAACTAAGCGCCGTACTCTCAGGCGTAAAGAAAACTACTTGTACATAACAATAAACAAGTAACACAGCAAGTATGAGTGCTTTAGAGTAAATTTTATACCCTCCGAAAGTCGTTATATTTTTTTTCTTAAAATACTCGTTGATTCTGTTTTTAAGTTCCACATGAAAGGAAGGATTAACATGCGCAAATTTTGGTGTATTCATCTAGTGGTAAATGCAGGTTATAAAGGACGTAAAGGTAGTTATTTTATAGCAGTAATATCTAAATTATTTGATAATGTTATCAAAATCATTGATGCCTATTTTCTTTTCTGTGGTAAATCCTTCACCATATCTGGCTCCAATTTTCTTACCCATCATAATAGAACGACTTACAATTGTATCTAAAAATTCGGGTGTAGAGATATAGGTTTGCGGTTCATCGTCGTGCACGGTGTTAAACTGTGTTTTGTAGCAAAGAATGGCTTCTATTTTTTTGTCGTGGTACTTTGTTACGTCAAATACAAAATCAGGCTCTATGTACCTGTCTTGTATATAATGAAATACCTGCGAAGGGCGCCATGCCTGCTGTTTAGCGCCGTCTATTTCCGTTTCTATTTTTATTAATCCCGAAAGAAAACATGCCTGCGATACCAATTCGGCTGCTCTGCCATGGTCGGGATGACGATCTTCCACGGCGTTGCACAATACAATTTCGGGTTGGTATTTTCTGATGATAACCATTACTTTTTTAAGTGTCTCTTCATTAATTTGAAATAAACCATCCTGCAAATCAAGTGTTTCACGTATGTGTAGCCCCATAACTTTTGCAGCGTTGGCCGCTTCTGCTTTACGTGTTTCAGCGGTACCTCTGGTTCCTAATTCTCCCTGCGTAAGGTCTACAATGCCTGCTTTTTTGCCTTGGTCAATGCAGGCTAGTATAGTTCCGGATGCGCACAATTCTATATCGTCGGGGTGTACGCCTATGGCCAATATATCTAATTTCATTTAAAATTTTTGCGGCAAAGATAATTTATTTCTCAGGTAGAAAAGCAGCTTACCTGTAATTAGTGGTATAGTTGTAATAGCCGTATTTCATTTCCAAATCGCGGGTGATGATTTCAATGAACTTATCGGTTTTGCTCAGCATGGGGTTATAAGGTTGCTTCAGACTGGAGCCAAATATGAAGGCTACTCCCTGATATACCGATGCGGGTATACCACCTTTGTATTCCTGGATAATATCGTAGCAGTTATTACCGGTTTCGCGGTTAATAAGTTTCATTAAAACGCGTCCCTGGTAAACCGACAGGTTTTTGAGCTTGTCGGAAAAAGCATCGCGCAATTCTTTTTCTTTAGATTTTATTATTTGCTTACGGTCTTTTTTATTGTCGGCTACGGCCATTTCTTTGTTGATTTGATTAATGACTCTTGCAGCCTGTACGGCGTAAGGATAGGTTACATACACGGCATTTCGCAGGCGTTTCCATTCTTTGTAATATTCTTTCCAGTAACCTTTTAGCTGAGCATACGCATAAAAGTCAGGAAGATAGCTCAATGGTATGGTATCGCCGTTAGGCAATATCTCTGCATACACAACAATAGTGTCGTGAATGCCATGACCCACGCGTTGCGCATTGCTATCTTTTACACTGAATAAAAGGCACGCAGAGAGTATCGAAAGTTGTATGGACCGGTTTAGCCGCATAGTGAAATGTAAATATATACAAATTTAGATAGCACAAAATTTAAAAGATACATTATACAAAAATATTTAACAAAAAATATATAAAACGTTTCTGCTAAAACTCTTCTTATAATTTTACGCAGAACTGCTTACATTTGCTACATGTCTGCGGAAAAAATTATTACTGATTGGAAAAAAGGTAGTTTTAAGCCTGTGTATTGGCTGGAAGGAGAAGAGGTATATTTTATAGACAAGGTAGTACAATATGCCGAAAATAAAATTTTAAACGAATCGGAAGCTGAATTTAACCGGTATATTCTCTATGGAAAAGATACGAACGTGCAGGAGCTGATAAGTACTTGCAGGAAGTACCCCATGTTTGGCCAAAAGCAGGTGGTGATTGTAAAAGAAGCACAAAGCCTGAAGCAGATTGAACAGCTGGAAGGATACCTGCTGACCCCGCAGCCCAGCACAATTTTAATCATCGCTTATAAAGATAAAAAATTAGATGCCCGTACAAAATTTTCTAAAGCGGTAAAAAACAATGGCGAACTGCTCACAACAAAAAAGTTGTACGATAATGAGCTGCCGGCATGGACCTCTGAAATGATCGCTTCTATGGGACTTACCATAGAGCAAAAAGCCTTAATGTTGTTGATAGACCATATAGGCAATGATCTGTCAAGAATTGAAAACGAAATTCAAAAACTGGTTGTCAATTTAAAAGAGCGAAAAAACATTACAGGAGAAGATATAGAAACGTATGTAGGTATCAGTAAAGATTTTAATGGTTTTGAGTTTCAGAAAGCAGTTGCTTATAAAGATTTCCCTAAAGCTATACGCATTATACAATACTTTAACGCTAATCCTAAAGCGGCTTCTATACAAATGATACTGCCTAACTTATATAGCTTTTTTAGCAAAGTGGCGGTTGGTTATTCGCTGCAAACCACTGATGAAAAGGCCATTGCATCAGGCATAGGAGTTCATTATTTTTTTGCAAAAGACTATCTGACGGCCATGCGCAATTATTCTTATCAAAAAGTTGAATATATTTTGTTACATTTACATAACTATAATTTAAAGAGTATTGGCATAAACGATACCGGCACATCTGATGCGGAACTGCTAAAAGAGCTGACTGTAAAAATTATGAATTAATGAAACGGATTTATTTATTATTAATATTGATTATTGGTTCGGTAGCTGTAAAAGCACAACAGGACCAAAAGAATATCTTGTTCATTATTTCTGATGATCATGCATACCAGTCCATTGGAGCTTATGGTGCTACATTTAATGCTTCTCCACAATTAGATAAATTGGCAAATGAAGGTGCTGTTTTTGAAAATGCTTTTGTTACCAATTCTATTTGTGGTCCAAGTCGTGCTGTTTTTCTTACCGGAAAGTATAGCCATATCAATGGCTTCAGAGATAATTTTTCTACGTTTGAAGGCTCGCAACCACATTTTATGAGAGACCTTACCAATGCCGGCTATCAAACCGCATGGATTGGTAAATGGCATTTGGTAACAATGCCACAAGGGTTTAGCTATTTTAAAATTTTACCCGGACAAGGTGAATATTACAATCCTGAGTTTATCAACATGCAGGAAAAAAGAGAAAAGTATGAAGGATATGTTACCAATGTCATTACCGACCTCACAATTGATTATTTAGAAAAAAGAGATAAGTCAAAACCCTTTTGCTTAGTAGTAGGAGAGAAGGCTGCACACCGTAACTGGACACCGGATACTACCGATTTCGATTTATTTAATGATGTGATTTTTCCTTTGCCCGACAACTTTTATGATGCATATACAGACAGAACTCCGGCAAGATTACAAAATATGAATATTGCTGAATCAATGCAGATGGGTTACGATTTAAAAATGACCGAAGGAAAGAATTTTGCTCATTCGGGAGCTAACAGACTTAATCCTCAGCAAAGAGCCAGATATGATGCGCACTACCTTGCCATAGAAAAAGAGTTGAAGCAAAAAAATCTTACAGGCAATGCTTTGATAGAATGGAAATTTCAGCGCTATATGAAAGATTACCTGCAAACCGCGGTTTCGCTGGATAGAAATATTGGTAAAATAATAGACTATATTGATGCCAATGGTTTGCGTGAAAATACATTAGTCATATATACTTCCGATCAGGGATTTTATTTGGGTGAGCATGGCTGGTTCGATAAAAGATTTATGTATGAAGAGTCTTTTAAAACACCACTAATTGTGCGTTATCCTCAATGGATAAAGCCTAATACAAGAAAAAACGAATTGGTGATGAATCTTGATTTTGCACCCACATTGTTGCAATACGCGGGAGTAAAAGTGCCGGAAGACATGCAGGGCAAATCCATGCTGCCTATACTTAAAAGTAAGAGTAAAAGAGAAATTAAATTCAGAGACCAGCTTTATTATCACTATTTTGAATATCCTAACGAACACAATGTATTTCCACATTATGGCATAAGAGATAAAAGGTATAAACTGATTAGGTTTTACAAGCCGGAAAAAAGCTGGGAATTGTACGATTTAAAAACGGATCCCGGAGAAGTGCAAAATCTAATAAACGATAAAAAATATGAACGTGTAAAGAATCGTATGAAAAAACAATTGAAAAAACTGATTGTGCAATACAAAGATTATGACGCGTTAAACAATCTCAACGATTAATAGTAAGCCAAACAATTAACACTTCTAAATTAAAAAACATGAACATTTCCGATTTATTAAACAGCCCAGTTGGCGCATCGATTCTCAACAGCGTGACCAAAAAATTAGGCGTTAATGAAAGCCAGGCCAGCACGGCTATCAGCGCCGCTATTCCTGTAATTTTAGGCGGCTTAGGCAGAAACGCGCAAACGCAGGCCGGCGCGGCAAGCATAGACAACGCGCTTAACAGGCACACCGGAGGATTGTTAGATAACCTGGGAGCATTAGACTCTGACACAGAAGAGATTGTAGCGGATGGGAACGGTATTTTAGGCCATATTTTTGGAGGTCAGCAACAAACGGTAGAAGCCGGTATTTCTCAAAAGTCTGGCATTAGCATGGAGAAGATAGGCCCCTTAATCGCGATGCTGGCACCTGTGGTGATGGCATATCTGGGTCGTCAAAGACAACAGCAGGCACCTGGCTCGGGCGGTGGCATTACAGATATTTTAGGTCAGCTTACCGGCGCGGGAGCAAACAGAAATTCCGGTGGCGGCGGACTGATGGATATGGTAGGCGGTTTTTTAGATAAAGACAAAGATGGCAGCTACCTGGATGATATTATCGGTATGTTTGGTAAAAAATAAAACTTCGTACCGAAAAGAAAAAAGCTGTCGGCAAACTTTTTGCCGACAGCTTTTTCATAGCTTATCATAAAAAAGAATGAACATTAATACACCAACTCATCATCCTTTAGTTTTAAAACCAATTCTTTCTTGTCGGATGCTTCTGTATAGCCGATTATCTTTGCTTCAATGTCTAACTCTTCGGCTATGGCAATCATATATTGGGCTGCGTTTTCATTGGTGAAAATTTCCAGTCTATGCCCCATATTGAATACCTGATACATTTCTCTGTAGTCGGCACCTGAGTTTTTTTGTATAAGTTTAAAAATCGGTGGTGCCTCAAATAAATTATCTTTTACAACACGTAAAGCTTTGGGCAGGTATTTCATGCATTTGGTTTGGCCGCCACCACTGCAATGAATTACTCCGTAAATATCGCTGAAATGCTCTTGCAGTAAGCGTTTCATCAAAGGTGCATAAGTGCGGGTAGGAGAGAGTAATAACTTTCCTACATTGATTTTGCCAAAGTTTTCAATCTCTAGCCCGTCGGTAAGGGATTGGTGACCAATGTATACAACATCTTCGGGTAAAGTAGATTCAAAAGTCTCCGGATATTTTTCCGCATATGTTTTTTTCAATACATCGTGCCTGGCGCTGGTAAGTCCGTTGCTTCCTAATCCGCTGTTGTATTCTTTTTCGTATACTGCTTTTCCTGAGCTGCCAAAGCCTACAATAACATTTCCTTCAGCAATTTTTTCGTTGGAAATGATTTTGCTTTTTTCCTGGCGCGCAGTCATAGTGCCATTCACGGCGATGGTACGCACTACATCGCCCACATCGGCGGTTTCGCCACCCAGATAGTGAATGTTGACTCCATATTGTTTTAGCTCGTCAAAAAAATCCTGCGTACCGTTAATTATTTCTTTTAGAATATCGCCGCCTATCAAGGATTTATTCCTGTCTATGGTAGAAGAAAATAAAATATTATCGTAAATGCCTACACAAAGCAAATCATCCAGATTCATGGCTACCGCATCTTGCGCAATGCCTTTCCAAACGCTCGTATCGCCGGTTTCTTTGCTGTACAAATAGGCTAAAATGCTTTTGGTGCCGGCTCCGTCGGCGTGCATAATGTTGATGTAATTATCATCGCCGCTTATAAAGTCGGGATACATTTTACAGAACGCATGTGGAAATAATCCCTGGTCTAACTTTTCAATAGCCTGATGCACTTCTTCTTTTTGGGCAGATACGCCACGCTTGTTATATAAACTCATACTGCAAATTTAATTGATAAATTATAATTACTGCCGCACATTCTGTATTAAGTAAAAAATTAGCAGAGTGCCTATAATGCTTAAAGTTAAAACCAATGTTAACAGTATTTTGGAAGAAGGCCTGTAAGTTTTGTTCAATAACTTTTTTTCGGTGAGCTTGTATTGAATAAAAGAAAATAAGAAACACAATACGCCTGCTACAACAATCAGGATACCTATTACGTCTGAATGTCCTTTATAGATCTTTACTTCTTTGCCTAACAGGTAAGAAAATTGTTGCAGGAAGAAAGAAAATTTTACTACTACAAAACCGAACGCCATAATAGCAATGCCGGTTCTTATCCAGGCCAGTAGCGTGCGCTCATTGGCCAGGTGGTCATTCGGAACTATTTTTTGCTCTTCTTTATCTGTATGATTATTCATGTCATTCTTTTTTTAAATCATTTATTAAGGCTTCTACTATTTGCATTTCAGTAGCCCATGATGTTACTATACGTATGGCGGCGTGTTTATTGTCAATTTTCTTCCAAATATAAAACTCGTATTTCTTTTGCAATTTTTTTATTTGGGTATCAGGAAGAATAATAAACAACTGATTGGTTTGCGGCGGCGTTAAAAAAACATATCCCTCTTTTTTAGCAGCAGCGGCAATATTTTCAGCGCATTTATTTGCGTAACGGGCATTCTGTACAAACAAATCATCTTGCAGCAAAGTGAGAAACTGAATACCCAATATTCTTCCTTTGGCCAGTAATGCGCCGCGTTGCTTTAAGTGAAATTCAAAATCTGTTTGCAGTTCTTTATTGTTGATAACAACCGCTTCGCCAAGCAAAGCGCCATTTTTGGTGCCTCCTAAATAAAATACATCTGTGAGCCTGGCAATATCTTTTAAAGTAACATCATTATACACAGAGGCAAGCGCGGCGCCCAGCCTTGCCCCATCCATAAATAAATACAAGTTGTTCTTTTTGCAACATTTAGAGATAGCCGTCAGTTCCTGTTTTGTATAAATAGTACCTATTTCGGTAGCATTGGAAATGTATACCAGCTTTGGTTTTACTACGTGGGGATAGTGATCGTGTGCATCAACTACCTGCTGAATATCCTGCGGCGTGAGCTTGCCCTCGGTATTTTTCACTGCAATAATTTTACGCCCGGTACTTTCTACAGCTCCTGCTTCATTTACGTAAATGTGTCCTGTATCAGCAGATATAACCGCTTCAAAAGATTGAAGCACTGCCTGAATTACAATAAGGTTGGTTTGAGTGCCACCCGAAATAAAATGTATGGCGGCGCTTTGATAGCCGGTTAAATTTTTTAAAATTCGCTTTGCTTCAACAGAATATTCGTCGTTGCCATACCCGGGCTGTTGTTCCAGGTTGGTTTTTTGTAGCGCCTGTAAAATAGCAGGATGACATCCTTCGCTATAATCGTAACGAAAACTATACATGGGTATAAATTATTTTTATTGTTGTAAATGAACAAACCGGGAATATAGCATCCTTTGTATTTCTCATCTTCCAAAATTAAAAATTATGTGCTTAAAAGAATAAGAATTTTATTTTTGCAGAGATGAATAATGATTTACCTGACAGCAACTGGCAAAAAACCGCAAGGGAAAATAAGAAGAAATATTTGCGTAAGTTGGACAAATCAGACAAGCGAAAGCTGCTGAAAGTATTGCCAGGCCTGCATGAAGAGGCTTTTGAGAAGATAGATTGTCTCAATTGCGCGGCCTGCTGCAAAAATTATTCCCCGCGTTTTAAAACGCCCGATATTAAACGCATCAGCAAGCATTTGAGAATGAGAGAAAGTGTATTTATAGACACCTATCTTACGTTGGATGAAGAAGGCGACTACGTAGTGAAACGCACGCCTTGCGCGTTTCTGGGGCTGGATAATAAGTGCTCCATTTACGAGATTCGCCCTTCAGACTGCTCCCGGTTTCCTTACACCGATGAAGATGTATTATTTAAGAGAAAAAACATTACCCTAAAAAATGTGGAGTTTTGCCCGATCGTTTTTTATGTACTGGAAAAATTGCCTGACTGATTTTTATCTTGCCTTACCAGCAATCTTGTTTGTAAAAACACAGCTAAAAGTATCAGCAGCAGTCCTATATAGAAATGTTTGGAAAGGCTTTCGTTTTCTTTGTACAGCACAAACGCAAGTATAATGCCGTATACAGGCTCCAGTGTAAGCGTAAGATTCATGGTAAACGGCGTGATTTTCCGTAAAGCGGATACATATAAAAAATAGGTCCAGATAGTACATACCCACGCAAGAATAATCAGCCATAGCCAATCAAATTTTACAGGAAAAATATTTTCCGTCGGGAAAAGAAAATGATACAAAGGCATCAAAACCGTCAGCGCGAGAAAGCCACCGCTTAGCTGGTATATGGTAATGGTTTCTGACTTGTAATCGTTGACCAGCTTTTTATTTAATATAGAAGTAAATACAGTTAGCAGCATGGCCAGTAAGCCAATGTATATGCCCATAGAGAAATGAAGATTGGTATAATACACAATGATCACCCCGGACAGCGTTAATAATCCTAAAAGTATTTCGCCCGGTTTTATCCTTCTTTTAAAAAATAAGGGTTCTAACAATGCTGATGCAAGCCCGGAGGTAGAAAGACATGTAAGGGCTATAGATACATTAGACATTTTTATGCTGCCGTAAAAGCAAAGCCAGTGCAAAGCCAGTACGAAACCTACAAATCCTATGCGAAAGAAATCTTTCAGATTTATTTTCTGAATGCGTTTTTTATAGCCATACATCAGCAAAAGTGTAGCCACGGTGATAAGCATACGCCACCAGGTAAGCCAGCCTGAATTGAGTGTAATAGCCCTGCCCAGCACACCGGTAAATCCCCAAATAAAAACAGCCAGGTTAAGTTGTAGAAGTGCAGATTTCAATATTGCTTTAATTTGTGCTGCAAAGTAATGACCTTAATTGAAATTTTCTAATTTTTTATTTCAATAAAAGTTGCATAAATACCAAGTCCAGCCAGCGGTCAAATTTATATGCCGACTCTTTTATCAACCCAACCTGCTCGAATCCTAATTTTTTATGTAACTCAATGCTGGTGAAGTTTTCAGCGTCTATTCCGGCTATCATACAATGAATATTGTTTTGCTTTGCATAGCTGATCAATTGCTGTAAAAGCAGCCTGCCAATGCCTTTGTTCCTGTATGCAGGCAGTACATATACAGAATGTTCCACACTAAACTGATAACCTTCTTTTGGCCTGAACTGCGCGTAGCTGCCGTAAGCTACAGGCACATCATTGTGCTGGTAAATAAATACGGGGCAGCGATTAATTTTCTTTTCCTGAAACCAATTATTAATGTATCTTTCGTCTTTAAGCGTATAATCATAAATAGCGGTGGTTTTTTCAATAGCCTCATTCATGATTTCTAAAATATATCTTAAATCTTGTTGGTTCGCTGCTCTTATGTTGTGGGTAAATGTCAATTTTAAGTTTTTTAATGCTTTAAAAATAAAAAAAATCTTTTACTTTGATTAAAGTAAAACATAAATGGAATCTAAACGAATAATAGTAATCAGGGTCTCATCATCAACTTAAATAATTTTTTTATGAAAAAGATAATTCTGGCAACTGCAACAGTTTTGTTCATTGCCTTAAACGTAGAAGCTCAGCAATTGCATTTGGGCGTGAAAGCCGGTGCAAACATGGGCAAGATAGATGGCAGCTCTTTTAAAGATGAATTTAATTTATCTTATCATGTAGGCGCTTATCTTAATTATGATTTTAACGATAAATGGGGCGTTCAGCCGGAATTGATTTATGGGCAGACACAAACCAGAACTGCCTCCGGCGATCTTACTTACGAAAATTTAAAACCCAATACGAAGGCCAAACTTGACTATTTAAGCATCCCTATTTTACTTAACTATAATGTGGCGAATGTGCTCACATTGCAGGCCGGGCCACAGTTCTCTGTATTGGTAAATCAGGATAAAACCGTACTTGAAAATTCAAAAGAAGCCTTTAAATCCGGCAATACCAGTGCTGTATTAGGCGCCCAGATCAATTTAAATAACTTTAAAATTTACGGAAGATATAATATAGGCCTTACCAATATCAATGATCTTGGCGACCAGGAAAAATGGAAGTCGCAAATGCTGCAGGTTGGTATTGGATACAACATTTTCTAATATTAATAATATAGAGTTTATTAAGGATATGATTAAAATCATGTCCTTTTTTTGGCATTTATGTTAATGAATAATTAAATTTGATTGTAAATACATCTATAAAAAAGCACGCTCGTAAACTATCTTTAAAAACCGAATAAGTATTTGTTTTATTTTTTTTATATAAACTAAAGAAGAAAAAGTTATTTCTGCAAATGCCATTCTGAAAAGAAGTAAAAATTTAAAAACACACTCATGAAAAAGCTTCTACTCTTCCTTATGCCGGTGTTTGCACTGTTGGCAAACGCCCATTTTACTTTTGGTCAAAATAAAATCAAGCTGGAAAAAGTCACTCCGGAAAGTTTTACGATCAACTCGCCGCTGATAGATACAAATGCCAACGCCATAGTGCTGAAAGACATTGGTTCGTCTACGTTTGAGGGCAACGATAAAGGCTGGTTTACCTTAGTATATACAAGAGCGAGGCAGGTGAAAATACTTAATAAGAAAGGTTTTGATGAGGCGAATGTTACCATTAGCCTTTATAGAAGTAACAGTCAGGAAGAAGAATTGGGCAATGTAAAAGCGGTCACCTACAACCTGGCAAATGGTAAAGTAAAAGAAACACAGCTGGAAAGAAAAAGTATTTTCAAAGAAAAGTTTGATAAAAACTATACGCTGGCTAAGTTTCCCTGCCCGAAGTCACAGAAAATTCAATTATAGAATATACCTATACAATCAAGTCTGATTTCTTATTTAACCTGCAGCCCTGGATCTTCCAAGATTATACTAACCCGGTATTATTCAGCAGTTATGAAGTAGGCATTCCGCAGTTTTTCAATTACGTATTCCTGTCTCAGGGTTTTATACCCATAAGCAAGGAAACAAAATCTTCTTTTAGCAACTTTTCTATTTCCAACAGCGCTACCAGCACCACGCACTCCAGTAGAGCTAATCTTTCGGGAGAGGTTATTTATCATAAATGGACAGCAGAAAATATAGCGCCATTGAAAGAAGAGCCTTATGTAGCTTCTTTAAAAAATAATCTTTCCAAAATAGAATTTCAGCTTTCGCAGTACAGGTTTCCAAATAGTGATAGACTTCGCTCAACTATGCAAGCGTTTCGGGGAAAAGGATTTTCTTACATCCATTGATTTTGTCTGCTACACGCAATAAGCTGGATGCCGATACAGAAAGGCAATTTGATATTGTATATGACTATCCGTTTATAGACAGAGATACAATTCAAATAGAAATTCCGGAAGGATACAAACCCGAATCCATCCCGAAAAATATAAAGATTGATAATAAATTTGGCTTGTACGTACTGGAGTATACTGTAAAGAATAATCAGGTAGAAGTAAAACGAACTTACAGCAGAAATGACGGACGCTTTCCTAAAACAGATTATAAAGACTACGTAGTCTTTTACAATCAGATACATAAAAGCGATAATAGTAAACTTGTATTTGTGAAAAATGAAGAATAATTAAACGTTGATTGCGGCGTATTTTACTGTTTTTCAATTACATTTCTTATTTTCGCTGACCGGAAAATAATTATAATAAATAAAATGGCAACGAACGAGGAATTAATTGCAGCAGCGAATGAATTTGGTACTCCCGTATATATATACGACGCGGAAAAAATTAAAGAACAATATAGTAAACTTGTAAATGCTTTTGCTACATCCAACGCTAAGTTTTTTTATGCGTGTAAAGCACTTACTAATATCAATATATTAAAATACATGCACCAGCTGGGAGCGGGGCTTGACTGTGTGAGCATAGAGGAAGTAAAGCTGGGATTGAAGGCAGGCTTTGACCCGCAGCAAATTATGTTTACGCCCAACTGTGTTGATTTTGAAGAGATAGAGCAGGGTAAAGACTTAGGGGTACATATCAATATTGACAATATTTCTATTTTAGAGCGCTTTGGTAACAAGTATGGAAATAGTTATCCTGTTTGTATAAGGCTCAATCCGCACATTATGGCGGGCGGCAACTACAAAATATCTACCGGGCATATCGATAGTAAATTTGGTATCTCCATTCACCAGATAAGACATGTGGAGCGTATTGTAAAATCTACCAACCTCAATGTAAACGGGCTGCACATGCATACCGGAAGCGAGATCAAAGACATCGGTGTTTTTTTAACCGGCCTTGATGTAATGCTTGATGTAGCCACACGCTTTCCGCAGATAGAATTTATAGATTTAGGTAGCGGGTTTAAAGTGCCTTACCAAGAGTCAGATATAGAAACAGATGTGGCCGCTCTAGGAGAAAAAGTGGCTGCCACGTTTAATAAATATGAAAAAGAAACCGGTAAAAATATTGAAATATGGTTTGAACCCGGTAAATACCTGGTAAGCGAATCGGGTAGTTTTGTAGTAAAGGCAAATGTCATAAAACACACTACCGCTACCGTTTTCATAGGGGTTAATTCCGGCTTTAATCATTTGATACGCCCTATGTTTTACGAGTCTTATCATAAAATTGATAATATCAGTAATCCTGACGGAGCTGAAAGAATTTATACCGTAGTAGGCAATATATGCGAAACGGATACTTTTGCCTGGGATAGAAAATTGCCCGAGGTAAGAGAAGGAGATTTGCTTGTATTTAGAAACGCAGGCGCCTACGGATTTGAAATGAGCAGCAATTTTAATTCACGGCTAAAACCGGCTGAAGTACTTTTAATGGATGGAAAAAAATTATTGATTAGAAAAAAAGATACTTCAGAAGATTTGTTGCGCAATCAAATTGAAGTACTTTAACTTTACAAAAAACTCAACAATAACATGATCACGCTAAACAACGTAAAGAAAAGATTCGGCGAAAAGGAAGTGCTAAAAGGCGTAAGCATGGTGATAGAGCCCGGCAAGTGCAACCTGATCATCGGTACCAGTGGTAGCGGTAAAAGCGTATTGTTGAAATGCATAGTAGGATTGTTCAAGCCGGAAGAAGGAGAAATATTTTACGAAGAAGAAAATATCGTGTCCATGTCTAATAAAGAGATGGCCGAAATCCGTAAAGAGATAGGAATGTTGTTTCAGGGCTCCGCTCTTTTCGATTCAATGACGGTTGAACAAAATGTACGCTTTCCGCTCGATATGTTTTCCGACATGTCGCGCTCAGAAAAAGCAGACAGGGTAAACGAAGTGCTAAAACGTGTGAACCTGCCCGACGCCCACAAGAAGCTGCCTGCAGAGATCAGCGGCGGAATGAAAAAAAGAGTGGGTATTGCCAGGGCGCTGGTACTCAATCCTAAATATCTTTTTTGCGATGAGCCTAATTCCGGCTTAGATCCGCAAACTTCTTTGTTGATTGATAAGCTCATTAAAGAAATTACCGAAGAATATCACACCACTACCGTTGTAGTTACCCACGATATGAACAGCCTTATGGAAATGGGCGATCATATTGTGTACCTGCATCAGGGCAGGGTACAGTGGGAAGGCAACAACAAAGAAATATTCTACAGCGAAGATGACTTGCTGAATGATTTTATTTTTGCATCAGACTTCTTCCAGGGTGCCAGAAAAATGAGAAGGATTGAAGACGGTACCATCGACAATCCATAGCGCTTTTATTTTAATTTTTCTGCGAATACTTTTTCAAACTTATCCATTTTGGGTTTTATTACATATTGGCAATAGGGCTGTCGCATATTATTAATGTAATAGTCTTGGTGGTAATTTTCAGCTACATAAAAATTGGAGAATGGCTCAATGGCCGTAACCACCGGCTTGTCCCACGCGCCGCTTTTATCTACACGATCTTTGTATTCTTTGGCAAGCGCCTCTTGCTGTGTATTATGAAAGAAAATCACACTCCTGTATTGCGGTCCTATATCATTTCCCTGCCGATTTAAAGTAGTAGGATCGTGTACCTCCCAGAATACTTTCAGCAGCTCTTCGTAGGAAATCACCGTAGGGTCAAATGCAATCTGGCAAACCTCCACGGCACCTGTAGTGCCGGTACTTACCTGCTCATAAGTCGGGTTTTCTATTTTGCTGCCGGCATAGCCGCTCACTACATTCTTTACACCATTCAGGCGCTCAAAAAAAGCTTCGGTGCA
The DNA here is from genome assembly GCA_023386235.1 of Bacteroidota bacterium. Taxonomy (GTDB): domain Bacteria; phylum Bacteroidota; class Bacteroidia; order Chitinophagales; family Chitinophagaceae; genus Haoranjiania. The sequence goes on along the minus strand of JAEWKC010000012.1, from coordinate 30,204 downwards.
CCAAAAGCAACCTGACCCAAAGGTTGCGGTGTCTATAAATTTTGCGTCTCCTTCCAATATGGTTTCGTTCATTGTGCTGTGTTTTCTTTGCTCCATACACCCAAGTGTAAATACCGCCAATATGCATAGCGGTGTCCATTTGAATATTTGAAAATGTTTGTACATCGTATTTGTAAAAGCGAATTTCTATAAAAGTAAGTAAAAGTAGATAAAAGAAACGTTAATAGTTCTTTTTTAAAGTTGCTTTAGTCATTCTGTCTTTGCCTTGCAAATCTTTCTTTAAAATTATATTTTCAAAGCCGTTTGCCTGGTGCAACTGTACTATCTGTTTACCGTATTGTTCGTTTATTTCAAAAAAAAGCAACCCATCATTGTGCAGGTTTTGTTTGCAGAAAGCAATAATTTTTTCATAAAAAAGTAAAGGATTGTTATTCTCTACAAACAAGGCTGTATGCGGCTCGTGGAGCAGCACATTGTTGGGCATATCTCTCTTTTCATTTTGTGCGATGTAAGGAGGATTGCTTACCACCATATCAAAAGGAGCAAAATGCGAGGCTTTGTTGTTTTGCGATAGTATGTCAGCATATATAAAATGAACGTCGGCATCCAGTTCTTCCGCGTTTTTTTGTGCTACGTTCAATGCCGTGTAGGAATAATCTGCCGCATATATCCGGGCATTAGGCAGTAATTTTTCAAGTGATATGGCTATGCATCCACTGCCGGTGCCTATGTCTAATATTTTCAAAGGCCTTGTTTTGTCCGCGCTATCTTCAATCCACATCACTAGTTCTTCTGTTTCGGGACGAGGAATCAATACATTCTTATCTACATAGAACTTATTATGACAAAACCATGCTTCGTTTGTAATATATTGAATGGGTTCATGATCGGCCAATCTTGATAAATTATATTGAAGCTGCTCTGTTTGTAAAGGTGTAAGTAGCTGATTGGATTGTACCAGTCGTTGTGTGTATGTGAAGCCGGTGGTATATTCCAGCAATAAGGTGGCCAAGGCTTGCGCTTCGCCCTGAGGGTATATTTTTTGTAAGTATTGCTTTACGTACGTTTCCGTTTCTTTAAAGTTCATTGTTCAAATAAACAAAATTATTCTGGAGGTTGACCAATCCGCCACTGTACTGGTACACAATTTTTTGTTCCACGGTAGCAGGAGAAGCTTGAGGAGTAGAGGCAATTTGTACTCCATTCATTATATAGTTATACAAAGTTTTATCCTGTGCGTAAGATAGTATTTGTAACAATAATATTACTATAACTAATAAAATTTTTTGTAAAAATGTTTTCACGGTTGTAAAGTTTTTAAGTTTATATCAAATCTACCGTCTTTTATTTCTATTATTTCTTCTCCCTCTAATTCTTTAAGTTTTCCGGAAAAGGTGCCCGAAAGTATCTTGTTATCTTCATCCCATTGAGTTAAAATTATCTCTCCAGAGTTTTCATAAGAACCATATAATCTCCTTTTACCTGATGTAGGGCTCACTGCCATACAATGGATGTAATTGTTGAAAGGCTGATTGCCTGTGTTAACATTATCTATTGCCTTCCCTAGTATGTAGTTTCCTCCTTTTTTTTCATACACTTTATATAAATATAAAGAAATGAATAACATGTTTTTTATATTACTCCCTCTGTTTGCAAATATTCTTACTGATGAATTTTCCGTATTTCTATAATATCCATATACCGCCATCGCAAACTCTGGCATTACCGAACAATAGCAAAGATTCGGTACAAACACTTGTCCATTGAGTGTGCAACCAAAAGTATTGGCACCTGTTTGTGTAGCAGGCGGTAAGGGTTCGTTGAGAATAGGCTTGCTGTTTTTGGTGCAGGCACAGGCAGTAAATAAAAATGCCGTGCAAAGGATTAATATGGTTTTCATGAAATGAATTTTTTTAAATAAACATATAGCAATCCCCTAATTTACAATTATAAAATTATAACATTATGTTTAAACAAACAATAGTTTTTCATATGATATTGGTCAAGTTTCTACGCATATTAAATAATTGGAATATTCACAAAAACATTTTACATTAGTATTAATGACAGACGAAATTTACATACAAAGGTGTATTGATTTGGCTAAGGCAGGCAAGGGCTATGTTGCGCCCAATCCTATGGTGGGCGCCGTTTTGGTGCATAACAATCGCATTATAGGAGAAGGATTTCATGAGCAATACGGACAGGCGCACGCGGAAGTAAATTGCATACAAAATGTACGGGAGAAAGATAAACACCTGATAGCCTCTTCTACTATGTATGTATCTCTTGAGCCTTGCGCGCATTTCGGCAAAACGCCACCCTGTACCGATTTGCTGATACAGCAGCGTGTAAAAAGAGTAGTGATAGGTACAAAAGATATTTTTTCCAAGGTAAACGGACAAGGAATTGCAAAGTTGCAAAATGCCGGGATAGAAGTGCTGACGGGCATTGGCGAAAAAGAATGTATAGCGCTTAACAAAAGATTTTTTACTTTTCATCGGCACAAAAGACCTTATATAATTTTAAAGTGGGCGCAAACTAACAACAACATCATTGGTGTGCAAGAAGGTAAAAGACTAATGATAACAAACGAACTCACCAACAGGCTGGTACATAAATGGCGAAGCGAAGAAGCGGCTATCCTGGTAGGAACCCAAACGGTTCTTAAAGATAATCCTTCACTCACCAACCGGCTGTACAGCGGCCATCATCCATTAAGACTATGTATTGACAGGCATTTGAGCGTTCCAAAAGATTTTGGGATTGTAGATGATACCGCCGATACGGTCATCTTTAATGCAAAGGAAGATAAAACAGAAGGAACGAATGTGTATAAAAAAATTGATTTTAAAGAGTCTGTCATCAACCAGGTATTGGATTTCTGCTATGCTCAGCATATTCAAAGTATACTGGTAGAAGGCGGCGCTCATCTTTTGCAAAGCTTTATCAACGAAGGTATTTGGGATGAATGCAGAATGATCACCAATACCGGGTTGTTTGTAGAGAAGGGAGTAAAAGCGCCTGTACTTAAAAATGCAGCGTATCTTTATAGCCGGTATGTAGATGGGGATAAAGTAGATTATTATAAAAAGAAAAATCAGTAAGTGGAACAACTGTATTATCAAACCATAAAAGAAACAAGCGTTGCCGAGTTTAAAGACAGAGGAAGCAAATTTATTGCATACGCGTATCCTATAAACAGTCTGGACGATTTTAAAAACAATCTTGCGCAATTAAAAGAAGCACATCCTAAAGCTGTTCATCATTGCTTTGCATACAAATTAGGTACAGACGGCAATACTTTCAGGGCAAGTGATGACGGCGAGCCTTCGGGCAGTGCCGGAAGACCAATACTGGGGCAAATTGATTCTAAGCAGCTAACGAATGTGCTGGTAGTGGTAGTGCGGTATTTTGGCGGCACATTGTTAGGTGTGCCGGGATTAATCAATGCATACAAAACGGCAGCTTCACTGGCTTTGCAGTTGACACCCGTATCCAGAAAGCCTGTTATGCAAAGAGTTTCCGTAACTTTTGATTATACACAAATGAATGAAGTGATGCGCAGGCTAAAGCAATACGATTCGGAAATTATTGCCCAGGACATGAATTTGTTTTGCCATATTGTATTTGATGTGCCTAAAGCCAAATATGATGATATAGTATATCACCTGTCTTCTTTGCAGAATGTAGAATTAAAAACCCAATAGCTTAGAACCCTGATCTGCCGCCGCCGCCACCGCGGTTTCCGGGGCCTCCCCATGGTCTGTCGCCACGTCCTCTTTCAGAAGGCTGCGCCCCGGTGAAATTTCTGAGGTTGTAAATAAACGATAGCATAAAGTATCGCTGCAGCACATTGCTTCTTGTTTGCTGTATGTAGTTGTCTGTTCTTACATTCACAATCGATTTATTCTGGTTTAATAGATCTATGGCCGATAATTTTATTTCGCCCGCTTTGTTTTTAAATATTTGCTTGGATACACTGGCGTTTAATAAAGGGATGCTTACGTTGAAACCATCACTCAATCCTCTATAGAAAGTGTAGTCAAAATTGGCGTTTGTAATCCACCCGCTTTTAGTAAACCAGGTGCCGTCAAACGAAATGGACTGTGAATAATAATTACCGTCGCGGTTGGTATTTACAGAATATTTGGCAAAGTTGTAAGCCGGCCTGGTAGCAAAATTTATATCAAAAGTTTCTTTCAGGTTTGTATTCCATCTTATGCCCTGTGCTATTGTTGTGGTAAAGGTATTATTGATCTGCTCATCTATCATACTTACCGTTTTATTGTTGGATACTTCTGTAGTAAGGTTAAGGTTGGATTTAGGCTTTTTGATCGGGAAACCATAGTTGAAAAAGGCGCTCACGTTATAAGGCCCGTTCATGTTTATAGGCGTTGTATACTGCCCGCCGTTGCTAAGATTGGTAATGGAGTTGACAATTGCGTTTTGAGTAAAATTAGCGTTGGTCATTATAAACATATTGGTATTATTCGCTCTGTCTACTAAGGAATAGCGCAAATTAAAGCTATGGTTAAATGCCTGATCCAGATTTGGATTGCCATCATAAATATTTAATTGATTGGAATTGTCCATTACCGGCTGCAATTGCGAAATGCTGGGCTGCTGCGTTCTTCCACGGTAATTAAATCGTAGATTTTTTGTGTTGGAAAATCTATAAGAAAAAAATACCGTCGGGAACAGGTTGGTATAGTTTCTGTCTATGTGCAGGTTTTTTGTTTCGTTAAAGCTTTCCATGTTGCCAAACTGCACGCCCGATCCTGCGGAGAAGTTTATTTTAGTCGTACGCAAACGATAGCTAAGCGTTGCTCTTTGCGATGTGTACGTATTTTCATATTTATTGGTAAGGGTAGAATCCAGGTCTGAGTATTCCATGGTTGTGCTGTCGAAATTATACGTCATCCTGTTAGAGTTGCTGTTGTTATAAGAATAATTCAGGTTCAGCTCCAATTGCTGATTTTTGGCTAAAGGCTCCGTATACGAAAGTGTGGTATTGATTGATTGATTATCTGAAGTAGAGGTGTAATATTGATTGGTGATATTATGACGATTGTTGCGTACGGTAAATACGTCGTTGTAATTGTTTCCTTCCCCTTTATTATCCGATCCGTTCAGAGATGCATTTACAGAAAATGTTCTTCCCTGTTTACGCAGTCTTTGTCTGTAGGTTACGTCAACGCCGCCGCTCATGCCATCGTTCGAGCTCCTGTTATCAGTATGTGAATTACTAACGGCTGTGGAATCATTGCCTATGATACGATAGATATTGCTGGCCGAGTTGGATATGTTGTCTGACAGCTGATAAGAAAAAGAGGGTCTTACAATGATTGAGCGCATTGTATCGAATTTAGTTTCAAGATTGAAATTAAAGTTATGATTTTGTCTTTTCCTGTTATTAAAGCTGTTGGAAAAATTATTTTGAATAGTATCGCTGCTCAGCAGGTTCTGTCTGAGTCTTTCCTGACTAATGTTCAGGTCTGTATTATTATAAAAATAATTGCCGTAAAGTTCCGTTTTGTTAAACTTATTACGATAGTTTACCCCCGCGGCAATAGTTTGCGTTTGTCCTGTATTGCTCGACGGATTGAAGCCTCTTCTTCCACCCATATCGTTGGGCAGGGTAAACATTTGCTGGTTGTTATTGTTGAACTGCCCCACAAGAGACAACTGCTCATCTCCCTTAAATTTATTATAGCTGCCCCCTATGGCATACAGCTTGTCTGTTCCGATAGATGCCGTGCCTTTACCAAAGCTGCCGTTGCGGGTATTGGTTCTTGTTACAATGTTGATGGTTTTGCTTTCATTGCCGTCATCAAAGCCGGTAAACTCAGCCTGGTCGCTTCTGGCGTCAAATATCTGTACTTTTTCTATTACGTCTGCCGGAAGGTTTTGTGTAGCCATTTTAGGGTCATCGCCAAAGAAGCGCTTGCCATCTACATACACTCTTCTTACCTGTTCTCCCTGAACTTTTATGGCGCCGGACTTATCTACTTCCACACCTGCCAGTTTCTTCAAAGCGTCTTCGGCGGTAGCGTTGGGCTTTATGCCAATTTGCGAAATGTTGAATTCCGTAGTGTCTCCTTTTATTGTGATTGCAGGTGTTGAATATACAATCACTTCGTCCAGCTCGCTATATCCTGCATATAAATGTATAGTATCTATAATAAAATTTTCTGTGCTGTCTGTAATGGTCAGTAGCCGGCTGGTTGCTATCAGTCCAAGATAGGAATAGGCAATTTTATAATCTCCGGCCCCGACGTTTTGAAACAAATATTGACCTGTTGTATCCACTACGGTTTTTCTTTGAACAGTGGTATCTGAAAGACCGGTTAATATTACATCGGCGTTTACCAGCGCCATGCCCGCTGAATCTGAAACTACTCCGGAAATGGTAGAGAGGTGCTGACTAAATAAAATAGTAGGAAATAATAAACACAATACCAGGTAAATCTTCAGTTTCATTGCTTCAGAGTTGGTTCAAAACAAAAATATAGATTTATCTATTTAATAATGTGGTTTTTAGGCAAACAGCATGAAATATTCGGTGAATGAGAAAAGGTTGCATTTTTTACTGTTTGGTTTATTGCAGAGCAATTATCTTTTTTGTGACAGCCGTGTCTCAGGCAGAGGATAGGGTGTATAATTATTGTATGTAATTTCCTCACAACCTCCGAACTATGATGTCTTCATTGGCATCCACATGCCAAATTGTATTTCCATATTTTTTCTTCACACAGAAAGTAATAAACTAACAAAGCAGCAAGTTTCAGGGTGTTTTTTAAAATTTTGATCAGATTAATCGAAGGATTGAGACAAATTGATAGATTATTGAGACTAAATGAATATGAAATAACTATTAATTAACTGAAATTTGATTGTTAAAAATTAAAATTTAAAGTTAAAATCTTTTCTATGAAGAATTTGTTTAAACGTTTAAAAACTAAAATAGCCATAGGTTTATTTTGTTTTGTTTGTTGTTCTTCTACAATTTTTGCGCAAAATACTAATGATAGATTAAATTATGAAGGCACAGTAATCAATCAGAACAACGAGCCATTGCCTAGCGTATCTGTTCAGGTGGTAGGGGCTACGAGAGGCGTTGTTACAAACAACAACGGGGAATTTTCCATCATGGCCGGCAGGGGCGAGCGCTTGTCTTTTACATTATTAGGCTACGCCACTCAGGAAATTTTGTTGGGCAATGAGCGGCAATTGTCTGTCACTCTCCTGGAAGGCATAGATTCTACCTTGTCTGATGTGGTAGTAATAGGCTATGGTACAAGAAGGCGAGAAGATGTGACCAGTGCCATTGCTACTGTTTCGGCAGAGGATATATCCCGTGTGCATGGTGGCGCTACGCTTAGCACAACCCTGGCAGGCAAAATGCCCGGTGTATCTTTCAGAATGCCCGATGGCAGGCCCGGAGCCAGTGCAAACATTCAAATACGTGGTATGGGAAATCCATTATTTATTATTGATGATATTCAGCAAGACGCAGGACAGTTTAATAACCTTGCTCCCGATGACATTGAAAGCATTACGGTACTGAAAGATGCGGCCGCTTCCATTTATGGTAGCAGAGCTGCTAACGGCGTTATACTCGTGAGAACAAAAAAGGGTCGTGCCGGACAAAGAAGCACGCTAAATGTAGGTGGGTATTACGGATGGCAAAACTGGTCAAGATTTCCTCACACAACCAACGCTCATGAGTGGATGACGGGTCTGGCAGATGCCGAAATGACTTTTTACGGCCGCACAGGTATAACACCTGAAGAATTACAAAAATGGAAAGAAGGAAAAGAATATGACTATTATAGCGAAGACTGGAGAAAAATAATTATAGCCAAAAACGCTCCGCAATACTCTGTAAATGTAAACGCTACGGGTGGCTCTGAACGTATTAATTATTATCTTTCTGCCACACATGTAGATCAGGTGGGAGTTTTTGGCGAAAAAAGAGAGTTTCAGTTTAACCGTACAAATATTCAAAGTAATGTGGATGCTAAAATATCTGATCGCCTAAAAGTAGGTGTACAAATAAATGGCAGAATTGAAACAAGAGATAATCCGGGAATACCGGAGGTTGATGATTATTGGAATGCAAGATTTGCCTTGTTCAGAAACAGGCCAACCGAGAGAGCTTATGCTAATAATAATCCATTATATCCTAATGATATTGGGCACAATGCACAAAACTTTGTACTGCATACAAAAGACATCATGGGGTATTGGAGAGAAGATTGGCGTGTACTTCAGATGAACTTCAATGGAGAATATCAAATTCCCGGCATAGAAGGGCTTGTTGCCAGAGGAAAATACTCTTATTACATAGCAGACAGAACCGTTAATGGTCATGAATATACGTATGATGTATATGCCTATCATCCTGATACAGATACGTATGAAAAAAGAATAGGCAGCTCAAATCCTTACAGAGAGAGAGTTATAGGAAAAGTGTTTAATAATGTGTATCAGTGGCAGTTAGATTATAACAGGTCATTTGGCGATCATAATGTAATGGCCACTTTTGTAAATGAAAGAATAGAAAGAAGGTTAACAGGTACTTTCCAGCACGCGGTACCCAAAGTAAATTACCTCCCTATTTTATTCTGGAATGATATGGATGGCAATGGTTTTAATGACTATGATGATCCCGAAGCCAGAGTAGGCTATGTATTGCGCGTAGGATATAACTATGCTTCCAGGTACTACCTGGATTTAGCCGGCAGAAGAGATGCATCCTGGAAATTTGCTCCGTCCAGGCGCATTGGTTATTTCCCTTCCGTTTCAGCAGCATGGAGAATTAGCCAAGAACCTTTCTTTGCCAATATCATAGGCAATTCAAATGTTGTAAATGAATTAAAGCTAAGAGCGTCCTACGGTGTGCTTGGAGATGACGATATAGGTATCGGACCTTTTGATTATCTGATAGGATATCAATATAATATCGGAACAGCCGTATTGGATGGTATTCCCATAACTGCCGCCAGATTAAGAAATCAGGGTATTATTATAGACAACGTTAGCTGGTTCGAAAGTAGAATACTAGATATAGGTATGGATTTTGGATTGTTTAATAATAAACTTATCGGAGGTGTAGATTATTTTACTCGTAAAAGAACAGGACTCCTGGGTACAAAATATGATATACTTTTACCCAATGAAATAGGATATGCATTGCCACGCGAAAATGTAAACAGCGACGCGCGATTCGGAGGGGAAGCTTTTTTGAAATATCAAAATAAAGCAGGAGAATTCGGATACTCCGTAGGTACAAATTTTTCTATATCAAGAGCTAAATTCTTAGAATCTTATAAGCCCGTTTTCCTGAATTCATGGGACCGCTACAGATGGTCTGCAGAAGATAGGTACAATAATATTTTTTGGGGATATGAAGTAACTGGGCAATTCCAGTCATTTGAACAAATAAATAACCATGCAGTAAATATTGATGGTGAAGGCAACAGAACATTGAGACCTGGTTCTTTAATATACAAAGATCAGAATAAAGATGGAATGATTAATGGTTTAGACGAGCGCCCAATAGGATACACTACTACCGGGCAGCCAAATATTCAATACGGATTGCAGCTTAGTTTAGATTACAAAGATTTTGACTTTAACGCAGATTTTTCTGGAGGCGCATTATACTCCTGGAATCAAAATTGGGAAATGCGCTGGCCTTATCAAAACTCTGGTGCCTTACGCAAAGAAATTTACGATAACAGATGGCATAGAGAAGATATTTTTGATTTAAACAGTCCTTGGGTAGCCGGTAAATATCCTGCTATAAGCTTTAATGAAGGATGGAGAAGCGATTACAACAGAAACTCTACTTTCTGGCTGCATAATGTAAAATACTTAAGAGCAAGAACAATAGAACTGGGATACACGCTGCCTGCCAGAATGATAGAAAGATTAAAAATTAGCAAGGCGCGTATTTATATCAACGGTTATAACTTATTCTCAATTGATAATTTATCTTCTTTTGAAATAGATCCGGAAATAGCCGATGATAACGGTTTGCAATATCCACAAAACAAATTTATCAATGTAGGCTTTAATATTTCCTTGTAACGATAATTTCATTTTGCCGATAGCTTATCAATAAACAGACAATCAACGAAACAAGAAACTGAAGTAATTCCTCGAACTATTGAAAAACAATAAATAAAAAGAAAGATGAAAAAATACTTAATATATTTCATGGCGCTTTTTACAATACTTATAGTCGGTTGTAATAAAGACTCTGATTTTTTAAACAGAAAGCCTACAAACATAATATTTCCGGATGATTTATGGAGCGACAAAAGCCTGGTTCTATCTGTGATTGCAGATTTTTATAATCGTTATCCCGACTATCAAAGAATTGACAGGTGGTGGGAATACACAAACTTTGATGAAGGATTTCCTTCTGCTGCCGGTGATTACTGGCGTATTCAATTTTCAGATTATAATTACGACTGGTGGCTCCCCGGAAACGCCGATGATATATGGTCCTGGGACTATAGTTATCGTTTTTTAAGAGATCTGAATATGTTTATTCAAAAAGGAGAAGAAACTTCCACGCTGGATGCAGCCGATAAAGATCGCTTTCTTGCGGAAGCAAGATTTGTAAGAGCCGCTGTGTTCTTTGACCTGGTAAAAAGAATAGGAGGAGTACCATTAATACTGGAACCTATGAATTATGACTTTAGCGGCGATCCTACCTACTTGCAGCATGGCCGTGCCAAGGAGTCTGAAATTTATGATTTTGTAATAAGCGAAATGGAAGCTATTAAAGATAAATTGCCTGTTACCGGTACACAATCCAGAGCTACCTGGGGCGCGGCGCTGGCGTTGGAAGCAAGAGCAGCGTTATATGCGGCTTCTATTGCAAAGTACGGCGCTTCTACTCCCGAAGTGTCATTGCCCGGTGGTGAGGTGGGCATACCGGCTTCTATGGCTGCCGGATATTATCAAAAAGCATTGACAGCAGCTGAAGCAATCATCAATTCAGGCCGATATTCTTTGTATCAAAAAAAGGATATACTTTGGGAAAATTTCGCTTCTCTTTTTACAGATAAAAGTAATAATCCGGAAGTGATTTTTGCCAAAGACTACATGTTAAAAGTTACAACACATGGTTTTACAGTAGCCAATCAACCTCATACATCTGCCGAAGAACAGCAGGGCGGTAGATTGAATCCTTCGCTAAATCTGGCGCAGGAATTTGAGTTGCTTGATAATACATTTGCTCCTTTCGCTACAAAAGACGCCATTGGCAATCCTATTCAGTACAACAATCCAAAAGACATTTTTGCAGGCAGAGATGCAAGGCTCGAAGGTACAGTGATGTTGCCGGGCACACAATTTAAAGGATACAGCGTTGATATTTTTGCAGGCTGGCAACTGCCCGACGGCTCTGTTGTAACAGGGAACAATTTCGGACAAATAAGAGATGTAACTATCGGCGGCCAGACCAGAAGCATGCAGGTAGTAGGTAAAGACGGCCCGATAGATGCACTTGAGTTCAGCGCGCAGACTGGTTTTTATATAAGAAAGTATTTAGATAATAATATTGGTTCAGGACGTATAGGTACGCAAAGTGATGTGTGGTGGATTCGTTATCGTTTTGCAGAAGTTTTACTCAATGCAGCAGAAGCAGCGTTTGAGTTAGAAAACGCACAGAAAGCTGCTGATTATATGAATCGTGTTCGTGCAAGGGCCGGCTTGGTAATACCGTTAACGGCATCTCAAATTACATTTGATAGAATAGTGCATGAGCGTAAGGTAGAGCTTGCTTTTGAAGATCATATTTTATGGGACAAAAAACGCTGGCGACTGGCTCACCGTGTTTGGGATGGTACCGTATTGAACGAAACAACCGTTACGCAAAATATCGGCAATGCGTATAAAGTAAGCACCATGATGTATGGATTATGGCCATACAAAGTATACAACGCTGCCAATCCTGATGATGTAAAATATATTTTCAAGGTTGTTAAGCCAAGCAGGGTTACGCAACCGCACAGGTTCAGGTTAGGAAATTATTATTCATTTATCAATGATAATATACGTTCTAATAATCCAAAAATTGTAAGACAACCTAATCAATAAATGAACCATAAATTTTAAAAAGATTAAAATGAGATCGTCCTAAGTTTCTATAATTATTGAACGATTCCATATAATTAAAAAACAATAAAAATAGACAGATGAAAACATATAAAATTCCTATACTAATATTAGCAGCATTTAGTTTGTTGTTTATTTCCTGCGAAAAAGATAATTACGCTGCACCATCCTCTATGTTGCAGGGCAGACTTATGTATCAGGGAATGCCAATTAATGTAGAGCATGGTCAGGTTGGCTTTGAGCTTTGGCAATCAGGATTTGGAAAAATGGGGGCAATAGGAGTTCCCATTGCACAAGACGGTACTTTCTCTTCATTGTTGTTCGATGGAGCTTATAAGCTGGTGTTTACTCCAAATCAGGGGCCTTTTTATTGGAAAAGAAATGCATCAGGAAATGTGGATACCGTTCAGTTAGATATGAAAGGAAGCAAAACAATGGATATAGAAGTAACACCTTATTACCTCATTAAAGATGCTAAATTGACTGTAAGCGGAAAAACTGTTAATGCCTCTTGCAGAATTGAAAAAATCATTACAGATGCGAATGCAAAAAATATAGAACGTGTATCGTTATACATCAATAAAACAATGTTTGTATCAGGAAACGGAACACAGCATATAGTAAAAGCAGATAAAAACACCGCTGATATTCCTGACCTAAACAATGTTACTTTAACGGCAAATATTCCCGATATAGTTCCTACGCAAAATTATGTATTTGCAAGGATCGGGTTAAAAATAGCAGGTGTGGAAGACATGATTTTTTCACCATTAGAAAAACTTTCCTATTAGTAAATATATCGTGAAATTATTTGAAAAACTCTTTTTATTTTTTGTTGTTATATTGCTGACTGTTCAGACAGTGAGCCAGGCTCCCAGAGAGATACAGGCAGCTCCTGCACCTCTTTTCAGGGATCCGGTCACCGATGGTGCCGCGGATCCCTGTGTTATTTACAATAGAGTAGAAAAATCCTGGTGGATTGTATACACGCAAAGAAGAGCTAATATTGATTTGCACAATGTAGCTTTCTGTTATGGAAACGCCATCGGTATAGCTTCTTCAGACAATCATGGAAAAACCTGGGTGTACAGAGGTGTACTTGATCTTGATTTTGAACCCGGACATAACACTTTCTGGGCGCCTGATGTGTTTTATCATAATGGTAATTACCACATGTATGTTACCTACATCAAAGGCGTTCGCTCCGATTGGGGTGGAGAGTCAAGGCTGGCTTATTATACAAGCAGAGATCTGTGGAATTGGAAGTTCCATAAGTTTATTGATGTGGGAATGAAAAATATTATTGATGGCTCTGTTATGCAAATGCCGGACAAAAAAACATGGCGCATGTGGTATCGCGGTAATCATGGATGGACGCGGGTTTCAGAGAGTAAAGATTTGCTCAACTGGAAGTTAATAGATGAGCCTGCCATTAAAGGCGATCCGCATGAAGGTCCTAATGTATTTGAATTCAGCGGTTATTATTGGATGCTTACAGATGAATGGTCAGGCATGAGAGTCTACAAATCCTCCGATCTTCTACAATGGGAAAAGCAAGGAAAGATTTTAGATAAGCCGGGCATCCGCAAAGATGATAACATAACAGGCGCGCATGGCGATGCTTTCGTTGCAGGGGATAAAGCTTTTATTGTTTACTTTACACACCCCGGCAGAAAAAGTCATTCAGAGGCATCGTTGAATAAAAGCGGAAATCTTTCATACGAAGAAAAAAGATCATCGCTACAAGTGGCAGAGTTGATTTATGAAAACGGTACTTTGGTTTGCAAACGCGATGAACCTTTTAATTTCTGGTTGCCTTAATTTTAAAACGCTATACAATTTAATTGAGTAATAAAAATAAAAAACTCCTAAACCTAAAATCTATAAATAAAACGATTATGCAAAAAACGTATTTTCATTTCTTGTGGGCATTCATGCTTTTATTTAGCGCTTCGTGTAATACCGGAGCAGACATAAATAATGTAAAAGATTCTACTATTCAACGACAAGTATGGACAAGTGAAAAAGCCAATCAATGGTATGCCTCACAACCCTGGTATGTGGGCGCCAATTTTCTGCCGAGCACTGCCATCAACCAATTGGAAATGTGGCAGGCCGAGACTTTCGATACGGCAACGATTGACAAAGAACTGGGATATGCTGAAAGTATTGGTATGAATATGATGCGGGTATACCTGCACGATCTTGTCTATGAAAATGATTCTGCAGGTTTTTTTGATCGCATGGATCAGTTTCTTCAGCTGGCGCAGAAACATAATATAAAGATAATGTTCACGATATTTGATTCCTGCTGGGATCCTTTTCCTGTTGCCGGAAAACAAAGAGATCCTAAACCTTTTGTACACAATTCGGGTTGGGTGCAAAGTCCGGGACAAAACATTCTGAAAGATTCTACAAAATATCCGCAGCTGGAGAGATATGTAAAAGCGGTTGTAGGAAAATTTGCAAACGATGACAGGATTGCTGTTTGGGACGTATGGAATGAGCCCGATAATATGACCGGCGCTTCTTACGAAAAGGTAGAGATACCTAATAAAGCAGATTTAGTATTACCTCTTTTAAAAAAGACTTTTGAATGGGCGCGTTCTGTTAATCCTTCACAACCCTTAACTTCCGGACTGTGGGCGGGCAACTGGGAAAGCGACAGCACATTAAAACCAATAGAAAAATTACAGGTAGAAGAGTCTGATGTACTATCATTTCATAATTATGATAAACCGGAAGATTTTCAAAAGAGGGTAGAGCAGTTGATGCGCTACAACAAACCGCTCTTCTGTACCGAATATATGGCAAGACCCAATGGCAGTACATTCCAGGGATTTTTACCCATTGCTAAAAAGCACAAAGTTGCCATGATCAACTGGGGATTTGTTGATGGTAAATCTCAAACTATTTATCCTTGGGATAGCTGGACAAAGCAATACACAGCAGAGCCGCCATTGTGGTTTCATGACATTTTCAGAAAAGACGGAACACCTTATAAACAGGAAGAGGTTGATTTTATTAAACAAATGACCGGTAAGTCGTAATGTAAAAAAAGAGCACGCAGATTTTTTGCAAAAGGAAAATAAAAAATCTGTCTTCTCATTTGCCGATAAAGTATTAAAATCCGAAATTGGCATCAGTCAGTTTATTTTATTAAATTTCCATAAAAATTATGGCAGAAGATATTACAGATAAAGATTTCTTTTCCCGCAGAAAAGCTTTGGCCATGTTTGCAACGGCAGGCACAGCCATGGCTTTGCCTAAGATAGGCAGAAGTAATGTTATTGCAGAAAATCAGCATAATGCTTCTTTATTTTCGGGTACAAGAGATCTTTTTACCATGCGTAATGAACAGTCTGCGCAGTTCACCACATTTGATGTAAAAACCAAAAAGAAAGCACCTGATGTAAAACCCGGAGAGAAATATGTGCTGTTGGAATATGATAAACCCGGCATTATCACTCGCTTCTGGATGACTTGCGCGGGCTGGTTCTGGGAGCATTGGGATGTAAGTAAATCAAAATATCCTGATCAGAAAATTTTAAAGAAGCTTATTTTACGTATCTATTATGATGGCAATAATTTTCCTTCCGTGGAAGCGCCGTTAGGAGATTTTTTCGGTATCGGACATTGCGAATACAAGCATTATCTGTCAAAATATCTCGGCATGTCCAGCGGTGGTTTTTATTGTTATTTACCCATGCCTTTCAACAAAATAAAAATTGAAATTGAAAATCTGCACGAAAGCAGAGAATCGGCTGTGTTCTTCAATGCCAATGTTACCAAGCTGGATAAATTGCCGGCCAATGCAGGCCGACTGCATTGTTTGTACAATGCAGGTACCAATGCCGGCTCTGAGCCGATGACCATTTTAAAAGCCACCGGTAAAGGGCATTTTGTGGGTTGTTGTGTTTCTATGCAAACATTCTTGCCAAACAATCTTGGCTATCTTGAAGCGCCGGAATATATTTATATAGACACGAGTGATAAAAATAATCCATCTATCGTAGGTACCGGGCTGGAAGATTATTTCAACGGCGGCTGGTACTTTCGCGACGGGGAATTTTATGCGCCTTTGCATGGCGTTCCTTTAAAAGATGCGTTGCGCTCCATGATCAGCATGTATCGTTTTCACGAGGATGATGCCATTTGTTTTAATAAGAATATAGAGATAGAATTTATTAATCCGCGTCCGCCACAGGCAACACAGGAATTTAAATTTTCTTCTACGGCTTATTGGTACCAGTCGCAGGCATCGCATCTTGCCTTTCAGTTGCCGCCTAAAGATAAGCTGGTAGATTGGTACAGAATAAGAGATACCGATCACCAGAGTATACCGTAGCGCGGCTACTCTTTAATCAAAAAGAAAAAAAATTACATAGGCTTTATTGTAGTTTTTCTCAATAAGGCAGTTTAAATAAATAATAATCATGATCCGACTAATCACATCTTTCAAAAAACAAATTATTTTATTAGTTACCGGTATTTCTTTATGCTTTAGTTTATTAGCTCAAACACAGAAAGCGCCTGCGTATCCGTTGATTATGCACGATCCGTATTTGAGTATCTGGTCGTTTACCGATGAGCTGAATGCATCTGCCACTAAACACTGGACAGGCTCTGATCAATCATTAACCGGCTACGCAAAAGTAGATGGCAAAATATACCGCTTCTTAGGAAGCGAAGTAAAAACTTTTGATAACGTAATTCCTACAACAGAAGAAGGAACCTACACTTCTTTATACACAGAAAAAAAACCAGGCGGCAACTGGACAGAACTGAACTATCGTCCACAGGGCTGGAAATCCGGCAGGGGAAACTATGGCGATAAAGAATATAAAGGCAACACATCCTGGACCTCTGATAATTTATGGGTTAGAAGAGAGTTTACTTTATCGGATAATAATATCAAAGGATTAAATCTGAAAATAGATTATGACGATAATATAGAAGTGTATCTGAATGGTACAAAAGTATATGCGCATGAAGGCTGGGTGCATAAGTATATTTATATCCCTATCAAAAATGCTTCTTCCATACTTAAGAAAGGAAGAAATGTGTTGGCTGTGTATATTAAAAACACCGCCGGTGGACAACATCTTGACTTTGGACTTGTAAAAGAGAAAGAAAATACTTTATCCGGAAATATTGCCAATGCAGTACAAAAAAATCTTGAACTGAAAGCTACGCAAACTAAATACAACTTTGTTTGCGGTCCCGTAAATCTTGATGTTACTTTTTCATCACCATTAATAATAAACGATCTGGATTTGCTCGCGCGTCCTGTTTCGTATATTACATTCAATACCAAATCCAATGATGGCAAAGCGCATAAAGTAGAAATACTTTTCAATGCATCATCAAACCTTGCGGTAAATACGCCTTCGCAGGAAGTTACTGCAAACAAATACGCTACAAAAAAATTATCTGTTTTAAAAGCAGGTACAGTAGAGCAACCCATATTGCAGAAAAAAGGAGATGACCTGAGGATAGACTGGGGTTATTTGCATGTAGCTGCTCCTGCGGGTTCTGGCACTTCGCAATTTATAGCGTCAACGGAAAATGATGCCATAAGTATTTTCAGCAAATCACAAAAAACAAATGTACAAAAGCAAAATGGCAAACAGTTATCATTAGCTACAGTACTTGATTTGGGCAATACAAAAACAGGAACAGGAAAAATATTAATTGGTTACGACGACATTTGGTCTATACAATATTTCGGCGAAAATCTTCGTCCGTGGTGGAATAAAAATAATAACACTACAATTGAAGCACAACTTGAAGCAGCCAATGCAGATTATGCAGCCACGCTGAAAAAGTGTAATGACTTGGACTCCCGGATTTACAATGACGCATTGAAAGCCGGAGATGTAAAGTATGCCAGACTTTGCGAAATGGTTTATCGTCAGGTAATGGCTGCGCATAAATTAGTAGAAAGTCCACAGGGAGAATTATTGTGGCTTTCAAAAGAAAATTTTAGTAACGGATGTATCAATACGGTAGATCTCACATATCCGTCAGCACCGTTATACCTGGTATACAATCCTGAGCTTGTAAAAGGAATGATGAATGGAATATTTTATTATAGTGAAAGTGGTAAATGGCCAAAACCTTATGCAGCGCATGATATAGGCACTTATCCGATAGCCAACGGACAAGTTTATGGAGAAGATATGCCTGTGGAAGAATCAGGTAACATGGTAATTCTCGCGGGCGCAATTGCAAAGGTAGAAGGCAATGCCAGGTATGCAGAGAAACATTGGGAAACTTTAACTACCTGGACAGATTATTTAGTAAGAGAAGGGTTTGATCCTGCCAATCAATTATGTACCGACGATTTTGCCGGTCATCTGGCGCGCAACGCCAATCTATCATTAAAAGCTATAATGGCTATAGAAAGTTATGCCAACCTTGCAAAAATGTTAGGTAAAAATGAGGTGTATCAAAAGTATCATAACATTGCAAAAAACATGGTGCCCGAGTGGATGAAGCTTGCAGATGATGGCGACCATTACATGCTTGCATTTGGAAAGCCCGGCACATGGAGCCAAAAATACAACATGGTGTGGGACAGGGTTTTGAATTATAACATATTCCCCAAATCCGTTGCCGAAAAAGAAATGAAATTTTATCTGCAACATCAAAATAAATTCGGTCTGCCATTAGACAGTCGTAAAACATACACAAAAAGCGACTGGATCATTTGGACAGCTTGTCTTACCGGAAATCCGAATGATTTTAAAGCACTTGTAGATCCCGTATATACATTCGCTACGGAAACTCCGGATAGAAAGCCGTTCGGCGACTGGCACGAAACTACTGACGGACGTAAAGAAGGCTTCCAGGCAAGAAGCGTGTTGGGTGGTTATTGGATGAAAGTGCTGGATAGGAAACTGAATAAGTAAGGATATTATCAATCTTTAAGATTGTATACAAAGTGAAAGAATCTGTAGCATTTGAGTTTGCTTAATGCCCGCAGAGAAATGACAACGGATCGTAACCTTCCCGGGTACAGAGGATTCCTGACTGCTTTCTTGTGGCAGAGTAACTCTTTTTTGTTATATTAGCTTTCAAAATCTAAAAATATTTTTTACTATCATTCTATATAAAATTTAGTTTTTTATGAACATCAAATCTTCTGTTTTCATTTTTTTATTATTGATAATTTCAAATGCTCTTGTTGCTCAACATACAGATCTTGTTCAGTATGTAAACACTTTGCAGGGAACCAATTCAAAGCATGAATTGACGAGGGGAAATACTTATCCTACAACTGCGCTGCCATTTGGTATGCATACCTGGACGCCGCAAACCGGCAGAAACGGCGATGGCTGGAAGTATCAGTATTTTAAAAATAAAATAAGAGGATTTCAACAGGCGCACCAATGCAGTTCCTGGACCAATGACTACGCGGTCTTTTCTTTTATGCCGGTTATAGATAGTTTGGTTGTCAACGAAGATAACCGCGCTACAGAGTTTAAGCACGAAAATGAAATTGCAAAGCCCCATTATTACAAAGTACAATTTGAAAATAATATCACCACAGAAATGTCGCCGACAGAGCGTGGCGTACATCTAAGATTTAGTTTTCCCAAAGGACATACAAACTATTTGATACTGGACGGATATACAAGAATCAGCGGCGTGAAAATCATTCCTTCCGAAAGAAAAATAACCGGCTGGGTAAATAACGGTCATGGTTTTCAAAGAGGCTGGAAAAGCTTTTTTGTGGTACAGTTCGATCAGCCATTTACCGACTATGGCACATGGGAAAACAAAAATAATACTATTCAGCGCAATGCAACTGAGGCCGAAGGCAACGGTAAAGGAGCTTTTATAAAATTTGCCGACGGCGCAATAGTGCAGGCTAAAGTGGCTTCGTCTTACATCAGTCCGGAGCAGGCGGCACAAAATTTACAAAGCGAGCTGGGCAGAGATAAAAACCTGGAGGCTACAAGGGAGAATGCCAGAAATGTATGGAACAAGCATCTGTCGAGAATTTTGGTTGAGGGAGGAAGTGAAGACGATAAAGCTACGTTTTATTCCTGTTTCTTCAGGGCAAGCCTGTTCTCCAGAAAATTTTATGAAATAGATAAAAACGGCAATCCTTATTATTTCAGTCCTTACGATGGTAAAGTACATACAGGCTATATGTTTACTGACACCGGTTTTTGGGATACGTTTCGTGCGCAGTTTCCGTTAAATGCTTTATTGTATCCAACCATGCACGGCAGGTATATGCAGGCTTTGCTTGATGCTAAAGATCAATGTGGATGGCTTCCGTCGTGGTCGTTTCCGAATGAACAGGGAAGTATGATAGGCAATCATGCTATTTCCGTGCTTACAGATGCGTGGGTGAAAGGAATAAGAACTTTCGATCCGGAGAAAGCATTGGAAGCTTATCATCACGAAGCAAACAATAAAGGTCCCTGGGGGCCTGCAAACGGCAGAGATGGCTGGGAGTTTTATAATAAACTCGGCTATGTGCCTTATCCTAATGTGCGCGAAGCCACAGCAAAAACACTGGAATACGCTTATGACGACTTTTGTGGCTATACGTTAGCCAAAGCAGTGGGAAATAAAAAATATGAGCAGTCTTTCGCTAAACACATGTTTAACTACAAAAATGTTTTTGACGCTTCCACCGGTTTCATGAGAGGTAGAAAAGAAGATGGCAATTGGATAGAAAATTTTGATCCCATAGAGTGGGGTGGCCCTTATACCGAAGGTAATGCATGGCATTATTTGTGGTCGGTTTTTCATGATGTAAATGGATTGATCAGGCTGTCAGGAGGAGAAAATAAATTTTGTATGAAACTTGACTCTGTATTTTCCGTGCCGAATGATGTAAAGGTTGGCACGTATGGCGGGTTAATACATGAGATGACGGAAATGGTCATGGCCAATATGGGTCAGTATGCGCACGGAAACCAGCCCATTCAGCACATGATATATCTCTACAATTATGCCGGCCAGCCCTGGAAGTCGCAGCAGAAAGCAAGAGAAGTGATGAGTAAATTATACAATGCTACGGAGAACGGTTATCCCGGCGATGAAGATCAGGGACAAACATCATCCTGGTATGTATTAAGCGCTTTAGGCTTTTACAGCGTATGCCCGGGAACCAATCAATATGTAATGGGCAGTCCGCTATTTGAAAAAACGACCATTACTTTAGAAGACGGAAAGAAATTTATCATAGAAGCAAAAAATAACACTGCCGATAATGTGTATATCCAATCAGGAAGGCTAAACGGAAAAGCCTATACAAAAAATTACATTACGTATCAGGATATCGTTCGGGGTGGTAAATTAAGTTTTGAAATGAAAAATCAACCGAATAAGAAAAGAGGAATCAATAAAACCGACAGGCCGTATTCTGTATCTGAAATTTAAAAGGTTATTGAAATTTGACAATAAAATACATCCTTCTTTTTATAATTTTTATGATTCCTTGGTTTGCCGATTGTCAATCATTTGATTTTAAGCATTACCAGGTAGAAGATGGTTTGTCCAACAATTCAGTAATCAGTATACTGCAAGATCATAAAGGCTTTCTTTGGTTTGGCACTTCTGACGGGCTTAACAGATTCGACGGTTATAGTTTTAAAGTATTCAGAAATATAGAAAATGATAAAACAAGCCTGGGAAGCAACTCTATTACTTATTTATTTGAAGACCGTAACAACACTTTGTGGGTAGGCACAGTAAAAGGGATTTTTTATTATAATCCTGTAAAAGAAAACTTTATAAAATTGCCGGGTTCCGAAAGTAAAAACATCAGGTTCATTCATCAAAGCAACAATGGAAATATATTGTATGCAGAAGGTAGCCGGCTATTCAGGTATAATATTGCGCAACAAAACAAAAGTGTTATCGATACCTACGGGCAAGTCCCTTCTTCTATATGCTCTGCCCGAAACGGGGAACTCTGGATAGGTACAGAAGACGGCTCCATTGGAAAATATAATAGTAAGACAGATAAGTTTAATTTTTTTACATTAAATGCAAAAAACGGGACAACGATAGAAAAGCTATATGCTACAGATAAGTATCTTTTACTGGGCACTTCTTCGGGCCTTTACAAGTTTGATTTTATCAGTAATACATTCTCCGGTTCTGTATTAAACAATGACAGCAACGATAAAAAAATTATCGTCAGAGATATATTAGCTATCAACAATTATCATTATTGGTTAGCAACAGAAGACGGGCTATACGTATACGATGTGGATAAGAATCTGTATACAAACCTCAGGAAGAATTACATCAATCCCTATTCACTTTCAGACAATGCCGTCTATTCTCTTTACAGAGATAAAGAAGGAGGGGTTTGGTTAGGAACATATTTCGGCGGAGTTAATTATCTGGCAAATCAACCTCTGTTTTTTGATAAATATTTTCCGGGTAAATCAGAAAGCTCTATCCAGGGAAATGTCATTAGGGAAATTACGCAAGATAAGTACGGGAATTATTGGATCGGTACAGAAGATGCCGGGCTGAATAAATTTGATATGAATAAAAAGGTATTCAGTAATATCAAAGGCATATCCTCCTCTAATATTCATGGTATATTGACGGATGATAATTTGCTATACGTTGGAACTTTTGAAAAAGGACTATATGTTTTAAATATACAAGATCAGAAAATAATAAAACGCTACAAGGCAGATAGCGGAGCGTACCAGCTGAAAAGTAATTTTATAAATGCTGTAAAAAAAACAAAGTCAGGTAAAATTATCGTAGGCACATCCAAGGGTGTGTACCATTTTGATCCGTTTAATGAAAAATTTACCGGGCTGAATACGGAACTGAGTGATGAATTTTGCTCAGCCATTACTGAAGATAGTAAAGGTCGTCTTTGGATAGGAACGCACAGTAAAGGAGTGTTTTATAATTACAACGGCAAATGGTATAAGTTGAAATTAATGCTGCACAATAGAAATCTTTTGGAAGAAACCAGAATATTGTACTTAAAAGAAAGCTTTGATAAGAAACTGCTGATAGGTACCGAAGCAGGTTTGTATGCGATTGAAAATCTTACTAGCGTTTCTGCTTATAATATGAGCAACGGACTTCCGGGCAATATCGTATATACCGCCGTCAGCGATACGCTGAACAATATTTGGGCATCTACATCTAAAGGACTTGTAAGAATCGATAAAAATAATAGCATCAAGATTTATACAAAGAACGACGGACTGTTAAATGATCAGTTCAATTATCAATCTGTATTTACAGACGATCAGTTTCATTTACTTTTCGGCAGCGTTAAAGGTCTTATACGGTTTAATCCTTACAGTATTAAAGTCAGTGATTATACACCTCCGTTGTATTTTACGCGATTAAATATTTCTAATAATACGGTTAATGCGGACGATCCCGGCTCGCCTTTGAAAGAATCTGTATTATTAACCAAAGATATTCAGCTGAATCATAAACAGTCAAATTTCAGTATTGATTTTGCCGCCCTTAATTTTACTGCGCCAAATAGTGTACAATATGCTTATAAAATAGACGGGTTGGATAACACATGGAATTATATTGGTAATAATCGTACAGTTTATTTTACAAACGTTGCTCCCGATAATTATCAGTTGCACATAAGGTCAACAAACAATAGTGGCACCTGGATCAGCAATGAGAAAATTTTACGGATCACCGTTATGCCGCCACTCTGGAAATCCAATATAGCTTACGTAATTTATACATTTATTATCCTGTTGATTACTTATTTTATTGCCAGAGCAATTTACGCAAGAAATAAAATTAAACAGGCCAGGAAAATGGAACGATTTGAGCTCAGTAAAGAAAAAGAATTAACTGAATCGAAGATTGATTTCTTTACCAATGTGGCGCATGAAATTAGAACACCACTGACTTTAATTAAGGCACCGGTAGAAAAATTAATGAAAAATATAAATGACATACCGGCTTTTGAAAAATATGTATTAGCTATAAATAAAAATACCGCCAGACTTATTTCTCTCACCAACGAACTTCTTGATTTCCGAAAAATAGAATCAAAGCATCTTACACTTAATACCGAAAGGGTGGATGTAAGGGATCTTTTATTGAAAATACTGCCGTCCTTTCAGATCGCTGCCGAAGAAAATTATCTTGAGTTTTCAACAGAGATTACTGAGTCATCGGTAGAAACATTTGTAGACGCGGAAGCATTTACAAAAATTATTAGCAATTTATTGAACAATGCTGTTAAATATGCTTATGCCACTGTTATGGTTCGTATGTTGGTTGTAGATAATAGCATTTCAATTTATGTATACAATGATGGTAAAATTGTACCAGTGGAATTGCATGAAAAGATATTCGAACCATTTTTCAGATCTAATAATGTAAAAAACATCAGGGGATCGGGTATAGGACTTGCTATAGCAAATTCCCTGGCAAGGCTGCATGAAGGCAGTCTGGAGTTTTTTATACACGATAACAAATACAATACTTTCCATTTAAAATTACCTATAAAATGAAAGACATTCAATCGAAATTAAAACCGGTATTGCTTCTGGTTGATGACAATGAAGAAATATTAGAAATTCTTGAAGAGGATTTGAGTGAAAAATATCAGGTATTGATCGCGCACGACGGAGAAGAAGCCTATGATATATTAACATCGGAAATAGTACATTTGATAGTAAGCGATGTAATGATGCCCAATATGGATGGCTTTGAATTTTGTAGTAAAGTAAAAACAAACTTTGAACTAAGCCACATACCTCTAATTTTATTAACAGCCAAAGATACTTTGCAATCAAAGATAGAAGGGTTAAAATTAGGAGCAGATGCCTATATAGAAAAACCGTTTTCGCCAGATTACTTGTACATTCAGATAGAAAATCTTATTGCCAACAGAAATAAAATAAAAGAATATTTTGTAAAATCGCCTTCTGCGCATATTAATACTATGGCCCATTCCAAAGAAGACGAAAAGTTTCTGGAGTCATTGAATAAATTGATACTGGATAATTTAGATGAGCCGATTATCAGTATTGAAAAACTGGCAGCTCATTTTAATATGAGCAGGCCCACATTTTACAGAAAAATAAAATCAATTTCGGGAATGTCGCCGCATCAGATAGTGAATATTACCAGACTAAAGAATGCGGCAGAATTGATGAGCTTAGGAAATTACAGAATAAATGAAATAGCACATTTAGTAGGTTTTAGTTCGCAAAGCCAGTTCGGACGCAATTTTCAGAAGCAGTTTAATATGACACCGACAGAATACATAAAGAAAATAACAAATGCCATTTGATGTTGTAGACAAGGATTACACCAAAATCTCTTTATTCCTGAAAGGGTAGTTTTCCAGTGTGTGCATAATCTTAGATTGCAGCAGGCTTTTAAGCGCAGCAAAATGCCGCATGTGGTGCATGTCTGATCCGGAATAGTCGTACATACCGTCTTCTAACAACTGAGTGGCTACTTTCTTTACATGGCTGCCGTAATAGCCGCTTAAGGCAATGGTATTGAGCTGTAGCAGGCATCCCCGCTCTTTTAGTTCCTTATATTGCGCATAGTCATGATGATAAAAATTATATCTTTCAGGATGAGCCAGGATGGGCGTATAACCGTTTGCTTGTAGTTGAAATACAGCATCGTTTAAATAAGGGCTTTCCGCTAGGTAAGACATTTCAACCAGTACATAATTGTCGTACACAGTAAGCAGTTCTTCTTTATCCTTCAGCAGTTCCATAAAGCTGTCATTGATCATATATTCCGCAGCCGTTTTAAATGTTACATCAATATTCTGCTCTTTCAGCGCGTCGGCAACTTTTTTATATTGCGTTAAAATACCACCCGTGGTGTTTGGATAAAAATCTGAGTGCACATGCGGAGAAGTGATGATAGTAGAAAAACCAATATTCCGCATGTTGGTAATTAATTCTAAAGAATCTTCTATTGTTTTAGCGCCGTCGTCCAGACCGAAGATCATGTGAGAATGCATGTCTGTTTGCAGAAAACTAAAGTCTTTTATTGTTTTTTTACTTTTAAAGATGCCAAACATATCATGAAATTAATCTACAAATTTATGCAATAAAAAGTTTTGTAAACATTTTTTAACTAAATTTAATCTGCTATTGACATAGAATTATTTGCGAGATAAGTTTATTTAAACTTATTTTGCATGGAATTTGCTAAAATCTTTAATTGAAAATTAAAAAAATATGAATCTTTCATTAAGAATGAGTACGGTTGCCATTTTCAGTATATTTTCTCTTGCCTTATTTTGCGCGTCCTGTACTACTAATAGGAACCTGGTTTATATGAGTGATTTAGGTGATAGTACAGCTATTCAGGAAGCGATACTGAATAAAGTAGAAACAAAAATTAAAGAGGGAGATATTTTATCTATCACGGTTAATACGCTTAGCCCGGAATCGAACGCGTTGTTCAATAAAGGGGAAATGCTTACACCGGGTGGAACCAGCGCTCAGACGATGGTTTCTCAAACAAGCGGAGCGACGGCGCTTTCCAATGTTGGTTATTTAGTGGATAAAGATGGCAATATTAATTTCCCTGTAATTGGCGCCGTAAGTGTGGAGGGGTTAACTTTAGAGCAGGTGCGCCAAAAACTGACAACAGAAATAGCGAAGCAAACAAAAAGCCCGATTGTAAATATCAGGTTTATGAATTTTAAAGTTACAGTTATAGGAGAAGTGACTCAACCGGGTACTTTTACTTTAACAAACGATAAAATAAACATACTTGAGGCTATAGGCCTGGCCGGAGATATGACGCCCTACGGTAAAAGAGAGAATGTATTATTGATCAGGGAAAGCAACGGTCAACGTACTCTGACAAGATTAAATATGAATAAAAAAGATATTACGCAATCACCCTATTTCTACTTACAACAAAATGATGTAGTGTATGTAGAACCTGATAATGAACAAAAAACAGCACAGGCTGATATAAGATCACAACAAAGAATACCAATCATTACAGCCCTAATTTCTGCAGCTGCAGTATTGGTTTCGATATTAGTAAGATAATAATTAATTAATTTTTTAAGTTTTATGGCAGACATATCGTCCAACGAAAATAATTATACAGAAGAATCTTCTGACAAAATTAATCTACGCGCAGAGTTAAATAAATACTTCAGATATTGGTATTGGTTTATTATAGGAGTAGTAATATGTCTAACTGTAGGTTGGTTATATCTACGTTATGCAGTTCCTGAGTACAATGTATCTTCTACTTTATTGATTAAGGACGATAAAAAAGGAGGAGGAGACATGGGTAATGCTGCTTTCGCTGACCTAGATATCTTCAATACAAGAAAAAGCATCGATAATGAAATAGAAGTTTTGAAAAGTAAGAGCCTGATGCAGCGTGTTTTTCATATATTACCTTTAAAAACAACTGTATTAGCGGAAGGTAGGGTGAAAAGTTCTGAAGTCTATAAAGATAGTGCTACCGTTGTCGTGAATGCGTCGCGTATTGATTCTGCTGCATATACGTTAAGTGAAGGAGTAAGGATTAATATTATTGATAAGTTGAATTTTAATTTAACCGACAATACCGGTAGGTCAAAACATAGAAGCGGTGAGGTGATCAACAAACCCTATGCCCAGTTTACAGTTAGCTTAGGAAATAAGATAGAGAAAGGTACGGATTATAGTATCCGGTTTAATGATTTGAGATTGTATGCGGATAACTATAGTAGTAAATTGACCGTTGCACCGGTGAATAAAGAGGCAAGCGTACTGTCCATTGCTATGGATGATGCCTCGCCAGAAAAGGCAATTGATATCATAAATACATTGATTCAGCAATATAATATTGAAGCGATTGATGATAAAAACCAGATATCTGCAAATACCATTAAGTTTATTGACGACAGATTAATTAGCTTAGTAGAAGAATTGAGTGGAGTAGAAAGAGATGTGGCCGATTTAAAAGGACGATTTGGTGTTACTGACGTATCCACCGATATTCAAAGATATAGCCAGCAGGCTATTGAGTTTTATAAGCAGCAGGAAGAAGCTAAGATCAAGTCTAATGTCATTAATTCCATTCAGTCTTATATGAATCGTACCGGTGCTTTGGTACCCAGCGCCTTAGGAATAGAAGACCCTGCATTGAACGGCTTGATTCAGTCTTATAATGAATTACAGCAACAACGCAGCCAATTGCTGAATACAGAGCAGGAAGGAAGCATATTGGTACAGAACGTGGATAAGAATATAGAAACGCTCAAGACACGCATCAATGAAAATCTACGGGTAATAGAGCGCGGAGCCAATATCGCACAGAATAATTTGCAGCGTAATTTTCAGCAGTTTCAGGGCAGTATTCAAAATGTTCCGGAAGTAGAGCGCCAATTACTTGAAATAAGAAGACAGCAGTCAATCAAGGAAGGTATCTATTCTTACTTATTGCAAAAGAAGGAAGAAGCACAGTTGGCGCTTGTTTCTACTTTGGCTAATTCAAGAACCATTGACCCGGCTACAGCTACCGACAATCCTGTTAAACCTAAGAAGTCGCTGATTCTTTTGGCATGTCTTGTTTTAGGACTTTTAATTCCGTTTATTATTATATACCTGAAAAACTTACTCGACGATAAGATTCGTCTGCAATCAGATATTTCTAATCGTTCTCAGGTGCCGATTTTGGGAGAAGTAGCCACGAATACAACAGACCAACAATTAGTAGTGAGCGAAAAGAGTCGTACGCCTATCGCAGAAATGTTCCGCTTGCTGAGAACCAATCTTCAGTTTGCTTCTTTAGATAAGCCTCTACAAACCGTATTGACCACTTCCAGTATGACTGGTGAAGGAAAAACGTTCTTTTGTACCAACTTGGGTGCGAGCTTGTCTTTAACAGGGAAAAAAGTAGTTGTATTAGAATTCGACATTCGTAAGCCAAAGCTGCTTTCTGGTTTAGGTATGAAGACACAAAAGGGCATCACGCATTATGTAATAGATCATTCCTTAACAGCCCAAGACTTATTACGCCCCGTAAACGGCATGCCCAACCTGTTTGTTATCGGCGCGGGCCCCATACCTCCTAATCCTGCTGAATTAATCCTGAACAAAAGAGTTGATGAATTGTTTGCAGAGTTAAGAGCAGAATTTGATTACATAGTTGTTGACACTTCCCCTGTAGGACAGGTGGCCGATGTATTTTCTTTAAACAGAGTGGCAGATGCCTGTCTGTATGTTGTACGCTATAACTATACATTCAAGGAGCAGGTAAATATTCTGAACGATATTTATCAGAATAAAAAACTTAGCAACCTGATGGTGGTAATGAATGATGCTAAAAAGCACAATGCTTATGGCTACGGCTACGGTTACGGCTACGGCTACGGCTATGGCGAAGTAAAGAAAAAAGGCATTTGGGAGACTGTAAAAGGCTGGTTTGGTAAGTAATACCTTATCCCGCCGATTTTCCTCCTACGAAATCGTCACTGCGATGCGCGATAGCGCAGAAGCAGTCTAACCTCATCCCAACCTTCTCCTTAAAGGAGAAGGAGTTGTTACCATCCTTGCAAAAAGGAGATCGCTTCGTTTTTTCGCTACGCTGCAAAATTTTGCGATGACGAATCTTGCCTAATCGTCACTTCGAGCGAGGCACGAGAGAAGCAGTCTAACCTCATCCCGACCTTCTCCTTCAAGGAGAAGGAGTTGTTGTCCGCTGTTGCAATATCCCCCGCTGGCGGGGGCAGGGGGTGGAGATCTTCCTTAATAATAACAATAAATACTGGTTCCTATCATCAGTAATTTTCTGCACCTTTGCAGCGTGCCCCGGTGGCAGCAATAATTTGTAAATCTGTAATGAAATGAATCCTCGTATTGCAATCATAGGTCTTGGGTATGTCGGTCTTCCGCTGGCACAACTCCTTGCAACCCAATATTCTGTCGTTGGCTTTGATATCAATATACAAAGAGTGCAAAGCCTACAACAAAATAATGACGCCAATCTTGAAGTATCGCCCGATGCGTTACAAGCAGTGCTCACTGATAAGCATCCTTTTCATACTACTGTAACTGGATTGTATATTTCCGCCGATGTTGAAGATATACG
>JAEWKC010000003.1 GCA_023386235.1 Bacteroidota bacterium | reverse complement strand
TAATTGTCTTATTACGGAAGGTGTAAAATTGCCGCCGGGTTCCCAGCCTACCACAGTTCGGCCTTTTCCTTCTATTAAACTAATCATTTCAGGAAGGAAGTTGTCATTGGTGATTTTTACTTCATCGGCGCCAATGTGTATGTACGGAAAATCATACGTATCGCAAAACTCCGTCATGATTTCTTTCATGACCAGCAAACCTGAATCGCTTTGCATGTTAAAGTCCATCGCTCTTTCAAAGGCCTTGCTGTGTCCGGGCATATCAATCTCCGGCAGCATCAATATGTGCCTTTCTTCGCAGTAAGTTTTCAGCTCATTTATTTCATCGATGGTATAAAATTTACCTTTGTCTCTTGTCATGTGCACGGCATCGGTCAGCTGCGGATATTTTTTAATTTGAATGCGCCATGCCACATCTTCGGTCAGGTGAAAATGAAAAATATTGTATTTGAGTTTTGCCATTCCGTCAATCTGTTGCTTCAGTAAATCCATCGACTGATAGTTTCTGCCTACATCTACCATGTAGCCGCGCCAGGCAAATGCCGGATAGTCGGTAATGCTGCAGGTGGCAATAGTATTAGTGTTGCGCATTAATTGCCGGATGGTTTGTACACCATGATGCAAACCCTGTAAAGTGTTCGCTATAAGCGTTATATCGTTTTTATTTATCTGTAGCTGATAGGCCTCCCTGCTGTTAAGCGGAGCATTTACTTTCCCGATTTTCAGCATAATATTTTTTCCGGAGGCATTGGCTCTGTTGCTCACAGTCACATGGTTTCCAACGTTGTTGATTGTTTTTTGCAGCGATTTCGCTACAGGTGCAATGCTGTCGTTGCTGATGATAATAGCTGTTCGTGCATCGGGAATAAAGTAATCATCAGTCCACTGAACTTGTTGCGGGTAGGGTATAAGCGCAGGCTTTGGCTGAAAACCGAATACATACGGATAGAGGGTATTTTTCCAAACTTGATAAGCTTTGCCATTTAAGTGTAAACCGTCATTGGTAAAATCTCTGCTCAGCCTTTTTTCATTATCCATTAACGGAGTAGCAATATCAAGATATTGATAGTTGTAAACCGATGCGTTTTTTTGCAAAGCTTGATTGACTAAATTGATCTCATTATGATTTTTGTAGTGATTTTTAAAACGATCAAATGTATTATTGATAGGCAATATACTCTGCACATACAATTGCGTAGCGGAACTTTGCTTTTGTATGATTTGTGCTGTAAGATAAATATTTTTTAATACGCTGTCCGGAGAAATGTTTTTAGACAAATCATTGGTGCCTATAAGCAAAAATATTTTTTCGGGTTGGTGACGTATTATTTCATCCAGGCGGTTCAATACGCCTGCCGTCACATCGCCGCTGATGCCACGGTTGAGCAGCCGGTTGTCTGCAAATAATTCATTCCACTCTGCACCATCCGTAATGCTGTTGCCTAAAAAGATGACCGCATTCTTTTTAGCAGGCAGGCTTTTAAAATGTGAAACTCTTTGCTGGTAATAGGTGGAGAAAAGCGTATCATTTAAATGAGCGGGAACAGACTGCGACCAGGCTGCCGAAGAAAAAAAACACAGAATGGCGATGAAAGTAAAAATCTTTTGCATGATGTGTTGTTTATATCGAATCTCGAAAATACGAAAAATGATTTAAGTAGTACATATTGATGTGTATTATTATAGAAGCATCTCAATAATAAGTGCATTATAAAATCCGAAAAATAATGATTAACAGGTTAAAATTAAGCAACATGTTTTATTGTTGTAAAATTATATGACAAAAATTATTTCCCTACATTTGCCCCATGGCAAAATCTACCAAAGAAACACCTTTAATGCAGCAGCATTCGGCTATCAAGCAACGATATCCCGATGCTATTTTATTGTTTCGCGTGGGAGATTTTTACGAAACTTTTGGAGAAGACGCTATTAAAACTGCCCAGGTACTGGGCATTACGCTTACCAAAAGAAATAATGGTGGAAGTGATCTGGAGTTGGCCGGGTTTCCTCATCATGCTATGGATACTTACCTGCACAAGCTGGTAAAAGCCGGGTATCGCGTGGCAGTCTGCGATCAGCTAGAAGATCCTAAAATGGTGAAAGGAATAGTGAAGCGCGGCGTTACAGAATTGGTAACTCCGGGTGTAGCTACTAACGATAAGCTGCTGGAGCATAAAAGCAATAATTTTTTAGCGGCAATTCATTTTGATAAAGAAAAGATTGGCGTAGCATTGCTCGATATTTCTACCGGCGAATTTTTTGTAGCGGAAGGTAATCATGAATATATCGAGAAGCTTTTGCAAACGCTAAAGCCGGCCGAAATTGTTTTTCAAAGAAGTAATCAAAAAACATTTAAAGAGCTTTTCGGAAACAAGTTCTATACATATACTTTAGAAAGCTGGATATTCGATGAATCCTATGCTTTGGAGCAATTGCTCAAACATTTTCAAACACATTCTTTAAAAGGCTTTGGCATAGAGCATCTGCACAATGCCATTGTTGCCGCCGGCGCGGTGCTGCATTATCTTAAAGATACCGAACACCCCAACCTGCAGCACATTACTACTATTCAGCGAATAGAGCAGGACGAATATGTGTGGCTTGACAGATTTACAATAAGAAATCTGGAGATTTTGCAATCGCCTAACGACGGCACCAATTTGCTGAAAGTGCTGGACAATACGGTGACGCCCATGGGTGCGCGCTTGCTGAAAAGATGGCTGCTATTGCCTTTGAAAGATATTCAAAAAATAAAAGAACGTTTAGATGCAGTTGAATTCCTTATTTTGGAAAACGAATTGCAGACGAAGCTCAGGAATGCTTTAAAGCAGCTGGGAGATGTGGAAAGGCTGGTAAGTAAAATCCCTTTAAAGAAAATATCGCCACGAGAAGTATTGCAGTTGTCTAAAAGTCTTACCGTATGTGCCGAATTGAAATCGTTAGGCGAACAGGCAGAAAACGTATATATAAAGCGATTGGCAGACGCTATTAATCCTTGTAAATATATTGTTGATAAAATACAAAAAGTAATACATCCCGACCCGCCGGCAATAGCGGTAAAAGGCAACCTGATAGCAGACGGGATTGATGCGGAGTTGGACAAATTAAGACAAATAGCCAGCGGAGGTAAAGATTATTTAATAAAAATTCAGCAACAAGAAGCGGCGCGTACGGGTATCTCTTCTTTAAAGATAGGATTTAATAATGTATTCGGCTATTACCTGGAAGTGACCAATATTCATAAGGATAAAGTACCTGCTGAATGGATGAGAAAGCAAACATTGGCCAATGCCGAGAGGTACATTACCGATGAACTGAAAGAATATGAAGAAAAGATAACAGGGGCGGAAGAGAAAATGCTTTCCATTGAATTATCTATTTATGAAAACCTGTTGAATGAATTGCAGGATTACATCGCGCCCGTTCAGGTCAATGGCAATCAGGCGGCTATAATGGATTGCTTATTGTGTTTTGCAACAGATGCCAAAAAATATAATTACACCAAGCCTGTTATTCATGAAGGTATTGAGTTATCACTAAAGGAAAGCAGGCATCCCGTAATAGAACGCCATCTTCCTGCCGGAGAGAGCTATGTTGCCAATGACTTAGTGTTGGATCCGGACGGTGAGCAAATTATTATTCTTACAGGACCTAACATGTCGGGTAAAAGCGCTTTGCTACGACAGACGGCTTTAATAACTTTAATGGCCCATGCCGGAAGTTTTGTGCCCGCAAAAAGTGCTTCCATACCATTGACCGATAAAATATTTACGAGAGTGGGCGCAAGTGATAATCTTAGTGGTGGCGAAAGTACCTTTATGGTAGAAATGAGTGAAACTGCCAGCATCATTAATAACATTTCTACACGAAGCCTTATTCTGCTGGACGAGATCGGGAGGGGCACTTCTACCTATGATGGCATTTCCATAGCCTGGAGCATTGTGGAATTTTTGCACAGTTCTTCCGCTAAGCCCAAAACCCTTTTTGCTACGCACTACCACGAATTGAACGACCTGGAAGAAAGGTTGAGCGGTGTAAAAAATTACCATATCACAAATAAAGAGATTAATGGTAAAATTGTATTTATAAGAAAATTAGCTCCCGGCGGCAGTACGCACAGCTTTGGTATACACGTGGCAAAAATGGCAGGATTGCCTCCTGATTTAATAGACAGGGCAAACGAAATTCTTGTACAGTTGGAAGATTCACGTGCAGATGAATTAGGAAAAACTACAGCCGGTGTAAAAGACCTGAAACATAATATAAAAAAAGTACGGAACCCCGAGATACAATTATCCATCTTTGATGCACAGACAGACATATTTGATAATATAAGAGATCAATTGAATAATATTGATATCAACAGGCTTACGCCTGTAGAAGCTTTAATGAAACTAAACGAAATAAAAAACCTGATTAAATAAATATGCATCAGCAGTCATTAAGTAATTGTTATTAATGATTTACAATTTAGGCGAATGTGCATATTTTTTTACGGGTAAACTTTTCTGTAAAAAAAATCCTAACTTCATATCCTATTTTTTAATTAAACAATTATAATTATGAAAAAATTAGCAGCAGAATTTTTCGGTACATTTTGGTTAGTATTGGGCGGATGCGGTAGCGCCGTATTTGCGGCGGGAGAATTGGCGTGTTGGGCGTAGCTTTAGCATTTGGTCAGAAGGGCCGGGCGCGTTTGCTTCTAACTTTTATGACATGCCGGGCTATCAGGACAGAAGCTACAGTATGGTGGCGGCTTTCTTAGCTGAGTTTGTACTTACTGCATTCTTTCTTATAATAATATTAGGAGCTACAGACAAATGGGCTAATGGAAAATTTGCAGGCATAGCAATAGGTTTAGCACTTACATTAATTCATTTGATTTCTATACCTATCACCAATACATCTGTAAACCCAGCCCGTTCTACATCGCAGGCTATTTTTGTAGGAGGTGTGGCATTGCAGCAATTGTGGCTGTTTTGGGTGGCACCTATTCTCGGTGGTTTGGTTTGCGGATTGATATATAAATACTTATTACAAAGAAATGATGAAGTTGTGACAGAATAATGAGCTAAATAATAATGATAATGCCCGTTTATTTTTTATGAACGGGCTTTTTTTAAATAAAAACTTTATTGATACTTTTGCACCCTTGTAATAATAGATTTAAGAAGAGACACAAATGAATACAAAACCAATTTTTTCTTTTGAAAAAGCTGTAAATCTTTCAAAGCCTTATTGGATAATGATCGCAGCATTGTGGCTAATGGGTTTTTGTTATGTGGTAATGTATGGTACTTTTGATTCTTTTCTGCGTTTAACTACTATTCATACACCTTTCCTTGACAGTTTTTTTTCTTTATTTACTAATGTGGGCGACGGCTTATTTGCTGTGGCAGTGGGCATAGTTTTTTTTGTTTTTAAGTACAGAAGAATCGCTTGCAATATTTTATTTAGTTTTTTATTGTCAGGACTTTTGGCGCAGATAGGTAAAAACCTTATGCCTTTCCTTAGACCGTCAGCTTATTTCAGAGATGTTGCCGGTATACCTGTCCATACATTAGAAGCGACTGTTTGGGGCAATAAGTCTTTTCCTTCAGGACATTCAACTACAGCCTTTGCACTATTAGGCGTTTTGATCTTGTTTTATCCTACTAGTAGATGGAATATATTATGGGTATTGCTGGCGTTTTTGGTTGGTTACTCACGTATATACTTAGCTTCGCATTTTTTAGATGATGTGCTGGCTGGCGCTGCAATTGGTGTATTTACCGCTATGATTTGTTATATTATTTCCAATAATTTATTTTATAAAAAACTCAATTATTTTCCCCGTTGATCTGGAGGAAACGAAGGTTGCGCATGATGCCTGCGTATTTACTTCTTTTCAAAGGAGAATCTCTAAATGTTTTTTTGAAATTTTCTTCCGTTAGCTCCAGCCAGTCTTTCTCAGTAAAATGAATTATTTCACTAATGGGAGAAAAATTTTCATCTGTTACAGCAGAGGCGAAACGATTCCAAGGGCATACATCATTACAAATATCACATCCAAACATCCAGTTGTCGAATTTGCCCTGTAATTCACCGGGAAGTGTATTATCTTTTAACTCAATGGTAAAATAGCTGATACACTTTTTCGCGTCTATTACTTTATCAGGCAAGATAGCTTCTGTGGGACACTGGTCTATACACCTAGTACACGTGCCGCAATAATCTTTTGCTACCGGATGATCATAAGCGAGTTCAATATCGACAATCAATGTGGCTATAAAGTAAAAAGAACCTGATTGTTTATTGATGAGCATCCCGTTTTTTCCTATCCATCCTAGGCCGCTTCTTTGCGCCCAGCTTCTTTCCAGTACAGGCGCGCTGTCTACAAAGCCTCTTCCTTCAACATTGCCGAGTTTTGCTTTAATTTCTTCAAAAAAATACCGGATATCTTTTTTGATAATATCATGATAATCCTTCGAATAGGCATATTTAGAAATCTTGGGTGCATCCGGGTTTTGTTTTGCAGAGGGAAAATAATTTTTCAGTAGTGTGATAACGGACTTGGCATCCGGTACCAATAGGGCAGGATTGGTGCGCATATCAAAGTAGCGTTCCATATACTGCATAGTTCCGTGATGATTTTGATTCAGCCAGTTTTCCAGCCGTCGAGCATCATCTTCCAATGGCACAGCTTTAGCGATTCCGCAAAAATCAAAGCCTGCCTGTTGCGATAATTGTTTAATAATATATGACCTTTCTGTAGTATTCAATTACTGTACTTTGTACAAAAATATTTAATTGCTTTTTAAATTATTACTTTTGTATTCTATGAAAAATATTTTTGTGAAAATACTATTTGTTTTTGGTGCTTTTTCCTGCAATTCAGGAAATGAATTTCCTGCTGCCGAAAATGCCTTGGATGCGGCAAGAGAATATATTGATGGTACCTTAAAAGGCGAATTTAAAAGATCAAATGCATATCTGCTTCAAACAGAAAGTAATAAAAAACACTTAGAGGAAAGAAAAGAAAACTATTATCAATTCAATGATGTACAGCGCCAAGATTACAGGGGAGCCAGCATTATCATTGAAAAAGAGCAGAGGGTTTCGTCTGACAGGTCAGTTATTTATTATCAAAATTCATTTGATAAGAAAAAGGATAGTATCGTTGTGGTCAACACCCTGGGCGATTGGAAAGTAACTTTTGAATAAGCCAGCTTTTCTTTAAAATATGAATGATTTGAGCTATTAAAATCTATAAAAAAATGCGCTGATAATCAGCGCATTTTTTTTTATTTTCTTTTGCTTGAATTTTACACATCGATTTTTGCATACTTGGCGTTTGCTTCAATGAATTCGCGGCGTGGCGGTACTTCGTCGCCCATGAGCATACTAAATACGCTATCGGCTTCGGCCGCGCTTTCTATGGTTACTTTCTTCAGCGTTCTTGTGGCAGGATCCATGGTAGTTTCCCAAAGCTGATCGGCATTCATTTCCCCTAAACCTTTGTAGCGTTGCGTGTTTACAGAACTGTCGTTGCCATTGCCCAGCTTGGTAATAATCTCTTTTCGCTGCGTTTCATTATAGGCGTATTCTTGTTCTTTCCCCTTTTTAAGTAGATATAAAGGAGGTTGTGCAAGGTATACATAACCATTCTCTACCAACTCTTTCATGTACCTGAAAATAAAGGTAAGTATTAATGTGGCGATGTGGCTTCCGTCCACGTCGGCATCGGTCATGATTATGAGCTTGTGGTAACGAAGCTTTGTTAAGTTCAGCGCTTTCGGATCTTCCGGAGTA
This sequence comes from Bacteroidota bacterium, assembly GCA_023386235.1. Classification (GTDB taxonomy): domain Bacteria; phylum Bacteroidota; class Bacteroidia; order Chitinophagales; family Chitinophagaceae; genus Haoranjiania. Next base: position 3,215 of record JAEWKC010000003.1, on the reverse strand, counting down.
CCAATACTCACGCCCATGGCAGTAAAAATATTTCTTATTTCCTCGTTCTCATATATTTTATGTTCCATGGCTTTTTCAACGTTCAGGATTTTGCCTCTTAGTGGCAGAATAGCCTGAAAAGCCCTGTCTCTTCCTTGTTTGGCAGTGCCTCCCGCGGAGTCTCCCTCCACCAAGTATAGTTCGCATTTTTCCGGGTCGCGTTCACTACAGTCAGCTAATTTACCGGGCATTCCGCTACCGCTTAACCCTGATTTACGCTGTACCATATCACGTGCTTTGCGTGCGGCTACACGCGCCTGGGCGGCTATTACTACTTTCTGAATGATATTCTTTGCTTCTTTAGGATTTTCTTCTAAAAAAGAATCTAATGAGCGGGCAACCGTACTTTGCACAATGCCGCTTACCTCGCTGTTGCCCAGCTTGGTTTTAGTCTGGCCTTCAAATTGAGGTTCGGGCACCTTTACAGAAATAATAGCGCTTAATCCTTCACGGAAATCATCGCCTTCTACCTGTACTTTTGCTTTTTCAAACAGCCCGTTTCTGTCGCCGTAACTTTTAAATACACGTGTAAGCGCCTGTCTGAAACCTGTAACGTGCGTACCGCCTTCTATTGTATTAATGTTGTTTACGTAAGAGAATATATGTTCTTTATACTCGTTGTTATAGCTGAGAGCAACTTCTACCGAAGTATTGGTAGCTTCGTCCAAACCTTCTACATACAACGTGCTGGCGAGTAATGGCGTTCTTTTTGCGGCACTATCCAGCTTCTCCAGAAAATCAACTATACCGCCTTCGCTGTAATATTCTTTTTTGTATGGTTCATTGGTTTCCTCGTCAATTTCGCGCAAGTCTCTTAAGATAATGCGTATACCACGATTGAGATAGGCCAGCTCTCTCAATCGCACCTGTAAGATATTTTTTTGATAAGTAGTGGTTTGAAAAATAGTATCATCGGGCCAAAAGCGAACGGTAGTGCCGCTTTCATTGGTTGTTCCAATTTCACGCACTGAAAATTCAGGAATACCTCTGTGATATGTTTGTTCAGATATTTTACCGTTTCTGTGCACTTTTACATTCAGGGTAGAGCTGAGTGCGTTTACACAGCTTACGCCTACGCCGTGTAAGCCGCCGGATACTTTGTAAGAATCTTTATCGAATTTACCCCCGGCGTGTAAAACCGTCATTACCACTTCCAAAGCACTTTTTTGCATTTTTGTGTTTAGTTCGGTTGGTATACCTCTGCCATCGTCCTGAACACTTATGGAATTATCTTCGTGAATGGTAACTGAAATGTTTTTACAATACCCGGCCAAAGCCTCGTCGATAGAGTTGTCGACTACTTCGTAAACCAAATGGTGGAGACCTTTTTCACCGATATCTCCTATATACATCGCGGGACGTTTTCTTACCGCTTCCAAGCCTTCCAGCACCTGAATACTGTCGCCGCCGTAGTTCTTATTTTCCTGAGTCATATAGTATTTTCTACTTCCTTTTTTTTGAAATTTTTTAAACTACAAATATACGAAAAATACCTCACTTTGTAAACTAATTGCAGCAGTTTGTTTTAGCCTGTATTTTGATGAAAAAGTGTTATTTTATCAGATATCCAAGAAGCCAGATTCTTAGATCTCAAAGAGGTGAAATTATTTTCTGGGAGCCAAAATTCACCTGATTTCTTTTTAACATTTCTCTGAAGTATAATGGTAATAAGCACTACAGAAGATTTCTATGGCAGCGCATTTTATTTCTCGGAAAGCTATAAAAAATAGACTATTTTTTGTAACGGAATTTTATTTTACCAAATTAAATTTATTCACGTAAATTTGTTTATAAATCCAAAATAAATTGTGGATAAGAAATTTTTATGTAGAAAAAACAGCTTGCAATGTTAATAACTACAGTTTTATTGTGAATTAACTGTGCTTTAAAATAGAATAAAATAAATAAATTTTTATTCATTCTTTTGCCGAAAGTAGCCTTATATTCGCTGTCCCAATAAAAGATTTGAGGAGTAGAAATTGAATATGGCTTTTTAGCTGCAAATCGTGAAAATGTTAAAATGAGTAGTAATTTACCGAATATAAAAAAAGACGGAATAGTTTCGAGACGCAAGCCAAACGTGGATTTGAGTTCTATGATGTACGGCAAAGTGCCACCCCAGGCTATAGATCTTGAAGAAGCTATTTTAGGCGCCATAATGATAGAAAAAGGCGCGTTTGATGTAGTTGTGGAGATCATCAAAAAGCCCGATTGTTTTTATGTAGAATCGCACCAGAAAATATTTTCTACCTGCATGGCTTTGGCAGATAAAAACTCGCCTATAGATATATTGACGGTGGTGCAGGAATTGCGCTTCAGAGGCGAACTGGAGCTGGTGGGCGGCGCGTTTTATGTATCAAAGCTGACCAATATTGTAGCGTCTACAGCCAACATTGAAACACATGCCAAAATAGTACTGCAAAAATATGTACAGCGTGAACTGATAAAGATGAGTAGTGAAGTAATATCGGATGCTTTTGAAGATACTACAGATGTATTTGATCTGTTAGATGATGCCGAACAAAAACTCTTTAGCATTACCAACTATTATCTCAAAAGCGATTACAACGATATTGTCAGCGCCATGGCTACGTCAATGGAGAGAATTGATAAATTGCGCGAACAAAAAGATGAAATATCCGGCGTGCCCAGTGGTTTTCATTCTCTCGACCAGATTACCTATGGCTGGCAGCCCAGCGATTTAATTATACTTGCGGCCCGCCCGTCAGTTGGTAAAACGGCATTTGCGCTTAACCTGATTCGCAATGCCGCGCTGCATCCTACAAAACCTACACCGGTAGCATTCTTCTCTTTGGAAATGAGTGCGTCGCAATTGGTGAATCGTATATTATCGGCCGAAAGTGGTATTAAACTGGAGAAAATATCGCGCGGTAAAATGGAAGATCACGAATATTATCAATTACAAAATAATGGCATTAATCGTTTAGACAAAGCGAAGATATTTATAGACGATACCGCCGCGTTGAATATTTTTGAGTTGAGCGCCAAAGCCAGAAGGCTGGTAAGCAAAGAGAATGTAGGCTTAATAGTGATTGACTATTTGCAATTGATGAGCGGCAATAAAGAAAGAAACGGCAACCGGGAGCAGGAAATCAGCGGTATTTCCCGAAACCTGAAAGTATTGGCGAAAGATCTAAATATACCCATTGTAGCCC
>JAEWKC010000031.1 GCA_023386235.1 Bacteroidota bacterium | reverse complement strand
CTATAAAACGATTGTAAGAAACCAATGTTCGGAACTCTTTCCGGAGATGTACACACACATACTGCGTATAGAAAAATTTAAAATTGGCAAAGCCGCCACTATGAAAAGCGATTAAAATGGAGATAATTTCACTATCGCAAAGTGAGGCCTTTCTGTTGCGACGTTTTACACCGGAATCCTCTTGCAGGAGTAACTCTTTAATGGGATTTTCAAAATTGAGACAAAAATCATCTACGGAAACAAAAATTTGTGTAACTTTGTCTTTGAAAAGCGGCTGATTCATTTGATATATTTGTTTGGTTATCAACAACTTATGCATCAAACATCATTCCACTTTTCTTCATTTTATTCCTATTGTCGCAGTTTTCTTAACCCGAACTCAGGTTAATTAGATACTTGTCAATATTTAAACTATCTAAAGTAGGCGATGTTAAAAGTCGGAATTCTACAATCCGAAAATATACTGTATTGTATTTAAAAAATGACTTCAATAAAAATCAAGTGATAAGCAGAATTAAAGGAAGAAAAGAGTTTACAACTGCTAAGCGGATTATAATCGTAAACAGGAAAGGGAGGTCAAAGCAAATCTAATGAGCACAAGCAAATCATATATAAATAATAGGACCTGAATAGATTATTAGATATAAATAAAGAAATAACTTTACTTAACATAATATAAATTATAGGAAATTTTAGATATTCTAACTACTTAAATCCTTGGTACTATATTTTGTAAATTATATGATTAATATTCTTTAATTTTAATTATTAAAAAAACATTCATCTTTATCTATGTTTGGTGTTGCATTCGATAAAATTATTTTAACCGTTGTAGGTGCTATAATGATTCTAGTGCCGATAATAATATTGGTATTTATCATGTACCATAAAAAGCAGGATGAAAAAAGTAACGAATCCAATAATGCCGATAAAAAATAATGGCAGTTAACCCCATTGCTCTTTGCTCGTTTGTAAAGAAAGCTTTATTATTTTTTTTAAAACCGGTAGATGAATATCGTCCAGTTTTTTAAAATAAATGCAGGCCACACTTTTTTTATTTTTCCTAATTGAAGTAAAAGTTCTTTTGCAAAATCACTGTCGCAGCTTACATATAAAGAGAATTTATCTTTGCGTGGAGAAAAGCCAATCAGCGGCATGTCGCCCTCTCGTCCTGAATCGTATTTGTAATGACAACTGCCAAAGCCTATTATTGACGGCCCCCACATTACAGGCGGCTCTTTGGATAATTGTTGCATTATCTTTATCAATTCTAAAGTATCCTCTTTTTTCTTCGGATCTATGGTTTCTGTAAATGCCTCTACAGGTATTTGTGTAGGCTTGGTTTTATTTTCTTTCATTGGCATTTTTTTATAAACTTAATTCCATTTTAATGTCGCCACGCTGATAAGGATTGTTTTCCATCTCCATGGCTACTTCTATAAAACCATATTTTTTATACATATTCAATGCCGGAGTAAGATTTTTATTAGATACTAAAAATATTTTTTCCGCCCCTAATTTTCTAGCCTCGTTAATACAATATTCCATTAGTACATTACCTATGCCTTTTCCTTTGTAAGCCTCTGTTACAGCCATCTTTGCCAGTTCAAAAGTATTTTCCTCCTTTATTAATGAAGCAGTGGCAATTATTTCATTGTGGTCGTTTTGTGCAAAGAAAATTCTACCCCCGTCTTCAATAATTTTTTCCGGACGCGCAAAAAGCGATTCATCATATTCTTCTACCACAAAATATTTTTGCAACCATTCTTCATTCAACTTTCTGAAATATATGCTCAACTCCGGCGTATACTCAATGATATTAATTTTCATTGCGAAAGATTATCTGTGCTGGTCAATCAAAATAATATTGCCGTCGGGATCTTTCAGGAAAATACCTGCCGGTCCTTGTGTATTTTCATCGGCTTCGGTATCAAGCGTAACGCCTTTTGATTTGATATGCTGCTGTATAGCTCTTACATCGTCAAATGTATCGGTGTTTTCACCGCTTTCGTTCCAGCCGGGATTGAATGTTAAAATATTTCCCTGAAACATTCCCTGGAAAAGTCCTATTAAAGCGTTTTCGTTTTTCATGATCAAATAGTTTTTATTGATATCTCCTCCCAGTTGCGTAAAGCCTAGGTTTTCATAAAAAACTTTTGAAGCCTGTAAGTCTTTCACTGCAAGGCTTACAGAAAATGCTCCCAGCCTTATATTTTTTGTATCTGTCATAAATTATAGTTTATATAAAGAAATAGCGTTTTGTTTTTCTAAACAAACTTATTCATTTATTTGAAATATCGCATCAAAAGAATAAATGCTACTCTTGAGAACATTAGTGACTATAACATTGAAGTTTATTGCTTCTTCATAAAAAGTTTACGGATTTCATTGATGAACAATGGCACCAAACCTAAAGCTATAGCCATTATCCAGCCTTTGCTATCCAGCATTTGCAGCTTAAACGCCTCGCGCATAAAAGGAATCAGCATTACTAACAACTGCAGTAAAATGCCCGCTACAATAGCCAGTATCAGCATTTTATTGCTGAACAAACCGATTTTGAAAATTGATTTTGTATGACTTCTGATAGCTAATGAGTAAAAGAGCTGCGCGCAAACCAATACCATAAAAGCCATCGTGCGCGCGTATTCCATTACACTTTTGGGCACATTGGCGTCCATTGGCGCGTAGCCATGTTCGTAATAGCCGTACCAAAAGCCAATGATGGTGAGCGCGCCTATCAGTAAGCCGCCGAATATTGCCTGTGTGCCCGCGCCTTTGGCAAAAAAGCTTTCCTTTGCAGGACGGGGCTTTTCCTTCATTACATCAGGGTCTCCGGGATCCATACCCAGCGCGATGGCCGGTAAAGAATCGGTAATAAGATTAATCCATAAAAGTTGTGTGGCTATCAAAGGTGCCTGCCAACCTATGAGAAGTGTAACAAACATGGCGACAACCTCACCTAAATTACAAGTCAATAAGAAGATAACCGCTTTTTTAATATTGTTATAGATATTTCTACCCTGCTCTATTGCTTTTACTATGGTAGAAAAGTTATCGTCGGTTAATATCATATCCGCTGCTCCTTTAGCCACATCAGTACCAGTAATGCCCATTGCCACACCTATGTCAGCAGTGTTTAAGGACGGCGCATCATTTACCCCATCGCCTGTCATAGATACTACATTGCCGTTGGCTTTGAGAGCACGCACTATTTTTACCTTATGCTCGGGAGATACACGCGCATATATCCTGTAATCTTTCACCCGCTCGTTTATTTCACTTTCTGCAATCTTATCTAATTCTTTACCTGTAATGGCTTGGTCAATATTGCTGGCAATGCCTAAATCTTTTGCTATGGCGAAGGCTGTATTTTTATGGTCGCCGGTGATCATAACAGTAGTAATACCCGCTTGCTTAGCCAGTTCTATTGAAGGTTTTACTTCTTCTCTTGGCGGGTCTATCATGCCTACGAATCCTATAAAAGTCAGTTCGCTCTCCAGTTCTTCACTTTCTTTATATCCTTCTACATCTTTATAAGCCAGGCCTAAGGTTCTCAATGCTTGATCAGACATGACATTGGACTGCTCTATTATTTGCTGTTTATGTTCCTCGGTGATAGGCACTTTTTCTCCATTGATAAGATAATGTGTAGATATATCAAACAAACTGCTGATAGCTCCTTTTGTAAAAACACGATATTTATCGTCACGTTTTACTAATGTAGACATTAATTTTCTATCCGAATCAAAAGCCATTTCATTTTCCCTGCTTGTTTCTTCATTAAGTTTTTTACGATCCAATCCTATATCATCTCCTAACACCAACAGGGCTATTTCTGTAGGATCTCCTGTACCCTCACCGTTTTCATAAGTGGCATCAGACGCCAGTATCATTCCGCGCGACAGTAAATGAGCAGATTCGGATGCTGTGTTTTCTTTTCCGCGTTGTACCTCTGCTATGCCGTCATCCGCGGTAAAATATTTTACTACAGTCATTTTATTTTGTGTAAGCGTGCCTGTTTTATCAGAGCATACCACATTTACGGAACCCAGCGTCTCTACTGCCGGTAATCTTTTGATAATAGCGTTTCTTTTAGACATCTGCGTTACGCCAATAGAAAGTACTACCGCGACAATCGCGGCAAGCCCTTCAGGGATGGAAGCTACAGCGAGCGATACAGATGTAAGAAACATTTCGGCTAAATCTCTTCCCTGTATCCAGGATAAAACAAATATTAAAATACATACCCCAATAGCAATCATGCCCAGCATTTTACCCAATTCGTCCATACGCTTTTCGAGCGGCGTTTTTCCTGATTCATCTTGGTGGATTATATCCGCTATTTTACCAATTTCTGTATCCATACCGGTTCCCACTACCACTCCTACCCCTCTGCCATACGTTACCAAGGTAGACATATATGCGGAATTCATCCTGTCGCCCAACGGTGTTTCCGGATCGGTTATCACTTCGCCGGCATTTTTTTCTGAAGCTACCGATTCACCCGTAAGGGCAGATTCTTCAATCTGTAAATTTGCATCTTCTATCAAACGAAGATCGGCTCCTACAAAGCGCCCTGTTTCCAGCACTACCACATCGCCTACTACTATTTTGTCCGATTCAATTTCTTTTACTTGTCCGCCGCGCCTTACCAATGTTTTGGGAGAGCTCATCTTTTGTAATGCCTCAATGGCTTTGCCTGCCTTCACTTCCTGCAATACACCTAAAGCAGCATTGATAATGATTACCGCTAAAATAATGACGGCATCAATATATTCACTTAAAAGTACAGTTATGATAACGGCAGCAAACAAAACATAGATAAGCCAATCGTTTAAATGATGAAGGAACATTTTTAGAACTGACTTTTTCTTCTCTTCATTTAACTTGTTAGGTCCGTTTTTTTCTAATCTGGACAGTGCTTCTTCTTCTGAAAGTCCCGTAGAAATATCAACATTCAGTTCTTTTAGTACTTCTTCATTTGTTTTAGTGAACCACATATAATATTATTAGTTTAAGTGTGTAGTAGTAAGTTGTATGTATGCAAAGTTAGAACCAAAGATCAGGCTTAACAGTATGCTATACAAATGTTTAAGTAATTTTTAGGATAAAAGCGAATAGCCGTTTTTGAAAATTGACCAAGATAATGAATAGGATGAAGTTTATTCCATTACCGCTTTTATCCAATGCTCGCCGTTACAAACGGTGCAGGGCGCCAATGGCGTATTCTTTTTATAACTTCTGACGTTGCCGCAGTTCATGCAGCAATATTGACCGGCATCTTTTGCAGCATTCTCCCGGGCCTTTAGAATAAGTTCAGAGGAAATTTCTTCTTCGGGTACAACCGTAAGTCCGGGTTTTATTTTTTCTTCTGAATGCAAAAGCACTGAAATATCTCCTGATGTTTCAAAGAAAGCTTTGCTTACCTCTCCTAAATGGGATACGTCTTTACTGCGCAGCGATCTAAATAAATCTTGTTTTGAAAGGTTGTCTTCCTTTAATCTATCGAGCTGAATCATTCCATTCTCCACAATAAGCCCCGGCGAGCCTTCCATGATTTGCTCCATAGTCTTATTCTTATTTATGAATTTTTCCAGGCCTACCTGCAATAAAGCTATCGCAGTAACTGCCACAATACCGTGAAGTATGGGCACACCGCCGTCTATCATAGGATCGCCAATAGCAGATCCAAAGCATATGATGATAGATACTTCTAAAATAGAGAACTGCCCGATACCTCTTTTTCCTAATATTCTTAAAAGAAAAATTGTATAGCAATACATAATAACAGTCCTGAAGATTATTTCTAATAAGAAAATAAGCGGTGCATCGCCTACAAATATTCGGTGCCAATCAAAAACTTCAAAATTTTGATTCATGTTTGTATTTTTTATATGATAAATGTAAAAAAAGTTTACACAATTTTATCTATCATCATAAAATATACTTTTACCGAAGAAAAATGAAGCTTTAAAAAAGTATCAGATTTTTTTTACAGGAATAGTTGATATAATCTTTGTGCCATTACCGGGTGATGTTATAATTTGAAAATGGCCGCCCATATCTTCTGTTCTTTTTTGCATATTCCCTACTCCGTTGCCTTTTTTTCCAATCTTTTTTAATTCGAAGCCTTCGCCATTATCTTCTATAGAAAGAACGTAGTAATTATCTTCATAAGACAATTCTATCTTTACAAAATCAGCTTTACTGTATTTTAGCATGTTATTGATTGCTTCTTTTATAATCAGGAAAATGTTTTTTCTGCACAGAATAATATTTTCTGTCTCAAACAGATCGTACATAACGTTTAGCTTGTATTTAACGCCCGTAGGTCCTAACACTTCAGTAATGAAATTTTTAATTCTTCCTGATAAGCTGAGGGTGCTGGAAGAAGGGCCTTTTAAACTCCAGATAATATCTGAAATATCTTCAGAAATTTTCGCGGAGTTATTGATGATATGCTTTAAAATTCTTCTTACTTTTTCTTTATCTGTATCTATCAGGTTATAAGCTACTTCGCTGTAAATCTGCAAGCTGCTTATGGTAGAGCCAATATCGTCGTGCAGGTCTGCGGTTATCCTGCTGCGCTCCTGCGTAAGCTTTAATTTCTGATTCCAGATACGCTTTTCTTTAATTATTTTGTTTCGGTGAAGCAGGTAGGTTGTAAGACTTAATAAAGCGGCAATAACCAAAATAAGGAACCAGATGCGCTGGTATACAGGAGATATGACTTTGAAAAAAATAGCTAGGGGTTTTGCGTTTTCAGCATCATAAGAGTTAGACGTTTTTACTAGCAACATACGTTCGCCGGGCACTAGTTCCAGGTTGAGATAATTGTTCTGCATATCTGCCCATGAAGCACCATTATCGAGGCTATAGATTAATTTTTTAAGATTTCCGCCCAGATCCACTCCTGAAAATTCCATTTTGATAGACCTGCTGGCATAATCAAGCAAATATTCATTTGTAATTTCCAGGTCTTTGTTATTGACCATCATACGGGTTAGGTATAGTTTTATTTTTTCGGGAGGCTCAATGGTTTTTCTATGCAAATAACAAATCCCATTTTCTGTAGCCACATAGATTACATTATTGTAGCTGGTGATGTCGTTTATTGTATTTGCAGGCAGTCCGTCCGTTGAATAAAAACTATGTATCTTGTAAGTAAAATTATTATTATGAAAACGATACTTTATTTTATTGAGGCCATTTCTTGTCCCTACCCATAATGAACTGTCATTTACAGCGTGTAAAGCAGTAATGGCATTGTCTGATAGCAGCGAATTACTAATTCGCTTAATGATCTTATCGTTATGCACTATATACAAACCATCTGTGGAAGTGGCAACACAAAGCAAATTGTCTTCTGTACTTTGCAGTTCCATAATTCTTTTACCATATAAAAGCGATTTTTTTTCGGGAGGATAAGTTATGTTTTTAAGGTAGTCATATTTATATACGCCATCTAAAGTGCCCAAATAAATATACCTGTCATTTATCAAAGCTAATGATGAAACCCGCATGACATCGCAGTTTAGCCTTGATACTTTTTCGGTTATAGTATTAAGTTTATATAAACCTCCCCGAGGGTTAACGCCGCCTATGATTATAATGCTGTCATTAATAGCCAGTGCTGTTTTAGTGCGCATCAGAGGCGCATTGTTATAAAGAATTGTTCTTTTATAATCGGCGGTGGCTGCTTGCTCTGAAAAAGAAAATATTTTATTCTGAGAAGCAATAATTTTTCTTATCCATTTTACTTTTCTGTCGGTTGAAATTAAATTTATTTTGTGTATGCCGGCATTGTATTCCATCACTTCTCCAAAATAGTTGCCGGCGAAAATCCTGCCTGTTGCATCGGCATAAATACTCATAAAATTGCGTTCAATTTTGTGATTGTCGTGTAGGTTTATGAGATGTATATAATTTCTTTTATACAGCATAATCCCTTTGGAAGAAGTGCCTACCCAAACATTTTTATTCTTATCTTCCCATACACAATTAGCTATAAAATTTCCTTCAATGATATAATTGAGCTTATAATTTTCTTTATCGTAGCTATATATTTGTCCGTATTTTGTGGTGATGTTTATTTTATCTTCCGTAAGCCTGAACCATAGTATTTCCTTTCCAATACTTATGGAATCTATACTAAGATTGTAGGGATATTGATCGTTAATTTTTGTAATGTAAAATATTCCCTTATCCATAAGCGTATATAGCTTACGGTTATCTAATAACGAGAACGTATACACATTATCTTCCTGTTGAGCAGAAAATAATAAAGCGCTGTCGGCCCTGTTATTTTCTTTGTAGTATGCATAATTGAATACTTTGTTTTCTTTAATAAATTTTTTCGTGTTAAAAAACGCATGCTGATTATTTATGAGAAATGAGTAGGCTGAATTGGACAAAGATTTTACAAGCTTTTTATCTTTGAAAACAAATTCTCCATGATGATTATAGAAAACAATACCTCCGTCTTCAAGTGGGCAGCCATAAATAACCAGATTTATAAAGTCTTTATTAACGCTTGCATTTTTTAAGGCGTCTACAAAAATGTTTTTTTTCTCATCGAAATAAAAAGGCCCCTGCTTAAAAGTGTTTACCCATATAGTACCGTCTTTTTCCTTAAAAACTTCCAGTATCTCATTATCAGGAAGTCCGTCATTCGTATTGAAAGTTCTGAAATACTTGCCATCAAATCTTACCACTCCGTTATCTGTTGCAATCCATAAAAAGCCTTTATTGTCTTCAAGCAATGCATATATCAGGTTGCTGGGCAGCCCGTCATTTACAGTAAAGGTCTTAGTTGGTCTAAATGACTGAGCAGATGCATAAAACTGTAATAAAACAGTAAGTAATGGAAAAAGGAGAAAAGACAATAAAGAAGAAAATTTATTCACGGGATAATAAAAATTTATTCAATGAATACGGAATAATTCCGGTCAAAATAAAATAAGGATTTGCTTCCTATATAAAATATAAAAGCGTAAATATTTTTACATTTCAAGGAGGTATATATTTACATTCCTATATTTTTGTAATAATAAGCTATAGCTTCTCCGGCTGAATCTATTTGTAGTTTTTCGTATATTCTCTTTGTATGAGTACATACCGTGTTGAAGCTAATGTCCAGTTCCGCAGCTACCATTTTATAGCTTAGTCCGGAAGCCAGCAATGAAAGCACTTCATTTTCCCGGGCGCTTAGCGGAGAAGAGAGCTTGGTAGGTCTAAAGAAACCAAGCACTTTCAAAGCAATATCAGGTGTCATTACAGCTCCTCCATTATGCACATCGTGAATTGCCCTTATAAGATTTTGAGGTGAATCTCTTTTTAAGATATACCCGCTTGCTCCGTTACGTATGCACTTAAATATTTTCTCAGTATCTTCAAAAACCGTCTGCATCAACACATTTATGTGCGGATACATTTTTCTTATCTGCTTAAGGCCTGTAATGCCATCGCAGCCGGGCATATTTATATCCATCAAAATAATATCCGGATATGTCTGTTCAATATCGTTTATTATATCTGTGCAATTAGACGCGTCACCGGCAAACTCAAGTCCGGAAGATTCTTCTATTAAACTTTTCAGGCTATTTCTTCTTGAAAAGTTATCATCGTATATAAAAATCCTGATATCCATGGCTGTTTTAAGTTGAAATATTTTATATAATTAATTTTAAATAGTGACAAATTCAAATAAGGTAACAAGGTATTAAAAATCCAATTGACAAAATATTCAGGGATCCTTAAACGACTAAAACTTCATGCAATTAAGCGTTTGGATTATTGGTTACCTAAAAGTACTGCTTTTTTTGCTAGTGCAAAAGTATTTTTTACAATTTTAAATGCAGATAACCAATATTGGTTACAAATCTGATAGTTGGATGTAATTATTTTTGTTATCAGCAAATGAAGCGTGTTTCCATTATAACAGTTAATTACAACCAATCCGGTGTAACAATAGAATTCTTACATTCGCTAAGAAGATATGCTCCTTTCGATAACATTGAAGTAATAATTGCAGATAATGCACCTGATAAAAACTATGAAAAGGAGTTCAGGGAAGCATACGCTGATGTAAAATACATTTCTTTAAAAGATAACCTTGGCTTTGCAGGAGGAAATAATGCAGGCATTAAAATTGCCACAGGAGAGTTTATACTGCTGCTGAACAACGATACGGAAATTACGGAAGGTTTTATACATACAATGGTTGAAACAATGGAGAAGAACCCGAGAATAGGAATGCTGTCTCCATTAATAAAATATTACGACGATAAAACTACCATACAATACGCAGGCTTTACCAAAATGAATTACTTAACTGCCAGGAACAAAGCCATCGCTCACAAAGAGAAGGATTACGGCCAATACAATGACAGGAGCTATCAAACGCATTTTTGCCACGGGGCCGCGGTAATGTTTCGCAAGGCAGACCTGGCTGAAACGGGCCTGATGTATGAGGACTATTTTTTGTATTACGAAGAAATGGACTGGAGTGAAAAATTTAAAAAAGCAGGGAAAGAAATATGGTTTACAGGCAAAGCTAAAATATACCATAAAGAATCTATGAGTGTAGGCCGGCAGAGCGCAATTAAAACCTATTTTATTTCACGCAATCGGATGTTGTTTATTCGCAGAAACACATCGCTAGTCAATACCTTTTTATTCAGCATTTATTATACCTGCTGCGTGATACCTAAAGAGGCCATCTCTTATATTACAAAAGGCAGGAAAGACCTGGCAAAATATACCTTTAAAGGACTTAGCTGGAACTATAAAAATTCTAAAGAAGCTAAAAATACAGGATTGGAAATCATTTAAATTGTTTTTAAATATCCGGCAGCAAAAAAAACGAAAAAAGTATGACAACTATATTCTGGATAAGTGTTTTTATTGTATTTTATTCTTTCGCAGGATACGGAATACTGTTATTTTTCTTAGTGAAGATGAAAAAAATGATTAGGAAAAATACGCATATTGCATATAACGACAATTATCAGCCTACGGTTACATTGCTGGTAGCTGCTTATAACGAAGAAGACTATATCGAACAAAAAATACGCAATTGCTTTGAGCTGAATTATCCTAAAGAAAAATTACAAATTGCTTTTGTTACAGACGGATCAAACGATGACACACCGGAAAAAATAAGCAATTATAAGGGCGTTGACTTATACCATTTACCGGAAAGAAACGGAAAAATGGCTGCTATAAAAAGAGTGATGCCGCTCTTAAATAGTGAGATCATTGTGTTTACAGATGCCAATACAGAACTAAACCCGCAGGCTATTGATGAATTAATCAGGCATTATCAAAACCCTAAAGTGGGCGCTGTGGCGGGAGAGAAAAAAATAGTCGTTTCTGCATATGCAGATGCCAGCTCGGCTGGAGAAGGTTTTTACTGGAAATATGAATCAGCCCTGAAGAAGTTGGATTATGCATTATATTCCAACGTTGGTGCAGCTGGTGAATTGTTCAGCATCAGAAGAGAACTGTATCAACCGGTTGAATCCGATACCATCATTGACGATCACATGATAGCTATGCGCATAGCGGAAGCAGGATATATAATAGCTTACGAGCCAAAGGCTTTCGCAATAGAATCAGGATCTGCCAACGGTAAAGAAGAACTGAAAAGAAAAATAAGGATTGCTGCAGGTGGTATTCAGTCTATATTACGACTAAAAAAATCTGCCAACCCGTTTAATAATTTCATTCTCACATTTGAGTATATCAGTCACCGTGTTTTAAGATGGACGATCACGCCTTTCCTGTTGATTTTAATTTTTGTGTTGAACATTTTTATCGTAGCGCAACATCAGGAAGTCATTTATAAAATCACACTGCTTTTACAAATATTTTTTTACCTCATGGTAGTGCCGGGGTATTTTCTTGAAAAAAGAAATATTAAAATCAAAGCTTTCTTTCTACCCTATTATTTTTGCCTGATGAATTATGCCGTAATAGCCGGCATCAACAGGTACGCGCGCAGCAAACAAAGCGCCGCCTGGGAAAAATCAAAAAGGAAATAAATGATTCAGAGGCAATCCTCTATTACTTTGTTTACATCTAAAAAATAGACAGGCAACTGCTTATCGGAAGCATAACAAATAGAAGCCACATACTCATCAAGAATTGTAAGATCATGAATAAAACAAAGATCCATCCCGAAACCGTTGTGGCTAAAATAATTTACATCTTCACAAAGCTGCAAGCGTTTTAAATCATCTATCAGGCCTATGCCCATGCATTTGAGAACAGCCTCTTTTCTTGTCCATAAACAAAAAAATCGCCCGGCTGAAAAAGTTTCTTTTTGTAAAAAATCTATTTCTTTATCGGTGCAAACATCATTGATCATACATGTATAATCTACCGATCCAATCTTCTCAACATCAACACCCACGGGCACTGTAGTCATAGCTATAATTAAAACATTCGCGTGATGAGACAGGTTGAAACAGGATATTTTTAGTTCTTTGCCATGTTTGTGCACTGCTACAGGTTTATTATTTTCACCGGGAAGTATAAGGATATCTTCAGCAAGACAATTGTTTAACTTACTGAATAATAAACGTACCAATACTCTTCCTGCCAGAAAATTAGCGGCATCTGCAGCTTTATTATATCGCTGATAAGTAGCTGTTTCTGTAGCAGACAACAAGTATTTGTAGGATGCTACTTTTTTAATTAGCTCATCAACATTGCAGGAAAATAGTATTACCTCATGATTCGCATCATAAGCATATTCTGTTTTTAACTCCTTATGTCCGGTGATTATTATTTTCAATTCGTGTTAATAATACAGTTAAAATTTATAACCTGTAAAAGTATTTCAATACAAAAGATATGCATGTAACCAAAATTAGGGACAAGCCGACTTTGAAGATAAATATAAATTGTGCCGTTAAAAAAACATAACTATCATGTTCATATTCGTTAGAAAATACTCGCTTATATTTATATTAATCACAACATCAATATTAAATACATCATGCAGCAAAGGCAATTCAAGAAAAAGTAATGATGACACAACTCATACAGGCAATCCTACAGACTCTACGGTGATCTTATCCAGGTTTAATGTGCCTTTCGACAAATTTACAGGCGTAAACGGTTTTCATGAAGATGATGTAAACAATATTAAAGCAGCCGGGTTGTTACGGGCTTACTGTAATTGGGATTGGTTCCAAGGAGACAACCCAAACGACCAACTGATCTTCCAGAACTCGCGCGGCGGCTGGTATTTCGATGATGCTTTTAAAAAAATAAAAGACGTGGGCATTACGGTAGCAATGTGCTTTCAGGGAGCTATCAAAAATTTACACGGAACAGGCAACTTTAAATTTAACGACAAACCTATTGACAAGCCGGGATTAAGCACTACAGATCCGGTTTCGTATACCGCTATTTCTAATACTTTATTCCAGATAGCTGCCAGGTACGGCAAAACAAAAGTAGCTGCCAATAAATTAAATGTTCCGGCAAGCCAGGCTGTGAGCGGGCTTGACCTAATTGAATACATGGAAGTATGGAACGAACCCGACAAAGACTGGGAAGGAAAAAATGCACAATTTTCTCCACAGGAATATGCCGCGATGCTTTCTGCCTGCTACGACAAGATTAAGGAAGCAGACCCGCACATGAAAGTAGTAATGGGAGGACTTGCCACATTAAGTATTGATTACATAAAAGGAATGAAAGCATGGTTTGAAGCCAACAGAGCCGACAAAAAATTTGCCGCAGATGTAATAAACATGCACATTTATGCTTTCAATAATAAAATAAACTGGAGCAATCCTGTACAAATACCCGCGGAAACACCGGAAGACGCGCTCTTTAGAAATAAAACAGCAGAACTGGTAAATTACTGCGAAAAAAATATTCCACAGGCATTGGTGTGGATATCAGAATTCGGTTGGGATACAAATCCCGAATCGGTATTGTCACCGGAAAAGATACCGGGTTTATCATTAAATGAAATACAGGCCCGATGGATCACAAGAGCATTTCTTGAATTTGCCGCTGCAAGAATAGATCATGCGCAGGTTTTCGCATTGATCGATCCGAGCCAAAACTATATCTCTACCTGGTTTGGCACATGCGGACTTATTGACAGAACAGAAAACTTTAAAAAGAAACCATCATGGTATTATACATCAACATTAAAAAATGTACTTAAAAATATGGCATTTGCAGGCGATCAAACCGTTGCTGATCAAAATGTACTGATATATAAATTTAAAAACCTCAGTGGAAACAATGGCGTATATGCGGTATGGTGTAAAACAAGTGAAAATAAAACGATCAATAACTTTTCACTTCCTGTTTCTGCACATGCAAAAAAGGCTGAACAAATAGAATTAGTTTCGGGAAAAGATATCGGAGAAAAATCTGATCTGGTTATAAATGATAATACGGTAAAACTAAACATCTCTGAAAAGCCCGTATTCATTAGCGTTGACAATATCAAATAAATTCAATTCAGCATCAACATCCTGCCTATCCAGCAATGATTATTTAAGTAAGACAAGTAGTAACAATAAAGAAAAAACAAAAAAAAGATGAAAAACTTCAAAATATATTTCCTGAGATTTATTTTCCTTATACCATTGATGTTTAGCCTGCTCTCTTGCAGGCAAACAAACAAATCATTAGAGCTGGTAAATGATTCTATACCGGTGCGTGATACGGATAAAAACTCACCTGAACCGCCAAACCCTGCGCCACCCTTAACTCCTGAAATAATGAAATTTGAGATTGTTTTTAATACTGTTCCGACAAAAGCTACAGCTCAACCTGCCAAACTAAAATATAACAAAAACGGTTGGGCAAGTGAAGAATGGGACGACAATTCTTTAAGCGCGCTGAAAGCATTACAAAAACTAAAAACAAAATTTTATACAGACGGATGCGGCAATAAAATTGCCTATACAGCAGCCGTAGCGATCAACGGAAGAAGTAATTATAACAATGGAGAGATAGGCTTATTGGTCAACAATATAACCTACACACAAATGAAAGAGCTGATAGCTACCGGCTGGGATATTGAAAATCACAGCTACTATCATGAACCATACAGCAATTATAATTTTGGAAACGACAGAACAAAAAACATCATCGCATTGGATACGCTGATCTTGAAAAAGATCAGTTACAAAATGAACGGAATGGTAGTTCCTTCCGATTATAGCGGGTTTCCCAAAGCAGCCAAAGAAGCCGGTTATGTATTTTCTACTTCTCAGGGTACATTTGACGGGTTAGAGCCTGCCGGAAAGCCCGTGTATAAAGATGTGCAGGACTTTGATCTTGCGCCCGTTACCTTCAGTTCTTTCAACAGAATGTTTTATGATAACTGGGCTGAAATGGAAAACAACGTGAAAAAAGCCATAGACGTTATTGTACAAAAAAATAATCATTATTTCCGCTTTGCGTCTCACGGCATTGATGAAGCTTCCTATAACCGTATCATAGATTATTTTGAAGCAAAAACCAATGATAAAATATTATTTATTTCTACAAGAGAAATAATGGAATACAGGCTGATGACCGCATTGCCCATCAGTTATCATACGAGCAATAATAGACTTATAGTAGAAATCAATACAGCATCTTTATCCGCAAGATGCAGGTGGAAAGACATAAGTTTTATAGTGAACAGCGATGCAAAAATAAAATCCATAAACGTGCTCAACGGTATTGACAGAGCTACTTTCAATGGAGAGAGTGGACTGGTAAATATTTTTAAACAAATAACAACATGGAATTAATTTAAAGTTCTTTGCTATGAACATAAAAGATATTTATTTAACCACATTAAAAAAAGGTTCAGGCCTTTTTGTAAAAATATGTCACCGCCAAGTACCGGATAATTATAAATATTTTTACAGAGATACGTATGTATGCAAGATCAACCAAGTGAGGTTTTTCCTAAAAGATTATTTTTTCAAAAGAAAATACAAGACAATAGAATACAGAGGAGAATTTGCTGCCGAAATACAATTCGCCCTACCCTTTGCATACTGGCATTATAAAAACGGAACACTAAAGAAAACAAGATCTTTTCCGGCAACCAAAGAATTGTATTTTTTTTCGGAGGATCATGAAGAATTATTCTCGGAAAGAACAAACGAAGGCAACTACAACTTTGAGTTGCCGCGGATTGTATACAGCCAGGATTATAATTTGAAAAAATGGCTTCCTGTACCATTAAAACAATATTACGTAAATAACGTTTACGTTTATAAAAAACCTATTCTGATCATTGCCAATAAATACAACTCTGAATGGGATGATGCTCCCGTAAACTTCATGAACATTGAAGTACTGGATGAGATGATAACCTATTTAAAGAAAAAATACACCATTATTTACAACAGGCCGCAACCGAAACATATTGTAAATGATAACAGTACAATTTATGATCTGCAGGAATTTGACTGGCTGAAAAAGAATCATCCGGATGTAATATTAATGCAAGATCTGTATCGGGAGAATAAAATTGACGCGAGAAATTTTAATCATTTTCAATTATGCGTATATGCCAATTGTAATCATTTTATTTCTGTGCATGGAGGTACGGCTACGCTGGCCAGTTATTTTGGTGGCAAGAACCTGATACTTTCTAAAATTGGCCCTGAGCATTATTTTAACTGCTTTAAAAAACTGTACCCGATGTTTTCCAACGCGGAGATCATCCATGCAAAAACAGATGAAGAGTTGATACTACAATGTAAAAATAATTTTTAGAAAAATAACATTTATGTCTTCAAAATATTGGCTAAAAAACGGTTTGATAAATATTTCGCAGAATGTTCTTACGGTATTATTCGGTTTCAGCAGTTTTTACATGCTTATCAGAAGCCTGTCGAAAGAGGACTATGGAACATGGATACTTTTTTTGAGTGTGGTAAGCATTATAGAAATGGCCAGAAATGGTTTAACGCAGGAGGCCGTGGTAAAATATTTATCGTCAGCAGATGAAACGGATAAAAGGAAGATAAATACCGCTACCTTCCTGATGAATCTGATGACTACGATAATTATTATAATTGTCTTATTAATTATCGGTCCATGGTTAAGCGCGAGCTGGCATTCGCCCGAAATCAATACGATGCTTCACTTGTACATTGTGGTGTTTTTCTTTTCAGGAATTTTAAACCAACTGAATTGCATTGAACAGTCCAATTTAAATTTTACAGGTATCTTTTATTCTAACATTGCAAGGCAGGGTATATTCCTGGCTTATGTATCATTTTGTTTTTTTACAGAAACGCAGACCAATGTTTTACTCCTGACGTACGCGCAAATATTCAGTGTAAGCATTGCTATTTTAATAGCCGTCGGTTATACTTACAAGAAAATAAAAATCGCTAAAAAAGTAGATTGGCAGTGGGTAAAAAAATTATTCCACTTTGGGAAATATACGTTCGGTGTTTCTTTAAGCTCAATACTGGCGGGATCTATAGACCAGATGATGTTAGGTTCGCTGCTATCAAAAACAGCCAGCGGATCC
Source organism: Bacteroidota bacterium (assembly GCA_023386235.1). Classification (GTDB taxonomy): domain Bacteria; phylum Bacteroidota; class Bacteroidia; order Chitinophagales; family Chitinophagaceae; genus Haoranjiania. The sequence goes on along the minus strand of JAEWKC010000031.1, from coordinate 8,208 downwards.
TATAATGTGGCTGTAAGGATCACGAATCTTACCGACATTCCTACTTCTGCAATGGCAGCCATATTGTATCCGAAGAGCGCTATAAAAATATCTAAGGAAGGAGAACAATCCATCAAATACCTGTATGAAAAATCAGTTGGAGTAATCCTGGCCTTGTTGTTGCCGATTGTAATTTTTATATTCATATTTGCCGAACCTGTCATTCATATTATCGCAGGAAACAGGTACGCCGATTCCATTCCTTTATTAAAAATAACTTTACTCACCTGCCTCCTATCACCTTACGGCAGACAATGCGGCTCCATACTTACAAGTGCAGGAAAAACAAAATTCAATTTTTTTCTTGTTATAATAACCACTGTTTTAGTTATCGCGTTCAATTTTCTTTTCATCAAAAATTTCGGAGTAGTTGGCGCGGCATACGGCACATTGCTGGCTACTGCTATCAGCTTTGCGATAGCACAATTTTATTTGAGTAAATATTATAAGATCAACGCGCTTAATCCGTGGATATATGCCTATAAATTTTACCCGGAATTTTACCTGATATACATCGGCAGAAAAAAAAATGCGATGGTGTAAATCCGTTTTTACCCGGATAATGTTTGCAATAGGATATCTGAAATATTATCCACTCTTACCTTCCAGGTATTTTTTCTGGCTATTTCCAACCTTTCAGCAAGAAGGCTTTGCGAATTATGCAATGCTTCTATCAATGCATAACTAAAAGTATGCACATCGTGTACATAACTTACAGTTTCAGCGGTATAGTCTTTTAAATCATTATTAAAATCAGTGACAATTACAGGTTTGCCAAGACCCAGGTACTCAAACAGTTTCAATGGAAAAATGCTTTTGCTGTCATTATCTTTTTTAAACGGAATAAGACAGACGTCAAAAGAATAGATCATATCCGGCACTTCCGAATATGGAATAGGAGGAATAACATAAATATTATTTTGTTGAAAGAACCACCCGGGCACATGCTCATGATATACCGGGCCTACAAATACAAAACTTATATGTTTATTTTCTTCCGTTACTTTTTTCAACAATTCAAAATCCAGTCGTCTTTCAATAGCGCCTACATAGCCCGCAATAGGTCGTGGAATATGCGATACAGTGTTATGAATAGAGAAATCTTTGTTTGCCTGCAAGGTATCTACCAGGTCAGAAGCATTTGGAACAAAATACGTATTATTATTAATTCTTCTTTTTTCAAGATATAAAGCTTTGCTCGTACACACAACCACATCTGAACCGGCAACAATTTTATTTTCAGCTTCTACGCCATGCCTGCTGTCATATTCTCCCACAATAGGATCAACACAATGATACACAGACAATGCAGGCGATAACCTCTTCCCAATATTGGGAAAATGAAAATTATAGGAATTGATAAAAATGTATTCTTTAATACTTTTTTCTTTGATGATTCTTTTTATACGATTTAAAATAAGACTTTCATTGATATAAAGCAAACTGTCATACAGTCTGCCTTTGGGTAAAAACGCGATAGGCAATACAGGGTAACTGATAACAACATTTACACCATCTACTTTTTCACTGAGCAACCCATTTGAAAGCAGGTTCATACCTTCTTTTCTCCTGATATATTTTTCGCTTTTTTTATCAAGTTGCATATAATCTTTTAAAGTAAAAGGTTGTTCAAGATAGTACACTTCATTATGCCTCGCCAGGTATTTGGCAACGGTAAAATTTGTTGAAGCGAGTCCGTCAAACTTCATCAGGCTCAATATAAAAATTACTTTGTTTTGAAGCATCATTTTAAAATAAATTCATTATCTTTTTAATAAGTCTGTTTGTAAGCGTTCCGTCTGCAACCAGCTGCCTGCCGGATGTCCAGGCAAAACTGTTCTTATTTGATATTTGAACTAACCTGCCAAATTTGTTTCTTAATTTCAATGCCAGGTAGCCGTCTTCATTAGCTCCCGGTGGATGCTCGTAAGCATTTACCATTAGCGCCTGTTCTTTCCTATAGGCCGAAGAACAGCCATACACATACATCGCTTTGTCCTTTAAAATACCGTTTATCGTTTTATACATATCTCCGCAAATTTCATAAACATAAAAACCAAAGCGGCTGTTATTTCTTTCGGCAATAAAAGCAAACTTTCCATACGTCATGGCAACATCATCACGAGTATGCAACGGCGTTATTAAATCTTCGATCCAGTAAGGTGAATAAATGGTATCTGCATCGGCATTGATAATGTATTTACCTTTTGCATATTGTAGGCCTTTGGTTCTCGCCGCCTTCACTCCTTTCTTATCTTCAAAAATATATTTGCAGCCCGATCTTACTGTCAAAGCCTTTGTATTGTCTGTTGAGTTGTTGTCTACCACAATCACTTCTGTTTTAAAACCTGTAATAGATTGCGCTATGGAAGCCAGGGTTCTTAATATATTTTTTTCTTCATTGTAGGCAGGTATGATCACGGAAACCTCGGGATGATCGCTGTTTAGCTTGTGAAGATTATTTTTTATTACCTCCACATTCATTTCAAACCATTCCGAAGGTTGGATAAAGCGTGCTATGTACTTTGGAGAGAATAACGGTCGCATAGAATTACATCGTATTATAAATGGACAATAAATTTTCAGCTGATCTTTTCCACGTAAATTCGGCCGCACGCACAATCCCTTTTTGAATAAGATCATTTTTCAACGAAACATTTGTAAGAATTTCAGCTATCTTTTCTGCAATATCATTTGTGCTGAACGGATCTACTAGCAAAGCCGCATTACCCGATACTTCCGGCATGGATGAAGTGTTAGACGTAATTACTGGCGTTCCGCAACCCATCGCTTCCAGTATTGGCAATCCAAAACTTTCTCTGAGAGAAGGATATAAAAATAATGTAGCTGCGTTGTACATCAGCGGCATTTCATCGGAAGCTATAAATCCCAGGAATATAAAATTCTTTAAAAGCTCCTGCCTGTTACACTTTTTTAATTTTTCTTCCAACAGAGACTTATCGTAATCCAGTATTACCATAGGCATGGGTTCTGAGAAATTATCGCAATACTTTATGTAAGCATCTACCGCGTTGTTTGTATTTTTTTTGGGAGCTGTGTTTCCCAAAAACAGAATAAATTGTTCGGGCAGATGATATTTTTCCTTAAAATCTTTTATTTCGGCAGAAGTATAATTATTATTGAATTTTTTATTGACCGCGTTATAAACCACTTTTATTTTTTCTTCGGACACATTTAGTTTTTTCATTATTACATCCTTCTCAAAATTGGAAACGGTAATAATATATCTGCTCTTTTTCACAATCGCGGGCACAACAAATTTACGATAGAGATTACCAAAATTCTGATAAGCCGTGCCTTTAAAATTTAATTCTTCCAGATAAATAATATCATGTAAAGTAAGCAATAGCGGCACTTTCAACCTCAGCGCCGATGTGTTGCAGGTAGAATGCAGAAAATCTATTTTCTCTTTTCTCGCAGCTTTTGGCAGAGAGAATTGCTCCCAATCCATGTAAGTGCGACCCGTGATGGTTTTAAAACTTATGTTTTCTGTATTGGCAAAAGATTTTTTGTCCTCGTCGTCTTTTGCAAAAACTACAAAGCTGTTGGCCGTTTGCATTTGCTTCAATTCATTAATCAATTCCATGGCTACTACTTCCATTCCATGTTTTTTCTTCCTGAAAAGCCTTTGTACTTCGATGCCGATTTTACTCATTTTATTTTTTATTTATAGTCTGAAGATTTGTGTTCCGTTGCTACTGATAGTTTATTTGCCGATTTGGCTTTGCCCATAGCTACCACTTGCCAGAATATGAACTTCGGAATTCTTAACAGCGATAAGTAGATGATTTTACCGGATTTGAAATAGGATAATGACGTAAAAAAAACAGTAATAAATACCAGCAATACAGCCAGCCAGAAAATTAAAAAATACGGCAGGAGTATAATATCTGATAAAATAAAAAGAAATACAATAAAGAAAAGTACAAACAACGGCGGTCTTAAAAGCATGATGGAAAATGCGAACTGGTTCCAGGAAAAATTCCTGACAGAACGACCCAATAATTTTAATGCCAATACCCAATACCTGAACCAGGTGTTTATCCAACGTGCACGTTGTTTTACCAGTTGATCCGATTTGCTTGTTTTACCATCATACACAACTGCATTCTCCGCAAAGGCGACATTATAATCCCGGTATAATAATTCATACTGTAAAACTTTGTCAAACCCTGCACCTGATATATCCACTTTCTCCAGGCATTCTTTATACAATGCCGTTGTAAATGACATGCCGGATCCCGCCAGAGAAGCCGAAGAGCCGGATTCAAATAAAAGTTTCCTGTCAATAAAACGATAATACATATCACCGGTTTCGTCCAAGCAGGCATAAAAAGAATTGAGGTTCCTGGCCGTGCGCACACCCTGTACAGCCTCATATCCTTGCTGAAACTTTACATGCATTTGTTCTAAATATTTTTTATCAACCAGATTGTCACTGTCAATAATCGTGATGACGTTATGCGCTCTCACAAACCTGTTGATAGCATAAAAATGTGAGCGGGTATTTCCTGCCAATATTTTATCAGGGTATAATATCACTACCCGCTCCGAATCAAATGCTATATCCTTTTGCTCACACGCATCAGCCACAACATAAATCATATAGTTGCTGTAAGTACTTTGTAAAACAGAATGCACAACACTTTCAATCAGATCAAGTTGCTTATAAGCGGTAACAATTATTGCGAAGTCCGATATAAAAGATTTATCCATACCGGGTTCTTTCTTTTTTATAAAGCGAGCCCTCAGTTTTAATACTACCGGAAACCAAAGAGGAATACTTACCAGCACTTGTATTGCTATCAAAAATATTATCATACTATTTATGTGATTGAAGAGGTTATGCAATTACTTTTTCCCACTCGTTGGTATCTGGATTATATATTTTTATAACTTTTGCAGGACTGCCTACCACTACACTATATGCTGGTACATTTTTGGTAACCACACTTCCCGCGCCAATCACAGCATGTTTACCGATACTAACTCCCGGTGTAATAACAGAGTTGGCGCCTATCCATACATTATCGGCTATAATAATTCTTCTGCAATCTACACCCTGTTCTTTGGGCGATATATCAATATTGCTGTAATTGTGATTTAAAGCCGAAACCACAATATTCTGTGCCAGCATTACATTATTTCCTATTTCCACCGGCCCGATGACAACGTTGCCAATACCGACGATCGTATTATCTCCTATCAGCACTTCGCCGACGCCGTTATTGATAACCGTAAAATCTTCCACAATAGATCTTTCGCCGATATAAAAATTGTTGTAGGGAAAAACATCTATCCTCACATTACATCTTATGCGGGAACCGCGTCCCATCCTATGTTTAAAAGGGTTTACCAGCTTTCTTATCCACCATCTTGGTCTCGGATCTCCTTTGGACATTAACATGAATAGTGCTGCTTTTTTCAATGCCGGGTTGCTTTTTATTTTTTCTTTTATATTCATGAGATTAATCTTTACTTGCTTTCATACTCTTCAATCCTTTTATAATACCTAAAAGAATAAAAAAAATACCGGGGATGATAAAATAAATAAAAGGCATCTGAATAATTTTTATTGTTTATTTTTTTGAAAATATTTATTGCACATAATATAAATAATGCCCACAGACATTTGAAAAACGATCAGTGCGGGCATGGCATTCATTACCTCATTGCCATAACTGCAAACAAAAATTCCGACTACGCCTGCATAAAGCGCTATTAATTTCGTTCGGAGATCTTTATCATTTACTTTCCATATCATGCCGGCACATTTCCCTAATATAAACATCCATACACAAAAGAAAATTACGAATCCTACAATGCCATACATGGCCCAAACCTTTACCCAGTAACTATCCGGAGCTATCGTGGATAAATAATGCCCGGGATTATATTCTCTTCCCCAATGTCCAATAACGCCCAATCCTTCACCAAAAGGTTTTGTAGCCAGATAATCGCTTAATTTTTGCTGATTGATGATACGCACATTCAAAGAAGCATCTGAAGGATCTAAGGATGAGCGCAGACGATATATATTGTAGTTGGCATTGCCGATATAGGTATATTTAAGAAACGCGAAAGCACCAAGGCTCAAGCCTCCTCCGAAAATAATAACTTTTAAATTTCTGCTTAATACAATGGCCACGATAATGCCTATTGCCACTACAAAAAAAGCGCCTCTGGTGCCGGATATTATCATGCCGTAAAACGATAATATGGCTAATGAAAAAAGAAGAAATTTCTTTATCCACCCGTTGAGCCCGACAGCTAATATTAAAGCTATCAAACCGATGAGCGCCTGTATAGGACCAAACTGACTTGCATCGCTGTAAAAAGAGAATATGCGTAACTGCCCGTTGATTACGTGCGTTTCAGCGCCACCAGCAGCTAAAAAAGCCTGTTCGCCGGGAGAAAGTCCGATGAATAATTGCTTTAACCCGTTGAGGCTTGCAAGAAAAGAAAAAGTCAATATCAACACCAAAAACAAATTGAGTCTTCGTTTAGAATTGATCAACAATATGGCCAATGGCGTTATCAACAAAGGAGCTAATGCTGTGCTTCTTATTTCCTGCAACCAACCCTGAGGACTTGCACCTGAAGGATTAATGATTTCCACTACACTAATGCCGAACCATGCAATCATCAACCATATAAGATCGTTGTTAAGCGTTTTGAAATCAAATCCGGATGCGTTGTACCAAACACTTAACCATGTAAGGATTACTATTATTTCCACGCCGGTGCCGAAAGGTATTTGTCCGATCTCCCGGTTAAGAATAGCCATGAAGAAACAATAGGTCAAAAGAAGTATCAATCCCGACAATGGATTTCTGAAAATGATCACCAACAGAAGTACAGACAATAAAATAAGTGCAGGCGCCAGGGTTATAAAAAGATTGTTTAAATAAATAGCAAGCAGACCTATTATCAAAGACAATAACAGGCAAACAGAGAGAAATAAATATTCTCGCCCGGAAAATTTTATTTTATGTGTAATTATACTCACTTTTAAAAATCCTATTTGTTTAAGAAAAATTCCTAACCTCTACCTTGTTCATTACCCAGCCGATGAACCCCGGTTGTTTAGATAAATAATTTATAAAAACATGGTCCTCTTTTTTGATTTTATTTCCTGCTTCAAAAACGGAAATGCTTCTGTCGCAAAACATCATCCATTCTTTTACCTTGTGCATATCCTGTGCGCTGTCGATGTCTACAATAACAATATCAAACGTATCTTTCAGAATGTCAAACCCTGCAATGAGGCTTTTACTATCCTTCAATTCAAGCAATGAATTATTACTCGTATCGCGGTTCAGAACGGTGATGCGGTTTTCAATTTGTATTTCTTTTTTTACCAGAAAAGATTCGAAGACCTGTGACGTATCATCATCATTCATATTAGTAATTACATTCGTAAGGTTTGATCCTTTTTCACAAATAAGTAAAACATTCTTTCCCATCATGGCAAAAGCGTAAGATAACCCGTTGGCCAAGAAGCTTCTGCCCTCCTGCCTGCTCATGCTTGTAATGCCTAAAACCTTGTTATCATCCCGCATTATTTCATTCAAATCTACCCTTAACGATCGCAATGCGTCTTTGTAATAAGCATACTTATTGTCCTTTCCATTATCGTTCCAGATAGTTCTTAAATCCTTATCTTCTCCGATATAATTTACCCAGCCAAGTATCTTTTGTTTTGTAACATACTCCAGTTGAGAAGGTGTAACAACGGTTTTATTCAGCATAAAAATCAGCAGAAGCGCAAGCAAAAGCATAAACAAACTGCTTATACCAGAGAAAGCCACATACAAATAATCTTTCGACGGCTCGGGAGATCCGGGCAGTCCGGGTTCAACCAAAGCGAGACTCACGCCTGCTTTGGAGAGGATACTTGCTTTATCGTATTGCGCTTTTACATCGGCGTAATCTTTAGCAGACATGCCTGCTTCTCTTATTAAATTTTCCTGTCCGCCTGCTCTTGCTGAAACCGAACTATAGCCTGGCCGCGGACCGATGGAATTCAGTTGCTGCTCAATTGCGGCAAGACCACTTCTGGCTGATGCGAGATCATTTTCCAGTTTCATTTTTTGCGAAATGAGGCTTTGCTTTATTCCTTTGTATTTGTTATTTTGTGAGGCTGAT
>JAEWKC010000019.1 GCA_023386235.1 Bacteroidota bacterium | reverse complement strand
GTTATAAGCGCGTCGGGTGTTGGCTATTTCGGAAACGATAAAACATTAAATAAAGTTTTTGCCGAACAGGATAAAGCAGGCAATGATTTTCTTGCGCATGTATGTAAAGAGTGGGAAAATGCCATTGCTGCTGTTGCCAATTCTGTAGAAAGGCTGGTAATATTACGTACAGGTATTGTTATTAGTAAAAAAGGCGGTATGCTACAACCATACACACTGCCGTTGAAATTAAGAGTGGCTCCGGTATTGGGTAGCGGCAAACAAAGATTAAGTCCTGTACATATTGATGATATGTGCAGAATGTATTTACACGCAATGGAAAACAATATTTCAGGCATTTTTAATGCGGCGTCTCCGGACGTGGTTACCAATAAAGAACTTGCGGTACAACTTGTAAAAACCCTGAAAGGAAATCCTGTATTCCCCATAAAAGTTCCTGCATTTTTATTAAGAATTTTTTTGGGCGAATTCAGTACCGAAGCGCTGAAGAGTACGCCTGTTGATGTACAGAAAATTTCGGATACAGGCTTTGAGTTTCTTTATGCTGATTTGAGAAAACAGTTAGAGGCTGAAAAGTAAACAAAATTTTTAAGGAGCTATAGTTTAAATATGCTACTGTCTGTAAAAGCAAAATATTCTGTGTCGACAGTGGAGTTAAAGCTACGTATATCCAGTCCGGTGAACTTGCTGAAAGCAGGCAGAATCAACTGTTGCGAAGTTTTTACAAAACAGGGCAATTTTATTGTCTGGTCTGCCTTACCTCTAATGAGTACACCCGGATGCAAATGTCCCGAAATGGTAAAGCTTGCATTTGTACGAAAGTCGTGCGTAAAAAATAAATTATTGAGTGTATAATTATTTTTAAAAACTTCAATTCCAAGTTGCGAATAATGTACATCGTCAAGTTTATCGTGATTGCCTTTTACAAGCAAAATTTTTATATGTTTAAAGGAATTTTTCCACTCGAAAAATAATTTTATATCTGCATTGTAATCTTTATGAAACATATCGCCCACAACCAGTAGCTTCTCAGCGTTGTAAGTAGTAATGGCGGTACTGAGTCTTTGTAAATCGCTTTGCATTACACTGGATGGAATCTGTATGCCGTGCTGTCTTAAATGAGCTGTTTTTCCTAAATGCATATCAGACAGTATCAGCATCTTTTCTTCTTGCCAGCAGGCGCAGCGCAGATTGGAAAGCTGAAGCGTTGCCCCATTGCAATCAACATTAATATTTTCTATTTTTTCTTTTCTTTTTATCCGCATGTATTGTTTTGTTTGCATCGTTTTGCATACGTGTAATTCTGTCTTCGAGTGTTTCGCTGCTCATGCTTTGTCGCAGGCTGTCAACCTTAATAGGAAAGCTGAGCGGGGTAAAAGAATCCGGTCTTGTGATGATGATTTTACCTTTGCTAATTCTGTTGAATGCATCTCTTAAACGAGGTTCTTCCATTTGATGAATAAATGCTTCGTTGTATGCCTGACGTAAAAGTAAGTTTTGATTGTCGTATTCTTCAAAAACATTAAAAATGATTCCTGAAGAAGCCTGCAGACTTTTATTTGTTTTGAAGGTATTATGATATTTCTGTAAGACCAATCCGGATATTACCGAAATGTCTCTGAACTTTCGTCTTGCCATTTCAGTAGCATTAATGCTGCGTGTGATATCGTCCATTAAATTATCAGGAGAAAAAAGGCGATAAATATTTTCTTCATTCACCGGAATAGGCTGGTCGCTCAATAATTCAAACCCATAGTCATTCATGGCAATAGAAAAACTGATAGGCTGAATTTTTGAAATTCTGTAAGCGATAAGTGCCGAGATTATTTCATGTACATTTCTTCCTTCAAAAGGATAGATAAAGAGATGATGCCCATCTTTAGTATCTATTAATTCTGCTAATAATTCATTTTCCTTTGGTATAACGGATTGCTCTGTCTGTCTGATGAATAGAGGTTTCAGTATTTTTAAATCTTCCTGTTTTACTATAGGTGCAGCGGCTTCTGTATATTTTTTTCTTAATAATTTGCTCAGGTTAGAAGACAAGGGTAATCTGCCTCCCAGCCAGGACGGCGTAATGGCTTTTTTGCTTTTGGATGCACGTACAAGAACAATCATATCTTTTAGCATTACGAATTCAAGAGTGCGTCCGGCAAGTACAAAATGATCGCCGGGATTTAATCTCGAAATAAAATATTCTTCAATCATTCCAACATATCCGCCGGAGAGAAATTTTACTTTAAGCATGGCATCGCTTACAATCACGCCAATATTCATTCTGTGCAACATGGCTATCTTCCTGCTTTTAACCTTGTATATGCCATCTTCAATTACCACTTTATGAAACTCTTCATAGGCATCCAAAGAACTTCCACCGTGCGTGATAAAGTTCAGACACCACTTCCATTCTTCTTCATTTATCAGATAGAAAGCATGTGTTTGTTTTATTTCCTCAAAAAGTTTTTTTTCGTTAAAACCCTCGCCAACAGCCAGCGTTACCATATATTGAACAAGCACATCCATACTCATTTCAAAGGGCATACGTTCTTCAATAATATTTTTTTTAGCAGCTTCTTTTAGTGCAGCAGCTTCTATTAATTCAAGCGAGTGTGTGGGTAAAAAATAAATGTACGATGTTTCAAAAGGGGAGTGTCCGCTTCTGCCTGCGCGTTGCATAAACCTTGCGACGCCTTTGGGAGAGCCAATCTGAATAACAGTATCAACAGGTTTAAAGTCTACGCCAAGATCAAGAGAAGAGGTGGCTATTACTGCTTTTAATTGTCCGGACTGTATCATTTCTTCAATCCAGATGCGCAATTCCATATCGATAGAGCTGTGGTGTATAGCAAGCTGGCCTGCCAGCTCGGGATAAACATCAAGCAATCGTTGATACCATATTTCAGCCTGCCCACGTGTGTTGGTAAATATAAGCGTAGTCTTGCTTTGGTCAATTACAGGAATTAATTTGGAGGCAAGATTTGTACCCAGATGTCCTGCCCAGGGCAAGTCATCTATCTCATTAGGCGTGATGGAAATAATTTCCGTTTTCTTTTTTTCTTTAGAAAAGATAATGCTCTTTTTCTTATTGGTATAGGGAATAAGGTAATCCATTGCTTCTTTGATGTTGCCAATGGTTGCAGACAATCCCCATACAGATAATTCAGGATGCATTCCAATCAGTCTTGATAAGGCAAGCTCTGTCATAACACCTCTTTTAGAGCCAAGCAACTCGTGCCATTCGTCTACTGCCACACACTTTAAAGATTTGAAAAAAGAACTGTTATTTTTTTGTGCAAACAGCAGATGCAAAGTTTCGGGCGTTACTATCAGAATGTCAGGCATGTTGCGTGTCTGCCTTTGTCTTTCTGCAACAGGTGTGTCACCATTTCGCACAGCCACTTCCCAGTCAAGACCAATATCGTTTATGGCTTCCTGCATGGCACGTGCCAGGTCTTTTGCCAGTGAGCGCAGGGGCGTAATCCATAACAGTTTCAAACCGTTTTTATAGTGTTCGGGATGGTTCAAAAAATCTATAATAATTCCCAGAAATACAGAAAACGTTTTGCCGAAACCTGTAGGAGCAACTATCAAACCTGAATAATTGTTACTGTGTTTTTGCCAGCATTCTTTTTGAAAATCAAAAGGAGCATTGCCGGCTTTTGTAAGCCAGTCGTTGATTATTTCATAGCCTTTTGTATTTTCAATTTTATTCAATTGATTTATTTTATCAAAGATTTTAATTCATCCAGCGTTGTAATGTCTTCCGGCTTTTTATCTTTTCTCCATCGAAGGATACGCGGAAAACGAACAGCCACGCCGGCTTTGTGTCTTTTACTTTCGGCTATTCCTTCAAATCCGATTTCAAAAACCAGCTCAGGTTTTACTGTTCTTACAGGTCCGAATTTTTCAAGCGCATTCTTTTTTACAAATTTGTCAACTTCCGCAATTTCTTTATCGGTAAGTCCGGAATATGCTTTGGCAATAGTAACTAATTTTTCTCCGTCGCGGATGGCAAATGTATAATCGGTATAGTAATAGCTTCTTCTGCCACTTCCTTTTTGCGCATAAATCAAAACCGCATCAATAGAGTAGGGGTCGATTTTCCATTTCCACCAGTCGCCTTTTTTTCTTCCTGTATGATAGGGAGAGTGTAAGTGTTTCAGCATTACACCCTCGCTGTTTTTGCTTCTTGCCTGTTCGCGTATTTCTGTGAGATCGTCCCACGATGTAAAGTTGATAACAGGAGAAAGAAACAGCACATTATTTTCCGGTAATTCTTTTATTATTTTTTCTGTTGCTGATCTTCTTTCCGATAAAGATTGTTCGCGAATATCGTTGTAATTAAATTCCAGTGTGTCGTAACAGAAAAATCCTACAGGCACTTCTTCCAGTAATTTTTTTGATAATGATTTTCTGTTTAATCTTTTTTGTAATTGATTAAATGATAATACCTGTGTGTTGTCAACAGCAAGGATTTCGCCATCCAGTACAATGCCGTCGGGAAGATGTGTTGCTGCCGCAATAATTTCGGGAAACTGCTGTGTTACCAGTTCTTCGCCTCTTGACCAGATAAAAATTTCACCTTCTCTTTTAATGAGTTGCCCGCGAATGCCGTCCCATTTCCATTCTGCCTGCCATTCGTTTTCATTGCCTAACTCTTCGGGTGTTTTGTCAACTGGATAAGCCAGGCAAAACGGATAGGGTTTTGAAATATCTTTTTCTGCATTTTCACCTTCAATTAATTCGTTATAGGTTGTGTTTTCGGGTGACCATTTTCCCATTATGTTGTGCATCACTTTTGAAGCACTGCCGCCGCTGTGTTTGGCAATGGCGTTTACGAGTAATTTATGAGATACGCCTACTCTGAATCCTCCGCCAACGAGTTTGTTGAATATGAATCTTTCTGTATAATCCAGACCGGACCATGCGTGCAGCACATAGGATTTTTTTTCTTCATCTGTTTTAGGATGTAATAAGATAAGTTCGTTCATCCATGTTTCCAGAGATTTATGAATTTGTATTTGAGGTTGAGGAAGTATGAGTGCAAGCGTTTCTCCTAAATCTCCCACATTGGAATAACTTTCAAGAAAAAGCCATTCAGGAATTTTTATTATTTCCAAAGCCCAGTCACGCATCAATGCTACTTTTACCGGACGTCTGGGGCGCTTGCCTGTGAACAAGGCTATAAGCCATACTTTATCTTTATCAGGAGCAGTAGCTAGATATCTGACAAGGGCATTAACCTTTTCGTTGGTTTTATTGGTCATGTCCAGTTCCTGTATCAGTTGTGCAAACTTTTTCATGATGCTTCTGTATTTACTGTTCCTTCGTCTGTCTCGTTACCAAATTGTGTAGCCACTTCATATGCCTGTATTCCTGTTTCATTGAGGTATTTTGTAAAAATACTTTGATAACCATGAGTTACATACACGGTTTCTGCTTCTGTTGCCTTTACGGTTTGTAGCAATCCATTCCAGTCGGCATGATCACTGATAGCAAAGCCTGCATCCACTGCCTGCCATCTGCGGTTGCCGCGAATCTGCATCCATCCGGAACAGACTGCAGTTGCGCCGTTTGGTATTTTTTTTATAATGTTTGTACCCAGCAATGCAGATGTAACGATAACAATGTTGTTCTGAATTTTTTCTTTGGGTGTTTCATGAAGAATGCTATACTTTGGTAAAGTTATTCCCGATTGTTCAATAGCTCTATTCATATTGGCGATTGCGCTGTGCACAATAATATCACCATAACCTTCGAGGGCTTTCATCAGTCGCTGCGCTTTGCCCAGACTATACGCTATAAAAATACTTGTGCGATTGTCTTGGCTGTTAAAGTCAATCCAATGTTTCACCTTGGCATAAATATCTTTTTGCGGAAGCCAGTTGTAAACAGGCAATCCAAACGTGCTTTCCGTAACAAAACAATGACATTTTACGACTTCAAAAGCAGTACTTATTCCATCATCTTCGGTCTTATAATCTCCTGATATTACAGCCACATATCCTTTATACTCCAGTCTTATCTGTGAAGAGCCTATTATATGTCCTGCCGGATGTAAACTAAGTTTTACTCCATTAATAAATACAGTTTCTCCATAAGGCAGAGTTTCTATGCGTGTATTGGCTCCCAGCCTGTACAACATAATATTTTTTGATAAAGTATGACAGAGATATTTTCTGCTGCCGGACCGTGCATGGTCGCTATGCGCATGCGTGATAACCGCATTCTCTACAGGAAGCCAGGGATCGATATAAAAATTTCCCTGCCTGCAAAAAATTCCTTCTTTTTTAAATTCAATCAATTTCATAGGGTGCAATTTATCTGAATAGAAAATTATTCATTCATGTTATGTTCTACCCAGATAAGATTGTTTGTATCATATCCTATTGACTGTGCTGTCTGAAGATATTTTTGTTTGATATTTTCAGGAATAGAGGTGGTTCTGCTTAATATCCATAAATATTTCAGGTTGTCTCCTGCAACGAGTGCATACTTGTAATCATCATCGATTTCAATAACATTATAGCCGGAATAAAATGGTCCGAAGAAAGAAACTTTTAATCGTGCAATGTCAGGAGATTGTACAAATTTAGCTTTACCGTTTGCTGTTTTCCATTTCTTTTTAATGGTATCGTAACCTTTGTTCAGCACATTAATATCACCATTATCTTTAAGTGAATAAGTAGCTGTAACGTTGTTCATATTTTTTTCAAACCTGAAATCAAAACGTGCAATTTCGTACCACTTACCTAAATATTTATCACTTTCAAAAGGAGTTACTGCCTGCGCTCCGTTCGGGATAGTAACGGCGCAACCCGATAGTATAGCACTAAACAAAATTATAGCTATAACTGATTTTATATGCATCTTAAAAAATTTTTAAATTAAAAAATTGTTTAAATCAATAATAATGCCATGGGGTGCAGAGACCAATGTATTATTGGCCTGATTTATGTATTATTTGATTGTATTAAAACAAAACCAAAACCAAAACGATGTCTACAGAAAATTTAAATAATACAGAGGGAATTGAAAAACTGAAAGATCTTGCAGAGAAAGCAAGAGTATGTATGTTTTGTACAGACTTAAATCATCATCCGCTTGCATCAAGACCAATGAGTTTGCAGGAAGTGGATAAAGAAGGAAACTTATGGTTTATCAGCAGCAAAGAAAGCAATAAGAATTTTGAGATACAGGAAGATAAAAAAGTTCAGTTGTTTTTTATGAATAACAGCAACTATGAATTTCTTTCTGTATATGGAGAAGCTTTTATCTATACAGATAAATCAACCATCGAAGAAAAATGGAGTTCGTTTGCCAATGCATGGTTCGAAGAAGGAAAAGAAGATCCGAAAGTAACCATCATTCGTGTGCAACCTACAGATACCTATTACTGGGATACCAAAGCAGGTAAAATGGTGAGTTTTCTGAGTTTTGCCTGGGCAGCGGTTACAGGTAACAAAACAGATAACTCGGATGGAGTAGAAGGAAAAATAAATATTTAATCAATTTAAAAAAATACTATTATGCAACTATTTAACAGCAGCCTGGAAAATAATATTGGCAATACGGATAAAGCTTTACGCTCTACTGTAGCAGCAAGTATGATTACATCTGCATTCTCTGATAAAATATCTACAACAGGAAAAGTGTTGTTGTTTATCGGTGCGGGAATTTTACTGGCAACAAGTATCAGCGGTAAATGTCCGTTGTATCAGGCTACAGGCATTGATACAAGAAATTATAACAAGTAAGTGTAAGCACTTTCACTGCCTGCCCAAAAAATAAAGCAGCATTTCCGATGTGGAAAATGCTGCTCTTTTATTTTATAGTCCCCAGGTTCTTCCTTTCATTATTGCGGGAACGCCGTCTTTTATCCATGGTGCAGGTGATTCATCTTTCAATAACCAGTCGAAGAATTGCTGTTGCCTTACAGAGATATCTTTTCTGTTGCGGCGTTGCATCAGATTGTGTTCATCATTATTATAATTGAGTAACCACACTGGTTTGTTCAATCTGCGCATGGCAGTGAACATTTCAATACCCTGATACCAGGGAACGGCACCATCATTATCATTATGCATAATTACCAGCGGTGTGTTGATGTCGGGCACATAAAACAAAGGTGAATTTTCTTTATATAATTCCGGTTTTTCCCAAATGGTAGCCCCTATACGACTTTGTGTTTTTTCGTACTGAAACTGTCTGTTCATGCCGGTTTGCCAGCGTATGCCACCGTACGCACTAAACATGTTTGATACCGGAGCGCCCGCCCAGGCTGCACTGTATAAATTTGTTCTTGTTATTAAATGTGTGGTTTGATAACCTCCCCAGCTTTGACCCTGCAAGCCAAGTTTTGTACTATCTATAAATCCTTCGTTTACTAATGCGCGTGTACCGCTCACAATATAATCATAGGCTGATTGTCCGGGATAGCCTGTTGTATACCAAATGTCAGGCACAAAAACCACATATCCTCTGCTTACAAAAAAACTAATATTTAACCTTGATGGTGTAGGCGCCGGCGCAATATAATCGTACAAGGTTTCATTGCTTCTTTCGTAGAAGTAAACTATCATGGGATATTTTTTGTTCGCATCAAAATTTTCAGGTTTGTATACAATACCTTCAGTAAGTTTTCCTGTATAGGCTGTCCATTTGAAAAGCTCTGCGGACCCCCATAAGTACTTGCTTTGTTGCGGATTTATGGAAGAAAGTTTTATCTCTTTGTTATTTGTCAGCAAATACGCATCGGGCGATTGTGTGTAGTTCTCTTTTGTATATAAAAAAGTTCTGACGTTTTTGGCTTTTACCAAGTTTCTGTTTTGGTAATTATCAAAATCAGTCAGCGGCTTTAGGGTAGCTTTATTGTGAAGTAAAGAAACTTCTGCATATCTGTTTTGTTTGGTGATTTCGTTGAACTGCTGAATATAGAAGGGTTTGCTAAGGTCAATATATTTTTCTTCTCTGTCGGTTTTTATATATTTTGAAGTGATTTTTTCTTTTCTGCCTGAAGGAAAAAGCAAAGAAACGGTGCCGGTTTCCGCGTCTGCTTTCCATATATCGTACCTGTCGTTTATTAAAACGTATTCGTCGTTTTTGGTCCAGTCGGCGATGCCATAGTTTTGCGGATTTTGCGGCATGTCATTTTCTTCGTCATACATGGCAAACGGAAATCCGCTCAATGCTTTCAGGGTATTTTTCTCGGCATTGTAAATGCTGTAATTTCTTTTTTCATTATCGTAAAGCAATGCATATTTCCCGGTATAAGATTCATAAATATTACCATCGAACGCTTCTGCCACGCGCTCTTTTTTTCCATTGTCGGTATTGAACAGGTAGATATCTTTTAAAATAACGCCCGTCCACTGAAAGTCTGACTGGTATTTGTTTGTAGAAATCAGGTAAATATACTTTCCGTTACCTTCGCCGGTTTTTTTTACGGTAGCAAAAGTGCTGTCGGCCAGCTGATAAAATGTGTTGGTGCGTGTATTCCAAACGCCGACAAAATCTTTTTTAAGATCATTCCCCAGAGACGAAAGCTGCATGGTTTGCAGGGTGGGGTCTTTATAGTTCCAGACATCTACATGCACTCTTTCAAACTCGGGTTTGGACGTGTCTTTTAACGGGAGAATGAATTTTGTTTCCACAAAGATCTTCTGACCGTTTTTGCTAAAAGAAATATCGTTGTTTTCGCTTATCTGCCAGTTTGATTTCATGCCGGCTGTACGGCGTGTAACTATTGCAGTCGCGCTGTCGCGGCCTATATTGTAATGATATAAATTGTAGAATTTTCGCAACGATTTTTTGCTGCTGTCTTTCTCCGCTATAAAAGAAAGCTGTGTTTCATTGTCGTCAAAGGTTAAGGATTTTACGTCGTTTAACCCGGAAAGAACGGTGTCGGTTTTATTTTTCCTGAAATCAATGATGGCAACAGAACCTGTTGGGAATGTGTCTTTCTCTTTTTTAAAAAAGACTGCGGCATAGTTTCCTTTTTTACTCAGCGCGTAGTCGCTTGTGTTGTAATAGCGCAAAGAAGTATTGGCAGCCAGGTTTTTAAACATCAGTTCATTGTTTTTAGTACTGTCTTCTTTGGGTTTTGAGCTGTCTTTTTTAGGAAGTGGTATCTCTGTTAAACCCTTTGTTTGTGCGGTTTGTACTAGATTGTTCAGGCTGTCTATCTTTTTTTGAAGCTGTGTTGTAGAGATTGTGGAATCTTTTGTGGATTGAGGGTTCTTGTTGTTTTTTATTTCCAGCAAATACGCCACAAGGCCGGTACCTTCTTCTGCTGTTTTAAAATTTTTGAGATTAGCCAACTTCTCCACCGAGCCGGTTGCGAGATTTACAATAGCCAGGCTGTCTTTAGGCATGTCGTCGAGCTTCTTTCTGTCAATTTTTGCCTGGCGGATAGCTGTGTAAAAAGGTTTTATTTTGCAGATGAAAAATCGGCTGTCGTAAGTGAATTTACCCGCGTAGCCTCTCTCAATTGCTAACAGCGTTTCTCCGTCAGCCTTTTTAATTACCGTAAGAGAATCGCCCTCTTGCGGACAAACCATATACGAAGCAAATTTGCCGTCGTTGCTCATTTGCAAGAAACGAACAGATTGCCAGCTATCATAAACGTTGTGGTCTAAAGGTTTTTTTTGAGCTATCAGTGAAAATGGAATCAGTAAAAGTACAATAAGTAAGAGTTTGTTCATGTATAATAATGTTGATCTTTTTGCAAATATATATCATTACGGCCTCTTGTCATATTCATCGACCTTTTGTCCTGTTGAGCGCGGAGCAAAGCATCTTCTGATTCTTCCCTTATTCCCGCCGGGCGCGCACTTACACAACTTCATTCATTTTCGTGAAAATAATTCCACACTTTAGCGGCTCTTGAAGCTCCTATTTCCGCGGTAAGTTCTCTTTCGGTCAATTGCTTTATTTGCGCCACAGATCGAAACCTTTTCAGTAGTTGTTCGGCGGTATTTTTGCCAATACCGGGTATGTTTTCCAGCTCGTTTTTGAAAGTGCCTTTGGAGCGTTTGTTGCGGTGAAAGGTAATGCCAAAGCGATGCACTTCATCTCTGATCCTTCGTATCAGTTTGAGTGAATCGCTGTCCCAGTCCAGCTTTAGAGATTCGGTATCGTTCGGGTAAAAAACTTCTTCTTCGTTTTTGGCGAGCCCTACTACCATCATTTTATTTTCCAGTTCCAACTCTCTGACGGCTTCCATCGCAGAACTTAATTGTCCTTTACCGCCATCAATAATTACCAATTGGGGCAGCGGTTCGTTTTCTTTTTTCAATCTGGCATATCTTCTGTACACCGCTTCTTTCATGGTGGCAAAATCATTAATGCCTGCTACGGTTTTTACATTGAAATGCCGGTAGTCTTTTTTGGAAGGAACGCCTTCTTTAAAGCAAACCATTGCCGATACGGGATAAGAGCCCTGAAAGTTAGAGTTGTCGAAGCACTCAATTTGATGAGGATATTCAGGTATTTGCAAATCAGCTTGTAGCTGGTACAAAATTTTCTTCCTGTCCATATCGTCATGACCCTCCAGGTTCAGGATTTTTTTTCTGCGTAATTCTTCTTTGAAATAATTTACATTTTTCTCTGAAAGTTCAAGCAGTTTTTTCTTTTCGCTTGCTTTGGGTATGGTTATTTTTATTTCCTGTTGCGGGAATTCTATGTTGAAAGGTACAATGATCTCCGTGGCTATGCTGTTGAACTGTTCGCGCAGAGAAGAGACCGCGAACGCGAGCACTTCTTCTTCGGTTTCATCCAGTTTTGTTTCCAGCTCTACCGTGTGTGTGTTAATGATAGTGCCGTTTTCCACCATCAGGTAGTTTACATACGCCGTATTGTGTTCTTTTAAAATACTGAATACATCCAGCGTTCCCAAATAGGTGCTTACTATCACCGACTTTGCCTGGTAGTCTTCTAAATGTTGTATTTTTTTCTGAATGATGGCGGCCTTTTCAAATTCCAGGTTTTCTGCATGTGCAGTCATTTCACTTTTAAGTGAATTAAGCAGCGGGGTAAGATTGCCCTTTACAATCTGGCGTATCTGCTGAATAGATTGCATATAGTCTTCTTCGCTTTGCAACGCTTCGCAAGGGCCTTTGCAATTGCCTAAATGGTATTCAAGACAAACTTTAAATTTTCCTTTGGCAATATTGTTTTGTGTGAGATTGAGCTTGCATGTTCGCAAGGGTATGGTTTCTTTTATAAAGTCCAGAATTTCTCTTACACGCATTACACTGGTAATGGGGCCTATGTATTCCGAGCCGTCTTTTATCTTTCTTCTTGTAAGGAATACGCGCGGAAAAGGTTCTTTCTTTACTACTATGTAAGGATAGGTTTTATCATCCTTCAGCATAATATTGTACTTTGGCTGAAATTGTTTTATCAAAGAATTTTCTAGCAGAAAAGCATCCTGTTCGGTGTCAACAATGGTAAATTCTATTTGAGTAATGCGCTGCACAAGCTCGTAGGTTTTAAAATTGGCTACATGCTTGTTGAAATAAGAGCTTACACGTTTTTTTAGATTTTTAGCTTTGCCTACATATATCAAATTACTATCCGCATCAAAGTACTTGTAAATGCCGGCATTGTTAGGAATTTTATGTGCAATGTTTTGAAAATCCTTTGAAGTCATTGCTGCAAAGATAGTTTATTAAGCGTAATGCTTAAAGTAGCAAAGCATCGGGCAAAAAATGTATTGCCTGATGCTTTGTTATTATTTTTTGGATATAAAAATTAATTTATCCTAACTCCGGGTACAACGAGAATTGCTCCATAAAAGCGTTTACTTCTTTTTTCACCGCAGCTGTTACAGACTCATCATCAGGGTTTTTCAATACCCTGTCTACCACATCGGCTATAAAAGGCATATGCTCTTCCATCATGCCGCGTGTAGTTACCGCGGGTACGCCAAAGCGAATGCCGGAAGTAACGAATGCAGAGCGGTCATCAAAAGGAACCATGTTTTTATTGGCGGTAATTTCGGCTTTCACTAAAGCCTGTTCAGCCTTTTTACCGCTTATATCTTTGTTGCGCAGATCTATCAGCATTAAATGATTGTCGGTGCCGCCGCTGATAATGTGATAATCTTTATCTACAAAAGCTTTGGCCAATGCCTGTGCATTTTTCTGTACCTGCTGCGCATATTTTGTATAATCGTCAGAAAGCAATTCGCCAAAAGCTACCGCTTTGGCAGCGATCACATGCATCAAAGGGCCACCCTGAATACCAGGGAATACAGCGAGATCCAGCAAGGCGCTCATCATTCTTATGTTGCCTTTGTTATCTTTTATTCCCCAAGGGTTTTCAAAATCTTTACGCATCATAATAATGCCGCCTCTAGGTCCGCGCAGGGTTTTGTGCGTGGTAGAAGTTACAATATGACAATGATCAAAAGGGTCGTTCAATAAGCCTTTGGCAATCAGCCCGGCAGGGTGGGCAATATCGGCCATTACCAGCGCGCCTATTTCGTCGGCTATTTTTCTTATTCTTGCATAATCCCAGTCGCGACTGTAAGCGCTGGCGCCGCAAAAAAACAGTTTAGGTTTTTGTTCTTTGGCCTGTTTTTCGAGCATTTCATAATCTACGTATCCTGTTTCTCTTACAACGCCGTAAAAATGTGCTTCGTACAGCTTGCCGCTGTAATTAGCAGGAGATCCGTGCGTAAGATGTCCGCCCATACTAAGGTCAAGGCCTAAAATTTTATCGCCCGGCTTCAATGCGCAAAGATGCACTGCCGCGTTGGCTTGCGCACCACTGTGTGGTTGTACGTTGGCGTATTCAATATTAAAAGCCGACTTCAGCCGGTCTATTGCCAGCTGCTCCATTTGGTCAACAATCTCACAACCCGCGTAGTATCTTCTTCCCGGGTAGCCTTCGGCGTATTTATTGGTTGGCACGCTTCCCATAGCCTGCATCACTTGTAAACTGGTGAAGTTTTCAGAAGCTATGAGCTCAATGCCTTGTCTTTGGCGTTGAAGTTCTTTATCTAACAGATCAAAAATTGCAGTGTCTCTTTGCATGGAATATAAGTTTTTAGAAGTGGCAAAACTACTTAATTTATTCTATAAAATTTATCCTAAAAGGTATGTGGGTAAAAATCTTTGTACATTTGCGTGTAAGCAATGCGAAAAAGTTAAGCATTCTAACTTTTTGCTAAGTCGGTGTTTATGATGTATTTTATGAATTACTATTTTTCAATTGCTTTCTCCGTTGTTTATCAATGGAAAACAGAAGCGCAAATATATAATCAGCAATGAAGGCAATTATACCGGTAGCAGGTACGGGGGCAAAATTAAGGCCGCATACATATACGCAACCAAAGGCATTGATGCCGTTGGCAGGCAAGACCGTGCTGGATTTTACCATAGAGCATTTGCATAAGGCAGGGATAGACGAATTTATTTTTATTGTAGGATACCTGAGCGAAAAAGTAGAAGAGCATGTAATGGAGAAATATCCTGCTCTTACTTGTCATTTTATATATCAGGATAAAAGAGAAGGCACCGGCCATGCGATAAGGCTGGCCAAAGATATTGTGAAAGACGATGAGCTGTTTATTGTAATGGGCGATACCATTACAGAGTTTGACATTGCCGAAGTAATAGCCGCTGAGGAAAGCATGATTGCGATAAAAAGAGTAGACGATCCCAGGGGCTTTGGCGTAGCTGAAATAAATGAAGACGGCTATATATCGAGGCTAGTGGAGAAGCCAACAATACCTATGAGTAATAACGCTTTGGTGGGCGTATACAAAATAAAAGAAACCAAGGTGCTTTATGATTGTCTCGACAGGTTGTTTTCAGACAATATAAAGTCGCACGGAGAATACCACCTTACTGATGCCTTGCAATGCATGATAGAGAAAGGAGTAAGGATGAAATCGTTTAAGGTGAATCGCTGGTTTGACTGCGGCAGGAAAGACACGCTGATAGAAACCAATGCCTTCCTGCTCAAAATGCAGGGCACTACTATTCCTGAGAATGTTATTACCGAAGATTCTATCATTATACCTCCGGTAAGCATAGGAGAAGGCTCTGTAATAATGGGTTCCATCATTGGGCCGCATATTTCAATCGGAGAAAATACAAAGGTGCTTAACTCAATTCTCAAAGATTCTATTGTAGGTTCTTACACCACACTGGAAGATATGGTTATAAACAAATCGCTCATAGGAAGTGATGTAGTGCTTACCGGCTCGGCTAAGCGGTTGAATGTGGGAGACAATACAGAAATTAATTTTAATATTTAAGAATGAAAGATGATATACAGGTTCGCTGGTGGAATCTGAAAGCAAAACTGGCAGAGAAATTTAATAAAAAAGAAAATATAGATATGGAGGCCATTCTGTTTTTGATTGGTATGCAGGAAACGGGGTTTTCTCCGGCAAAAATATCAAAAGAGCAAAAACAGGATTTAATGCATGTGGCAGTATGTACATTACTCTCTTCCAGCGGCTATTTTGAAAAGGAAAAAGTAGACGCCGATGGCTGGCCGCATTTTAAACAACTGAAAGAAATAAAAATAGATTCTGTTTTTGAACAGGAAGATTTCCTCAAAGATCACATCTTGCTTTACTTTCAGCAAAGCGGATTTATAGATTAAACTTATTATCCCGAATAAGTATGCACACTGGTTTGAGCCGTAGGCAGATAGTTGACGCCAAACCAACAAACCAGTAATAGTATAAAGGCGCATACAATAATTAAGAATCCCGTAATGGCTTTCTGGTTTTTATATTTATATCTATAATGAATATAAACCAAATACCCCAGCCAGGTAATGAATGCCCAGGTTTCTTTCGGATCCCAGGTCCAGTAATGCCCCCACGCTTCCTTTGCCCATAAAGCCCCGAACAATAAGCCGAAGGTGAGAAAAGCATAGCCTATATTGATGAGCTGATCGGCAAGAAATAACGTTGTATCGGTTTCTTTTTGTTTTTTGAAAAGATAGATACCATATAAAGCCACTATTGTAGCCATTCCCAGCATAGCATAGGCAAAAATATAAACAATTACGTGTGGTATGAACCAAACGCTTTGCAGGGCGGGCATTAATGTTTTATTGACCGTGTCGGGTTTAAAAAAAGTAACCAGAATGAATACGATACTCATCATTGCCGAGTAGTTAAGCATCCATTTCTGCCTATATAAAAAGTAAAGTATCAGTCCTATGCCGCCTAAGAAGAAGGCGTACCAGATTCTTGTTTCTGCCATGGTGCGCAATGGCGGCCTTTGCAGTGTGATCCACAGGTTCAGTATAAATAAGCCTATGATAAGCGTTGCAAGTGCATGCAGAGCTATGCCCAGCTTTTTAAGCCCTGCATTTTTGCCGTATACAAGCCCGCTTGATGCCAGCCAGAGGGCAACGACTATAAAAGTAATGTATGAAAAATATTGCCACATAATTATTTCCTGCTTTTAAATAAAAACGCCACAGAGCCTGCCATTAAAATAAATATACCAATATACACTACCGGCAACCAGGGGTCCAGTATCAATTCTACCACGCTTAATTCAGACCATCTGCCAAATCTTTCATCGTAGCTTACCTGGTATATTTTCCAGCCGTCAACTTTAATAGGATGATTTACTTCTATTTTCTCTTCTCTAATATCTTCTTTATTTTTTTGATAAACCAGCACATCCGATTCAAACTTTTGCGCTTCGGCCGGTGCCATTACTATAATGTGATTACTGTCCAGCGTAATGGTTTTTGGCGGAAATTGAAAATTGCCTGCCGCCAGCCATTCGGTAGTAGTTTCATTGGTTTTAATATTTTGTACAGTTACTTTAGCCGCGTTGGTAGAGCCCCACATAGGATTGGTAGCAAATTCCTTTTCATTGACGGGGATGGCGTGCGATAAATATTGGTGAAGCGTAATTTTCCAGTCAAGAATGGTCATGCTCGAACTGTCTTTCTCCAGCATGAAGCTTTGCGGTTTGTTTGCCGGCAGCGGTGTGCCTTCTCTGTCAATAATGTAGACTTTATTAGGGTAGATGTCAATATTAAAATTTTTCAGCTCCAGCGCTATGGGCAATTCATGTATGTGTCCCTCGACGTCTTTGGCTCTCCACTCTGTTTTATCTTTGTGCAGATCCATGGTAAGTCTTACCAGGTCGCCCTGTCCTAAAACTCCGGCAAAAAGCGTGAGCCATAGGCCAAAATGGTTGAGCAAAAATGTCGCGTTTTTTTTCTGGAACACCAGCGCTCTTTTTAAAATGGCCAGCCAAAGATTGGTAAGCACCATTAAAAAAATCAACGCGAAATACCAGGTGCGTGTAATGTTGTCTAGGCCAAGTCGCAGAAGAAACTCAGGAGTGCCGGGTTGCGAAGCATCCAGGTGAATGCTGCCTAAACCAATAGTAAGTACGCCCAGCGTTACCGAGCTTACAATGGCAAAGGGTACGCTGCTGTGCAGGTTTATAAAATTCTTTTGCTTAAAAAGAAAAAACAGGAGGGTATTTACAAAAATAAACACCAGTCCTAAAATAATATTGTTGGGAAATGAGAACCACTCCTTAGGAATGGTTCCCGTAAAATATTGTAATGCTATTCCCAAAAACAATGATATACCCGTAATTAATAAAGAATATTTATACTGGTTTTGTTTTTGAAATTCTTTATCGAAATTCATAAGCGGTTCAGTCTCGGTTTGTTGGATGCCGGTTTATTTTCTCGAAACCAGCAATCCTTTCTCTTTGGCTTGTTGTAACCATTTAGGCACAACATTCTTCATAAATCTGTCTTTATCTGCTCTTTCTTTCTCCATGTTCAGGCCAATGGCAGATTGCGCTTTGGCTTTAGTGCTAATGTCCGGCATGGTAAAGTTAGCTGTTATTTTCAATTTATTCTTCAAATTGTTCATATTTGTTTCGGCAAGCATGGCGTAGTAAAGCCCGTCTGCCAATACTCTTTGCGATTCTATAGGAGCGTGAAATGAAGCGCCGTGCGAAGCTGTAATATAATCCCAACGCCATTGCGATTTTCTGATATCATTCAGAATGGTTTTCATATCTGCTTCCTGGGCCCCGTTATCCCAAAGGAATTTTGCCTGAAAGTGTACTTTTGCCAATTGTTTTTCCAGCTTATTTCTCAGTCCGAACACATAATCTTGTCTTTCATAAACGTTTTGAGCCAATACGCCTTCAGATTCTCTGTGGCAAACCTGGCAGGTATTATTGATATTGGCTAAAGGACTTGAAATGTGATGATCGGTATATTTAATGCCGCCTTCAGACTTGTAAGGCATGTGGCAATCTGAACAGGATACGCCTCTTTGGGCATGAATACCTAATTGGAATAGTTCATAATCCGGATGCTGAGCTTTCAAAATGGGTACCCTGCTTAGCTTGTGCACAAAATCCACATGGTTTATAGTGTCGTAATAATTTTCAATATCCTCTACTTTTTTACCATTGTCCCAAGGGAACGTAAGGTATTTACTGTCGCCTTTAAAATAATATTCTACGTGGCATTGCGCACATACTAAAGAGCGCATTTCCTGGTGAGTAGATTGAGTGATGTCTTTGCCTGTGCGGTTAAAAGCTTCAACCAGCGCGGGCCTGGTAATGGTTAGGTTCATGGTTTTAGGATCGTGACAATCCGCGCATCCAATAGGGTTTACTATTTCGTGCCCAAAATCTGCCCAGTTAGCTTTGTAAAAATTTTCTACCCCTACGGCATTCATCATGCGAGGCACATCGGGACTTTTACATGTCCAGCATGTGGAAGGTTGGGGAGATTTACTGGTATCGCTGGGAGCGCCTGTACGAAGCGAATGAACTACATCATCTACGGCATGCATGTGTCCTCTGGGTGCTGTGTAATCTTTAGAGAACGCGTAGCCTGCCCATAAGACAACCATTTCAGGGCGTTCTTCCAGCAGGTCGTCATTATTGCTGCTCATATGTTTTGACCTGAAAGAGGTATCGGCAGTTCTGGCCCAGGATTGATACTCTCTGGGATAGTATTCTTCCCAGGCTTCGTTAACCGACTCAAACTGCTTAATGTTATTGTCGGCTCTGGAAAGATGCTCGGCTTCGGCTTTCCTCTGCATGA
This sequence comes from Bacteroidota bacterium, assembly GCA_023386235.1. Classification (GTDB taxonomy): domain Bacteria; phylum Bacteroidota; class Bacteroidia; order Chitinophagales; family Chitinophagaceae; genus Haoranjiania. Next base: position 30,749 of record JAEWKC010000019.1, on the reverse strand, counting down.
TGGAGTTGGCCAGCCAGCCCAAAACGAAAACCACAACTGCTAAGATGGTGACGATTAACCAGTTCTTCTTTTTCATTTCTGTGTATTTTATTATTCTATAAAACTGCTGTACTCATTGCTTTGGGTATACAGTGATATTTATCAATTTTAAAATTTATTTTTTTCTACATTAACCATTTTCTGCAACCAATCAGGCACCGGCTGTGGAGCCAGCGGTACACGTGCGTTGGGCGCAGAGTTTAATCCTCTTACATTTCCGTGAGGCACTTCGGTATGGCATTCCCAGCAGAGTTTGCCTTCATCAGCATGTGCCATTTTTGCTGTCACTTTTGCTGTACCTACCACGCTGTTTACATCTTCATGACACCTGATACAGTTTTCCTGAACTACGGTTTCGCCCGGCTTCCTGATTTTTATTACCTGGGGTTCCAGCCGCCAGGAAAACATTGTGGCATGCCTTAAACCGTCACTGGCTTTAAAATAATATTTTCTAAAGATATTGTCGTGAGGTACATGGCAATCGTTGCAAACCGTATTTCTGCCGTGCGCAGAGTGGTACCAGGTAGAATATTCCGGCGCCATTATATGACAGTTAACGCAGGCACGCGGATCATCAGATAAATAAGAATAGGCCTTTGATATATAGAATACATAAGCCATTAGTCCTATCATAATGCCGACTAAAGAAGGTATCAAAAACTTTGGTACTTTTCTTTTTCTTTTTACTTCCACCTTTGAATTATCTGTCGCCATATATTTAAAGGATATATTTATCTTTTAATAAAAACAAAATTAGAGTATAATCCTCTTATTTCGTGTAGAAGCATACATGATATTTATCATACTTTGCTTGTTTTTAAATCATTTAAGCCTGTTTTCAATTTTAATTTGCTCTTAAAGATTTATCACTTTACTTTTGTTTAAAATAAAATATTTTAAAAATTTAATTTACAAATAATCATGTCTTATTTTAAAACTTTAATCATTGTGGCCGGAAGTTTTTTCTTGTTGGTGCACAATCATACACAGGCGCAAAGCACAACGCCGGAAAAAGATAAAGAGTTTTCTATATCTGCGCAAATCAGGCCCAGAGCCGAATATAGAAATGGTGCTTATTTGCCGCTGCAGCAGGGTGAATCGCCGGCTATGCTTATACACAATCGTGTAAGGCTTTCTTTGGATTATGCCCAATCAGACAAGTTAAAAGTAAAATTATCCGCACAAAATATTAATGTTTGGGGACAGGCCCCTCAGGTGCAGGTTACCGATGTGAGTGGCGGTTTGTCTGTGTTTGAGGCTTATGGCGATATTAAATTGAGTGAAACTTTCCACACTAAAATAGGCCGGCAGGTTATTTCTCTGGACGATGAAAGAATTTTTGGCGCATTGGACTGGCACCCTGCCGGAAGAAGCCACGATGCGCTTAATTTTTCCTGGAAAGACGGAAGATCGGTAGAGTTGCAATCCTATTTTGCATTCAATCAAAATTATAAAGATATCGGCCTGAATGTAAACAATCCTAAAGGTCAGTATTTTTCTCCTGCCAACGCGCAGCCTTACCAGCACATGGAAATGCTCTATGGAAAATTTAATGTACTTAAAAAATCATACATTTCTGTGTTGGCAACCAACTTAGGCTTTAAAACAGACAGGCTGGGTAGTGACGGAAATATTATTTCGGGGAAAGTGCAGAATATGCAAACCTTTGGCGCCAATTGGTTTGGCACTTATGGTAAATGGAAAAGCCAGCTTTCAGCCTATTATCAAACAGGAAAAAGCGCGGCGGCACGTGATAAGAGCGCTTACCTGCTTTCGGGATCAGTGGGGTATCAATTGTCTGAGCCGTTCGGCATAACAGTTGGCGCGGATTATTTAAGCGGCGATGACGTGAATAACCCGGATGCGGATAATGCCACAAATTATTTCGATCCGTTTTTTGGCACCAATCATAAGTTTTACGGATTCATGGATTATTTTTATGTGGCCGGACCCCATGTGCCGGGCTTGCTGGATGGCTATGTTACATTCAGCGCAAAAGCGAATGCAAGAACCAATTTCGCACTTACAGGTCATTATTTTTCTACAGCTGCAGATGTGTACAGAGCACAGGAACAATTGTCTCGCAATCTTGGAGGAGAAATCGATTTTTCATTTAATCATCAGATAATGCCCATGATCGGCTTGTCTGGCGGGTATTCCACTTATTTTCATACACCTACTTTATTAACAGTAAAAAATACGCCCGATGCGAGAAAATACCAGGACTGGTTATGGCTGAGTATAAATATCAATCCTAAAATATTTACTACAAAGTTCTAAAAGACATTTAAATCCTTTAAATTTGTGTCATGTTCTCAAACGCTGCTGAATACGCTATCAAAGCCTGTATATGGATAGCACTCAATTCATCAAAAGACAGGTATGTAACAATTAACGAAATTGTTGAAAGTACAGGTTTACCAAGAGCTTTTACAGCCAAAACTTTGCAAAAGCTTGCAAAATTCAGGATTGTAGATTCTGTAAAGGGCCCGCATGGTGGGTTTTGTATCATGAATGATTCCCCTAAAGATGTTTCTTTGCTGGAGATTGTGCAGGCTATTGACGGTAGCGGACTGCTGCACGATTGTGTATTAGGCTTAAAGGTTTGTTCTGAAGTTAAGCCTTGCCCCGCGCATCCTAAATTTAAGCCCATTCGTGAAGAGATTTCCGAGTTCCTTATCAATACTAGTTTAGAGGATCTTACCAAGGGTGTAAATGAAAAGCTTACGCATCTTAAGCTATAGGCAAAAAAAATAGATGTCTCGCTTAGCGCTCGACATGACAGCATTGTGGGCTCTTTGTTTTAGAGATGCCTCTCTTAGCGCTTAACATGATAACATTGTGGAGCTTTGTTCTTTAGATGTCTGACTTAGCGATGAGATAACAATATTGTGTGTTTTAATTTTGGAGATACTAAAACCTTTCCTTTTGTCATGCCGAGTGCAGAGCGAGGCATCTAAAAAAGCATCTTTCTGCAAAAACGTTTTCGTCTTGCAGAACAAAGGAAGTATCCCGATTTCTTCAAAAAGCTCTGTTGAAAGCTTAGCAACAAGCCTCTTGCCTACACCCGCAGCAACCCGCGAAAGCCTCTTGAGGCATAATAAGATTCGGCTCCGTTGTGGTATACAAATACATGATTGTACCTGCGGTCGCAGAACAAAGCGCCGCCCAGTTTGCGTATGGCCGAAGGGGTGTGTATCCAGCTGGATGTTTTGGTGTCGAAGTTTCCGAGCTGTTGTAGCTCGCGGTATTGATCTTCTGTCAAAAGTTCAATGCCTATATCTGCGGCCATGTCTGCCGCATTGTTTTTGGGCTTATGCTCTTTGCGCGCCTCCAGCGCCATCCGGTCGTAGCAGAGGCTTCTCCGCTCTTTGGGCGATTCGACGCTGCAGTCGCAAAAAATGTATTCACCTGATTTTTTATCATAATCAATCACATCCGGTTCGCCGCCGGTTATTTCCATTTGGCTGAGCGACCATAGCTTGTTCGGACTGGCTTCCAGTCTGGCCTGTATTTTCAGCCATTCCATATCTTTATGTCGCGCTATATTTTTTTCAAAACGTACTTTTACTATGTGGAATAATTCTTCGCGCCGTTTTGATAATAATTCTTTTTTACCGGCTTTCATATTTTTCTTTTTAAAAAAGTATTGGATGATATTACTAAGTTAAATAAAATCCTGTTTGTTACCTGATAAAACTTTTTCTCTTTTATTTCAGTATTTTACTTTTTCAATCTTATATTTGCCAAAATTTCAAAAATTAACATGTCAGGCAAGGGGATTAGATTTTTTATCCGAAATATATTTGTACTAGCTTTATTAGTTGTTTCTACAGGCGTTTTCGCCCAGGAGAATACGATCACTGACGCGCAGCATGCAGAAGCAGATAAAGCCGAGTTTAACGCGGGTCATGCTATTATTCATCACGTGCTTGACGCACATGAATTTCATTATTTTTCATTAGGCGATTTTCACGCATCATTGCCTTTACCGGTTATTCTATATAGTCCAACCAAAGGTTTGGATGTATTTATGTCGAGCAAATTCGGACATGCCGGTCATATGCACGCGCATAACGGTTATCGTTTGGTTGACGAGCATTACATAGAAGAGCAAAAGGCGATCGGGGCTGATTCGGCGACTGTTGCCGGGCTTCATGCCGGGAAAATTATTTCTGAAGATGGCGCTAAGGTGTACGATCTTTCTATTACTAAGAACGTGGCTCAAATGCTGTTTGGATGTATATTACTGGTAATAATCATGCTGAGCGTAGCTAAAAGCGCTAAAAAGAACGGCGCGTACAGGGCGCCTAAAGGCTTGCAGAATTTAATAGAGCCATTGATTACTTTTGTGCGCGATGATATTGCCAAGCCTAATCTTTATGGCAGGCACGAGAGGTATATGCCGTTTTTGCTTACATTGTTTTTCTTTATATTGATTAATAACTTTTTAGGACTGATACCGGGCGCTGCCAACGCGTCGGGCAATATAGCTTTTACCGGATTATTAGCGCTCATTGCGTTTGTATATATATTGATCAGCACCAATAAAGAGTTTTGGGCACATACTTTATGGGCGCCGGGCATTCCTATTCCCGTGAAGTTGATTTTGGCGCCGGTAGAATTATTGAGCCTGATCATTAAGCCGGCTGCATTGATGATACGTCTTTTTGCCAATATGACTGCCGGGCATATCATTATCCTCAGCTTTATTTCCCTGATATTTATTTTTGGTAATATGTCTACGGTAGCGGGCGCAGGCTTTACGCCGGTATCTGTAGCTTTTTCTATATTTATGTACTGTATTGAATTATTGGTATCATTCATTCAGGCTTTTATATTTACCATGCTTACAGCAGTTTTCATTGGTCAGTCAATTGAGCCTTCCACGCACAAACATCATGACGATCACGAACATGCTGTGGCGCATTAATTTTTTTAAGAACAAAAGATTTTTTTAATTAATAAAAACAAACAAGTATGTCAATTTTAAGTATCTTACTAGAAGGCATGGCACAGTTCGGCGGAGCAATCGGAGCCGGTTTAGCTGCAATCGGAGCAGGTATCGGTATCGGGCAGATCGGTAAAGGCGCGGTAGAAAGCATCGCTCGTCAACCCGAAGCTGCAGGAGACATCCGTACAAACATGATCCTTACGGCTGCGTTTATTGAGGGTGTTGCCCTTTTCGCGGTTATCGCAGGTCTGTTGGCGGTATTAGCCTAATGTGCAAAGAAATTACTGCATTCAATGTACAGGACGGCGAATGCAGTAAATTTTATTTTTTAAATCATAACGAAATATATTAATTAGTTTATATGGAACTGTTACAACCCGGTTTAGGATATTTTCTTTGGATGCTGGTAGCATTTTTAACAGTGATGATCATCCTGAGAAAATTTGCCTGGAAACCTATTTTAAAAATGCTCAAAGACAGAGAAACCGGCATTGCCGATGCTCTGGCTTCTGCGGAAGTAGCCAAGCAGGAAATGGCAAATTTAAAAAGTGAAAACGAAGCCTTGCTTTTAAAGGCTGCAGAAGAAAGAACGCAGATGCTGAAAGAGGCAAAAGAAGCCGGTGATAAAATTATTGCCACCGCTCAGGAAAAGGCCAAAACCGAATATAATAGAATAGTAGAAGACGCCAGGCTGGTAATAGATCAGCAGAAAAACCAGGCTATGGTAGAAGTGAAAAATAAGATAGGTGACCTGGTAGTAGAAGTATCTGAAAAGATCCTGCGCAGACAATTACAAGATCAGAGTTCGCAGGAAGCGATGATTAATGAATTGATTAACGACGTTAAACTGAATTAAAATAACTAATAAAGCATGCAGAAAAGCCGTTTAGCAGCCGTTTACGCAAAAAGCCTTATTGATCTGGCACAAGAGCTGAATCAAATGGAGACCGTGTATGACGATATGCTTTATTTAAAAGAAATTTTTAAAGTAAGCAGGGAATTTAAAAATGTTATGGAAAGCCCTATTATCGCTTCCGACAAAAAAGAGAAAATCGTTGCTGCCGTTACAGAGGGAAAAATAAGTGATCTTACTTCAAGATTTATTCGTTTGCTAATTAAAAAAGGAAGAGAAGATAAACTGGAGCAAATACTGGAAGCATACAAGGAACAGTATAATCAGGTAAAAGGGATTTACGAGGTTGCGCTTACAACCGCTACTGAAATATCTGAAACCGCAAAACAGAAATTTATAGATAAACTGACACAGGAAACCAATTTTGCGCACGTACAATTATTTACAAAAGTAGACCCTGATATAGTTGGCGGCTTTGTATTGGAATATGAAGATAAATTGGTAGATGCAAGCATTAGAAGAGACCTGAAAGATATTAAAAAGCAATTCAAAACAAATTTATACGAACACAACATTCGTTAAAGTAATAAATAATTTTTTTAAAATAATAAGAAATGCCTGAAATTAAACCAGACGAAATATCAGCGATATTAAGAGAACAATTAAGCAATTTTAATGTAGCTGCCGATTTGGAAGAAGTTGGTACAGTATTAACTGTGGGCGATGGTATTGCCCGTGTATATGGGCTTAACGGCGCACAAGCCGGTGAGCTGATTGAATTTGAAAATGGGGTAAAAGCCATTGCGCTAAACCTGGAAGAAGACAATGTGGGGGTGGTATTGATGGGTGAAAGCGCGGGCATCAGAGAAGGTGACAGAGCAAAAAGAACAGGTCTGATCGCTTCTATTAAAGTAGGAGAAGGCCTGGTAGGTCGTGTTATTAATACATTAGGTGAGTCTATAGATGGCAAAGGTCCTATTGAAGGCGATTTGTACGAAATGCCTTTGGAGCGTAAAGCACCGGGCGTAATTTTTCGTGAACCGGTAAAAGAACCGTTGCAAACGGGTATCAAAGCTATTGACGCTATGATCCCTATTGGCAGAGGCCAGCGCGAATTGGTTATTGGAGACCGCCAGACCGGTAAAACCGCCATTTGCGTAGATACCATCATCAACCAGAAAGAATTTTACGATGCAGGAAAACCTGTTTATTGTATATACGTGGCCATTGGCCAAAAAGCTTCTACAATAGCCAACGTAATGAAAACGCTGGAAGATTACGGAGCTATGGCGTATACCACTATTGTTGCGGCTTCCGCGTCAGACCCTGCGCCATTGCAGTTCTACGCGCCATTTGCCGGGGCAGCTATTGGAGAGTTTTTCAGAGACACCGGACGCCCTGCATTAATCATCTATGACGATTTATCAAAACAGGCGGTTGCCTATCGTGAGGTTTCTTTGTTGTTGCGCCGTCCGCCGGGCCGTGAGGCATACCCCGGAGATGTATTTTACCTGCACAGTCGCTTACTCGAAAGAGCCGCTAAAGTAATTGCAAACGACGACGTGGCCAAAAACATGAATGACCTGCCCGATTCTATACGCCACATGGTAAAAGGCGGAGGTTCATTAACGGCTTTACCTATTATTGAAACTCAGGCGGGAGACGTTTCTGCCTATATCCCAACCAACGTAATTTCTATTACCGACGGACAGATATTCCTGGAAACCAATCTTTTCCTTTCAGGGATCAGGCCGGCCATTAACGTAGGTATTTCCGTAAGCCGTGTGGGTGGTAACGCACAGATTAAATCAATGAAAAAAGTAGCAGGTACCCTGAAGCTTGACCAGGCGCTTTATCGTGAAATGGAAGCGTTCTCTAAGTTTGGTGGAGACATGGATGCCGCTACCAAACTGGTTATTGACAAAGGTGCGCGCAACGTGGAAATACTAAAGCAGCCTCAGTTTACACCGTATTCAGTAGAAAAGCAGGTAGCTATCATTTACTTAGGTACTCAAGGCTTGTTGAGAGACGTACCGGTAAACAGGGTGAAGGATTTTGAAAAACAATTCTTACTGGAAATGGAAGCGAAACTACCAGATGTACTGGGAGAATTTAAGAAAGGAAACCTTCCTGAAGACGGATTAAAACAAATGGTAGATTTGGCCAATGGTATTATTCCGCAGTTCAAACAAAAGAAATAATTTATAAAAACACTTACGTTTCAACACCTCAGCAATGAGGTGTTTTTTTATTTTCAGCGCACGATAATGAGATGTGATGTGCATCTTTGTTATAAGTTATTGTATATGCCGTTATCAGCAAACGTGCAATAAGCTCAATCCTACATTACTAATTTTTGTTTACCAAAAATACAAAAGGTTTATGGTTGTCTTTAATCGTTTTTTGAACAAGGTGTTTTTTTCTAATATGCCGGTATTTGTTTACATCAATCACTTCATTAGCTGTGCAAAAAGCATCAATGGTTTCAGAATAAACAAGCAGTTTGCTGATACTTTTCAGGTTGCGCTGCTTTTTTTCAAAGTCGCAGATTAAATTTTCGCCGACAATTATAATTTCTCTGTTTCGCATAAGCTGGAATTGTATAATTTTACAGCAGGTAAAGTATTCTTTTTTAAATGTACTATTATTTTGAATAAACAAAACCATTTTTTAGATATTTCATTATTTGATAACATTCTTGTATCTCCTTTAGACTGGGGTTTAGGCCATACCACACGCTGTTTTCCCATTATTGAAACCTTGCTGCACCTGGGCAAAAAAGTGTTCCTGGCCTGCGAGCCCGGCTCTGCGTCGGAAAAAATATTGAAAGATGCTTTTCCTCAACCGGAATTTCTGCCATTGAAAGGTTATCATATTCATTACAGCCAAACTAAAAAAACGTTTAATTATACAATAGCCTCCCAGGTACCTAAAGTATTGGCGGCCATCAAAAACGAACATCGTCAATTGCAGCAATGGATTGATATCTACAAAATTCAGTTAGTGATATCTGATAACCGCTATGGATTATACTCTTCAAAAATCCCCTGTATATTTATCACGCATCAGCTGAGAATATTGGCTTCTAATAGATTCCTGGAAAATAATTTACAAAAAATAAATTATGCATATATCAATAAATTTACAGAATGCCGTGTGCCTGATTTTGAAAGCAGGGAAATAAATATTGCGGGAAAGCTGTCGCATCCCGATATCATGCCACGCGTACCGGTAAAATACATCGGGCCTTTGAGCAGATTGCAAAAGCTGGATACGAGCGCCAATCAATACGCATTTTTGATTTTGCTTTCCGGGCCCGAACCGCAGAGGACTATACTGGAAGGTAAATTATTGTCAGCCATTTCGCTGCGAAAAGAAAAAACACTCTTTGTAAGAGGATTGAAAAATCCATTGGGCAAACTAACCGGTCCGGCCGGAGTTACGATCATTGATTATCTGGATAAGAAAGAATTGTCTGAAATGTTGGCGAAGAGCAGGTTTGTAATAGCCCGTTCGGGTTATACTACCGTGATGGAAATGATTGTGTTGCAAAAAAAATGTATTTACATTCCCACTCCCGGACAAACCGAACAGGAATATCTTGCCGACAGATTGCAGGCTCAAAAATGGGCGTTTTGTTTTGAGCAGGATGAAGCCGATTATAATAAAAAAATAGATGAAGCGCTGCTGTTTAATTATCAGCTACCGGATATGAAAGGTGCTGATTTTTCAGCTACTTCATAGAAATAATGCTGTCTACTACATATTTTGTATTGCCGCGCCAGGGTAGGGCGCCATTGTATTCTTTATAATGCAGATCAAATATTTTGCCGCTGTTCACTGCAAGAGAATCGTAGATTTGTTTGTTCTCAATAGAAAATTCAAATTCGTTAGACTGTACGCCCGTTCCCGACCTGCTTCGTGCCAAACCTTCCTGTATAAGCTTGCCTTCGTAAGTTTTAAAGACCTGCCCTTTGCGCACGGCATAGTTCAGGTAGCCCGATTTTACACCCTCGCCAAATACAAAAAAATATTTCCAGTAAAACAGTCCACCGAAAATTACAATAAGTGCCAGTATGGTTATGAGTATTCCTTTTTTCATCTGTTTATTATAGTTTAAATGTTTTGATTAGTCCAGTCGATGCAAATGTACCGCATTTATTAATTCCTCCTTAAGCCGGCAGGTTTTTTATATGTCATTATAAATAACAATTTATTTCTTACCTTTGCACTTTCAAATTTTCAGAGCGGCTGTGTAATAAGTTTGCTTAAATTTTCTATTTACAAGAAAATTTAGCAGAAAAACTTTGCAGATTTGCAATGTTTTACTACCTTTGCCGTCCGTTAAAAACAAAAGTTATGGCCAGAGTATGTCAAGTTACAGGAAAAAGACCCGTTAGCGGACATAATGTTTCTCACTCGAACATTAAGTCTAAGCGTCGTTTTTTACCGAATCTACAAAAAAAGCGTTTCTATTTCGCTGAAGAAGACCGTTGGATTACGTTGAAGTTAAGCACTGACGCTATCAGAACTATCAACAAAAACGGGTTGGCTACAGTAGTGAAAGAATTAAGAGCTAAAGGCGAAAAAATTTAATAAGCACATTTAAAGAAAAATAAAATGGCAGGAGCAAAAAAAGGCAACAGAGTACAGGTAATACTGGAATGCACAGAGCATAAAAACAGCGGACAACCCGGTACCAGCCGTTATATCACTGTGAAAAATAAAAAGAATACACCGGAGCGTATTGAATTAAAAAAATACAATCCTATTCTTAAAAAAGTAACAGTACACAAAGAAATTAAATAATCGTTGATAGTTAACCTGATTATCACACTAGTCAAGTACTACTTTCAACAGATCAAAATATTCACTTTTCAACTAATTAAAAATGGCAAAAGCAGCTTCCAAAAACTCTAAGATTAAAGATGCTAAAGCAGCAGCTGAATCTAAAAACTGGACTAAAGTAATTAAATCTGTACGCAGCCCTAAAACTGGTGCTTACACATTTAAAGAAACAATTGTTCACAAAGAGAAAGTAAAAGAATTTTTGGCTGAAAAATAATCGGCTGAAAAAATTTTCTTATAAAATATACAGACTTCCTGAAACGCTTCAGGAAGTTTTTTGTGTGTGTAAGAAAACAGGTCTGTAAATAAAAATTTATTGTTACTCCCAGCGGAAAAATTTTACAGCCAATACGTAAATCAATCCACCCCAAATTAAAATTACCAGTACATTTAGCCAGCGGTCGGCTAAATTAGCGCCGTCAAAACAAATACTGCGCATGGCATCATTAAAATGTGTAAGCGGTAATATATTGCAAAGTGTTTGCAGCCATTTAGGAAAATTTTCTACAGGGAAAAATGTGCCCGACAATATAAATTGCGGAAGTGTAAAAATATTGGCTAACGAAGGTACAGCGGCAGCGCTATTGGCAAGGCCGCTTACAAGATATCCATATCCCATAAATACTATTAAAGCAATCAGGCAGAGGATCATTATTTGCACGTAAGTCCAGATGCCATGTATGAGCGTGAAATCAAAAGCATACACCCCCAACAAGATTACAAACGTAGCGGCAATTAGCTGGAAGATAGTTCTGCTAAGGGTTTCACCAAATAGTATATACGACTTGGCTATGGGTGTGGCAAAAAATCTTTTCAGTACCAACATTTGTCGCAGGTTAAAAAACAGGAAGGCCACGCCAAATACGCTGGCACCCAACAAGGCAAAGCCAAGCTGTCCGGGTAGTATAAAATCAATAGCTTTATATTCTCTGCCGGGAATGGTAACCACATCTTCACTTATGGAATAAGCATATTGCGTGTTGCTTGCAAAGCTGCTCTGTAGCAACGCGCGCAATGCCTGCAAGTCGGTAGTTTTTGCGTAAGAAGGTGCTGAAAGATCTATGCTGCTGTCTTTATTGATCTTTACCGCAGCCGTAATACTGTTTCTTTTAAAGTATTCCGAAAGCTCCTGTGCATTGGCGGCTACAAGCTCAACCCCGGGTGTGCTGTTCAGTTTTTTGTATAAGGCAGATGTGGTATCCTGTGCAGTATCATAGCCTAATTTTATACGATAGCTGTTGTTATTATCCAGAAATACAAAGCCTATAATAAATATAAGCGGAAAGCCCAGGCTAAAAGCCACGCTAGACGGGCTGCGCAGGATAGCTTTAAAAGAACCTTTGGCAATGGCAAGCATTGCTTTGATCTGACTGTAATTTTTTTTCTTTGACAAATTAATTTTCTCTGTTATCGGATATCAATAGTATAGGGCAAAAGTGCCTGAGGTGTATTCATCATTGACTTAAAGGAATAAAACTGCTTGTATAAATTCAGGGCTTCTGCTCCTAATTGCTTTTGCAGCGCTTCCTTTTGAATGTCGTTTTCTTTATCGCCGGTCATATCAAGGAATTGAGCTAAAAGATCTTTTGTGGCAGGATATTCTTGCAGCACATAAGTAGAATCCTTAATAAGCCCGGATGTGTATTTTACGGCATCGTTCAGGGTGCCGATTTCATCTACAAGCCCGATGTTTTTGGCATCTGTTCCTGACCATACATGTCCTTGGGCAATGCTGTCTACATATTCCATAGATTTACCCCTGCCTGCAGCTACTCTTGATTTGAAGGTTGTATAAATGGTATCTACATAGGATTGGAAATATCTTTTTTCTATATCATTCATGGGTCTAAACGGAGAACCCATATCGGCATAAGGGCCGGTTTTTACCTCATCGAAAGTAATGCCCAGCTTGCTCTTAAAGAAGTTGTCGAGATTGGCCATCATGGAAAATACGCCAATAGAACCTGTAAGCGTATTGGGCTCGGCGAATATTTTATTAGCGCCGGCTGCAATGTAGTAACCGCCTGATGCAGCCATGTCGCCCATACTTACCACTACCGGTTTTTTCTTTTTGGTCAATTCTATTTCTCTCCATATTTCGTCACTTGCCAATGCGCTGCCACCAGGAGAGTTTACTCTGAACACAACTGCTTTAATGTCATCGTTAAGCCTTATTTTTCTAAAGACATCTACATATTGTTTGCTGGTAATAGAAGTTTCTTCATTGCCTTCTGTAAGAATAGTGCCCTGTGCGTAAACCAAGGCGATTTTGCTTCCTTTATTGTTTTTACTTCTTTTATAGGCATTGTTCTTAGCATACTTATTAAGCGATACAAAATTGATTTTTTCTTTTTCCTTTATTTTTAATAGTTGTCTTAATTCTGTTTGCAGTTCATCATTGTATTTAAGGCCGTCAATCATTTTATGCTTCACCGCGTCTTCGGGCATTTGTATGCTTAAGTTATTAGCGAGTCCGCGAAGTGTGGTGGAGTCTATTTTGCGTGAAGCGGCAATATCGGCGAGCATTACATCATTCAAATCATTGAGCCATGCTGCGGTTTGCTCTTTGTTGGCCTCCGTCATCTCTGTAACGCGGAATGGCTCGGTAGCGCTTTTATATTTTCCGGCAAAGAATATCTGCGGCTCTACGCCAAGCTTATCTAATGTTCCTTTAAAAAACATAGTCTGCGATGCAAGACCTCTAAAATCAAGCCCGCCTTGAGGATGTGCATATACTTTATCGGCTGCAGACGATACATAATAAGCTTTTTGAGAAATGGCTTCTGCGTAGGCCAGCACAAATTTTTTGCTTGTTTTAAAGTCTTCCAGGGCTTTACGCAGTTCCCGGCTGGTAGCAAAGCCATTGGCATTGCCGCCTGATTTAACGTAGATACCTTTTATTTTGCTATCGGTTTTGGCATATTCAATCATCCGGATCACATCGTATAAACCCAGTGTTTTCGAAGTAGAGAATTGAAAATTGAAATTCATATTCTCTTTGGTTTGCTCACCTAAAGCTTCTTTTAAGTCTATAACCAATACGCTGTTATCGCTTATTTTCTTTTCACTGTTCATAGCCATTGAAGAAAATGCTACCATGGATACGAATGTAATAACAAGGCTGATAATGCTGAATACAAACAATGCTGCCAGCGATGCCAGGAAGATTTTGAAAAAACTTTTCATAAGTTTATGTTTTTATTGTTAGATGTGATCACTATGTATAAATACTGTTTCTCTGTAATAATCACTGTATTTATTTCATAAGGTTAGTAAAAAAATTATTTTTAGATAATGCAAATATGTGATAAAAATAAAAAAGAAAACCGATTATTTAAATAATTAATGTAAAATTACATTTGGCAAACAATAAAACAAGAATGAATACAGCTTTTCTTTCTTTAGGAACGAATATGGGCGATAAAGCCGGTAATTTACAAACCGCTCTGGCTTTTATCAACGATGAAATAGGGAAAGTGGAAAAAGCTTCGTCAGTGTATGGTACCGAGCCGTGGGGCGTAACGGACCAGCCGGAATTTTACAATATCGCTATTCAGGTTGAAACTCATTTATCTGCTGAGAAAGTGCTGATAAAAGCTCTGGAAATAGAAAAAAAGATGGGCAGAGTGAGAGAAAAAAAAATGGGACAGCGCATAATAGATATAGATGTGCTGCTTTTTGAAAACCGGATAATCAATCAAGCAGATTTACAAGTGCCTCATCCATATATGCATCAAAGAAATTTTGTGCTGGTGCCGCTGAATGAAATAGCGCCGGAAAAACTTCACCCGGTATTGAACAAAACCATACAAGACTTACTTCAACTTTCTGAAGACGCGTCAACTGTATATAAGAAAGTTGTAAAATTGTGAGTGTGTATAACCGGCAGCCGTCTTTCCTGCCCAATAAAAAAAAGCAACCATTGCTGATTGCTTTTTATATTTTTGAAATAAATTTTATTTAATAAACTTCCTGATCTTTTGATTGATTGTCATCAATGATATTCATTGCTTTTACAAAAAATGTAACTACAAAAGGCAGTGCTACCCAAAAATAAGGTCTTACCCATATAAGCAGGGCAATAATAACCACCAGACTTATAAAAAAATATAACCAATATTTAGATGTAGATTTTTCTTTTTCCTGTTCCATGTGTTGAATAATTTTTACAAATGTATATAAATTTCTAAAGAATGCTACACTTTTCTGCCGAAAGTTCTTTCATAATTTTCCAGCGCGGCCACAATAATTTTTTGCGCCAGGTCTTTACCGCCAAAATCCTCTACTTTAACGGCTTTATCTTCCAGGCGTTTGTATTCTTCAAAAAAGTGTTTCAGTTCATTAAAGAAATGGTTAGACAGTTCCGATATGTCATTGTAGTGGTTAAAGGATTGGTCGTTAAGCGCCACGCCTATTATTTTATCGTCACCTTCGCCATTATCTATCATTTGCATTACGCCTATCACTTTGGCTTCAACAATACACAAAGGCTGGATGTTGATAGAAGACAAAACCATAATATCCAAAGGGTCATGGTCGTCTCCCAGCGAGCTGGGAATAAAGCCGTAATTGTTAGGATAGTGGAAAGAGGAGTAGATAACCCTGTCCATTTTTAGCAATCCCGAATCTTTATCCAATTCGTATTTGGCACGCGAGCCTTGCGGAATTTCAATCACCGCGTTTACTATTTCCGGATTTCTTTCTCCGGCAGGTACATTGTGCCAGGGATGGTTTACGTTGATATACATAAAATTCTGTTTGTAAGATTTAGGTTATAAAAGTAGCCCGATATTTTTGAACTGAAAATTATTTTTATCTGAACAATCGTAGAATATCATTGCCTAACGCGAATACCATTAAACCCAACAGAATAATCATTCCAATTGTTTGTGCAACTTCCATAAACTTGTCAGATGGTTTTCGGCCTGTTATCATTTCATAAATGGTAAACATTGCGTGTCCGCCATCGAGGGCGGGTATGGGCAATATATTCATAAATGCCAACACTAATGAGAAAAAAGCGGTAAGGCTCCAGAAGCGTGCCCAATCCCAAGTGTCTGGAAATATGCTGCCAATAGTAATAAGAGATCCTACCGAATCTTTGGCTGCTACCTTTCCTCCGAATATCAGTTTTAATTGCAGCCAGTAATCTTCCAGCGTTTCCCAGGTTTTGCCTACACCTGCAGATAAGGATTGAAAAAAGTTGTAATTGATTTTCGTGTAAGTGAAGAAGTTGTTCATTTCAGATGTATTGAACAAAACGCCGATAGTACCTTCACTGCTTACCGGTGTGTTTACGGTTAAAGTATCGTCTGCGCGCTGTACCAATAACGAAGTGGTTTTGCCGGCCTGGCTTTTAATGTATTCTCTTACCTGATCATTGAATTGGAAAGCAACGCTATCGGCCGCTATAATTTTGTCGCCCGTTGTTAGTCCTGCTTTACCGGCAGGCAGCGTGTCTACAACTTTTTGCAGCGCTACATTCGGTATGCGGGGCGAGATAAAATTAAGGTTTTTTGTTCCTATCAGTGTTTTGGCTATATCTTCAGGGATGGCAACATTTACAGTTTGCCCGTTTCTGTCAACCGTTACATTTTGCGTTTTTCTAAGCAGCAGATGCTTGTTAATATCATTGAATTTTTCGTATTCTTTTCCATCAACAGATAGTATTTTATCCCCGTCTCTGAATCCTATTTTTTCCGCTACAGAATCTGCGGCTATGCCGTAAGTAAGCTCTTTTGTAGGCAGGTATTCTTCTCCCCATTTCCATAGCATCATTGAGTAGATAAAATAACCAAGCAGAATGTTTACTACTACGCCGGCAATCATGATTATCAATCTTTGCCAGGCGGGTTTGCTACGAAACTCCCAAGGCTTTGCCGGTTGCTTCATTTGTTCCTTATCCATGCTCTCGTCAATCATTCCGGCTATTTTTACATAGCCGCCCAGCGGAAGCCAGCCTAAGCCATACTCTGTATTGTGGGGGTATTTTCTCCAGTCATTATCGGGCAAAGATTCCGGGTCGGGCTTTACTATTCCTTTTTTTCCATTCTCTAAAACCACTTCTTCGCCGTCGGGCTGGTTTTTGAAGAAAAATTTAGAGCGCCATTTATTTTTTACTTTCTTAAACGCGGCAAGTGTAAACGCCGGATTAAAGAATAAATAAAAACTCTCTACACGACATCCGAAAATTTTAGCAGCTAAATAATGCCCCAATTCATGTAAAGTAACTAATATGGAAAAAGATAAAATAAACTGGAAAGTTTTAATGCCAATAAGCGACCAGTCAATGGCTAATAATACAGCTGTCATTTTTTATTTTAGATAAAATAATTTAATAATTGATTAATAGAAAGTACTCATAAGTTTATATCTGAACCAAAGAGGCTGCAAATGTACGTGCTTCTGCATCAGAATCAAAATAATCATCAAGTGTTGGCTGTGAAATAAATGGTATTTTTTCCATTGTTTGCTCTATTACCTCTGTCATTTCTAAAAAGCCTAAACGGTTTTTCAGAAAAGTATAAACGACTATTTCATTGGCGGCATTGATAATACAAGGCATATTGCCCCCGGTTTGCAGCGCTTTCTGCGCCAGAAATAAATTGCGGAATGTTTTTATATCGGGCTCTTCAAATGTAAGCGTGTCGGGTTTTTTAAAGTTATAACGTGGAAAATCACTTTTTAATCTTTCGGGATAACTGAGCGCATATTGAATGGGCAGGCGCATATCCGGCAGTCCCATTTGCGCTTTCATGCTTCCGTCTTCAAACTCTACCATGCTATGTATAATGCTCTGCGGATGAATGATCACATTAATCTGTTCGGGCTCCAATCCAAAAAGCCATTTCGCTTCTATCATCTCAAGCCCTTTATTCATCAGTGTTGCAGAGTCTACAGATATTTTAGCGCCCATATTCCAGTTAGGATGTTGTAGGGCATGCTCGCGTTTTACGTTTACGAGGTAGTTGGGCTTTCTGCCCAGGAAAGGGCCGCCGCTGGCTGTAAGAATAACGCGTTCTATTTTATTGTTTTTCTCTCCGGTAAGGCATTGAAAAATAGCGCTGTGCTCACTGTCTATAGGCACTATGTTTACATTGTTTTCCCTGGCTTTTTGCATTACAATATCGCCGGCCACCACCAGGGTTTCTTTATTGGCGAGGCCAATGTGCTTGCCTTTTTCAATGGCCTTCAGGGTGGGTTTTAAACCGGCAAAACCTACGATGGCTGCCACCATAATATCGTATATATCA
The DNA here is from genome assembly GCA_023386235.1 of Bacteroidota bacterium. Taxonomy (GTDB): domain Bacteria; phylum Bacteroidota; class Bacteroidia; order Chitinophagales; family Chitinophagaceae; genus Haoranjiania. Next base: position 12,802 of record JAEWKC010000019.1, on the reverse strand, counting down.
ATATCTGCGGCATCCGTAATAGCTTGTTCTCCGGCGCTTACCTGTATGCCATGGGGGGCAAGGGCGTCCGAAACAACTTTGTATTTAGTTTCGTTGCCAATAACTACTACTTTGGGTTTGAATTTAAGCGATTGCTCAATCAACAAACCATCATTGTTTTGTGCGGTTAATACTTCCACGGAAAACAAGTCCGGATTTTTTTCAATTACATCCAGTGTTTGCTGACCAATAGAACCTGTAGAGCCGAATATTGCTATGCGTCTTTGCGACATGAAAAATCAAAATTTACAACAGTTTGTAAAGATATTGTTTTTATTTAATTCAGAAAAATACGATTTTGAAAGGATAGCTTATGGTTTAATCTAATTAATTTAAAATCTGGCTAATGAGTAATAAAAACCGGCCGTGAGCATTAGATAGCGCTCCGACAGGAGCGCGGCAATTCAACGATACATCCATGATGTATTTCTTGAGGGCTTTGGTCCTAGTTTAATTGTAGGTCTGAACTACGACACACGTTTTTCCAAGCGCAGAGATGGCAGAGCAGGATTTTCTCCTGTTTTTGGAAATGGTTATTTTCTCCCGTATTGGCCTTATTTATCTGTTGGTTATACTTTTAATTAGCTGTGTTTTTCTAACTCATCCGCAATTGCCCTGTCGTTGCTTAGGCGGGGCAGTTTGTTTTGGCCGCCCAGCTTACCCACTGATTTCATGTAATTGATAAATCCGTTTTTTTGCACGCGCGTAATTTGTAGCTTTTGTAAAATATTACCGGCAATTAAATCGTCGTAGTAAGTATTTCTTTTTCGTAGTTCATTGTCCAGGTCTTCTGCAAAAGACTGCATATCGGCTGGTTCCTTTTCAAATTCTATAAACCACTCATGATAGCTTTTGCCTTCTTCTTTTGCCACAAATGGCGCTACGGTATATTCTGATATTTGTGCCTGATGTTTTTTAGATGCTTCGCCAATAGACGCATCTACCTCTTCACCAATTACATGTTCGCCAAAAGCAGAAATGAAATGTTTTATTCGGCCGGAAACTATTACCCTGTAAGGATCAAGGCTTACAAACTTTACGGTATCTCCAATGTTGTAACCCCACAAACCCGCGTTGTTGTTGATGATGAGGGCGTAGTTTTTATTCAGTTCCACATCTTTTAAATATAGCCTTGCAGGATTCTCGCCGAAAATCTCTTCTGCCGGAATAAACTCATAAAAAATTCCCTTGTTGGTAGTGAGCAGCATTCCTTTTTCGTCCTGCACATCCTGATAGGCAAATGAACCTTCCGATGCAGGGAAAAGCTCTACAGAATCAATCTGTTTTCCTATTGATTCAAATAACCGCTGCCTGTAAGGTTCAAAATTTACACCTCCGTAAACTATAATGGAAAGATTGGGAAACAGCTCAATCACTTTTTTCCCAGTTCGTTCGTAAAGCTTATCAAAGTACATTTGCATCCAGGGTGGAATGCCACTTATCAGCGTCATATCCTTGTCTATGGTTTCGTCTACAATTTTATTTACTTTGGTTTCCCAGTCTTCAATGCAATTGGTTTCGTAGCTGGGCAATTGATTTTTGGTGAGATAAGCGGGTACATGATGATTAACAATACCACTTAATCTTCCTGTAGGTATTTTGCCTGATGTATCGAGGGTGGGCGAGCCACTTAAGAAAATCATTTTACCGTTTAAAAAATCCGCATTGCCCGAGTTGGCAATATAAGTGAGCAGCGCATCTTTGGTAGAGTTGATGTGATTGCCAATAGATTCTTTGGTAATAGGAATATATTTAGTGCCGCTGGTAGTGCCGCTTGTTTTAGCAAAATAAATCGGTTTGCCGGGCCATAGCACATTTTCTTTTCCGTCCTTAATTTTTTCTATATAGGGTTTTAGCTGCTCGTAGTCGGCTATGGGTATATGCTTTTTAAAATCGTCGTAGGATTTTATTTCTGTGAAATGATGATCCTTTCCGTATTGGGTGAACGCGGCTTTTGTAACCAGCTCGCGCATGATTTTTTGCTGATCCTGCACGGCGGAAGCCATTTCGCGCGAAGTTTTTTTCTTAGTGATACCGGCATAAATTTTTGCCAAGGTGCTGATTATGCTCAATTTATTTATTAATTTTGATACGCAAACTTACAATAAAACAAAGATAATAAGGCGTGAAACCATGTTTTTGATATACTTTCGATAAAAAGTTTAGCTAAATTGTTTGCTCAATTAAAAAATATCCTTACCTTTGCAGTCCTAATTTTAAAACCATGTTCGCAGTTGTAAAAATAGCAGGCCAACAATTCAGAGTACAAGAGGGAGATACCCTGTATGTACCACATTTGTCTGCAAAAAACGGAGAAAAAGTTGAGTTCAAAGATGTACTAATGACCGGAGACGGTGGCAATCTTACTTTAGGAGAAGCTGTAAAAGCTGTAGTATCCGCGGAAGTTGTTGCTGAAAAAGTACAGGGCGATAAAGTAATTGCTTTTAAACACAAAAGAAGAAAAGGTTTCCGTAAAAAACACGGTCACAGAACTCAATACACACAAATTAAAATCAGCGGAATTGCATAACTTTGCATTTCGATTTGTAAACTAATTTAATTTTTTTAAAAAATGGCACATAAAAAAGGTGAAGGTAGCGTAAAAAATGGTCGCGACTCAAGAAGTAAACGTCTGGGTGTTAAGATTTATGGCGGTCAACCTGCTATTTCCGGTAACATCATAGTACGTCAGAGAGGTACTACATACCATCCTGGTAAAAATGTAGGCGTTGGTAAAGACTTTACTTTATTTGCTTTGACTGACGGTGTTGTAGAATTCAGAAAAACAAAAGAAAATAAATCTATTGTTTCTGTAGTGGACCAGGCAGTTGTAGCGGAATAAGTAGTTTTTACTAAAAATATTTAAAGCGACTGAGAGTTTTCAGTCGCTTTTTTTGCTTTGATGGATAAGAGCCAAAAAAACTGCCGCACTTTATAATAAATACGACAGTTTTGCATAAAAATATTTTCGGCTTATTTCTTTAAGCCGCCTATCAGAATAGTGATCATGTTTTCTTCCAGCAGTTCTGGTTCAATCTTTGTTTTTGAACGATGCCAGGATTCTATACCGCTGATAGCGTGCAGCAGTAACCAAATGGTAGAAGGTACATTTATATCCTTTATCTCACCATTCTGCACACCTTTGGTAATTATCTCATTCAGTTTTTTTCTGTAATTATGCCTGAGTGTTTGATAATTGGCTAAATGCGGTTCAGGCAAATGTTTCCATTCTCTGTCCGCCACATAGCGCTCGTCAAAGTGTTCAATCATCTGCTTTATTTGAAAACGAAGAATGGTTTCTACTTTTTCTAACTGGCTGATATCGGTATTTTCAATGCGGGTAATATGCTCCAGGTAAAAGTTGCTTGAGTTAAAGCAGATATCGTGTAAAAGCTCTGCCTTAGAGCGGATATGATTGTACAAACTGGCTGCTTCAATACCTACTCTTTCAGCTAAATCTCTCATGCTTGCTGCTTTGTAGCCTTTTTCTCTAAATAGTGTGCCTGCAGCTTTCAATATAACGTCTTTTTTAGTTACGTCTTTTTCCGTTTTGATTCTTGCCATAGTTTTTCGTTTATAACGGCAAAAGTACTGATTTCGTTAGTATTTTTTGTGTTAACTTGCTTTTTTTAATAAAATGATAAACTATCAGCAATCTTTAGCACAGATTTTTGGGACGAATACCGACTTTTTTAACGGGGAAAACAAGATGGTAATTGACAGGCTGGCCGGTGTAATAAACAAACTTATTGTGGAAGACTTTGCAGAACTGGTACAAATTCTTTATAGAATGGATGTTTCGGAAATGAAACTCAAACAACAGTTAATCAGTTCTCCAAAAGAGGACGCAGGCATATTGATTGCAAAAATGATTATTGAAAGACAAAAGCAAAAAGAAATATCGATCCGGAAATATGGCAATTTTTTCCGGAATACAGACGCTGAAGAAAAATGGTGAAAATATGTATACATCTACAACACAAATAAGAGTAAGATACGCCGAAACCGACCAGATGGGTGTAGTATATTACGGAAACTATGCCCAGTATTTTGAAGTGGGAAGAGTGGAAGCTATACGCAGCCTGGGTTTCAGCTACAAGAAAATGGAAGAAGAGGGCATTATGCTGCCGGTAACAGAACTTAACGTAAAATATTTGCGCTCGGCAAAATACGATGATGTGCTCACCATTGTTACTTCCATTCGTACTTTACCGGTAGATCATAGAATAGTTTTTCATGTGGAAGTATTTAATGATGCAAAAAAACTATTAACTGCGGGTACAGTTACGTTATTTTTCCTGGAAACAAACACTTGGAAAAAATCCGGCATGCCTGTCGAAATGTATAATGCATTATTACCTTATTTTTCAGATAATAAATAATACAGATATAGTACAATGGAAGAAAATTATTCTGATTCTGCAAAGAGTATTTTAGGCTTGCAGTTGCCTACAGACCCGCGTTGGGTAAATTTAGCCGCGTGTAGCCTGGAAGAAATTCTGTCGGATCATGGATATTGCGAACTGAAAGCGGCTACAAGCTGTATATCGCTTATACAAACATATTCGTCCAAGGCCGAGCTGGTACAGGCACTGTCGCCGATAGTAACGGAAGAGTGGGGACATTTCAGGCTGGTATTGCAGGAGTTAAAGAAACGAGGACTCAAGCTTGACAAACAGCGCAAAGATGCTTATGTAAACAAGTTGCTTGAATTTCAGCAGAAGGGCGGGAATGCCGAAGGCCGGTTTTTAGATCAGTTGCTTACTATGGCTTTGATAGAAGCCAGAAGCTGCGAGCGCTTTAAAAGACTGAGCGAAGGATTGGAAGATGCGTATTTACGCAAATTCTATAGAAGATTTATGGAAAGTGAAGCGGGGCATTATACTCTTTTTATTGAACTGGCCGAATTGTATATGGATAAAGAAAAGGTACGCAGTCGCTGGAGCGAATGGTTGCAATACGAGGCAGAGGTAATGAAAAATATGGAAGTGAAAGGTGGAAGCATCCATTAATTCTTAACACAATATTTCTAAACAAATGGGTTGTATATGTAAAAAGTACGGGTTAAAAATTTACTTTTGCACATCAATTTTATAATTATGATGGAACTGGTAGATTTTATTCTGCATATAGATCAGCATCTCAACGAATTTATTATTAAATATGACAGTTGGATATACGTCATTTTATTTCTTATCATTTTTGTAGAAACGGGAATTGTTGTTATGCCGTTTCTTCCGGGCGATTCTTTATTGTTTGCTGTAGGGATGTTTGCTGCTCAGGGCTCATTAAATATATGGATGTGTTTAATCCTGCTGTTTATTGCGGCAGTGTTAGGAGATGCGTCTAATTATATGATAGGGAAATATCTGGGTCCGCGAATGCTGAAAATAAAAATTCGGGGTAAACAGCTGATAAAACCTCAATACTTGGATAAGACACATGAGTTCTATGAAAAGCATGGAGCTAAAACCATTGTTATTGCCCGTTTTGTGCCTATTGTGCGCACATTTGCACCGTTTGTAGCAGGCATTGGTAAAATGAATTATTTCCATTTCTTCTCTTACAACGTAATTGGCGGTTTTGTATGGGTGGTAGGCATTACATTGGCCGGATTCTTCCTTGGCAATATTCCGATAGTGAAAAACAATTTTGAGATTGTTGTATTTTTAATTATCGGGCTATCTCTTTTGCCAATGGTGTTTGAATATTTCAAAGCCAGAAAAAGTTCTAAGAAAATAGCAGAACCTGTGGATATAAACAGCAATAATAAATAGGCTTTTTTGTTTAGTTTACGGTTCGTGGAAATATTCTACGTTTAGCTTTTTATTGGTTTCTGCATCAAAAAATTGTACATCTAATTTCTGTCCGTCAAAGTCTTCAAAATAGTAGATGTCAATAGGGTAAAATCCTTTTTTTAACGCGGCATATCCTTGTGTTGTGCGTACACTGTGCGATCCGTCATTATCTACGATAGTTGCGTTATGAATGTTTAGTTTGCTGCCATCGTCAGAAGTAAGCAATATTTTATACAAACCATCTTGAGGTATTTTTACAAATCCGGAATACGTAATAGCGAAGTTGTTTTCTTTTTCCATTATTTTTTCAACGTCAAAATCTAAAGCAACACCTTTTTTAAGAGATTTTAGTTTTGAAAAATCGGGCAATACTGAAAATACACCTTCGTAATAATTATATCGTAAACCTTTTTTTATGTTTTTTTCTTTTATTGAAAGGGTAGGAAGAAAATCTTTTTTGTGTAAACTGATTTGCTGTGATGCAGAGTACGACCTGGTTGGAGGATGATACAATCTTAGGTTTAAATTTCCTCCTTCACTTATTGACAGCCGGTTATTTGAGTGAGCAAAAGAAGTATGGTCATCCAGGCTGTATTGTTGTTGAATAAATTTGTCGTGCTCAGGAAAGTTTATTTTTTTATTGTCGATGAAAACTACGGGTGTGTCAGAAAATATTGCCGGTATGTTTCGTTCATATACAATAGCAGTTTTTTTTATGATTTCAATATCGGTAGATTGCAGCTTATAAATAAATCGCAGGCTGTCTGATACGGGTTTTATTTTTTTAGTTTGTACAAAGATATTATCTGTTTTGCCGGGCTGGACTGTGTGGTAGATGTTGTTTTGCGACAATGATAAAAAAGACTGATATAGAAAATCTATTTGATAGGTAAGAGGCAGGCTGGTTGAATTTCTCAGTTGAAAATATAGTCCTCCATCTCCATCGTCATTTTGTAAAACAGCTATAGGGATTTTACTAAGACTATCAATTTTTCTGGCATGTGCTACTTTGCCAATATGGGTGAAATCTTTATCTAAAATACCTGAAAGAGCCAGCTGTGTTATGGCTGGCTTTCGATCATTAAAAGACACGTAAGCAATATGATCCAACTCTCCAAACGCTTTACCCCTTAGGTCAGATGAGCCTCCCGCCGTAGCAAGGGTTATATAATCTTTACCATATCTTTCCTGGTAATTGTATATATGTGTATGACCTGCAAAAACCGTATAGTTGCTGTTGTAAAGCTGCTCTTCTAATTTTGAGAAACCTTTATCGTCAATATAATTCCACAAAGGATGATGAAGAAATACGAAGGTCCAGGCTACATGTTTATTTTTATTTATTGTTTCTATAAAATAGTTCAACTGCTTCTGACTTATGTTTACTCCATCACCATCGTTGGAGTTAAGCAAGAGAAAAAGGCAGTTTTTATAAATGAAGTGTTGATAGGCCTGTCCGAATCTTTTTTCCCAAATCTGTTGTTGCGCATGACCTGTATAATCGTGGTTGCCCGGCACTTTATAGAAGGGTGCTTTCAGTGTGGTAGCAATACTGTCGAATGCCAGCCATTCTTTCTTTATTTTACTTTCGTCATCTGTATATCCTTCTACATAATCGCCAATGCCAACGGAAAAATTCGGGTTTAATAAGTTTATTTTTTCTACTGCTTTTTCATACACTCCCATTCTGAACCCTCCTGTGCGATCAGGAATAACTACAAATGAAAAATTATCCGACTTGTTATTTTGACTAAAAGAAAAATTGAAAATCAGTATTAATAGTACGCTCAGTATAGCTTTATTTCTCCACATTGTGAATTATTTTTATTCTTTATTTATTTGAATGCCAAAGGCTTCAAGTATCTTTTTAAAAACTTCAGTATTCTCATAAAAACCTGTAAACTTTTTAGATTGCGGACCATAGGCAAATACAGGAATAGGTATACCTGTATGATCGTTGGTAGAGAAATTGCCTGCAACGTACCCGGTTTGCAGGTTCCCGTCTAGTAAAGTAAGTCCGCCGGTTTCATGATCTGCGAGTACTATTACCAGGGTTTCTCCGTTGCTATCGGCAAACCGCATGGCTTCTCCTACGGTTTTGTCCATGTCCATTACTTCTGTAGTTACATAAGACAGGTCCATAGCGTGTCCGCCATAGTCAATTTGAGCAGCTTCCACCATTAGAAAGAAGCCGTCTTTATTAGCTTTAAGCATATCAATTGATTTTGCGAAAGCTTCGCGCATCCATTCTTTTCTGCCGTTTATGGCAGTGTGTCTGGCCTGTTGCTGCATTACCAGCTATCTTTTATTAGTATCTTTTACATTAGCTACATTGTCTGTAACTGCAAAATTTTCTTTTTGCAAAATTTGGTGCAATTCGTCATTAAAGGCATTGTCTCCACTACCCATTAAAATGCTTACAGGAGAGGCGGCAAGGTTTCTAAACATGTTGGCGGCGTCATCTCTGTTGATATTGTGTCCGTAAAAGTCGGCAGGTGTAGGATCAGTGACATTGCCGGTGGTGATGAGTCCGGTTTTTATTTTTTTCTCAATCAGATATTCCGGTAAAAGCTTTAATGCAGTGCCTGTGTGATCTACGCCTACAAACCGGTTACAGGTTTTGTGTCCTGATGAAAGCGCTGTAGATTCCGGAGCTGAATCGGTTATGTAAGAGTCGTAGGAATCTGTTTTAGAAAAGCCGGTGCCCTTCATGTTAAATATATTCAACCGGCTTTTATTGGCTGTAAAGCCAGCATAGAGTTGCGCGAGACCACAACCATCTCCAATAAAAAGAATGATGTTTTTTATTTTTCTGTCTTGCCCGTCATTTTTGTATTGCGGTGTGTAAAGCGTATAAAAATCGTTGTTTTGAAAAGTATTTTTTGGCAAATCATTTAAGAAAGTTGTGAGCTCCGAAATTTTATCCGTATTAATGAAATCGACGCCTGCATTCATTAACTGATACCAGGCGTTTCCAAAATCGGGTGTAGCCCAAAAGCGTGATTTTTTGTTTTGTTTATTGGCTTTTGCTATTGCATTTTTCATTTTGTTTAATTCCTTTTCAGGTATATTACTCTTGCCATTCCAGCTTGTATAGTCCTTTAAGCTGCTGCTGTATAAACCAATTTTTTCTATTTGTTCATTAGTATAGTTTTTTTCAAAATTTGCATCGAAAAAAACATAACGCGGATATTGACTCCATTCTGTTTCGCCAGGTTTATTGCCGCTAATAATCCATTTTATTTTATCGGAGTTGGTAAGTTCCGGGTATTTTTTTAAGACGGAAAGGAATGCATCTAACGTAGGCTTTGCATCGGTTTTAACGTCTACAAGTATCTGCAGCTCTTTGTTTGCATCTTTATAAGGATAGCCATTGTTATCTTTTACCATCTTTGCCAAAGGGATGAGATATTCTTTTTCTATGCTTCTTTGCAGAGCCAGTTCTTTTGTGTCATGTGCCAAAAATAGCTGCTTGTCTTTTAAAAAAATATCTGCTTCTATAGAGCCAAACCCCGCTTCATACGCTTGCTGGAAGGGAAACTGATTTTGATAATCATTATGCGAATGGGCATTGGCAACAGTGTAGTTTTTTTGTGGCTGCGCCATAACCAATACGGCATTCATACAATAAAGAAAAAGAAATATTTTTTTCATCTGTTGATTTTTATAAAATGAAAAATGATTGCTCCTCACAAGAAGCAATCATTTTTGAAGTTACTAAATTAATAGCCTTGATTTTGAGTTAATGTTTTGCTTTTTGCTATTTCTGCATTCGGAATTGGGAATATATGATGAATAGTTGGATTGAAAGTTCTTGATGGCCAAATTTGTATTTCTTCGGTTCTGTTGAAAGAACCATCCGCATTTAAATGTGTTTTCACACCATGCAAAGGTTTGGCATAAATTTCCTTTGCTGTGCCCCATCTTACTAAATCTATATGACGGCTTGGTAAAAACTCAAAGGCGAGTTCACATCTTCTTTCATTCATAAGCTGTCCTTTTGTGGCAGTAGAGTTGGCAGGAAGCCCGGCTCTTTGGCGTACACGGTTGATTAAGGTCACTGCTTCGGGATTTCCTTCTCCCTTTGACCAGATAAGAGCTTCTGCACGCATAAGCAACACATCGGCAAATCTTATTAAAGGAATGCTCAATCTTGTAGAAGCATTGTTGCCATCGGGATTTACGGTTTTTCCAAGTGCATCTGCTGCTTCAAAAGGCGACATCCATTTACGAAAAGTCATTCCGGAAGTACTGGATATATTTGCAGGGTTTACTCCAAAAATTATTTTCCTTCCAACGAATTGTATAGTATCGCCAGGGAATAAAATTGTTGCTTCTCTTCTTTTATCACCTGTTTCATAAGCTTTGTATAATTCAAGTGTAGGCTGAAAGTATCCCCATGTATTGAAAATGCCCCAACCACCATTTTGAAAAGACATGCCGGCAAACTTAGGTCCGTCAACAGCTGTACCTTGTATAGAGTATATATATTCAGAACTAAAATTATTTGCTTCGGTAAAAAGATTTTTGTAATCGCTATATAAACTACGAGTATCGGTACCACTTAAGTCCATTACTTTTTGCGTCATTTCAAGAACGATATCGTAATACTTATTATCATACTGTGCTGCATATAATGCTGCTCTGGCAGCAAGCGCCCATGCTGCAGCTTTGTGCGGACGACCTTTTTCTGCGGCAGGCACCTGAGAAAATAGCGGCAATAGATTTCCGGCTTTACGCATATCATCAATTATCATGTCGTAATTTTCAAGTACGGATTTTGCTCTGGGAACATCAATCTCTTCGAATTTGGTATTTTCTGTAACTATTGGCAATCCTCCATTTGGGCCGTTATCGGCATACCAGGGAGCAAGCCATAGATATGCAAAAGCACGAAAGAAATGAGCTTCGCCAACTACATTGTTTTTTACGGCATCAGAGATATTCATGACCGGTACATTTCTGAAGATGTCATTAGCCGCTGCAATTACTCTGTACATCATTGGCCAGTTTTGCCTCCAATCGCGGCCGTTACTTCCCGACATTTGAAAGTTTTTTATTTGGTCACCTTCTGCCTGAGGTCTGCCGGTAACCAGATTGTCGCTACAGTTTTCAAACCACATATGACCTCTGCCGTCAATTCCTTCTTTTGCAATCCACATAGTTAGAGCATTTCTTGCTTCAATAGCATCTGTTGCCGTTTTCCAGTAGTTACCGGACTGGGGCGGTCCATAAGGTTCAAATTCTAAAAATTTATTACAGGCTGAAAGTGTTAATAGTAACGTAATGACTATTAAGCTTAGAATATTTTTATTTTTATACATTTTTGAATATTTTATTATTGTGTTAGAAATTAATATTTAATCCAAAGCTTATTAGGCGTGCATTAGGATAGCGCCCTCCATCAATTCCGAAGTTACCTACTTCCGGATCGAAGCCTGTATATTTAGTTATAGTAAGTACATTTTCTGCATTTATATATGCACGTACATTCATTCCGGTTAGTTTTAACTGTGTTAAGAAACTTGAAGGAATCGTATAGCCTAAAGCAAGGTTTTTTAATCTTAAGTAGCTGCCATCTTCCAGCATAAAATCAGAAGGGTTGGTATAGTTTCCGTTAGGGTCGCTAAGCAATCCTAAGCGTGGAATGCCTGAGTTTTTGTTGTACTCCCATGAGTCTAAAACCATTGTCAGCATATTGCTGGGTACCTGGCGTCCGGTAATACCCATTGATTTAAAGCCATTAAATATTTTTACACCGGAAATGCCCTGAAACATAAAGGAGAAATCTATGTTTTTCCAATCGAGATTGCTACCGAATGCATAAGTTATCTTAGGTAGGTAGCTTCCCATATACTGATAATCACTTTGGTTAATACGACCATCATTATTAAAATCGATGTATTTTAAATCTCCGGGTTTTGCATTAGGCTGAATTTTATTTGTAGTACCATTAGCTGCAAAAGTGTAATTATCAATTTCCTGTTGTGTTTGGAATATACCGTCTGTTTTTAATAAGAAGTAAGAGTACCATGGTTGTCCTACTGTAGATCTTAAAGGTTGAATACTATTTACATTGTATCCCTTCGGCCAACCCCGTCATTGTGTTTTGAAGGAGGCAGCATAATTTTGTGCCTGCCTCGCAGCCCATTGCGGGGGCAGCAGTTGGTGTAGCTGATCTTTTGGTGTGGAGTTGATTTTTTCAAACAGGTTAGTGAGCCAGTGTTCGGGGTTTATGTTGTGTAACCTGCAAGTAGCAAATAAACTGTAAAGCATGGCAGCATCCTGGGCACGTTCATGGCTACCTGCAAACAAATAGTTTTTTCTGCCCAGGGCCACCGGCCGGATGGAGTTCTCGATGAGATTGTTATCTATTTGCAAAATACCATTGGTGGTATATACACAAAGCTTCTCCCACCGTTTTAGGGTATAAGCGATCGCCTTGCCCATTGGGCTTTGCGGCAGGGTTTTTATGAGTAAATCTTTTAATAATTGGTGTAGTTCTTCAAGTATTGGTATGCTTTCTGAGATTCGGTAGGCTTTAATTTGTTCAGGAGTAAAGTTTTCTTCCCTGCAATGCGCTTCGTTTTTATATAACTGTTGTATGAGTTCCAGCACCGATTCTGCATTTACCTGGTCGTAGTCTTTTGCTTCAAAAAACTTACGCCTGGCGTGCGCCCAGCAGTTAAGGGTGATAATACCTTCTATCTTATCAAAGCCATCGTAGCCGTCATAGCCGTCTGTTTGCAGGTGTCCTTTAAAGTGATGCAACATGGTTTGGGGGTAAATGGCGCCCCGGCCGGGCTGGTAATCAAAAAGGGCTAATTTTTTCTGCGTATCGTAATACACCCAGTAATATCCCTGGTGCGTAGTACCTTTTTTGTCTTTGTCCAGCACTTTTATCGTTGTCTCATCCACATTGAGATAATCACTTTGCAGCACCTGTTTGCAATGCAGGTCATATA
>JAEWKC010000004.1 GCA_023386235.1 Bacteroidota bacterium | reverse complement strand
GCGGCGAAAACGCCTGTTGCCAAAAAAGCGACTGTAAAAAAAGCGACAGTAAAAGCTGCTCCCAAGGCTGTGGCAAAAACTTCTGTTTCCAAAAAAGCGGTAGTAAAAAAAGCGACAGTAAAAGTGGCTCCCAAGACTGCGCCAAAAGCTTCTACTACCAAAAAAGTGGTAGCTAAAGAACCGGTTGCAAAGAAGGTAGCACCTGCAAAAACAGCTAAAGTGGCACCTAAAAAAGAAGTGAAGAAAGCAGCGCCTAAGCCGGTTGCCACAAAAGCTTCAGCCAAACAAGAAACAGTAAAGCCCGTTAAAAAAACAGCTCAAAAGAAAGCAGCTGAAGGCATAGCTAAAAAAGTAAAGAAAGAAACACAGCCTATAAAAGAAGTGAAAGTGCCTAAAATCACTACTACGGCAAAAAAATCGTACAATCCTTCGTATACACCTATGGAACAGAGAGAGACAGAAACAAGCCAGGAACCATTGGTAAGATACAGTGAAGAAGAGCTACAGGAATTTAAAAACTTAATTCTTAAAAAATTAGCCGACGCCAAAAGAGAGGTAGCTTACCTGCAAGGCATCATTACCAGAAAAGATGATATGGGTGGAGATATTGAAAGCCGCTATATGACTATGGAAGATGGTACGGTAAGTATGGAAAGAGAACAATTGAGCCAGATGGCAAGTCGCCAGATAGCTTATATTGATAATCTGGAAAAAGCTATCATAAGAATTGAAAACAAAACTTATGGCATCTGCAGGGTTACCGGCAAATTAATAGATAAAGCCCGTTTACGCGCAGTGCCACACGCTACGCTTAGCATAGAAGCAAAACTCAACAGAAAACACAATTCAGAACAATAATATGCTGATACAATAATAAAAAACGAGGCTTTCCATAGTCTCGTTTTTTATTTTTATGATGCGTGTAACTTATTGCCAATCAGCTGTTTCTAAAAAAATAATATTCAAAATACTATCTTCACAATAAAGTTTATTATCTTGGATCATTACTACAATGTAAAAATAATATCTGGCACAAACGCCAAAAAACTGAACTAATGAACTTAAAATCATCCGAGCCCTTTTGGCTGGTAAAAAACGGCATTCTCAATTCTTATCCATCTTTACAAAAAGATATTACTACAGATGTACTGATTGTAGGCGCAGGCATCACCGGGTCTTTAATTGCTCATCAATGTATGAAAGACGGCTACAAAACAGCCATAATAGACAGGAGAGAAGTGTGTAACGGCAGCACATCTGCCACTACTTCCATGCTGCAATACGAAATAGATGTTCAACTGCATGAGCTCATTGCAAAAATAGGGCAGAAAGGAGCAGAAGCCAGCTACAAAGCCTGTTTCGATTCGATTGACACATTAGGTAAAATTGCTTCAACAGTAAAGTCCCAAAGTGGATTTAAGAAAAAAAAGTCATTGTATTTTGCCGCGTTAAAAAAGGATGTTGCTACATTAAAAAAAGAGTTGGAAGCAAGAAAAAAAGCAGGCTTTCCCGTAAAATGGCTGGAACCCGAAGAAATAGAAAAAAAATACGGATTGCATCATACCTATGGCGGCATTCTTTCCAACCAGGGCGCAAGCGTTGACGGATTTTTGCTGGCACATGATATTCTGGCTTATAACTATAAAAAAGGATTAGAGATTTATGATAAAACCGAATTGAAAAATGTAAAGTATACTAACCGCGGTGTGCAGGCTGAAACACAATACGGAAATATTATTAAAGCCAAAAAGATCATTTACTGTAATGGTTTTGAAAGCACGGAAATAATCAGGGATAAATTTGTAAAACTGCTTTCTACGTATGCAATTGTAGGCGAGCGTTTTGAAAATGATTTGAAAAAGCTGAATGATATTTTAATATGGAATACTGCCGACCCGTATATTTATATGCGTACTACAGATGATAATCGTTTGCTCATTGGCGGGGAAGATGAAGACTTTACAGACGCGGCTAAAAGAGAAGCATTATTGCCCGCAAAGGCGGAAAAGCTCAGGAAAAAACTGCTCAAACATCTGCCGGAATACCAGTTCAGAACCGATTTTGCCTGGGCCGGCACTTTTGGTGAAACGGAAGACGGGCTTCCCTATATAGGCGAGCATGAAAACTTTCCTTCGGCTTATTTTGTATTGGGCTTTGGTGGCAACGGTATTACTTTTTCGGTAATAGGCATGGATATTATTTCACAATTATTAAAAGGAACAGTGCCACCTTTGGCGCATTGGTTCAGGTTTAGGAGGTAGAATGGAGATTGCATATTTTCTACTTTGGTCATTAATTGTAATATTAACGTTATTACCATTATCCCGCAGTCAGCACTGGATTTTCAGAGTGCCGGACTTTGGCAAGGTGCAGCTAATGATCAGTTGCCTGATAGTTTTTTTACTGGCATTTGCTGTAAAAAATACTATAGCTTATTTCTGGGCCTTTCAGCTCGGGTTAATTGCAGTGTTTGTATATCACGCCATTGTAATTTTTCGTTACACTTCTTTATTTCCTATAGAAAAGAAACAAAAAACGGCGGCTTCCTCTCATTCCATCACCATTGTGTCGTGCAATATATACCAGTTCAATAAAGAGAAGAACCGATTTATCGATCTTATTAAAAAATACAATCCGTCTATATTTCTAACAATAGAAAGTGATGAAAGCTGGGAAAAAGAAATGCGTGTGCTGGAAAAAGATTACCCTTACACGCATAAGATAAGTTTAGATAACACTTACGGCATGCACTTATATGCCAATGTAAAGATGAAAGAAATTAAGGAACACTATTTTGTAGCGGATGATATTCCCAGCATTGAAGCGCATTTTATAACAGAAGATAAATTTGAATTTGTAATTTTTGCGGTACATCCGCCGCCGCCAAGCCCTACAGAAGAAGAGACATCGAAAGAGAGAGATGGCGAATTGATGAGTGTAGCAAAAAGAATAGCGGAATTACAAAAGCCGGTAGTGGTTATTGGCGATTTTAATAATGTGGCCTGGGCAAAAACTTCTTTATTGTTCAGAAAAGCCGCAGAGTTAATCGATCCGAGAATTGGTCGCGGCCTGCTTGCTACTTTTCATGCTAAATATAAATTGTTTCGTTTTCCAATAGATCATATTTTTCACACCGCCGATATTTTTGTAGAAAAAATAAATACCCTTGAACATGTAGGTTCTGATCATTTTCCGCTGTATTGCAAGTTTTGGATTGATAAGCAAACGCACCAGCAAGAAGAGGAAGTAACTTCTCTGGATACAGATGAAAATACGGAAGTAGATGAATTGATACAGGAAGGCAAAGAAGAAGAAGGAGACAGATCAAAGTATGAATAATGTCTGAAAGAGGTCACTGGATTTTCTGGCATGTTATTCTTTAATGTATTTATGCCATATTTAATTGCAACGGTTTATTTAAAAAAATATGCGCTGGGATTGATTACCGGCGTTTTAATTAATTTGCCTTTAACCACAACCATTTTATGGACAATTTTTTTAAAATTAAATAAACTTACCATACCACAAAAAAGAATTTGATCCTGAAAAGAGAATTATTCTTCACTGTGCATCCGGCGGCCGGTCAGCACTGGCTGCGAAAACGCTGACAGATATGGGTTATAAAAACATAGCACATATGGACGGAGGCATTAAGGCATGGAAAGAAGCGGGATATGAAACTGAAAGCATGCAATAATCTTATCTACCCACTTTGCATATTGCAGATCGCTGGCAGCAGATTTATTTATGTTTCCGAAGAAGATTTTGTATCCTGATTTTGTTGTACTGCTGAAGCAAAATGGCCGTAACATTGTACATGATATTTACCAGTAAAATAAGCAACCCAATTAAAATTCGACTATTGCTGAATGTATGAATGGTTGAAAGCAGGAAAAACAAAAAACACAGCCAGTGAAACCTACTATACATTTCTATGGTCAATAAATATTTTTTTGCGTCGACTATACTGTCAATAACAGCATAATTTTTATCACCAGACATTTTTTTTGCAAGGTCGCCGTTTTGAACAAATTTCCTGACCGTTTTTACCCCAAGTTTTTCATAAAAAAACCTGCTATCGCTCAATTGCAGGAGGCTATAAAACTTTTGAGGAAGAAACGCTATCACGACGCTTATGGAGATACCCATGATAAACCAGCGATCAACTCTTGCACTATACCAGTAATGGATAACAGGGTAAAATGCAAGTGCCGTCCAAAAAAAATTAATAATATGGTTAAAGGCTTTTCGCACCATTAATCCTCCAAAATTGTTATAGCTATATCATTACACTTCACCATCTCCATCACTTTTTCACAATCCAATGATTCAGCTTCAATGCGTAAAATCTTATCACGATCTTCCAGGTCAAAATTGATGCTATGCCCCGGAAAGGCTTCTTCCAAACACTTCCGGATTTGATCAGCTATCTTTTTGGAATGAATATTTGTTTTAAAAACTTCTATCAATTTTCAAATGTTTAATAATGTTTTCAATTTGCCGGGTATGCCTTTGCGTATGAAAGCATATAAAGCTAAGCCATTCATAACGCGTGAGCAATCCCAATGTAGGAAACTCCATGTCCAGACAAATATCGTTCAGGTCTTTTTCTTCTGCTATTAGACACAACTTTTCTTTGACCGCTTTGATTTGGTTGACCAGGTCCTCCTGTTTATGAGTAACGCCGTGTGGTGTAAGAGCAGGATCAGCCTTGGATTTTTCATCCATGTTCAAAAAAATATCTTTTAATACGGGAACCTTTTCATCTTTCTGTCTTGTTGAAATTTCCGTTTTACTATCCGGAATACCGTTCCCGCAAAGGATGATATGTTCTGCTACTTGTCCAATAGACCAACTGTTTTCAAAAGGAATTTTATTCAAATCGGTATCATTTGCTTTGAATAGTGTATTGACTAAACCATCAAAAGTTTTAGTTATGTTGTTTATTAAATTCTTCATATGATAAGGTTTAAATAAAAATAGTTTGTTTTGCGGTACCTGGACTTGTCTTACGGCAAGAAAAGCAATCAGCGAACTTTGATAACATCTCATTACTTTTTTAAAATAAAAAGAAATTTAATTCAGATTATTTTTTAACAGGAGTAAGATGTGTCAATACACATAACCATTTTCTATCTTCCTTTTTATAAACATCAGTAATCCATTCATCAGCTTCCATGGGATTCCCTTGCCAGGTTCCTGTATTTTGTCCGCGACCTGTTACCAACGCGATGTCTCCGTAAATTTTCACTCTTAGCACTTCTTTTGTCATCAATTGGTGTGAAAGTAATCCCTGATGTAAAACCTGGAAAAATCTTTCCTGCGGAATAATCCCGCCCTGGCTATCAATCAATATCCAATCATTCGAGATACATTTTTTTATTTCTTCGATGTCGTTTGAGATGATAGCTTTGTTGAAGTTGTCTTCGATTTGTTGAAACTTTTCTTTTACTTGTTGGTCTGTCATTTGTTTGGAGTTGTTTTTTATTTCTTGAATGTTTCTTTTTCCAATACTACCTGCTTCCGGCAATTATTAATTGAATATTTTTTCCAACGATGGTAAAATAATTTTATCCCAGGCACTGTTTAGGTGCTCCATCCTTTCCTGGTCATTATTAAAACTTTCGATTGTTATCGTCAATTCAGTACTTTCTTTATTTTCTTTCAAATCGTAGGTAATGTGGAGAAAATTTTCCGGCTTAATCTCTATTCCAAAATTTGGATCAATTGATGAATATTTGAGGGTTTTATTTTGTTCAATTTCCAGTATTTCGCCCTGTTCTCCGCTTTCATACCCTTGATGGTTGCCTTTCCATTTTATTTCGCTACCCAATTCCCAGTTTGAATAAACTTCACAATTGAACATGTATTTTTTTGTTTGGTCCGGACTTGTCAAAGCATGCCAGACTTTTCCGGGAGTGGCATTCAGTAATAACCGTCTCACTATTTTGTTTCTACTGTTTTGCATTTGCTACTTTTTGATTTTTGGATATAGCTTTTTAAAACCATTATAAACAGCCTGATGAAAAACCGTAGCATGAGATTCATCGATTATATGGTCAAAACATGCAGTGATGTTTTTATTTTTACTTATTATACTGTAAAATGTTTTTGCATCTGAAAACATTTTTTTGTCTTCTGATTCATTGGGAACTCCGATATAAAGTTTAACCTCATTATTTAAGCTTTTGATTTTGTTTATTTGCTTCAGCAATGATCCGTGATCCCACCATAGGCTTGGACTTACGATTATGTAGGTGTCAAACATATCAGTATGGTTTAGTAATATTTCCGCAGCCAAAAGACCGGCTAATGATTCGCCTATGATTGTTCTTTCCAAACTGGTCTTATACCTCTTTTTCAGGTAGGGCATTAATTCTTTTTCAATAAAAGCGATATATTTTTCTGAACCTCCATGCTCCGGAATATCTTCTTTCCTATATCCGGTTTTATCTAAAAAATCAAGATTAGGAACCGGAAAGGTAAAATCGCGTTTTCTGTTCGTGTTTTCAATCCCAACAACTATTGATTTTGGAAAACGTGCGGTCCAGGGCTGCGTGTTGTAATGAACGATACCGGCGATATGAATAAAGTCTTCTTCTGTGCCACCATCTGGTATAAGGATTACAGGATATTTTGCAGTGTCATTGGGGTCATAATTTTTCGGGACATAAATGTTAATTGTTCTGGTTTCACCGAGGATTTTTGAATGAAACTTTTCTGTTATGCCAATAGTTAAAGGAGCGCTTTTTGACACTTGTGCTTTAATTTCTGCCTGAAGGATCAGGACCAGAAACAGCATCAGATATTTTGAGATTATTTTCATAGTAATTACTTTTCGGTGAAGGGGCAAAAGTAAATCCTTCAAATTTTTTAAAATTGTATTTTCCCGACAATGATAAAACTAACCAAACATCTTAAAAACTAATGGGAGACGGAAGCGGAAACCGGTATCATAACTTTGCCACGACAGCATTGAAGAAAAACCAAATTTTATATGCATCAAAGTCATTTGAGGAGGTTATAATATTGCAACAATAAGGCTTCGTTCAGTACTTCCCGTAATGATATGGCTTCTAAATCCCGGGTCTTATTTTTATTCGGATCACTAATTATAAGCTTCTTCTACATTCATTTCAAATATTCATTTTGAATTGGATCTCTTTTTTGAACATTCGCTGGTAGAGAATAGTTGATTTCTTTTGGCCTCAACTGATGTCGGTCAGTCGTACGATTTTTTCGTCCTTAAACTCAAAAATCGATTTTCCATTTAATTTTATTTCCTGGCCTTTTCTCATTCCGTTAGGAAAATCTGTTGCCAGGAGACCATAATATTCTACTTCAATTTCACTCTTATCATCTGCATGTATGAATGACTTAATTTTCTGATGCCTTTCTTTAAAATACTGCTTTGCTTTTTGTGCCTGAGTTATAAATGCATCAATTCCATTTAAAATCATTGAAGTATGGCCACTTTCTATGTTTTCAAATACAATATCATCCGAAAAATCTGCAGTCATCTTTAAAACATCAAAGTTATTGTATCCTTCAACGTATCCACTGATAATATTTTCCCGGTTGTTTATCTTCATTTCAGACCTTAAATTAGGGCATTTAGTTTTAATTAATTTTGGGTATTACAGGAAACCGCTAAATATTCCTCCGATCATTTTTCAGAATATCTTTTGCTGTTTCAATACCAAGCTGTTCCGCTAACCCGATCAGCAACCCTTCCACTCCGCGTATGTAACACAGCCGGTAGGTTTCCCCAAACTGAACAACATCTCCAACTACTTTAGCACCAAATTTCTCCAGTCTGATAAGAAGTTCATTAAGATTGTCAACCCTGAACATTACACGAAGATAACCAAGTGAGTTTACCGGATCCTTTCTGTGATCCGCCACTGTTTCAGGTACAAAAAATTGTGATAGTTCAAGCCGGGAATGTCCGTCCGGAGTTACCATCATTGCAATCTCAACCGACTGATCGCTAAGCCCGGTTACGCGGCCGGCTCACTCGCCTTCAACCATCGTCCTTCCTTCCAGTATCAGCCCAATTTCTTTAAAAAAAGCAACTGCATTATCGAGGGATTCCACCACGATACCTACATTGTGCATTTCCATTAATTTGCTTTTTGTCATTATTACTTTTTTTAAATGTTATTTTCCTGCACGCTTCTACTAGATGATTTAGGGTTTTAGGGATGTTGCCTATCGCGACTGCAAAATTATCCATAGCCTTATCGCCTGTAGGATTCGCCAGTACGGTTCGCCAATATTCCATCAACCGATAGGTGATCCTGCCATATAAAGCGGTACCGGCGGTTTTAAAAAGGTCAGCGTAATGCTGATGTAATTCTGCATCGGGGATACGGTAAGTATGATCACAAAACCCGTCGAGGGTCATATTCAACACTGCTACAATTTTTGCCATTTTTTATTTTTTTTAGTTGATTTATGATCCAGGTGTTGCCGTTTCCCTTATCTCGACACTTGTATTTTGACCATTCAGAATTGGGCATTTCCCGGCAATAACCGTTGCATCTTCCATATTTCTTGCCAGGATAATAATGTATCCCGCTACTGAAATATCCTCAGCAGTGTATGGTTTTTCAATTACCTGATTACCCGGCAGTAAAATACGGCCTTTCCTGGAGAAATGCCGGCCACCTTCCACGAGTTGGCTCTTATTTGCTATAGTGTCAATCCATTCCGTCCATTGTTGCATATATGTTTTCATCTGCTCTTCGGTTGGTTGCGCTTCTTTGCTTGTGATGTCCATGCGGAACAGTAATACAAATTCTTTCATAATAAAAATGCTTTTCGTTCTTCTTTAATGTAATTTTAAACGATCAAAATTAATCACATCTAATTTTTAAAAATTGTATGTTCCCGACAAAAATCAGAGGATAATGTTTATTGCGGATTCTTTATATTGTTTCTGCAAATTTTTGGGAGACATGCCTGACAACTGCCGCACGTGCCGTATAAAATGCGATTGATCGGTATACCGCAAGTCGTAGGCGATTTCGGTGAGTGATTTATATTTTTTAGTAGAGATCAAACGAAGGGCTTTTTGAAATTTCGCGGTTTTAATAAAATGCCTGGGCGTAACACCAACCTGTTCTTTAAATATCCTTTCAAGTGTACGTTCTGTAGTGTTAAATTTATCAACCACATCTTTTACATTCACACTACCATTAGATTGGATAAAGTGAACGCACTGTTTTGCCAATGTGCCAGTTTTAGTTTTCTTATTAAGCTTGTTAAGCAAATACGCGGTGATAATAGCAATTCGGTCTTCGGTATTTTTAGCATTAACAATTTGATCCGTCAAAAACCGTTCTATGTAATCTTCAATAGAAACCTGTGCATTTGTGAAATGACAGGCATCCATACCAAATATTTCTTTTACTACATACGGATAAAAAACAAGTCCGAAAGAAGAAAAACTGCTGCTGTATTGAACGGTTGAAGGCATCGTATTCAGTCCGTGCAGCATTCCTATCGGGATATGTACGCCATTATGAAAAAGCACGCTTTGATTACAATCTATTTGAAAAGACATTCCTTGGCTGTCATCTACATAAGCCTGGAACGATGCAGCAGTAGCGCCGGCCATAGAAATATCCAATGTCCAGAAATACCTGACATGGTTTTTTAGAATATCAGGCGGTGAGATGATATTATAGCTCTGCAACATTCAGAATTGGTTTTTGTAAAAGTATTACAATTATTAATTAGCACCCGCACTTTTAATAAGCTTCGGCCGTTTATTTTCGTAAAATAATTATTGTACCTATTTGCCTGCTTCATACTGTTGTAATTGTTTTTTTGTTGCCAGCGCTTTCCAGCTTTGCTCCAGAATTTCAGTCAAAAATTTTCTGTTGTAATTATGTTTCCACATGCAGATGTAAGGATATGACTTGAAGTGATCGGGCAGATGAAAAATTTCAGGATAGCTTTCCAGGTACGTATCCCTTATCTCGAAACTAAGACGAATAGGAATAAATTCTCCGCTTTCATGAAGCCGGCACATTAGTTTTCCCCGAACTTTTACAGATGGTGTTCCTTCGTGAGAAAGGCTTTCTTCTGTACCGGGAAAGGTCAGCGCAATATTCTTTATTAATTCAAAATCGGCGTAGTTAAAGTTTATTATTTTGCTTTTCATTGTCACATATTTCCTACATGAATTTTATTTCAAACTGTTTTATTTTATAAAAGGCTTTCATATTCCTGTTTCTACATACAATTTCAAACTATCTGTAAACTGTTGCCAACCTTTTGAGCACATCTGATAACATTCAATTTCTGGGTTTAGGCCAATATGCAAAAGCTGGAGTTGGGCATGAATATTTTTTGGAAATATTTCCCAGATAATTCTTGTTCCGATCCATTCCTTTTGATTTTGCAATTCAGGAACAGCAATCACTGAATCGGTAACATGCCACGAAACCCTGGTGTGTGCAGTTAGTTCTTCTACCCGAATGCTTTTAAAAACATTATTTCCAAAACGAACAGTAAATGTGTCACCTGCCTGATTTGAAGAACCTTCATACATTTCTGTCCACCAAAGCGGAATGTGATTAGTGAGGGCATTAAATACTTTTTCCGGTGTTGCGTTTAGCTCAATTGAGCTGTGATAATTTTCCATATGATTTATTTTGTGCCGGGATTTTCTTCAAACCATTTTACGATATCAGGCATATTTTTTTCAAAACCTCCGGGTATAAAAAAATTTAATACCCCGGTTTTCTCATTGGTTCTGTTTGCGAAATCGTGTATTGTTTTTGCCGAGATTCTTATAAAAGCTCCTTTTTCTGCATTTATCCATTTATCACCTACAAGAAAAGAAGTAGTTCCCTCCAATACATAAAACACTTCATCATTTTCTTCGTGCGCGTGTGCACCCGGACCATCAGAACCAGGTTCGAGCCACCATTCGGAAATACTGTATTTTTCATCCGTTTCATTTTCGTCTGCCTTGAAAATGGCAGTCATTGTTCCGCAATTGAACGTTCGTCCCTGTCCTGGTGAGAGTATCAGCGCGTCGGCTGAATTATTTGTATGTTTCATAAGCATATGCGATTCTAAATTATTCTTGTTAAAATGATTTCAATAGGACAGCAGTTTCAATCTTTGCAATGATTTTCGATTCATTTCTTAGCTGTTAATTAAAGCCAGATATTTTTTCCTGTTTTCTATCAGTACCCAAAGTATTATCGCAAATAATATCATAGCGATAGGAAGGCCGGAAGGAACAACAGTGAGATGCGTCAGCAAAATCCCGATCATTACAGGAAAAAGGACAATAGCGCCTAAAGCCCTGAAACGGGGAATAATAAACAGTATGCCGCCAATTATTTCCACTACAGCCACTAAGGGCATTAGCCATTTTATTTCCATTATAGCCGTATTCATTTTTACTACTTTTTCAGGAAGGTTATCAGACACAGGTAAATAATTCAAAAACTTGTTTACACCGGAATTGATAAACATCAACCCGCTAAACAGGCAAAGAATAAAGAGGATTTTATTTTTCATTTTTATCGTTCAGTTTAAAAAAAATTCGACAGGCCATTTTATTATTTTAAACGAAAGTATGGTAATTCATCGCACCGCTGCTTGCCATAAGGCAAGAATTTGCTGTAATCGGATTTGACAGAATGCTACACTTTTATCAATTTCCATCTGCCCTTCTTAAAAATGATATACGACGCAATGGTAATAGCTGCTTCAGAAACGGGAATAGCGATGAACACGCCGCGTTCGCCCAGATTAAGGCTTTGCGCCAACAGGTAAGCCAGCGGTATCTGCAATAACCAGAACCCGAAAAAGTTGATCCATGTAGGTGTGCGGGTATCTCCGCTGCCATTAAATGCATTCAGCATCACCATGCCTACACCGTAAAAAATAAACCCGGTAGCCATGATATACATGGCAATTTTTGCAATCCGGCTGACACTTTCCGTTTCGGTAAAAAAGGATACCAACACACCCGCCATCAGAAAGAAAATAAGGCTTACCACTATCATGTAGATCACGTTAAACCAAACGGTTTTCATTACTGAAGCTTCTGCCCGGTCGGGTTTACCGGCACCTAAATTTTGTCCCACTAATGTTGATGCGGCGTTGCTTAAACCCCAGGCGGGCAACATAAAAAACATCATCAGCCTCAAAGCTGTCTGGTAACCGGCAGAGCCTTCATCACCGCCTGTTATGGCTACCAGCCTTGCCAATACGATCCAACTACAGGAAGCAATCACAAATTGAAATACACCCGGTGTGGCAATCTTTACCAATCCTCTTATAATCGGCATATCCGGCACAAAGTGCTTCAGCTTTATTTTTAGTATCCCTTTGCCGTAAAACAAGTGATAGAGTTGATACAATACACCAATTGTCCTACCCGTGGCAGTAGCAACTGCCGCGCCCGTTAACCCTAACGCAGGAAAACCGAACCAGCCTTTGATCAGAATCGGGCAAAGTATAATGTTGCAAATATTGGCCACCCAAAGGCTTTTCATGGCTATTGCCGCATTACCCGCTCCTCTGAATACGCCGTTGATAAGAAACAGTAACATAATGGATATACTACTGCCCATCATAATGCCTGTAAAATGTTTTCCATACTCTGCACTTTCTTCGGAAGCGCCCATCAGCAATAAAATATCTTTAGCATAGATAACACCAGCGATGCTTAATAAAATAGTCAAAATAGCTGCCACTAAAATAGCCTGCGCGCCACTGTTTGCTGCTTTTTCCCTGTTCTTTTCACCAATGCGCCTGGACACAACCGCAGTTGCAGCCATACTCATTCCAATAGCGATGGAATACATGATGGTGAGTACCGATTCCGTTAAACCAACCGTTTGTATCGCGAAGCTGCTTTCTTTAAGATGCCCGACAAAATATAAGTCCACCAGAGCAAATACAGATTCCATCATCATTTCCAGCATCATGGGTATCGCAAGCATGATGACGCCTGTGGTAATACCGACCTTTGTGTAGTCAAGTTCTTCGCCTTTAAGAGATTTAATAACGATCGTTACATAATCGCTTATGCGGCGGGTGTTTTTAATAGTAGCCATTAATTTATTTAGAGAATATATAAAAGATTATTGCGGATAAAATAGCATTCTGAAAATCAAACAAGATGTTTTTTTACGAAACTATAAATTTGGCAATAATGCTTCTAACTGTTCGAGGCCTTGTTTAAAATCTTCTTCAAAGCCCATTTTAATTAATTCGTTCATTGCCATAGGGCAAGTAAAAGGGGCAACTCAAAAGTTTTTGAAAACCTTTTGTCATGCAGAGCATTAGCGAAGCATCTGTTTAGACCCTTCACTTTGTTCAGGATGACAACTTTTGAGACAACCTCTTGGATATACTACAACGTGTGATCGACATACCAGATCATGGCATCCCGCATGAAAGCAGCAAAATTCTCATCTGCTTTGCCGCCAACAGTTGTGTATAAAGGTTCGTCTACATATAATTGTCCCAAACCTTTGTAACCTTCGCCAATGTTTTCGCATTTGCCCCAGAACTGCTGAATGTAGTGGTAGTGCTTTGCTATTTCATTCTGTACTTCGTCACTTTCGGGCGATCGGTGGCGCAGGTTGGCTAAAGCTTCCATATTGGTTTTAAAGCCCTCCTGCAATTTGATGAATTCTTCCTTACTCATTTCTAATAGCATTTTTTCTCCATGCTCCACCTGCCCGGGCCATTTTTCCTGGGCAAACTTCCGCCATTGTGCTGCCTTTTCTTTCGGCAGGCCGGCATATAATTCTTCGTGTGTCATTTTAATTTTACCTTTTAAATTAAGAATAGTTTTTTCAACGGTAGCAAGCATTTGGGAGATGTTTTTCTTTTTGGACATTAGTGCACTTTTATGACCTTCAAGCGCTTTTATCAGGTCAAAATCCGGATCGTCCAGAATGTCGATAATATCCCTGAGCGGCAGATCGAGCTCTTTATAAAAAAGAATTTGTTGTAATCTGAACAATTCTTCACTACCATACAATCTGTACTTTTTCTCCGTACGTACTGATGGTTTTAAAAGCCCGATCTTGTCATACAGGTGTAACGTGCGCACCGTAACTCCTGCAAGGCCTGCCAGTTCTTTTACCGTATATCTCCTGTCATACTTATTTCCATTCACAATTGCAAAACTATGCTATGACCTAAGGTTAGAGTCAAATATTTTTGCTACTTTTTTTTAGAAACTTTAAAATCCAATAAAAAATGTTGTCTGAGTGATGCTTTCTGTTAGAACTATTCCTCCAAAACTTTTATTTTGATATTCTCACGTTTAACCATTTCCATGATCTTTTCACAGTCTAATTTTCTTGCTTCAACTCTCAAAATTTTATCACTATCATCCAGGTCAAAATTTATATCATGTTCCGGGAAAGCTTCTTCGAGACAGCTTCTGATCTTGTCTGCAATTTTTTTTGAATTAATATTCGTCTTAAAAACTTCTATCATTTTTTCTTTGTTATAACTTCTTATTGCTGGTTAAGCAGGTCGAGTGAAATCTTACCAATACAGATAATACAAAAAGAGGCCTTCTTGCCGAAAGCCTCCAAACTCTTATGGTTCTTTGGTTTTACAGTCTATCTATTTTCTTTTGTAGAATTGCCATTAGGATTCAAAATGACTGTCTGCAGTTTTGAACCGTTGATCACGTTAAAATAAAAATCGCTGGCTTTATGCTTGTCGCCGAGGATTTTTTGGAGATTTACAGAGAGGGTCATTTCTTTGTCCGGGTCAAAATCCTGTTTTGAATTGTCGTACTTCAGCAACAACTGAATACTTGGAGGATAAGAAAACAGAATTACTCCATCCCAAATAAACTGGAATGATTCGGCGGCGCCTC
Source organism: Bacteroidota bacterium (assembly GCA_023386235.1). Taxonomy (GTDB): domain Bacteria; phylum Bacteroidota; class Bacteroidia; order Chitinophagales; family Chitinophagaceae; genus Haoranjiania. The sequence continues at coordinate 28,367 of JAEWKC010000004.1, read as the reverse complement.
CGCCTTTTACCTTTACCTGCAGCATTTCATTTTTCCTGGTAATTTCCGTGATCTCGAAAACATTGTTTGAATTTCTGTCCTTGATGGAATTGGCAAATAGATTTTTGTCCATCATCAGGTTTGCCTCCAGCCTTTGCGGCTTTTCGGTTTCAGGTGCGTTTGCTTTTTTATTGCAGGCAATAAAAAGAATGGCAACGCATGCCATTGTTAACAGTTTTGTTATTGATTTTTTCATACGACTTTTTTTAGTTTAAAAAATAGTGTTTTAATTAAAACGTATTTCAGGGTGAATTCGCTACACTATAGTGAAAAACTAAGAATAAAACCAATGAACTGTTAAGCTGCAAAAAATAAAAGCTTTCTTTCAGGAAACGTTATTTCCTTACGTTTTCCACTTCATATCCCGCTTCTTTCCAGGCTTTGACGCCTCCGTCCATATGCGCTATATTTTTATAACCCATATCTTTCAGCGTTTTTGCAGCCAGGGCAGAACGTCCGCCGGAAGCACAATGTAGTATGATTCTTTTTTCCGGATCAAATTCTTTCTTATGATAGGGAAGGGAAGAATCTGCATAAAACTCCATCATTCCGCGCGGAGCGTGAGTGGATCCGGAAATTTTTCCCGTTTCCTGCAATTCGTTTTCTTCACGTATGTCTATCAGCGTTGCTCCGTTTTCCACTTCTGTTTTTACCTGTTGTGGTGTAAGGTTTTCAATATTTTGTTTGGCTTCTTTTACCAGGTCTGTCGCGCTTTTCATTGTTATGATTTTTTATGGTTTTGGTTTAAAAATCTGATTTTGTTTTGAAAAATAAAAGAGCTTGTAACAGGTTCATGAATGTGTTATACTCCTGAAAATAATTCCGGCGTTATTCCACATTCCGCAATTCATACGTGTAAAGATACCTTTTTATTAATGTTCCGGCTTTTTTAATATCAGTTTGTACAATATTGCCGTTTTCGTCGCGAACGGAAACGTAGGTATAAGCTGTGCCGTTCTCAGTAACGGCTGATATTTCATTCTGACTGAACGCATATACATCCGACAGGTAATAAATAAATAATCGTTCGGCGAGAATATAGGATCCGATCTGCGAGTGAATGGGGCGAAAAACGCCTTTGCCGGATGTATAGTGGATGGTTAGTTTGTTTGTTACTCTAAAGCCTTCGTCTCTATCCATCTTCATTAAATTTTTATGCGCATTTAAGGAAAAAATATTATCGAGTACCTTGTAGCTGTTTGTTACAGGCTCGTAAGTCACCAGGTAAGAAGTACCGTCTGAAATATATTCATTGAGTGTGCTGCCGGCATATCTGAATTCAATCAGGCGAAGGGTTTCGTTACCTGTAGTGAGATTGGTCCAAAGCTCATCGATCTGCGTAATGAGGTCATCCTGATTATAAGAAAAAGTAGCCGAAACGGTTTGTCCTGTCATGTAAAATTTGAATTCTTTTATCCTGTTGTTATCGTCGTAGGTAAATGTGGAGTGCCGGTTGGTATAAGTTTCGGGATAGGTACATTGTATCGTTTTTATAAAATGTTCCTGAGGTTTTGATGGTTTATCCTTGCTGCAGGAGCCAAGCATCATCATAGATGTTGTAAGGAGAATCAATATTATTGTTTTCATGATTAATTTTTTTGATTTTATTTTATGGCGAAGATGCCTGATATTCATTTTTATTTGTATGTTGAAATAATTAGATACTGATCATTCATTCAGCGCTTAACGAATTCTACCCTGCGGTTCTGTGCTTTTCCTTCTTCCGTATCATTGCTGCTCACGGGCCGGGAAGCGCCTTTCCCTTCAGTTTCCATGCGTTCATTATCTATTGAATAAGAACGGCTCAAAACAGCTTTCACGGCTTCCGCTCTTTTTTTAGATAATACTTCATTTGCGGCCTGATTGCCATCGCCATCGGTATGGCCTTTAATAATGATCTTCATATCAGGATGATCATGCATGATACCGGCGATTTCTTTTAATATGCCCGCTGATTCCGGTTTGATGGTTGCCGAACCCGATTCAAAATAAATTCCCGTGGTGCTGTATACACCCTTTTGAATCAACTGGCTCCTAGCATCCATCCCTGATTCCGCGATGCGAAGATTGCTGATATAAAATCCGTCCTGCGGAGCAGGAATAAGCGGCGCAGCACGGAAATGAAAATTATTTCTAAGGGCATGCGGGTCAAATGTTTTGGGCAGGTCAAAAATTTTGTTGCTGTTCATATACAATCGTATCCTGGTTGTATTTACAGCAATGCTCACGCGGATAACCTTCCCGGCCATTTTGCTTGCCGGCCATGACTGGGTTGTTTCTCTGCCGGAATACAGGCTGGTTGAGTAACCTACATTCTCCTTTATGGTTGCAGGGATATGGAAATAGAATACTTTCTTATGCTGAATAGAAGTCTTAGCAGGATTGGCTACTTCCGTGAAACCAAAGGTGATGGGCGGTCTGGTTACGCCTGAAGGATAGAAAAGATCAAACTCTACCGTGAAATTTTCAGGCAAAGGTTTTTTAATTTCCGGATAGCTGAGGGAGTTGTCAGGTATCTTCAGCCATTTACCTTCCTGGTTACTAATGCTCACAATTTCGCCGGAACCATTCGTATTCCATCGCGCCGGAAAATCTCCTTTTGCATCGTTGATGAAGGCTTCCTGAAACAGGATTTTTTCTCCCGGAACAAAATCGAATTTCGAGGTTACATAGTTTTCTCGCTCATTGCTTTCTGCCCGGGGCTTAGTACTATTGCTTTTTTTTACAGATCCTTCAATGCCATCCTCTGCCTTATCCAAGCCCTTATCAATCATCTGATTGGTTTTACGATCAATGCGCTGGTTAACTTTTCTCTCAATTTTCCTTTCGAGTTTTTGTAATATCTGGCTTTGGGTATTTATACAAAACCCGAACGCGCAGATAAGCAGGGATATTTTTGTAATCTTATTTTTCATTTTCATTATTCTTTACTAATAAAATTGTTTCAATAGCAATCGTTGCAATGCCTGCAAATCAGCTATTGAGAATTAAATGTAAAATTAGATGTAAGCGAAAAGACAGGATTGTAAAAAAGCCCAAACTTTAATAAACGAACAGTACAGGATTTACTTTACAATGTGCGCGGAGTGTGTTCCGAAACATGGCCGGAAAGATTCTGATGGCTCAGGTGCATTTGTGATGGCGTGTATCCAAAGAAAAGTTTGAATTCATGTATAAAATGAGATTGATCGAAATATCCGTAGCGGTAGATGAGCTCCTGCCAGTCAGAGGTTGCGGTATCTTTCAGGAATTTATTTACCCTGTTAAAGCGAACAATTCTGCTGAACATTTTCGGCGAAACGCCCACCTGTTCTTTGAAATGCCTCTCCAGCGAACTTTTGGACATATTGCACAAGCGGTACAATTTTTTAATGGGCAGTGTTCCGTTACCTGCTATGATTTGCTGGCAGGTGTGCGTCACCCGGTCTGTTTCCAGCCTGCTGTTTTTATGCAATTGCGTTATTAACCAGTTTTCAAGAATGTTGATCACCTGTAAAGGATTGCTAACCTGTTCTTCCATTTTATGACACAACGAATGGATCTGGTCTCCCAGGATATCTGAAACAGAAAGGCACTCGTTGAGAAATTGTTGTTGCGGAATGCCTAAAATACGAAAGGCGCCGAACGGCTTAAAAAGCACGTAGATCATTGATGCAGATGACGTATTTAAGTGAAGGTAGTGATCAAGCTGCCCGGTAAAATTAAAACGGACGTTGTAAGATTTGTTGAGCTCGGTATTGTACAAAAAATGTTTTTCATCCAGGATAAAAGTAAGTACACCATGCCCTACGGGAAACAGATCAAGTTCTATTCGTTGCTGACGATCTCCCACGCTGCAGTGCATATATGCCTGGATATATGGTTGCAAAACCGGATGGCAGGTATAAACGGAAGTGAGCATACTGTAAGGTACAGAATAAATACAGACAACGCGTGAGAATCATCATTAAATTTACTCCGAGTTGCAGGCTGTTGTAAATTGTTGCACCATTTTCCAAACCTCAAGAGCGGCATTTTTAGAGGCATTTTCGCCGGTAGATAATATGCTTTTCAGCTCTTGGTAGTCCTTTTCTAATTGTGCTTTTCTTTTATCGCTGTGCAAAAGATCGTTCAACTCTGTTACAAGATTGCGCACAGTAAGCTCATCCTGTATAAGTTCTCTTACAATCATTCTATCCATAATTAAATTTACCAGAGAAATGAATTTTACTTTAATGAGCTTTTTAGCTATCATATAGCTGATGTTATTGCCTTTATAACAAACTACTTCCGGCACTTCAAACAAAGCTGTTTCCAATGTGGCTGTACCACTTGTAACCAATGCTGCCGAGGCGTTTGCGAGTAATTTATATGTTTCGTTTTTGATGGTAGATACGTTGGTATGGTGTTGTAAAAATCTTTCGTAAAAAGCATCTTCCTGAGCAGGAGCTTTTGCAATCACGAATTGGTATTCAGGAAATGCTTTTGATACTTGCAGCATAATGGGAAGCTTTTTGTTTATTTCCTGTTTGCGGCTGCCCGGGAGCAAAGCTATTACAGGCTTATCATAAGGAAGCTTTTGTACTTCTGCGTTTTTAAATTCTTCAATGATGTGCACCAGCGGATGCCCCGTGTATACTACATTCCAGTTCCATTTTTCGGCAAAGTACGTTTTTTCAAAAGGAAGAATTACCAGCATTTTATCTATGTTTTTTTTCATTTCCTTTACCCGGCTTTCTTTCCATGCCCATACTTGTGGCGAAATATAGTATATTACTTTTATGCCTTTACTTTTTGCCCATTTAGCTATACGCAGATTAAATCCCGGGTAATCAACTAATATTAAAACGTCGGGGTTATAAGCAGTGATGTCTTTTTTGCAGAATGCTATATTAGATAAAATAGTTTTGATATTCATAGCCACTTCCACAAAACCCATAAAAGCCAGATCTTTGAAATGCTTTACCAGCACAGCTCCGGCTGACTGCATTTTATCGCCTCCCCAGGCACGAATGTCAGCTTGTGTATCCAGTTTTTTTAACTCCCCGATTAAGTTGGCGCCATGTAAATCTCCGCTTGCCTCCCCGGCTATGATGTAGTATTTCATCGGATTTTTATATTCTTTATAATTGCGTAAAAAACGTTTATGTGTGAAAGGCCTGCTGCTATGTGTTCTTGTATTCTGTTTGTGTATCGTCTTCAAAAAGTATTCTTACGGTTTCGTAAATCTTATTGTGTTTGGATTGTGCCAAAGAAATATCCTGCAGCCCAAAAAGTCCTGCCACTCCACCCATATTCATAGATAGTTCAAGATGGTCCGCCGAATTGAACCATGCCAGTATATTCCCCTGCGAAGTGCTGCTATAGTTGGAAGCAATTCTTACTATGCGTTCATTTCTGCCAAATAATATGGTATATTTTCTGCCTTTTCCGTATTGTTCAAATTCCTGGCGTGTAATGTTTACGATAGCATTCCCATTGTTGTCTATAAATATAATTTGCCCTTCGATCCAGTCACTGCCTGCAGCCGGCAGCATAGGGTACATTTCAATTATTTCAGGTATTTGTTTTCCTATTTGCCTGATGTATTTTCCTTTGCTTAATTCGTTTATAATTTTTGCCACCACCGCGGTTATATCTGTTGTGGTATGGGTATTTTTTTTAAAATCGAACTTCACTACCTGCTCAATTTCGTTATTCAATATCATGGTGATGATACCGTTGTCGGGTGTGATGAAATATTGCTTTTTGTATTCTGAAATTAGCAAATGCGTAGGAGGTCTCCTAAACAGGTCAATCATAATTACATGAATACTGTTTTCGGGAAAATGTTTAAAAGCGTTTTTACAAACGTATGCTATATGCGCATAGTTTTGTGAAGAAAAATCGTGAAAGATATCTACAATATTCAATTCGGGATTAAGAGATAATATCTGCCCTTTCATTGCACCTACAATGAAATCATTATTTTGGAAATCGGTAGAAAGGGTTACGATAGACATGGACTTGTATAGGCTGAAATGTTGATTATTTAATTAATTCACCTGATTCGTTATAATAAAATTTTCTGAGTCTTTTATCCAGCCAGTCGGGGATAAGCCTGTTTGCCCAGGCAGTTTGTTTGCCCTGAGCTGTAAGAACAATGTGTCTTTTTTTCTTTTTTATTGCTTTTACTATTTCTTCGGCCACTTCTTCCGAGCGCATCAGCTTTTTTTCATCAAGCAATGTGTTGGCTTCGGGTTTGGCATCGCCGGTGAGCGCTACTTTGCGGATGTTGGAAGCTGTAAATCCCGGGCATACCCACATTACATGTACGCCATCGTCTGCCAGCTCTACTTTTATGGATTCTAAAAAACCATTCATGGCATGTTTTGATGCCGCATATCCACTTCTCCCGGGCAGACCTCTAAGCCCCGCTATGGAAGAGATACCTACTATGATACCTTTTGACTGAATGAGGTAGGGAAGAGCAAACTTTGTACAATAAACTGTTCCCCAATAGTTCACATCCATAAGCTTCTTAAGCGTTTCCAATTCGGTTTCCTGAAATTCTGAACGCATAGAAATACCGGCATTATTAATTAATATATCTATTCTTCCCCAGGTTTGTACAACTTTATTTATGAATTGTTCACAATCGTTCACAGAACTAACATCGGCCGTATTTATATAAATGGGTTTGCCGCTGTGTTGTGTCTGTAGTTTATACAAATCGTCAAAATGTCTGCTACAGGTAGCTACTTTAGCACCGACAGAAACGAAATATTCAACCAAAGCTTTGCCAATTCCGTTAGTGCCGCCTGTAACAATTACTACTTTATCTTTAAATTCCATAAAAGAATAATTGATATATATAAGCAAATTTACTTAAATACTTTCTTACTATACCGACATGTTATTAATTTTTACAAATCAAAAACAGTTATGCAGAATTTGATGCATAAAAAATGCTTCGACACATATCGAAGCATTTTTTATACTAAAACACTACAATTTATTATTTCTTGGCCGCGGCTTCGGTATTTTCTTTATCCGTAACTACGGGAACCGGAATAAGTTTAGCCCGAATTTTACTTTCTATTTCCGCGGAAAGCTCAGGATTGTCAATCAGTAATTGCTTTACAGCTTCGCGACCCTGGCCAAGTTTAGAGCCTTCATAGCTAAACCAGCTACCGCTTTTTGCTACCACATCCAGCTCTACGCCCATATCAATAATTTCGCCTACTTTGCTTATGCCTTCGCCAAACATGATGTCAAACTCTGCCGTGCGGAAGGGGGGCGCTACCTTGTTTTTTACAACCTTTACTTTTACGCGGTTTCCTTGCGCGGTATCGCCATCTTTTATCTGCGCTGTCCTCCTGATATCCAAACGTACAGAAGAATAGAACTTTAGAGCGTTACCACCTGTGGTAGTTTCCGGGTTGCCAAACATGACGCCTATTTTCTCGCGCAGCTGGTTGATGAATATACAAACAGTATTGGTTTTAGATATGGTGGAAGTGAGCTTACGCATGGCCTGGCTCATTAATCGCGCCTGCAGCCCCATTTTACTATCGCCCATTTCTCCTTCTAATTCACTTTTGGGTACCAATGCTGCCACCGAGTCTACAACAAGCACATCAATAGCACCGGAAAGAATAAGCCTGTCGGCAATTTCCAAAGCCTGCTCTCCGTAATCAGGTTGAGAAATGTACAGATTGTCTACATCTACGCCCAGTTTTTGCGCATAACTGCTGTCAAAAGCATGCTCAGCATCTATCATGGCACAAATGCCGCCTTTCTTCTGAGCTTCGGCAATTACATGTATAGCAATGGTGGTTTTACCGGAAGATTCAGGACCGTATATTTCAATGACTCTGCCGCGTGGCAGCCCACCAATGCCTAATGCAGTATCCAGGCCAATAGACCCGGTAGAAATAACTTCTACCGTGCGTGCGGCTCTTTCATTCATCATCATTACGCTGCCTTTGCCAAAGTCTTTATCAATCTTGTCAATAGTTAGTTTTAAAGCTTTTAATTTTTCTACGTTGCTCATATATAAATGTTTTTTCTTTTTGAGATAACAAAGTTAATCTAATATTTTTAATAAACTAATAATTTTAGTATTTATTTTGATAAGAATTTTAGTATTTTTTATTTGTATAAAATTATTATTTTAATTTGAGATTCAAACAATTTTTTTGTGCACAATAAACTTCTAACGGGTTTTTCTTTTATTTTTGACAATTAAATTAATAAGCTATGCACCTGGAAAGTAAAGATGTATTGGTAAATAAGCCAGTAGATGAATTGTTTGATTATATTGATAAGCCTGAAAAATTAAAAGCGCTGATGCCTGATAATATTACGAAATTTGAAGTAACTGACAATGGTTTTTTATTTGCCATTAAAGGCGCGCCTATGGATATAACGCTGAATATTAAAGAAAAAATTGCCAATGAAAAATTGCTGCTGGTGTCCGCTAATCCCGCTCTGGATTTTAGTCTGCAAATAAATACACAAGGGCTCAACGCTGCTCAAAGCAGGGTAAAGGTGCTGTTTGACGGGAATTTTAATCCAATGGTAAAAATGATGGTGCAGAAACCTTTGCAAAGATTTATTGATGATATGTCTGCAAAACTGGAGAAGATGTAATTACATTTTTTTGTAACGATAGTGCCCGATAATTGTAAAACTGAACAGACAACAGTTCGCTAAAACCCGTCAGCCGCTTATGTTGTGAATGATGAGATGCTGCGGCTCTGCCGATTTTTGGTTTGTCACAATCCCCGATGTTAGATAATAATTATTTCACAAAATCTACAACTTTTTCTATTGGTCGGCCAATCACAGCTTTTCCGTTGTTGATGATGACAGGCCGCTCTATGAGTATAGGATTATCTGCCATTAACTGCAATATTTCATCGTTAGTGAAAGATCTGTTTTCTATTAATGATTTGTATAAGGGTTCTTTTTTTCTTAGCAGCTCATGCGCCTCCATGCCCAGCATATGTACAATCTCGCTTAATTCTTTTTTGCTTAATGGCATCGCAAGATAATCCCTTATTAGAATTTCTTCGTTCAGGTTTTGTAAATATTCAAGCGAACAATTGCTTTTGCTGCAATCAGGATTATGGATAATGGTAATCATTTTTTTATTTTATGTTTTTAAGTACGTGTTGGCACGTACCTCTTTTGCGAAACCATTATATGTTTACATTGGTAAACGCTGCCGGAAATTTATCTTTAATTAAGTTTAAGTTGAAACCATGTTCCAGCCAGCATTTGGCGCCGTCCAATACAGTTGTAAATCCTCCGGTAGTATCTATCAGTTTTGATAATAACGCGTCGGCCTCTTCACTGAAATTATAATTCTTGACTACAACGTAGGTAGAAGAATTATCAGCAGAACCTGTAAAATGAAAATCTACATTTTCCCGGGGATTATCCCACACAACAGCGATCAATTCATTCGGTATAATTTTTTTCACCTCCACTTCAGTGGATGCACCGTACATTTCCCAGGTCCAGGTAAGTGTTTTGTTTTCTTCCAGCCTGCCGGTAGAATGGGTAAACCAAAATTGGGTAGTGCGCTCGGGATTGATGAATGCTTCAAATACTTCAGCTACAGGTTTTCTTATGAGCATTTGCGTGGTTACGATAATTGCTTTATTTTCTTTCATCTTGTATATAAACTATTGGCTGATAATATAATTTGTTTCTTTGTGTAGTAAAATATTGCCACGCTTTATGCGCGGGCTTATTCACCAGCATTTCCAATTTTATAGTTTGCATAGATTTCTTTTTTACAGATAATCTTACTTATTACTTTCATTAAAATTAATCATCCAGGAGTTGCCGAACGGATCTCTCAGGCTACCGTAATAATCTCCCCAGAACTGGTCTTCCATCGGCATTTCAACTTCGCCACCTTCAGATAATTCTTTGAATATTCTGTCGGCTTCCTCTCGGGAATCAGGATGAATACTGATATAGCTGTTATCACCTACCCGGAAAGGTCGGTCAACCACTCCCGGCATAATGTCAGAACCCATTAATGTTTCATCACCAATTTGTAAAGCTACATGCATCACACGGTTTTTTACCTCGTCCGTAAAAGGTGGCATTCCTTCCTGGGGAGGAACATCGCTAAACCTCATGATACCATATTGGTTAAACTCTGTTTGAAATACTTTTTTGTAAAAGTTGAAAGCTTCTTCGCAGTTCCCGTCGAAGTTAAGATAAGGATTTAGTTTCATTGTTTTGGTTTTTAAAATATTAGATAATTAGGTGTTAAACAGTAAAGCAATTTATGCATTAAATGCTTCCTGTAGTTTTTTTATATCAAATTTTTTCATTTTCAAAAAAGCTTGGGTCACGTGTTTTTTTTGTTCTTTTGTACCGCTGTACAGCATTTCATCCAGCTGAGAAGGAACAATCTGCCATGAAAGTCCGTATGTATCTTTCACCCAGCCGCATTGCTCTGCTTCAGGAACAGCGGAAAGTTTTTCCCAGTAATAATCAATTTCTTCCTGGCTATCGCAATTGATGATGAAAGAAACCGCTTCGTTAAATTTAAAGTAAGGCCCGGCGCTGATTGCCATGAAACATTGGCCCATCAGCTCAAACTCTACCTGTTCTGCATTGCCTGAAGGCGTATTTTCCAGGATAACGGTATTGATTATTTTTGAATCGGGGAAAACAGAAACATAAAATTCCGCCGCTTCTTTAGCCTGCGTGTCGTACCAAAGATGCGGTACTATTTTAGTGATAATTGCCATGGTATAAAATTTACGAATGATAAATTATAAGCCTGCTGCATCAGGTAATTGGTTTCTCTCTAAAACATTTCTCACTGGACACAGAGCGTGATTAATAACTGATTTTTTCATCTACATTATAACTCATGCCTTTGTAGCCAAGTATGCGACGCATCAGTCCTATTTGCCCGAAAAGATAATCTTCGCGGCCAATGCACATGCCTGCCATGTTTAGTTTATTTTCTTTGACAAAGGAGACATTCATTCCAAAAGTGTAAGGTTCATTTAATTCTTCGTCTGTTACAGAAAGAAGTTTTTGATAAAGCGCCGGGGAAATTTTATGCCACTCCTCTTTCAATGTTTCAAGCGTGGGGTAAGAAAAAGATTCGTCCAGAGCTTTGGCATCTTTAAATAATTCTTCGTGCGGATCTTTATCTTCAATACCTAAAATATTGGCCAGCCAATAGCGAGAGTTGACAAGGTTTCCGGTCATCCAAACTATGTGATTGGTATTGCCGTTTACGCGCTCGAGAGCCTTATTTTCATCCACGCCTTCCAATGCATTATTGAAGGATTGCGTATGCATCCTGTAAGCAGGAATGATTATTTCCAGTGTCTTTGATTGGGGAGTATTCATACTGTTATGTTTTGATTGAAGAGCAAGTTAGAAATCGCAAGGCACAATCTACTTGCCCTATGACAAGAAATTATTTATCAGGGATTTTTTATGATTCGGCCATGCGCTTCACCTCTTCAAATCCTTTTTCAAAACCGTTTCTCATCATTTCTTCGTATTCTGCAGAAGTTTCTACCGAGCCGTGCAAAATGGTTGCATTGTCTTCTTCTGTTAAATGATAGCTTTCCAAAGCGCCGGCAAAAGACTTTGCCTCATCACTGCTTACATCTTCTTCTCCGTTCTGTAAAATGCCGATATGCTTGAACACGATTGCTGACGGTTCATCCATTTTAATAATGGTAGATACCATGCCGTTTTTCTTTGATGCATCGGTAAAATAAGTTCTGCCATTTATTTTCCAGTCTGATTGCATAGAAGAGCCGGGAGAGAAATGTTTTGTCCATGCTTCGTAGGTCTCTTTCGTCCAAAGCGTGTTCCAGACTTTTTGGGCCGGAGCGTTTATTTTGCGCTCTACAGATATTTTGATCATAGTTTTTTTATTTTCAAAGTTAGACCGGAGTTGCGTATAATTACTTGTCTTATGACAAGAAACTTTTACAAATAATGTTCATTAAAAAAAAGATATTGAATAACGATGTACTCAATATCTTTTTAAAGATGTATTTCTTTTTGCGGTTATTTTATTTAGCCGCTTTCAGATTTAATTTCAAATTTATTTCCTTGTTGATGAATTTATCTCTGATAGATGCATCGCTTTGATAATTTACATTCCATTGTGTTCTGTCAATATTAAATTCGCTGGTAGCGGTCAATGCATTATTTTGTACAGATACGTTGGTAGGAATGCTAATATTGTGTGTTTGATCTTTCATATTAAAGTTGCCACTTACTACGTGTGTGGCGTCTTTAAATTTTTGCTTGTCCGCATCTGTAGCCGCGGTAACGCCTGTGATTACAAATTTGGCTTCAGGATATTTTTCTACTTCAAAGAAATCGGCACTCTTTAAATGACCTTCCAACTTTGCTTTTTCTTCCGCGTTGGTTAAGTCGGCGTTGGCAATAGAGTTCATGTCTATCACAAATTCTCCGCCGGTAATTTGGTTGTCGGTATTTACATTTACAAACCCGTTTTTAATTTTAATAGTTCCATGATGCCCGCTACCTACCGGTTTAGATCCAACCCACTCAATAGTTGATTCTTCAACGTTTACCTGATAAGCATCGCCCTGGGCAGTACCGGAATCAACAGATACGGCTTCGGAAACTTCTGCCTGATGCGCGTCGGGACTGCTGTTGCAACTTGCCAAACCTATCAACAGAGCGGTGGGTACGAATAATAATTTCTTCATAAATATGTGTTTTTTTGATTTAGGTTTCAAAACTATAATAGTTTTATTATATGCATGCAAAAAAATGTTATTGTTCCTGAGCTAAATCAAATGGAATCAATAAATGTGACAGATTATTTTTTATTCTTTTTTGATAAGCGTTATTAATACATCGCCTTTTATACTACCGCTCGCCCTGGTATTTTTCTTAAAGATGAAAGTATAATCGCCTTCTTCTTTTACGTTGTACGTCAATTCACGTCCAAAAGGTCCGTCTGTACTTCCGTTTGGCCTGATAATTTTGTTTATCTGTACATTTCCGTTGGGTTCACTGTGTTCAATTTCTACAAATAAATTATCACCAACGTGCGCATGCTGTACTTTAATGTGAATTTCCTGGTTTTCATTTGAGAAGGTTCTTTCCAGCTTCTCCATTGGCAGCATATCGGCAGGATAATCACTGTAAATGATATGTTCGCCATTTTTACCAAGATCTGGTTGGGTTATTGTATCAGGAAGCGTATCTTGTCGTAAAACGCTTTCTGCCGGTGTTTCTGTTGTGTAGGTATTTGACTGTTGCGCAGGCTGATTGCAGGCACAGAGAAATACTACTGCTATCAAAAGATTAGATTTTTTCATTTCGTTCATTTTAAATTATAAAGTTTGGGCACAAGAAGAATGCCACAAGAAAATGAATTGATTAAATAAATTATCAAAATCTTTTTAAATCTTATCTGCAATTTCTTTTCTAAGTCGGCTTAGCGAGGTGTCTGTAATGCCTAAATAGGCGGCTATTGTTTTTAGCGGAGCATGTTGTATAATGAAAGGTTTTTCCTTTACCAGCCTGAGGTATCTTTCTTTAGCGGAAACCGTTATCATTTCTATCGCGCGTTGTTTAGAACTGATCAGTTGCATTACGAACCAGCTGCGTCCCCATTCCCGCATAGCTTTCAGTTCATGAAAGAGTTTTTGAAAAGTATTAAATTCAATTTTCCATAAAACACAGTCGGTCAATGCCTGAATATTTTCCTGGCTGGGTATCTGCCGAAATAAGGATGCAACTTCTATGACCACTTCATTTGCGGTAAAAAAATTGGTAGTGATATCCAGCTTGTTAAAATCAAAAACATAGGCACGGAGCAGCCCGGATTCTAACACATAATATTCCCTGGCGATTTGATTTTCCTTCAAAAGAAAATCACCCTTTTTTATCTCCGCTTTTTGATGAGCACCAAAAATTGATTCACATTCGTTAGAAGTAAGGAGTTGCTTGTTGTAAACAATTTGTAAAGCTTCGGGATAACTCATGGATATGGTTTAAAAAAATTACTCCATCATCATATCATTTACTGTTTCTACAATGTCTTCTATATTGGGCTTGCTAAAGTAATCTCCGTCTGAAGCATAGGCAGGGCGGTGCTCTTTGGCGGTTAAGGTTCTGGGTTTTATGTCGAGATATTTGTATCCTTGCTGTTCTTCAATTACTTTGTTAAACATAAAGGCCGCCGCGCCTCCCGGCACATCTTCATCTACAAAAAGTATCCTGTTTGTTTTCTTTAATGATTCTACTATAGTATGGTTAGTATCAAAAGGCAATAATGTTTGTACGTCTATGATTTCGCAAGAGATATTTAAATAATCCAACCTGATGGCGGCTCTTTCTATCAATCTTAAAACCGAACCGTAAGATACAATAGTAATGTCGGTTCCTTCTTTGATAATTTCAGGAACGCCCAGTGGCACAGTGATGTTCTGCAGGTTATCGGGCAGTTGTTCTTTTAGCCTGTAACCGTTCAGGCATTCTATCACTAATCCCGGGTCGTTGCTTTGTAGCAAAGTGTTGTACATGCCTACGGCTCTGGTCATATCTCTTGGCACGCATACGTGCATACCCCGAAGGCTATTGATGATCATGCCCATAGGAGAGCCGCTGTGAAACATGCCTTCCAGCCTGTGGCCGCGGGTGCGCACTATCAAGGGGCAGGATTGCTTGCCATCGGTACGATAATGCAAGGTAGCTACATCATCTGAAAGCGGTTCAATGCCGTAAAGCAGATAATCAAGATATTGTATTTCTGCAATGGGGCGTAAGCCTCTGAGCGCCAGGCCCATACCTTTGCCTATGATAGATAATTCTCTTATACCCGTATCAAAAATTCTTTCTTCGCCATACGATTCCTGCAGGCCGGCAAAACCCTGATTCACGTCGCCTATGTGTCCTAAATCTTCTCCAAAAGCCACTACTTTTTTATTGTGAGCAAATAGCTGATTGAAATATTTATTTAATACTTCAAAACCATTCACCTGGTGAAATTTGCCGGAGTACACAGGTTTTATTTCGGCTACTTTCAAGGCCGATGTGGCGCCTTCATTTAGCTGGTTTTTATCGTATACATGATGCCATTTGCGCTTAAGGGAATGATAATAATTTTCAAGCCGTTCGTTTTTCTGACCGACTTTCTGAAGAATATTCAATGTTTTGGAAAGCGCTATCAAAGAGTCCTTTATCATGGGTTCCTTATTGTTTTTAAGGAAACTGTAAATATCTTCGATCAACTCATCGGCCTCTTTGTTATTGGTGTGTATTTTTTGCAGCTCGGCCAATGTTTCTTCGGCTTGCACTTTCAGTGGTGTGATATATTTTTCATACGCCGACTTCCTTGCCTCGCGCACTTTTAATTTTGCCGTTTGCCGTATGATATCCAGCGTTTCCGCTTCCGCTATCCCGTTTTCAATGATCCACTCCGTCATTTTTTTTATACAGTCGTAGTTCCTTTCCCATTGCAAACGTTTTTGAGTTTTATATCGCTCATGGCTTCCGGAAGTAGAGTGTCCTTGCGGTTGGGTGATCTCCGTTACGTGAAATAAGGCGGGTACGTGGGTATCTCTTATTTTTTGAATAGCGTGTTCAAACACTTCGCACATTTCCTGGTAATCCCAGCCTTTTACGGTATAAATGTCTATGCCGTTTGTGCCGGCTTCTTTTTTTAAGCCAGCCAGCGCTTCAGAAATAGAACCTTTGGTAGTTTGTTTCCGGGTAGGTACAGATATACCATAGCCATCGTCCCACACAAAAGCGGCCAAAGGCACCTGTAGTACACCCGCCGCGTTCATTGTTTCCCAAAAATGTCCTTCAGAAGTAGCGGCATCGCCAATGGTGGCAAAGCAAACCTCATTGCCATTATTGGATAGCTTTTCAAATTCTTCTGATTGCAAAGCGGGATTGTTCCTGAATTGTTTCGAGGCGAATGCCAAGCCTAATGCCCGGGGCATTTGCGCCGCTGTGGGAGAAATATCGGCAGAAGTGTTTTTTGTTTCTTTAAGAGGAAGCCATTCGCCATTTTTATCAATGTTTCTTGATACGTAATGGCAAATCATATTTCTACCTGAGCTCATGGTATCATGCGCGGGATTGGTATCGGCATACATCTGTGAGAAAAATTGTTCGATACTGCCAATGCCCGTTGAAAATATAATTGTCTGATCACGATAATATCCTGACCGCCAGTCGCCGTTTTTAAAATTCCTGGAAAGCGCTACCTGCGCCACTTCCTTACCATCGCCAAAAATACCGAACTTAGCTTTACCGGTAAGTACTTCTCTTCTTCCTAACAAGCTTGCTTCGCGGCTTTCAACGGCCAGGCGATAATCGTTGAGCACAGACTCACGAAAATCATCAAACGACAGCATTTCGCTGTTGGTTTTAGTTTGTAAGTGTTCTTCCATTTTACGAATGTAACAAAAAGTTTTTTAAGGTAAAGTGAAAACCCGTTACGAATTTTCTTATTTTAATTGTTCGCAGACCCGTACAATTACGCATATTGGTTAATTATGAAGTATAAACTATTTAGTTCGGTACATTACATTGATGAGAAAAGAATTTGGATGTAAAACCGAACACTCTGCCAGCCTTTGGTGCTTCTTTATGGATATAAAAAGTAGAAAATATGCTAATCTACTTTTTAGAACTACCAGTTAAACGTAATATTCTGTACTAAATCGGGATGCAGTGTTTTGGCAACAGGGCAGGTGAGTCCTGCATTTTCAATGATGGTTTTGTCTTTTTCGCTTAAAGATGATAAGGCTTTTGGAAAATGCACATCAATTTTTATTTCAACAATCCTGCGTGGATTCGTGCCCATTACCTTGGTTATTTCCATTGCTGTACCGGTGAGATCTATGTTCATATCTCTTGACTTGATACCCATAATGGTAACCATGCAGCTACCCAGTGCCGTAGCAACCAGATCGGTAGGAGAGAAGAGTTCGCCTTTTCCCTGATTATCTACCGGGGCATCAGTTTGCACTACAGAGCCGCTTTGCAAATGTGTCATCTCTGTTCTCAGGTCGCCTTTGTATATAATTTTCGATGTCATAATTTTTTTAGTTTTATGAGCTTAAAGATAATAATTTTTATAAAAAACCCTCTTGTTTACAGAGGGTTGATGAATTTTTTTATTTTGTCTGGATATTGATTTTAGCGCTTCTTACGCCCTTAGAGCTTGCCTCAAAGATAATGTTGCCGGGCTTTTCAGCTGATTGTACAATAGCTGTTAATTGTCCGCTGAACAATTTCATATAAGGAGCTTGGAAGGATTCTATACTGGCCGGGTTGCCATTGGCCGCGGCTTTATAACTGCCTGTTCCTGTAACTTTAAAATTGATTTGTCTTGTTTCGTCGGGGCAGAAGTTACCATCTTTATCTACTACTCTTACATTGATGAAAGCAAGATCTTTGCCATCTGCCTTAATATTGCTTCTATCTACTGAAAGCTCTATACGATGCGGCTTTCCGGCAGTTTTCATTTCTTTTTCGGCTACCGCGTTGCCGTTAGCATCGTAGGCTACTACTTTTACTGTGCCGGGTTCGTACTTGGTATCCATCCACATCAGGCGATAACGCTTCTGACGTTCAAAAGATTTCTGAGCTTCCTCTGTATAGCTTCCATCTAAAGGAATTGATAGATCCTTGGTACGTTTTCCCTGACTTTTTCCATTGATAAATAATTCCGCGGAAGGGTGATTGGTATAAACAAATATCGGCGTTACTTCTCCCTCGCGACCTTTCCAGTTCCAATGCGGAAGTATGTGCAATGTTTCTTCGTTTTTATTCCAATGGCTGCGATAGAGATAAAACCTGTCTTTAGGAATTCCGGCGAGGTCTACCGCGCCAAACAATGAGCTATGCGAGGGCCATGCGCTGTAGTAAGGTGTGGGTTCGCCTAAATAATCTATTCCCGTCCATATAAATTCGCCGATAGCGTAGGGCAGATCTTCGTGCTGAATAAAATCGTCTTCGGGCAGGTTGCTCCAGCCCGCGTGCTCCACGTCGTATGAAGATGCCTGGTGATCATCATACTGTGCCATGGAACGACGCTGCACGGGAAACTTGTACACTCCGCGCGAGCTCAATGTGGATGCGGTTTCGCTTCCCAGAATAATTTGCTGCGGCAAACGCTGATAAGCCTCCTGGTAGCGGAACGGACGATAATTAAATCCGGGCACATTAATAATGGCGGCCATGTTGTTGGTGAAAACAGCGTCAGGTCTGTCCATCCCGTTGGTTACAGGACGTGTAGGATCTTCGCGGTGGCAAATGTCCTGCAGGAAACGAGCGGTTTTAGCACCTTGCCTGTTGCTTTGCTCTTCTACTTCATTGCCAATACACCACATTACCACGCTGGGATTGTTGCGGTAATGATGCAGCACATTGACGATATCTTTTTCCGCCCACTCTTTAAAATAACGGTTGTAGCCGTTTTTTACTTTCGGGATGGCCCATTCGTCGAAGGTTTCCACCATCAGCATCATACCCATTTCATCTGCAAGGCGCACATATTCAGGCGCAGGCATATTGTGCGATGTGCGGATAGCGTTCACGCCCATATCCTGCATCGTACGGATCTGGCGGCGAATGGCCGCTTCGTTAACGGCTCCGCCCAATGGGCCTAAATCGTGGTGAAGGCAAACACCCTGGAATTTAATCTTTTCGCCGTTAAGATAAAAACCGTCATCGGGACGAATTTCGATGGTACGGATGCCGAAAGGAGTGATGTATTCGTCAATTAATTGTTCATTTTCATATAATTTAGAAACAGCGCTGTATAAGTTAGGATGTTTTATATCCCACAACTTAGGATTTTCTACAATCAACTCTTGCGTAATTTCATTTTGGCTGAATTTACTTAATGTGCTTTCCTGCGTAGTTACTGTATTGGATGATGCATCTTTTATTTCCGTCACCAGTTTGTATCGGGCAGAAGCAGGCGATGCTATTTTGGTTTTTATGTTTACCCGGGCGAAATCTTTTTCTACAACAGGCGTTGTAACATACGTGCCCCAAACGGGGATATGCGTTTTATTAGTGACAATGAGGTGCACGTTGCGATACAATCCGGCGCCGGGATACCAGCGAGATTGTTCCTCGTTGTTTTCGAGACGAATGGCAAGCGTATTATTTTGTCCGTTAGGATTTACCAAATCGGTAATGTCAAAATAAAATGAATTGTATCCGTTGGGCCAAAAGCCGGCTTCTTTTCCGTTCACATACACGCGGGACTGACTCATGGCGCCATCGAATTGAATTTTTACGCGCTTGTTGGCAGAAAAACCAGGTATGGAAAATTTATTCCGATACCAGCCTGCGCCTGTGAAAGGCAATCCGCCGGTACGCCCGTAATGCTCAATGGCTGTGGTTTGTCCGTCCTGTACAATGGCCATGCGGTGAATGTCGTTCGATTTATCGAAGGGGCCGTAAATGGCCCAGTCGTGCGGCACGGTAACCGATTGCCATTTGGAATCATCAAAAGCGGTATTGGATTGCGCGGCGTTGTCTTCGCGGGTAAATTTCCACCCTTTTTCGAGTGTGATTTGTGTGCGGTTTTGCGCAAATAAAGATAATGAGAAAGAAAAAATAATCCACAGGAGAAAAATACGCTTCATAATTATTAAATTTTTATATAGAAAAAAACTTTGTACGCTGTATATTTTAAGCCGGTCAAATTTACTTTTAAAACTCTGTAAAACCATCGGTTGAGAGATTATTTTAGGTAAACGTTTGTGTTATTCTATTCAATAGTAAAAGAAATCAGGAGTAGATTTTTTATTGCAGCTTGTGATAAATCAAATAAAGTTAATACTAATACTTTGGTAATATTACTATACATTTGCCTTTATAAAAATTAATAACACATGTTTTGGATTTACCTGTTGATTTGCTTTATCGGTTGGCATATTGGTTTGTATTTCATGTTTAAAAAAGCAGGCATTCCGCAATGGAAAGCGCTTATACCTTTTTACAATACCTGGCAGATAGTGGAAAAATGCAATATTAAAAAGTATTGGTTTTGGTTGCAGCTGATACCTGTGGTAGGTTTTTTCATTACTATATGGATCACCATACGGTTTGTAATGCATTTTGGTAAGTTTGATTTATTATCCCATACACTTACGGTAGTAGCTCCTTTCGTTTATCTTCCTTATCTGGGATTGTCAAATGATGTAAGATGGATTGGTCCCGAAAGAGAGAAGCTTTACAAGAAAAGTACTGCTCGTGAGTGGGTGGATGCTTTGGTTTTTGCCACTGTAGCGGCCACCATTATTCGTACGTTTATTTTTGAGGCGTATGTAATTCCTACGGGAAGTATGGAAAAGACCTTGCTGATAAATGATTTTCTTTTTGTAAATAAATTAAGCTACGGTCCGCGGGTACCGGAAACTCCGTTAAGCTTTCCGTTTGTGCATAACGTAATGCCTTTGTCTCAAACGACACCTTCCTATGTAGAATGGGCAAAATTTCCTTATAAGAGATTGCCGGCTTTGGGCAATATTCAACGTAATGATGTAGTGGTATTTAATGTGCCTATCGGCGACACAATTATCAATGAGCCGGGATACGGATCGGCGGTGCCTTATTACGACCTGCTGAGAGAGCGCTATAAAGGTGACCGGCAGGCGTTGCTTAACGATCACCCCAAGCTAATGGTACATCCCAGAGATAAAACAGATAACTATATTAAGAGATGTACGGCCATACCGGGCGACACGGTTTATATAAAAAACGGGCACCTGTTCATAAGCGGAAAGCCTGCATACATTCCACCAGAATCGCAAATGCCTTATATTGTGCATACCAATGGTCAGGCTATTCCCAACGATTTTCTTACAGATGTAATTAATATCAAATTATTTCCGGCAAATGCCTCTGACCAGCCGGAGTACGAAGGCTTGGGCAATAATTTTTATAGAATGACTATGCGCCCTGAAGACGCGGCTAAAGTAAAGGCATTGCCAAATGTAGTGGACATCAGGTTTGACTTAGATACATCCACCTCTACCATGTTATTTCCTAATGATGGACAGCATCACTGGTCTACAGATAATTTCGGGCCGCTATACATTCCTGAGAAAGGCGCTACGGTACAGCTTACTCCTTCTAATATCAATATTTACAGAAGGTTAATCACCAGCTACGAAGGACATATCCTGGAAGAGCGTAACGGGCAGTTTATTATAGACGGCCAACCTACCGGCAGCTATACATTTAAATACAATTATTATTGGATGATGGGCGATAACCGGCACAGAAGCCAGGATAGCCGCTACTGGGGCTTTGTGCCCGAAACGCACATTGTGGGCAAAGCGTCTTTGATATGGTTTAGCTCGCAAAACGGCATCCGCTGGAAAAGACTGTTTAAATCGATAAAATAATTGTAAGCAAAATATTGTAAATTTGGTGTCCCTCTTATTTTTGAGGGACATTTTTTATTAAATTATAAAAATATGCAGGTAAAAAAATTTGACTTTACCTACCAAGTATTTGATAGCGCGGATGAGCTGAGCATAGAAGATAAAGGATTGCTGGAGAAAGCTTATGAAGCTACAAAAAAAGCCTATACACCTTACTCTGATTTTAAAGTGGGCGCTGCCGCGTTATTGGAAGACAATAGTGTTTACACTTCGGCCAACCAAGAAAATGCTAGCTATCCTGTTACCATTTGTGCCGAACGCGCATTGCTAAGCACCATAGCTTCCGTAAAGCCGCAGGTTGCCGTAAAAGCTATTGCGATAAGCTATTCCGACAGGAATAATAAAAGCGCCAAACCATTGTCTCCCTGTGGTATGTGCAGGCAGGCAATGCTTGAATACGAAAAGAGGTTTCAGAATAAGATGAAAATTATTCTGGGAGGCAGAGAAGGACCGGTAATAGTGCTGGATGGTTGTGAGGTTTTACTGCCATTTAGCTTTTCCGGAGAAGATTTAGGATAGATTTTTATCGTCTTTTAAAAAAAATCCGTAAATTTATAAGGACAAATCTTAGGCATTATTTATTTTCTTTCTAACAAAAATATTTTGCAATGAGCAGAATTATCGTAGCTACCGATTTTTCAGTTGCAGCTAAAAATGCTGCCGACTATGCTTTGCATTTGGCAGACTATTTTAAAACGTCTTTGGAGCTGGTGCATTCTTTTGACGTGCCTTTTACGTTTTCCGATACGGGAATGCAATACATAGATATCCAGGAGTTGGAGCGAAATACAGAAGAGGCTTTGCAAGGCGAAATGAGCAGGCTGACTGTTATAAACAAAGACATTCATATCAGTTACCGGTCTTGTGTAGGCAGGATCAATGACTGTATAAATGATATTGTGAGCAGGGAAACACCCATGCTTATTGTATTTGGTATGAGTGGTGAAAACGATAGCTTCCTCTGGGGCAGTACGGCAGTATCTGCATTGCGCTCCTTTACCGTTCCTGTTTTAATTGTACCAAAAAACGTTAAATGGCACGGCGTACAACATTTATGCTATGCCGTTAATTATAAGAAGCTGCGCGATACCACACCGTATCATTCAGTAGTAGAATGGACTCGCAAATTTTCTGACAAGCTTACAGTATTTAATGTACACAATGTAGGAGAATATATAGAACCGCCTAAAGTTTTAAAAGAATCTTTGTCGGGCATAGCTTCAGAATATATTTCTCAGGAATGCGATAATTTTGAAATAGGCATACAAGATTTTCTTACCGAAAATAATTTTGACTGGCTGATAATTATTCCTCAAAAACATGGCTTCTTCGACCGCATCATGCAGAGCAGCCGTTCTCATAAAATAGCTAAAGTAAGTTCTATTCCTATTCTTTCTTTTTATGAACGATAAAAAAGTAAGCTGTTCAATGGTTTTTATGTAGAAAAAAACATTATTGAGCTTTTGCTATGTCTTCACATTCGCACAATAGATAAAAAAGTTAAACAACTTTTATATTAACGGCATTCATAGGCGTAATAGCAGTATCTTTTTGTATTTTTGTTGAAAATATATTTATTTTATGTCACAACAACAACAAGATCCCAATGCTAACCAGTTAAATATAGAATTAACTGAAGAAGTTGCAGAAGGCAGCTATGCCAACCTGGTAGTTATACAGCACAGCTATGCCGAGTTTATATTAGACTTTGTGAATATAATGCCCAGTACGCCTAAGAGCAAAGTGAAATCAAGAATAATACTGGCACCTATTCACGCTAAAAGATTGCTGCGCGCTTTGGCCGACAATATAGCCAACTACGAAGCACAGCATGGAACCATTGATATAAAAGATGTAGAGTTGCCGCTAAATTTTGGTCCGGCGGCACAAGCATAGTGTTGCAAGTAATAAATAACAATTAATAATTTACAATATGAATTTAGGCTATTTTAATTACCCCACGCCGGCCAACGAGCCTACGCTTAACTATGCTCCCGGTTCACCGGAAAGAGCCGCGTTGAAAAACGCTTTGCAGGAAGCAAAGAGAAAAGTGTTAGACATTCCTATGGTGATTGGCGGAAAAAACGTAAAGACAAAAACAAAAGTTGCTATTCATCCTCCGCATGAAATAAAGCATACCTTAGGCAACTATTATCAGGGAGGAGAAAAAGAAATAAAGAATGCCATTGACGCGGCGCTGAAAGCAAAGCCTTCCTGGGAAAATACACCTTGGGAAGATCGTGCGGCCATATTTTTGAAAGCGGCGGATCTTATTGCTACGAAGTATCGTTTTCAGTTAAATGCGGCTACCATGCTGGGTCAGAGTAAAAACGCCTACCAGGCAGAGATTGACAGCGCCTGCGAATTGATAGATTTCTTGCGGTTCAATACACATTTCTTAAGCGAGATATATAAGCAGCAGCCTCTCTCTGCCCCGGGTGTGCACAACAGGCTGGAGTGGCGTCCGCTGGAAGGTTTTGTACTGGCTATCACACCTTTTAATTTTACCGCTATTGCGGGCAACTTGCCTACAAGCGCTGCTATGTGCGGCAATACAGTTGTATGGAAAGTGTCAAACACACAGGTATACAGTGCCTACTGGATCATGAAAATATTAAAAGAGGCCGGTTTGCCCGATGGAGTTATCAATTTAATTTTTGTATCGGGTGGTGAGTTAGGCAATATATGTTTTGCGCATCCTGATTTTGCAGGCATTCATTTTACAGGCTCCTCAGGAGTGTTCAATAATATTTGGTCTACAATTGGTAAAAATATTCATTCATATAAAACCTATCCAAGAATAGTAGGAGAAACGGGCGGTAAAGATTTTGTATTGGTGCACCAATCTGCCGATGTTGATGTGGCCGCTACTGCCCTGGCAAGAGGCGCGTTTGAATATCAGGGGCAAAAATGTTCCGCGGCTTCACGTGCTTATCTGCCGTCTAATCTGTCCGATAAAATAAAAGCGAAACTGGTAGAAATGGTTTCTTCTTTTAAAATAGGAACAGTAGAGGATTTCGGTAATTTTATCAACGCGGTGATTGATGAGAAATCCTTTGATAAAATAGCGAAATATATTGATAACGCTAAAAAGGATAAGAAAACTAAAATTCTTGTAGGTGGCAATTACGATAAATCGGAAGGATACTTCATAGAACCTACCGTAATAGAAACTACAGATCCGAAATATGTAACCATGTGCGAAGAAATATTCGGGCCGGTGCTTACCATCTATACATACGATGCCAATAAATTTGAACAAACGCTTGACTTGGTCAATACTACTTCTGAGTACGCGTTAACGGGCGCTTTCATTGCACAGGACAGAGAAGCTGTTATAACCGCTACTGAAAAGCTGCGCCAGGCTGCCGGTAATTTTTATATAAATGATAAGCCAACGGGCGCTGTTGTAGGTCAGCAGCCATTTGGCGGCGCAAGAGCGTCGGGCACGAATGACAAAGCCGGAAGCATGATAAATTTATATCGTTGGCTAAGCGCCAGAACAATTAAAGAAACGCATAATCCACCTGTGCATTATGCCTATCCTTTTTTGGCAGATGAATAATCATATAGTTGCTCACATGCAACAATGAGGTGGATTCCTTAAAGTTGTTTTGTGATCCTGAACGAAGCGAAGAATCTACATATCCTGTATAGGTAATGTAGATTCTTCGCTTTCTCTTAAGTTGGACACCTTCGCGCAATTTTGTCTTGTTGAGCGCAGAGCCAAACTATTGTCTGCTACCTCACCCTCATCCTTCATCCTTCATCCCTCATCCTTCTTCCCTCTAACTTATCCCTGTAATTTCTCCATCTGCATCAATATCCATGTATTCGGCGGCCGGAACTGATGGTAACCCGGGCATGCGCATCATTTCTCCTAATATGGGAATTAAAAAACCTGCACCGGCGGCAATTTCAAACTGGCGTACACGAATGGTAAAATCAGTTGGCCGTCCAATGGCATTTTCATCATCTGAAAGAGACTTTTGTGTTTTAGCCATACATACGGGCAACTTATCCAGTCCCAGTGCATAAATAGTTTTCAGATCGTTTTGCGCGATAGAAGAAAACTGCACTTTTCGTGCACCATACAGCTCCTTGGCAATCGTTTCAATTTTATCTTCCACCGGAAGGTTGATATTGTATAACGGATGGAATGAATTTTTATTGAGTGCAATGTTGTCTACCACGGCGTTCGCCAAGTCTTTCATGCCTTCGCCACCGTGCAAAAACTCGTGTGCTTCTACAGCCTGTACATTCATTTTGGCACATTCATTTTTTACATAATCAATTTCTTCTTTAGTATCTTTTGCAAAATGATTGATGGCGACAATAGGTGTAATGCCGAATTTGAAAATGTTCTCAATATGTTTCTTTAGATTTTCAATACCTCTTTTTACCAAAAGCAAATTGGGCTTCAGGTATTCATTTTTCTTTGCACCACCATGATAGCGCAGTGCTTTGATGGTAGCAACGATGACCACCGCGTGCGGCTGTATATTTCCATAGTGACATTTAATGTCCATAAATTTTTCGGCTCCTAAATCAGCGCCGAATCCGGCCTCTGTAACTACATAATCACTCAACGACATAGCAAGCTTGGTAGCCACAATAGAGTTGGTGCCTTGCGCGATGTTGGCAAACGGTCCGCCGTGTAGTACAGCGGGATTGCCTTCCAGCGTTTGTACAAGATTGGGCATAAAAGCATCCTTCAGCAATATGGCCATAGCGCCCTGTGCTTTCAGATCGCGGGCAAAAACGGGTTGGTTGTCAAAAGTATAACCGATGAAAATATTGCCTAATCTTTCTTTTAATTCACTAATACTCTGGCTAAGACAGAGTATGGCCATGATTTCACTGGCAGGTGTAATATTAAAACCATCCTCGCGAGGAATACCGTTTTTGCTGCCTCCGGTGCCAATGATGATTTTTCTGAGCGACCGATCGTTCATGTCCATCACGCGTTTCCATACGATTGTTCTGGGATCAAGATTCAGTGAATTTTTTTTGGACTGAAGGTTGTTGTCTATAAGCGCGCTCAACAGGTTATTGGCTTTTTCAATGGCAGCGAAATCACCTGTAAAATGCAGGTTGATATCTACCATCGGAATAACCTGTGCATACCCGCCGCCCGCTGCTCCGCCTTTCATGCCAAACACAGGACCTAAGGAAGGCTCGCGCAGGGCTACCATCGCCTTCTTGCCTATTTTATTTAACCCATCTGTCAGCCCTACAGATACCGTGGTTTTCCCTTCGCCGGCCGGAGTAGGGTTGATGGAGGTAACCAGTATCAGCCTGGAATGCTTCACTTTTTCTTCATCAATATACTTTAGGGGCACTTTAGCTTTGTACTTGCCGTAGTAATAGAGGTCTTCTTTATCAATATTTAGTTTTTCGGCTATCTCTCTTATCTTACGTATGGGAGCTTTTTGGGCTATTTCCAGATCGGTAGGAATACGCATAAAATGAATGTATTTTTTGAGTAGCTAAGATATTAAATATGGGTGCAATAAAATACTTCCTTAACTAAAATGTTTTTTGTAAATAAACCGATTGCGTAAATATTATGCGTATACTTTTTTGTTTACGACTGTTGGCATTTTTTCGTTGTTGGCAGCGGCTATCATATTTTTGGCAACCAATGCTGCCATTGCATCGCGTGTTTGTTGTGTAGCCGAGCCTATGTGTGGCAGAATACATACGTTGGGCATAAATAAGAGTGGATTATTTTTATCCATCGGTTCAGGATTGGTTACGTCTAACCCGGCACCCCAGATAATTTTATTATCCAAAGCGTATTTCAAATCTGCTTCGTTGTGCATGGCGCCTCTTGCTGTATTTACAAATATGGAGGAGGGCTTCATTTGGCTAAAAGCATCTTTGTTGAACACGCCCAAATTTTCTTCATTAAGATTGGCATGTACAGACAGTAAGTCGCTTTGCTGTAACAATTCTTTAAAGGAGACATATTTTGCCGCAAGTTGGTTTTCGGCTTCCCGGTTACGATTTCTATTGTGGTAAATGACGGACATGTTGTAGGCGTCTTTACATTTTTTAGCCATTTCAAACCCGATTTTGCCCAGCCCGTAAATACCCAGTGTTTTGTGGTGAAGGTCGGTGCCTAAATCGGCTGTGGGTTCAAACTGTTGCCATTGGCCTTTTACAATTTTCAAATAGTTGTGAAAAGCTTTTCTGGCCACAGACAGCATGAGCAAAAAGGCAGTTTCTGCCGTAGCTTTGCTTAATACATCGGGCGTGTTGCTTACAGGTATTTTATAACTGGTAGCTGCATGCATGTCTACGCTGTCGTATCCCACAGACATCAGCGCAACGGCTTTAAGATGGCTGCATTCAGAGAAAAAATATTCATCCAGCTGAGCAAATCCTGCTACAATCAGCCCCTCGTGCCGCCGGCAATTTTCTATTAATGATTTTTGTGAGATAGGTGTATTCTCTTCGGGGTTGACCGTAACCGTGTGACCTGCTGCCAACAGCATGTCTATTCCTTTTTGAGGTATTAATTTATTAATAAATATTTTCATTGTTATAAAAAGAGATTATTGTCTTCAAACTTGCTGCTAACGATTGCGCTTGCCGAAGTTCCGAAAAAAATGCGAATTTTTTCAAAACTTGTTTTAGAAAAAATAGGAGCATTTGTTTCGGGATCAATTTAGCGCAGCGGTATCATGAGTGCCCAAAATAAAATATATACAATGGCGAATAAATTTTGTTAAGCGTCTTGTTGCACGCAGCCCATGGGCAAGTGCGGCAAGACGACGGGCAAGATAAAATTTGGTCAAGCGCCACTGTTGACACGCTTTGGGAGAAAGACTCGGGAGTTTGGCTTATAAAGCCAAACGAAGAGGCTTGCGAGCGTGGGTTGCGTGTCAACGG
>JAEWKC010000006.1 GCA_023386235.1 Bacteroidota bacterium | reverse complement strand
GTTGTATCCAGAAGCATACAGCCGGGAGAAATGGGTGTAATATCCGTAGGAAAATTTCAGGCAGGCGACGCTCCTAATGTAGTTCCGGATAAAGCAGAACTTGCGGCAAGCATCAGAACCATTAGTGAAGATACCCGAAAGCTTGTTGCAGAACGCGTCAAAACCATTATTGAAAATACCACCAAGGCTTACGGCGCTACTTACGATTTGAATTATGTGTATAGTTATCCGGCCATCATCAATGATGAAGTCCTGTCTGATCTGGCAAGAAATGCCGCTATCAAGGCACTGGGAAAAGATAAGGTTTTTGATGCACCCAGAATGACCGCCAGCGAAGACTTTTCCTACTATCGCGAAGTAGCGCCTGTCTGCTATTTCATTATCGGTGTAGGAGAAGGCCCCACTAATCATAACCCCGCTTTCAATCCCGATGAAAAAGCGCTCGCTAATGGTGTAAAAACCGAAGTGCAGATAATTTTAGATTATTTGAATGCTAAAAATTAATTTGAATAAGAGTTACTTCAAATAGGATCGCTTATGTTTTTAAAAATTACAAAATCCCGGCTTTGAACAAGAGTATCCGCCACAAACAAGCGGCAGTACAAAAAATTGTCAGTATGACTGAGCCAGGGCGCAACCACAATCGCTGATTATTTTAGCATTGGAAGGATTGCTGCGATCGTATATATTTTTTA
This sequence comes from Bacteroidota bacterium, assembly GCA_023386235.1. Lineage (GTDB taxonomy): Bacteria > Bacteroidota > Bacteroidia > Chitinophagales > Chitinophagaceae > Haoranjiania. The sequence continues at coordinate 208,565 of JAEWKC010000006.1, read as the reverse complement.
CTTTCCCAATTGTATTACGGAAAAATCACATCTTTATTCCCCTCTAAAGAAAAGGGTTTATACATTTCGTCTGTTCAAGTGATTATAAATCTCCACCATCGCCCAAGTATCCATTTCACAATATTTCAGCAGGCTTTTTCTCAGTTTAGCTGTATAAATAGCAGGAGTCAGGATGCTTTGAAGAAATGCATCACTCGCTGCTTCGCCGTTTTTTATTTCCATATCGTGATATGAAAGATGCGGTACAATAGCAGGCAATACAGATTTTATACTTGCAGATTTTCCCATTGCAGGTTTGTAATACCAGCGCTTTTTAAAAATTGGTAGCAGATCTACTAAACGAGAGAGGATGCCATTGAGAAATTCAGAATCTTCAGGAAAATCTTTTGCCAACTCGGTCAGTCTGTTTTTTTCAAAAGACATATTATAAGTAACAACACTTCCGACAATCCCAAAATCATGCTTCATCTGCTCAATCATTTTTTTGCGAGGATCTTTGATCTCATTTATAAAATCCATTGGCTCTGCAAGAAATTCTTTATGAACAATACTCCTATCCTCATTTTGAATATGCAACGAATATTGAAATGGAATCTGCTGGTACGGACTAGTGCCATTCAGTATAGGAATCGCAGGATAAATGGTTTCGAAATCGAAGTGATGCAGCGGAAATTCCCATGAATTGAGATATTTTTGAATATTTTCTTTTTCAAAAACTTCTTTACCGTTTTTAACACCGTTAACCTGTAGAAGCTGATTGCAAGAGAGAGGATAATCTTCCGGGATATCTTCCAGTTTCAAAATATTCTTTTCATAAAGATCCCATATCTTTTTTCTCCCTAGAGCTAGATCAAAAACAGATTTCTCAGGAATATGACTCCAGCAATGATGTCGATAATCACAATCAAAAGGGCTTCCACAAAGGGTTCCGATCGAGACTACAGGTTCTTGTTGCAATTGCACTATATCAAGTAAAGTTCCTAAGTTTTCAGCAACCCACTGCTGCTTGGATTTTACTGTTTCTGTAATGTCCTGCATGATAAAAAATTCATCAGTAATCTTACCATCCTTTACATATTTATTATTGACATGCATCAGATAAAAACAATCCGGCTGGTAGCCTGCCTTGCTCATAACAAAATATTGAAGGGCAGCATCCTGTAGATGATAATCCTTTACTTCGGTTGAATTTTTAACTTCAATAGCATGCAATTTATTTCCTTTTCTGTGAAGGATATCCAGTATGGCAGTGGCATTCCCTGCAATAAATGTAGCTTCGTAGATGATCTCAATCCCTTCCTCAAGCCATATTCTAGTCTGAATAGCAGCCGGGTTGAGATTATAGAAATTTTCAGGCGTAGCATCTTTACCACCTGGAAATACTTTTTGCGCCATCTTGCTAATTTCATGACCGAGGTCAAAAACTCTTTGCTGTGCAGAATCAATTGGCAATCGCAAGTCTTTCCGGTAATAATCGAACCAGATTTTTTTGTGACACTGCACTCCGGAAATAAAACGAGATTTGGATATGACTCTCAACTGTATATATTATATTTTTTAATTATAACTTTTTTTTTCACTACTCATTTCTCTTAAAACAAAAGGAAATTTACAAGAAAAAAATCATTACGATGTGTCATCTGATATTTTGCTCCACTAATATAAAGAATAATTACTCTTGAAGGAAAAAATATTTCGAAAATCCGACATTCATAACCTGAGTTCGATTAATAAAAAAGTGGTAACTGATTAGTTTTAATGGTTTCATATTTTAAAGATGGCTTTTTAGGGAAGAAGCTGTAAGCAACTATTCCTGCCACCAAATTGTTCATGAAATTCACTATGGAACGGTGTCTTGAGTGCTCAATCTGGCAAATATTTTTCAATTCATCATTTACAGTTTCGATAATGGATCTTTTTCTTAGAAGGATTTTGTCGGACATGGTCATCAAGGAGTTTTTCATATTATTTCGGATACTTGTGATGAGCTGAATACCGTCTACAAATAGCATTTGGTTCAGTTTTTCAGAGATATACCCTTTGTCGCCAAATAGTTTTCCGAAGATTTTCTTTAAAAAAGTCTCGTTTTTAAGGGGTTCTCTATCATCTACATTCGCCTGTGTTACACAAAAACTCAATATCTCGCCCTTATCATTGATGACGATATGAAGTTTAAATCCGTGAAACCAGCCCATGGTAGATTTCCCTGTGGTCGCTAAATCTTTAAAAACCTTGTTTCTTTTGATTCTTTTGTTGCCACAAACTTTTATTGGGGTGCTGTCCACAAAAGAGATACCGGTACATGAACCAAGAGCGCAAGTTTTTGCAAACATGGTAAGACACATAAGATTAGATTGCATAAGTTCCGTAAAGCGGTTATAGGAAACAGTTATAGGAAACTCTTGCTTCATGTGTTTTTGTACGTAATAGATATAGAAGTGCTTAAAAGTTCTAAAACCGCTAAGTTGAAAAAGTATCATGATGGTAATGACTTCAGCATTGCTCATTTTTGGTTTCTTTTTTGGAGGGTTTCCAATAATGAAGGGCTGGGTAAATTTTTGAAATTGTAAACAAAATTCATCCACAATACAAAAAATATCCGTAACTTTATCAAAGTTAATCATGAGAAATAGTTGTTAAATATTTGAATGTTAGAAACTTAAATATACAAATATTTCTATATTTATACAACTACTTAACCAAAATTATTAATCGAACTCGGGTTAAAAAGCCAATGGAATAACATAAGTATTCATACGTCAAAAAAACTTTGATTCGGTATAGAATATAATTTAAAACTATTTATTAAACCTAGTGATGAAGCACAAAGAAATGAACTGTATAATTTACTAAATGAGTGGATGGCAGAAGGTAATTCTCCATAAAAAGCAGACACCCCATAGAAATGGGGCGTCTGTAAATCTAAACTATAAAAACACTTAAAACTAAAACACTAATTTGAACTATAATATTGACTAAGGTTTAATTTTCAATTTTAATCTTTTCTGTCTTTTAACTCTTTCCTAAGCATTTGCCTGAAATCGGAGTCGGTTGCAAACACTTTATTGGCTCGATCCTCCGACCCTAGTATTTTCTGAAATACGGGTATATAATCCTTTTGCAACTGTTTGCTTTTATTTTCAAAACTGTTTTTCCCGCCTTTGTGCTCAAGCCATAACTTATTCAAATCTTGTTCGTATTTGCCGTAGGCATTCCAGAAATCAGTATATTCTTTTTGTTGAATGTTCAGTTCTTTGACCATGTAAACGGTTTTCAACTGTTTAATTTTTTCTGTTCCTCGTGCACTGCTGTTAGTGCTCTTATTGTTTTGGCTGAAAGAGGAACTGATTAAACCTCCCGACTGAGCGTTAACATTATACGAAAAGGAGAATAAAAATAAAATACATATAAACAATAACTTTTTCACTTAAATATTTTTTTTACTAACTTAATTAATGGCCGGTGTACTGTTGAGATATTCTTCAAGATCTTTGCTGCTGATAGCATTAATTTCCTGCGAAACGTTGATCACATTTATCTTTTGTGGTTCTATTACTTTAGGACCATTTATCTCATTTTGCGTACCGGAATTATTTAAATAACTTCTTGTATTCTGCGCGTTCGGTTTTGCGCTATCCATATCTATTGTACCTGCACTGGCGTAATTTTGAATCTGCTGTGGTGTAGTAGAAGCCGTAGCGGTATCATTGTTATTATTAACTACCAACCCCAATGTAAGCACGGCTGCTAACAGGGAAGCGGCTACCGCCAATCCTTTCCAAGTATTCTTTTTACTTTTTTCCTGCTGATTGATAGATACAACTTTGGCTTCGTTTGTATTTACGGTAAAATTCTCAAAATAACCTTGCGGAACCGTATATACATTTTCGCGGCTGATGGTTGTAAGCAAGGGTGCGATTTCTTTCAATTCTTCCAGTACATCTGCATTTTCCTGCTCTTCGATTCTGATTCTGTTTAAAACTGTGTTGGCAAAATTATCAAAATAGCCTTCGGGAACGCTAAAGATACTTTGTTTAGGATAGGCATCTATGCGTATCAGGCTTAACATATCCTCTGCAAATGTATCGAAATATCCCTGGGGCAGCGTATAAGGCAGTTCTGTCTTTCCGAAGCTTACAATCACTTCTTCATGATTTTCCTGTTTCATATTTCCTTTTGTTTGTGTCATACTGTTTGTTTTGACTTAGTATGTTTCACTAAGTTTACTCGATTAAGGATTATTTCTTATATACTCCTCTACTTTTTTAGCGGCATGGTGGTAGCTGGCTTTTAGCGCACCTTCGCTGGTGTCTAAAACACGACTCATTTCTTCGTAAGGCATTTCGTCGTAGTAGCGCAGATTAAATACCAGTCTTTGTTTTTCGGGCAACTGCTGTATAGCCAACTGCAACTTCCACTCAAGTTTTTCGGCATCAAAGTTAGTATCCGCCTTCACTTTGTTGGTCAATGAATATTCTATGTCATCTAAACTCACGGCTGTTCTTTTTTTCTGTTGTTCTAAAAAGGTCAGGCTTTCGTTTGTGGCTATTCTATACAACCAGGTATAGAGTTTACTATCTTCCCGAAAATTATCCAGCGCTCTCCATACTTTTATAAAAACATTTTGCAGTACGTCGTTAGCGTCTTCGTGTTCTACCACCATTCTGCGTACATGCCAGTAAAGCCTTTCCTGATATTTTTTTATGATTGCTGTATAGGCTTTTTCTCTGGTTGGTTCTTCTTTGAATAAACGTAATAACTCTGCGTCTTCTAAATGTTGCATCCGTTTAATTTTTATATTTTAGAATCCCCAACTTTCAAAAATCTGTCTTTAGGACAAACTGATTTATTCGGGGTTTAAATTTTTTATTTTTTTGAAATACCTTTTTCTGCTGCTGCTGCTATTTTTTCTTTTGTAAGTCCGTATTTCTCAAACAGCTGTTCGGGCGTACCGCTTTCGCCGAAAGTATCTTGTGTGCCTATCATTTCTATGGGTACAGGATTGTTAGCGGCTGCTACTCTGGCAATGCTTTCACCCAATCCGCCCAATACATTATGCTCTTCGCAGGTAACGGCGCACCCGGTTTTTTTGATAGAGTTGATGATTGCTTCTTCATCAAGCGGCTTAATGGTGTGCATATTGATCACTTCCACGCTATATCCTTTTTCTTCCAATATTTTCCCGGCTTCTATAGCGGTCCATACCATGTGCCCGCAGGCAAAAAGCGTAACATCTGAACCTTCATTTATTATCTGCGCTTTACCGATAACAAAATCACTACCGTCTTCTTTAGTAAAATTAGGCCACTTAGGTCTGCCGAAACGCAGATAAACCGGCCCGTTGATGCCGGCAATAGCTTTGGTAGCCGCTTTGGTCTGGTTAAAGTCGCAAGGATTTATAACCGTCATTCCGGGAAGCATTTTCATGAGCCCGATATCTTCTAAAATCTGGTGCGTAGCGCCGTCCTCACCTAAAGACAAGCCTGCGTGGCTGGCACAGATTTTTACATTCTTATCACTGTAGGCAATGCTTTGTCTTATCTGATCATACACACGACCTGTACTGAAGTTGGCAAAAGTGGTAGTATATGGAATTTTACCGCCAATAGTTAATCCGGCTGCAATGCCCATCATATTGGCTTCTGCAATACCTACCTGTATAAACCTGTCTGAGAACTCTTCCAGAAAAGGTCCGAGTTTAAAGGAGCCCGCGAGATCCGCAGTCAATACAATTACATCTTTATTTTCCTGGGCTAACTGGTATATACCTTCGCCAAACCCTGCACGGGTTTCTTTTTGATTTTGAATCTGAATGTCTTTAAGCATAAATTTTTTTACTGACCTTGATATAATAAATATCAACAAAGATAATTAAGTTTTTTATGTAATCCTGCATGTAAACACAAAAAAGAGGTGATTTCTCACCTCTTTATAATTTAGCTATTTTTTTTATCTAAAAACTCAATGAAACTATTTTATCTCCACTGTTTTAGGAGTTGGTTTTTCTTCTTGCTTTTTAGGAAGCATAAGTTCTAAAATTCCGTTTTCGTATTTTGCTTCTATTTTATCGAAGTCAATATTTTTTTCGATATTGAATGTTCTTTTAAAACCGGTTATCGCAAAATCTTTGCGGTGATATTTTTTTGTTTCATCAACGTCTGTTGTTTGCTTTTCAAAAGAAACAGTCAGCATAGCGTTTTCAATATTTACGGCAAAGTCAGCTTTTTGCAAGCCCGGAGCAACTATCTCAATAAAATAATGATCATTATCTTCTCCCACATTTACAAGCGGAGAAAAACCGGCAGGCTTTGTCCAGTTAGGCGTGTGCTGATTCCCGAAAATTTCTTCTAAAATGCTATTGATGGTTCCAAAATTTGATTTTATCTGTGTCATGATTTGTTATTTTTTAATTGTTATCTTTATTAATTGTTTTACGATTATACATCAACAAATCTTATTCCGATAGATTTTGAAGATAATTTTTATGAAAATTTGACACAAAAATCGTTCTTTTACCGACAATTTGTCTATACCAAAAAAACAATATTATTACAAAAAACTAACGCAATAGTAAAGTAAATGCGGTACATTTGCAATAGTTACTTAACTAAAATTAAAACGAGAAAAAATTATGTATCCAGCAGAAATAGTACTGCCCATGAAGGCAGAGTTAACCGATAATGGATTTAAAGATTTACAAACACCGGCCGAAGTAGATGAAGTTTTAGCACAAAACGGAACCGCGCTTATTGTTATCAATTCTGTATGTGGCTGTTCTGCAGGCAGCGCGCGCCCTGCCGCTTTGATGGCAGTGAACAACTCCGAAAAGAAACCCGATTATTTAGCTACGGTATTTGCCGGCTTCGATACGGAAGCAGTTTCTCATTTAAGAGAAAAATTATTGCCCTATCCGCCTTCCTCACCATCAATTGCTTTGTTTAAAGACGGTGAATTGGTTACCTTTATTGAAAGACATATGATTGAAGGTCGTCCGGCGCAAGTAATCGCGAACGCTTTAATTCAAAGCTTTGAAGAATACTGCCAGGCATAGCACACACTAAAAAATATTTGATGAAACGCGCTGTTCGGCGCGTTTTTATTTTTAATTATGCATAGAAAAAACATCGAAAACTTTACCTGTTATATTTAGCAATTAATATTTACCTTTGCCAATCATTTTACAAATTTAAATATACAGATGAAGGGAGATAAGAATACTATTATTGGTTTTGTATTACTTGGTATTTTGTTTATAGGCTTTTTCTATTTCAACAATAAGCAGCAGGCGCAGTACCTGAAACAACAGCAGCATAAAAAAGATTCTTTAGAAAGAATAGCTAAGCTAAACACTCCTGTTGTGGATTCTGTAAGTGTTATCAACGATTCCTTAAGTGCCGATTCTATTAACAGAACCGCTACAGCCGGCGACTTCGCTTCAGGCGCTACGGGTACTGAAACTACCACCACGATAGAAAACGAAGTATTAATTGCTGAGTTTACCAATAAGGGCGGCCAGCTAAAAAACATCATCTTAAAAAATTACACAAACAGCGTTACTAATAAGCCTGTAGAATTGGGCGGCGATAAAAATACTATCGGATACAGTATAAATACAACCGCAAATCAATCTGCGCAAACCAGCAACTTGTTCTTTGCTGCTTCCCCGGTAGAAAAAAAAGGCGATGGCTCGCAGATCGCTAACTTTACGCTAAGCTCTCCTGACGGGAGAAAGATTGTACACCAATTTGTAATTAAACCTAATGATTACATTATCGACTGGAACATTTCTATGAATGGCGCTGATAAACTTGTAACCCAAAATACGATTCATTTTAACTGGCAGACAGAACTGCACCAACAGGAATTGAATGGCAAATACGAAGGCGATCAGGCGAGAATAAATTATTACAGCGAAGCCGAAGGATATGATTTTAAGAGGACAGGCAGTAGCGGCAGAATCACTTTTGAAGATCCCACAGAATGGATTGGATTTAAACAACAATTCTTTACCCAAAACCTACTTTCCAAAGGCAGCGAATTTCAGGAGGAAAGCAAAGCTACCATGGACAGGGTAAAAGATACCTCTACCCATCAGCTATTTAACGCTACAGCAGACCTTACTATGAAAATACCGGCTGCAGCCACCGCAACCATACCTTTACAATTGTATTACGGTCCCAACGATTTTAGAATATTAAAAAATTATGACAACGGAATGCACCAGGGCGTTGACTTAGGATCAGGAATATATGCCTTCGTGAAACCCATCAACCGCTACATCATTATCCCTATTTTTGATTTCTTCTCTAAATTTATCAGCAATTACGGATGGGTAATTATGCTTTTAACTGTAATGATCAGGCTTATCACCTCTCCTTTGATGTTTAAAAGTTATTTGAGCAGCGCTAAAATGCGCGTGTTGCGCCCGGAGCTGGATGAACTGAAGAAGAAGTTTCCGGAACAGCAGAAATACGCTATGGAGCAAATGAACCTGTTCAGAGAAGCCGGCGTAAATCCTATGGGCGGCTGTATTCCGGCATTGATACAATTGCCTATATTCGTTGCGTTGTACAGTTTCTTTAACTCTGCTATCCAGTTGCGTGGTGAAGAATTTTTATGGGCAAAAGATCTTTCTACATACGATGTATTATTCCGCTTTCCATTTCACATTCCGCTACTGGGCGATCATATAAGTTTATTTACATTGCTTGCATGTGCTACCATGATGGTCAGTTCTATCTATAGCATGAACGTGACTCCTACCACAGGTATGGAAGATAATCCGCAGATGCAAATGATGAAGTACATGCCTTATATCATGCCCATTATGATGTTGTTCATTTTTAATAATCAACCTGCCGCACTTTCATGGTATTATACGGTCAGCAATATCATTACCTTCCTGATTCAACTGGTCATTATGAATTTTATTATAGATCATGAAAAAATATTAGCTAAGATCAATGAAAAAAGAAAGCAGCCTAAAAAGAAAAGTAAATTTGCAGAACGTATAGCCGCCATGCAGGAACAACAGCGAAAGATAGAAGAAATGAAAAAACGTACGCAAAACAGATAATAAAAACAGAGCCGTTAGATATTTTAGCGGCTCTGTTTGTTAATAACTTTATACCGATATAAAAAGTTATTCAATGTTGATGATATAAATAAATAGTGAAATTAAATTTGTCCTATCTTCTATAAAACTAAACAGAAACAAATCCAGACGGTGGAATTCTTTCCACTGTCTCTTTTTATATCATCTTGTAAGCCTGTTATTTATTTGAAACGCATTTTTTATATCTACTCTTACGCCTATACTTACAGAACTACTAAAATCTGACCAGAATAATTGTACAAGTTCGTGCTTATCTCCTCCCAGATAACTTCTACCCTTGGGCATGGTAGAGGCACTGTATTTAAAAAATATTTTATACTTCTCTACACCAAAAGCCATATCATAGAAAGGCTGAACGAAATAATAAGTGCCGGGTATAAATTCATCGAATGAATTGTAATAATGTTTTATGTTGCTATAATTTCTCCATGTGATTCTCATTCCCGCCTGCATACTTACTTTTTCCCTTACATAAATAAATGAAGGTTGTAAAAACAGATCATTAAAATTGGCAGTTACTTTTGCCCTGAAGTTGTTACTGGAATCAAAATAATTATTAGCGCTCATATTACCAAACTTATCGCCGCCATATATAGATACAAAAAATGTATTAAAGTTATTTATGGGCACATGATAGCCGACCATGATTTCACCGCTATTAAAAGAATAATGAGCGCTACCCTTGTTTTTATTGAAAGAATAGCCACCGGCTACGCCCATATTTTTTATAGGGGAATAGGCCACGTCCGCATTTCCGCCCCAGATAGAACGCTCAGTACCATCAGAAAAATTGGCCGAGACATTGGCGCTTATCATATCCTGCTCTGTTACATAAGGGGTAACGAAATGGGTAGCGTAGTATAATTGTTGATTTGTTCTGGTAGCTGTGCAACTACACAAAAGTATTGCACAAAGCATTAGCGACGACAAGGGTTTCATATGTTCAGTTTTATAGTAAAAGTTTATAAAAAAAGCACTTACCACTCAAAAACTAAAAGCAATACTATACAAATCTAAATAAAAAAACTATTATTTCTTTAAATCTTTTTGCACTTCTTCGGGCAGGAAAGCACTAGCATTTCCTTCATTTCTTATTACATCTCTTACCAGCGTAGAAGCTACGGAAGAGTATTCGGGAAGACAGGTAAGAAAAATAGTTTCAATATCCGACGCCAGGGTTCTGTTCATATCCGCAATGGTTTTTTCATATTCAAAATCGCTAACAAACCGAATACCTCGTATTATATAATTGGCATTAATTTCTTTGCAGAATGTAACAGTCAATCCTTCATAAACAGCGGCTTCTATTTTAGGTTCGTTTTTATAGATTTCCTTTATCCATTTTATTCTTTGCTCGGCAGAAAACATGGGTATTTTATTGGCATTGGTTCCTATGCCTATTACAATTTTATCAAACAAGCTCAAAGAACGGTTTATGATGTCAACATGTCCTATTGTAATGGGGTCAAAAGTTCCGGGAAATAAAGCTATGCGCATTAATTATTTAATTTATTGATTTAATCATTTTTATCTGACAGTAAATACAAGCAGGCCATTCTTACCGCTACTCCGTTTTCCACCTGATTTAATATGATAGAATGCGGCCCGTCTGCAACATCACTATCAAGCTCCACCCCTCTGTTAATGGGTCCCGGATGCATAATCACAATTTCTTTTTGCAAACTGTCCAGCAGTTTTCTATTGATGCCGTAAGCTAAATTGTATTCGCGCAGCGAGGAGAATAAGGGCTGGTTTTGTCTTTCGAGCTGTATACGCAATACATTAGCTGCATCGCACCATTGCAAAGCCTCTTTTACATTGTAGGTAACATTTACCTGCAAGGCTTCCTGTATATATTTAGGAATTAATGTAGGCGGGCCCGCTACGGTAACTTCAGCACCCATTTTTGTGAGTAGATAAATATTGCTCAATGCTACCCTGCTATGCATAATATCTCCCAGAATAGCTACTTTTAATTCTTGTAATGAACCAAATTTCTCCATCATTGAATAGGCGTCGAGTAAAGCCTGCGTAGGATGCTCGTTAATGCCGTCTCCGGCATTGATAACTGCCGCATTGATGTGTTTGGCCAGGAAATGAGGAGCTCCGCTGGCGCTATGCCTCATTACAACCATATCGACCTTCATACTGAGAATGTTATTAACCGTATCCAGCAGGGTTTCTCCTTTTTTTACCGATGAAGCACCAGCTGAAAAACTCAGCGTATCGGCAGAAAGCCTTTTCTCGGCCAACTCAAAAGACATTTTTGTTCTGGTAGAATTTTCAAAAAACAGGTTTACAATAGTAATGTCTCTGAGAGAAGGCACTTTCTTTACCGGACGTTGTAAAACTTCTTTAAATTGCGCAGCTGTGGAAAGAATTAATTGTATGTCTTCCTGTGTTAAATCTTTAATCCCTAAAAGATGTCTGGTAGATAGTTTCATCCGTTATTTTATAAATTTTTTCTGCATGTCGGATGGAACGCCTAATAATGTTTTTATTTTTTTGATAAATTTTTTTAATGGGCGTTTCATTAAAAAACAAAGCTAATATTTTTTAATTAATCTTACTTAAAAAAATACAAAAGAAAAAATAATTTTGACAAATGACGATATTTAAAAGAAATTTGTCGTATATTTGTGTAGATATTTTACGCGTCCATAAAGCAATTAAAAATATTCTTATGAAATACAAAACTACAGATACAGATACCCATACCAGCAATGCCCTAAATGAAGCCGCTGTAGCCTATTCCACAGCAGATGACACTCATATATTGACCATTATACAAAGAATTAGAAAAGGTATCAATTTTTCCATATTCTCTGCCATAGCACAAAAAATTCCCTTTACCATGAACGAGTGGTCTTCTTTCCTGCATTTATCAGAGCGTACCATGCAGCGCTACCAAAAAGAGAAGAAAGCTTTTGATCCCATCTATTCCGAAAAAATAATAGAAATAACCATGCTCTACAACTATGGTATAGAAGTTTTTGGCAATAAAGAAAATTTTGACAAGTGGCTGCAAACCCAAAATGTAGCCCTGGGCGGCAATACACCAAAAGATTTTTTAGACAGCACATTCGGCATTCAACTTATTAAAGACGAACTTACCCGTATAGAGTACGGCGTGCTTGCATAGTTATATGATAGTTTACAGACTAGCCAAAGAACGTTTTAAAAACTACCTTTCGGGAAAAGGCGCTGAAATAGCCGGTGGACGCTGGAACAGCAAAGGCGTTGCCGTACTGTATACGAGCGAGTCAAGAGCATTATGTACTACAGAAATTGCCGTGCATACGCCGTTAGGCATACTTCCCGATGATTTTTATTTGATTACGATTGACATTCCTGACAATATTGAAATAAAAGAAATAAAAGTAACACAGCTTCCCGAAAACTGGAAAAACATTCCGCACATTAACGATACTCAACAAACGGGAAATAAATTTATTAAAGAAAAAAAATTCCTGGTGTTAAAAGTCCCCTCAGCAGTTGTGCAGGGCGATTATAATTATCTCCTTAATCCTGCTCATAAGGATTTTGAAAAAATCAAGATTAAAAAGACTGAAAAATTTGAATTTGATAAGCGTTTGTTTAAATAATTATACAGAATTTACTACCTTTGCACTCCCGAATTAAAACCCTCGGGATTTTTATTATGAGCGATAACAATATTGTTAACCCAAACGCTGAAGCACAGGAGAATTCTGCGGCTGAACAACAAGAAGTTCAGACCGAGGAAACTACAGCGACAACAAATGTACCTGAGCAAACTGAAAATAACGCTGAAGCTGCTCCGGCAGAAGAAGCAGAAGTAGTACAAGAATCTGCACATGACGACTTTGACTGGTCTGTAGACAAACGTAATGTTTCGAGCTACACAAAAGAAGATCAGCTAAAATACGATGAAGTGTATGAAAAAACTTTCGTACAAATTGAAGACGGTACAGTTGTAGACGCTACAGTTGTGGGTCTTACAAAAACAGACGCAGTTTTAAACATCGGTTTTAAAAGCGATGGTCTTGTATCTCTGAATGAGTTTCGCGACTTGCCATCTATCAACATTGGTGATGTGATAGAAGTAATGGTTGTGGAAAAAGAAGACAGGCAAGGACACCTGAACCTTAGCCGCAGATCTGCACGCACAATGCGCGCTTGGGAAAGAATTGTGGAAGTACACAAAACCGGCGAAGTGGTTACCGGTCTGGTTACCAGCAAAACCAAAGGCGGTCTTATCGTTGATATTTTTGGCATGGAAACCTTCCTGCCAGGTTCTCAAATCGACGTAAAACCTGTTACAGACTACGACCAGTTTGTAGGAAAAACTATGGAATTTAAAGTAGTGAAAGTAAACGAAGCTATTAAAAATGCCGTAGTATCGCACAAAGCGCTTATTGAAAGCGATATAGAAGCACAAAGAGTACAAATCATCAGCCAACTAGAAAAAGGCCAGGTACTGGAAGGTACTGTAAAAAACATTACAGACTTTGGTGCATTTATGGACTTAGGCGGATTGGATGGTTTGCTTTATATAACAGATATTTCTTGGGGCAGAATCAATCACCCGCAAGAAGTGTTGCAATTGGACCAAAAACTACAAGTAGTTGTATTGGATTTTGATGATGACAAAAAACGCATCAGCCTTGGTCTGAAACAATTAACACCACATCCTTGGGACGTATTACCTGCCGAACTTGCTGAAGGTTCTGTAGTGAAAGGAAAAGTAGTAAACATAGAAGACTATGGCGCTTTCCTTGAAATTCAACCTGGTGTAGAAGGTTTGGTACACGTAAGTGAAATTACCTGGGCCAACACGCCTATCAATGCAAAAGAATTCTTCACCATGAATGAAGAGTATGAAGCTAAGGTAGTAACGCTTGATAAGGATACACGTAAAATGAGCCTTTCTATTAAGCAGCTGACTGAAGATCCATGGAATACGATTGAAAACAAATATCCTGAAACAAGCAAGCACAAAGGTTTGGTTAAAAACATCACTCCATACGGTGTATTTGTTGAGTTAGAGCCCGGCATTGGCGGCATGATCCACATTAGCGATCTAAGCTGGCTGAAACGCTTTAACCACCCTTCAGAATATGTAAAAGTTGGAGAGCACATAGATACCATCATTCTTTCTATTGATAAAGAAAGCCGCAAATTGCAATTAGGTCATAAACAATTGGAAGAAGATCCATGGAATGCGCTGGAAGATACATTTGCAGTTGGCAGCACCCACGAAGGAACTGTTACTCGCAAAGACGAAAAAGGCGCATTGGTACAACTTCCTTACGGCTTGGAAGGATTTGTTCCAAACCGTCATCTTGCTAAAGAAGACGGAAAATCTGTTGAATTAGACGAAACAAATAACTTCCTGGTAATTGAATTTGACAGAAACGAAAAAAGAATCGTTCTTAGCCATGCACGCATTTGGGAACAAGAGCAGGCAGAAGCTAAAGAAGCTGTGAAGAAAGAAGCCAGAACAGAAGCTGAAAACGCCAGAAAAGTTGTTAAGAACATTCAAAACAAAGTAGAGAAATCTACACTTGGAGACTTAGGCGCTTTAGCAGACATTAAAGCTAAATTGAAAGAAGAAGAAAAAAATAACGAAAACAAATAATTCTTATTTTTCATAAAAAAACCTCGCAAAAATGCGAGGTTTTTTTATGTTGGTTATCCTATAAATAAAGCTTAAATCAGGATGCCGTGGTTACGTATAAGTTAGGCGCTATGGCTTCTTCAGAATGTTTTGCATCTTCCTGATTGTCATTTTTCAACTCTTCAATCAAGTTATCTATTTGTTCTTTTTTGATACCCGGTACACATATTACATGAGAGATATTTTCGTCAGATGCCAATTGAAATTTATTTCTGATCGTAAAAGATGGCTTCGGGAAAACCACCGTCAACCCATCATTATTGCGCCATGCTTTTATCCCTATTTTATTCATTTCATCTTCTGTATATTTTGCAAGCGCCTGAGACTCTTTTGTTCTT
Organism: Bacteroidota bacterium; assembly: GCA_023386235.1. GTDB lineage: Bacteria > Bacteroidota > Bacteroidia > Chitinophagales > Chitinophagaceae > Haoranjiania. The sequence continues at coordinate 193,453 of JAEWKC010000006.1, read as the reverse complement.
TTTATCAGTCCCTCGACACCCTGCTTCTGAATAAAGTCCCAGATAAAAAGTGGAGTCATTCCGTTTCTTGAACCCGTAATAGTGGTATCCAAAGTATCTACATAAGATATAGAATGAGCCACACGATCTCTGTGATTTCTTTTTACCAATACCAACCCACAAGGAATAGGACTTCCTAAAAACTTATGCCCGGAAATAGAGATACTGTCTACGCCTTCTGAGAAATCAAATTTAGGACCTTCCTCTATAAACGGCGCTAATGCTCCTAAAAAAGCGGCGTCGCAATGTATGTAAAAGTCTTTAATAGCGTACTTTTGATGATCTTTTTTATCTCATCCAATTTATCTACAGCCTCGGTCATTGTGGTACCGATATTTAAAAAAAATATAGCCGGGTGATCTCTTTTCAACGCGATTGTATTATCCAAATCCTGGTAATCCATTTCACCGTTTTCCTGCGAACGAATTACGATATTGGGAATTTGCAGCAAATGCAGATTTTTTTTCACGCTATAATGCGTACTTTCCGAATAATAAACTATCGCATGCGGAAAAGCTTCTCTGGCCACGTATAAACCATAAAGATTTCCTTCCGTGCCACCGTTGGTAACGTAGCCCCACACTTTTTTTGGATCACCTTTAAGAATTTTAGTGAAGAATTGTACACATTTAATTTCAATATCTTTCGTATCTATTGATAAAGTAGAAGGCGATTCCGGATCGCCCACATTATTAATAACATAGTTTAAAAAAGGAGCAAAATCTTCGTACGAAAAATCTTTTGCCAAAGGGTAACCTAAAAAAGCATTGGAAGCTTCTTTAATTCTTTGGAATATGTCTAATTTCCAATCTTCGTTCATAATAATATATTTCTAGCAAAAGTAGTATTTATACATAAATATTTTGACAACAAGAAAAAAATAAGATATTATTTGCTTATAAGCTTATATTTGCAGATTAATTTTCTTTTTAGCGATAATAATATTGCTAATTCAGTATAAAAACGAACCTGCAATGTGCATTGCTTAAAAATTTATGATGATACCAATAGATAAAACCGATAAGCTGTTATTAAAAGAACTGGTAATAAACGGAAAACAAAGCATGAAAGAGCTTTCCGCTAAAGTAAACCTGTCTCCTACTCCTGTGTACGACAGAGTAAAAAAATTAGAGAATGAAGGTGTGATAGAAAAATATGCCGCGGTGATCAATCCTGAAAAGCTGGGGTTTGAATTAATCGTTTATATGCAGATAAAGCTTATAAGGCACCAGGAAGAACTTTTTAAGCAATTTTCAGAACATATAATGCAGTTTGAAGAAGTAGCAGAAGCGGTGATGGTATCCGGCGAATACGACGCGTTATTAAAATTACTCTTGAAAGACATGAATGAATACAACGAATTTGTATTGAAGAAAATATCTAAAATAGATATCATCTCTCACGTTATCAGTAGCTTTGTCATCAGTAGCGTTTCAGGCAATACGCATGTGATAGCGCCGAGATAAATATAATTTCATTAAATTTATTTATTTTAAAAAACAGACTTCTTTTGTCTATTTATATTCACATACCATTTTGCAAAAAAGCTTGTCATTACTGCAACTTTCATTTCTCTACAACAAGACACCAGACAGATGAAATGGTCAATGCTATTTGCAGGGAAATTGCATTGCAAGAGGATTATCTTAAAAAACCGCTTGAAACCATTTACTTTGGAGGCGGCACGCCGTCTATCTTAACAGCAGAACACATCAAAAAAATAATGGCCACTATCAAAGATCATTATACCATTATTGCCTGCCCTGAAATTACCATAGAAGCGAACCCTGACGATATCAGTAAAGAAAAATTAGAATCGTGGAAACATACCGGCATCAATCGCTTGAGCATAGGCACTCAATCTTTTTTTGATGATGATCTGCAATGGATGAACAGAGCGCATAACAGCGCGGATGCTATAAACTCCATACAAATGGCTCAGGACGCGGGTTTTAATAATATAACGATCGACTTAATTTATGGAACGCCTACACTTACTGACGAGCAATGGATGAAGAATTTAGACACAGCCCTATCTTTGCATATTCCACATTTGTCATGCTATGCCCTTACTGTTGAGCACAGAACCGCCTTGTATAAGTTTATAGAAAAAGGAAAAATAAAAAATATTGATAACGAACAACAGGCCCGTCAATTTGAAATACTGATGAAACTGGCTGATGGCGCAGGTTATGAACAATATGAAATATCTAATTTTGCTAAACCCGGGTTTGAAAGTAAACACAACTCCAATTACTGGTCAGGGAAACCATACTTAGGAATTGGCCCATCGGCCCACTCTTTCAACACCCATTCCAGGCAATGGAATATAAGTAATAATGCGCTTTACATTCAATCAATGAGCAAAGACGAGATTCCTTTTGAAATAGAAACTTTATCTGACGTGAATAAAATTGATGAATACATTATGACGAGTCTCAGAACAAATATAGGATTAGATTTACATCACCCATTACTGCAAAATGAAAAAATACAGCAACATCTATTGATTAAAGCAAGTAAATGGATAAGCTCTGAACATCTTATAAAACTTAATCACCAACTAACGCTTACTAATAAAGGAAAGCTAATGGCAGATGGCATTGCAGCCGATCTGTTTGTGTAAGGAATTTACTGCAAAATAGATTCCAGTTGTTTAAAAGTTTGTCTTGCAGAAGCCTTATTCCACAATATCTCATACACAGCTTCCGCGATGGGAATGTTGCTGTCTACTTTTTTGTTGATATCATGAATACATTTGCAGGCATTGTATCCTTCAGCTTCCATGTTCAGTTCCAACTTGGTGGCTTTTACAGAATAACCCTTTCCAATCATGGTTCCAAACATTCTGTTGCGGCTATACAACGAGTAGCATGTTACCAATAAATCTCCTAAATACACCGAAACGGAATATTTATGCTCATTGTTTCTCGGCGATATTTTATCAAGAAAATGCTCCATTTCATTGGTACAATTCGCTATAAATACGCTTAAGAAATTATCACCATAATCCAGCCCGGTAGCAATGCCCGCGGCTAATGCATAAATATTCTTCAATACCGCGGCATACTGTACACCGTAAATATCCGTATTGGTTTTTGTGTTGATGAATTGATTGTTGAACAATGCGGAAATATCTTTTGCCCTTGCTTCATCAATGCCCGAAAAGGTAAGGTACGAGAGCTTTTCAGACGCCACTTCTTCTGCATGACAAGGCCCGAGAAGTGTGTAATAATTATGTTTATCTATAGAAAATTCTCTTATTAAATAATCTAACAACAACTCATTACTACCGGGCAAAATTCCTTTTACCGCTGATACTATCGTTTTGTTGACTAATGCGTCTTTACTAACCACGCTAAACGACTCTTCAATATAAGCAGAAGGCACAACTACGATCAGGATTGAGCTGGCATTAATAACCTCGTTCAGATCATTGCTTAAAGTAAGCTGACTGGTATTGAATATTGCTTTAGATAAATAACTGGGATTAATACCGTTTTTCTTTATCTGTTCAAGGTTTTCGGCATTTCGGAACCACCAGTGAATATTATATCCATTATCGGTCAAAATCTTAGCTATAGCTGTAGCCCAGCTTCCACTACCAATTACGCCAATTTGCATAGTATTGTTTTTAGAAATTTATTTTACCAGTTTCATCTCGTTCAATATCCATTTTGAATCAGCAAATTTATCAATGATAAAAAGAATATACCTTACATCAACCATAATGTTTCTGCATATTTCAGGATCATAATTCAAATCTGACATAGTACCTTCCCATTGCCTATCAAAATTTAATCCTACCAGATTTCCTCTGGCATCAATCGCCGGACTTCCGGAATTGCCACCGGTTGTATGGCTGGTAGAAGTAAATGCCAGCGGCACGTCGCCGGTATGATCTTTATAGTTGCCATAATCTTTTTTCTGATACAATTCTATTAATTTCTGCGGCACATCAAACTCGTAATCTCCGGGCACATATTTTTCCATTACACCTTTCAGGTATGTTTGGGGTAAATATTCTACAGCGTCTTTTGTTTTTGAGCCTTTTACTTTTCCATAAGTTACGCGTAGTGTGCTATTAGCATCAGGAAAAAATTTCTTTTCTTTATCTGTAGCCATTTGCAGCGCCATATATTTTTTTTGCTGCTCGTCAATAGACGTTTGCAGGCTGGTGTACTGATTATTTACATTTTCATTGAAATGATCTCTCAGATATCGAGCTATAAAAATCAAAGAATCATTTTTCAACTCATTAATCAGCTTCTCTTCATCGGCAAATATTCTTTCTAAATTGCTGTTGACCGTTTCTCCATTAAATCTTTTTAATCCGGTTGCTACAGACTTTAAATAAATACTTTGCAAGGAAGACAAATTTTTATCGGCAGATGTAAATGCATCACTTCCTTGCGGCAAAAACTTCTGAGGCACTTTATTGGAAACCAAAGCCAGTAAGCTTGCTGTAATTTGCGCATCCAGCTTAGGATCATAATCCGCGTATATACCTTTGAGTGTTGACAGCATTTTATTTTTTTCAGCAGTCGTCCAATTATTAGCGTTATATAAGGCTATAAAATTATTATAATACATGGCAAGTCGCAGTCCGTCAGAGTTTCTGATCAGTTCATCGTAATATGCTTTTACAGTAGCATAATTATTCTGCGCGTTGTACAGCCTGTTAAATTCATGCAGTACATTTTTAATTGCAGGATTTTTAGCCGCGAGACTATTTTCATATTCCTTTCTGTTTTGTATAGCATTGCTTCTTTCCAATCCCTGATTTTCTCCAATCCATTTTTTCCAGGCATTGGCAATAGACGCGAACTTTGAAGCGTATTGCAGGCGTATGGCATCGTTCGAGCGCATTTTATCGCCCATAATTTTTAACGTGGTATCTCTTACCTGAATTCTTGCAGGATTTACTTTATGCTGAATCTGATCTAAAGCTATAGAGGGTAAATACTCATCTGTAGCACCGGGAAAGCCGTATACAAATATGAAATCGTCTTCTTTAATACCGGTGGTAGATACCGGCAAATAATGCTTGGGCTTGTACGGCACATTATCTACTGAATAATCCGCTGGTTTATTATCCTTATTGGCATATACTCTGAATAAAGCGAAATCTCCTGTATGTCTCGGCCACACCCAGTTATCGGTATCGGCACCAAATTTTCCTATAGATTCAGGAGGAGTGCCTACCAGACGAACATCTCTGAAAGTTTCCTCGATAAATAAATAATATTTATTGCCTTCGTAAAAAGGCCTGATGTAAGCAGACTGATGCGAAGCAACATTCCTCTTTCTAATAGCATTAGATGCATTTATCTTAATAGCCTGTTCTTTTGCATCATCGGTAAGATTTTCGGTACCTGTCAGTACCTCATCTGTTACCTCCTGAATGTCTACCACAAAGGTGGCGATAAGCCCGGGGTTAGGCAACTCGTCTTTCATATTCTTTGCCCAAAAGCCATTTTTAAGCAAGTCGTTATCAACAGTTGAAAGCCGCTGAATACTTCCATAACCACAGTGATGATTGGTTAACAAAAGACCTTTATCAGAAATAATTTCACCCGTACATCCGCCACCAAATCTTACAATAGCGTCTTTAATACTGGGAGCTTTTGTATCGAAGATATTTTTTGCTGATATTTTCATGCCCATTTCTTTCATTTCTTTTTCATTCAGCTCATTGGGAATCCACATCCCGCCTGACTTCTGGGCGAATGAAATAATTGATAACGATAAAAAAAGGATAAGTAATTTTAGTTGCTTCATTGTATGCTTCATTTTTCCGTTGTATTTAATTTCTCAAAATATTTTCTATACTATCTAATTCTTCTTTATCAAATTGAATATTTTTAAGGCACTGCAATGAATCAAGCAATTGTGCTGAACTGCTTGCACCCACCAGCACGGACGTAACTCTATCATCTTTTAATACCCAACTCAAAGCCATTTGCGCCAATGATTGCCCACGTTGCTGAGCCAGCTCATTCAGCTTTATTATTTTTGCCAACACATCTTCTGTAATTACCTCTTTCTTCAAAAATCCATGTTCCTTTGCAGCGCGTGAATCTACAGGGATGCCGTGTAGATATTTATTGGTCAGCAAGCCCTGAGCCAGCGGCGAAAAAGGAATGCAGCCCACACCTTCTTCTTCTAAAAGATCAAGTAAACCATCTTCTACCCATCTTTCAAACATGGAATATTTAGGCTGATGAATGATGCAAGGCGTGCCCAGCGATCTTAAAATTCTAATGGCATTTTTAGCTTCTTCCGGGCGATAATTTGAAATGCCCACGTACAAAGCTTTTCCTTGTCTGACAATTAAATCTAATGCCGACATGGTTTCTTCCAATGGTGTATCCGGATCAGGACGATGATGATAAAAAATATCTACATACTCCAGTCTCATTCTCTTTAAACTTTGGTCGAGACTGGATACTAAATATTTTTTAGAACCCCAGTTACCGTAAGGCCCGTCCCACATTAAATAGCCAGCCTTAGTGGAAATCAGCATTTCATCACGATGTGCGTAAAAATCTTCTTTTAAAATTTTACCGAAATTAATTTCAGCGCTTCCCGGAGGCGGGCCATAATTGTTGGCCAGGTCAAAATGCGTAATACCGTTATCGAATGCCGTATGCAAAGTTTTCCTGTACACATCACTATCATCCACATCACCGAAGTTATGCCACAAACCCAATGAAACCGCGGGAAGCAGCACGCCGCTTTTTCCGCAACGACGGTATTGCATATCATTATATTTATTGGCTGTGTATTGCATAAAATTATTTTTATAATAAACTTTTTACAGTTTCAATCACTTTGTCTAACTGGCTTGTATCCTGCCCACCGGCTGTAGCCAGGGTCTTCTGTCCGCCGCCGCCGCCCTTGATCAGTGGTGCTACATTTTGTTTGATTATTTTTCCTGCGTCTAAAGATTTTTCTTCAGCAAGTTTTTCATCTAATAAAACCGCTACACCCACCTTGCCTGCTATATTTGCCGTAAGTACTACCAGGTAGTTTTCTTTGAGCAAAGGTTTCATATCAAAACAAATTTTCTTCAAAGCATCGCCACTACTTACTTCCACCTGTTGCCCAACGAAGGAAATACTATTTATTATTTCAGCTTTAGCAGCAAGCTCTTTAGACAGGGTTGCCATCTCTCTGGCTTCATACGCTTCAATTTTCTTTTCTAATGCTGCTTTATCTTCTATTAATTTTTCAATGGATTTTACCGGGTCTTTACTTTTTAAAATTTCGGAGATAGATTTATTCTCATTAAACTTATCGGCCATGAAGCGTATAGCGGTAGAACCCGTAAGCGCTTCTATACGACGAACGCCGGCAGCTACAGCCGCTTCTGAAGTTATGATGAATGCGCCTATCATCCCCGTACGGTTTACATGCGTGCCGCCACAAAGCTCAATAGAAAAGTCAGGATCAATGGTCACTACACGCACCACATCTCCGTATTTCTCTCCGAAAAGTGCCATAGCTCCCGATTGCAGTGCTTCTTCTTTCGATTTTTCTTCTATAACAACCTTACTATTTTCCCTTATTTTTTCATTGACAATTTTCATAATACTGCGCAATTCATCGTCTGAGATTTTAGCGAAATGAGAGACGTCGAAACGCAAGATATCTTCGTTCACCAAAGAACCTTTTTGGTTTACATGATTGCCCAAAACCTGTTTCAGTGCGGCATGCAGGAGATGCGTGGCGGTATGATTGTAAGTAGTGTATAATCTTTTTTCAAAATTCACTTCCGCCGTTATTTCACCAGACATGTCAGAAAATATCTTGTCGGTAAAATGAATGATCAAATCATTCTCCTTTTTAGTATCAGTTACTTCAATAGTTTCATCGCCCGTTTTCAGAATGCCTCTATCTCCCACCTGTCCGCCGCTTTCGGCGTAGAACGGAGTGGTTGCTAAAACAATTTGATATTGCACTTTATTCTTGGCTTTTACTTTTCTGTATTTAACGATTTTTGTTTGCACTAACAGATCCTGGTAGCCAACAAAAGAGGTTTTATCTATGTCATTTACTACTATCCAATCTCCTGCATCTATTGCTGTTGCTTGTCTTGAGCGATTTTTCTGTTGCTGCATTTCAGTTTCAAAACCCGCTTCGTCCACATCCAGGTTATTTTCAGAGGCTATCAATCTTGTCAGGTCAATCGGGAAGCCATAAGTATCGTACAATTCAAAAGCCTCCTTTCCGCTTACTATTCTTGAGTTGTCTGTTTTAGAAATAATATCATCAATTCTTTTTAGCCCCTTTTCCAATGTTCTCAAAAAAGCCTCTTCTTCTTCTTTAATCACTTTTGCCACAAAGTCTTCCTGCTTTTTTAATTCCGGGAAAACATTTTCAAATTGCATGGCAATAAGAGGAACCAACTGATGCAGTAAGGGTTGCTTATAATTTAAATAAGAATAATAATACCTCACCGCACGACGAAGAATACGGCGTACAACATAGCCTGCACCTGTATTTGAAGGCAACTGTCCATCGGCAATGGTAAAACTTATAGCACGTATATGATCTGAAAGCACGCGAAAAGCTATCGCTTCTTTGGAATCATCGTTGGTATATTTTCTCGAAACGATTTTGGCTATTTCATCAATGGTACCCGTAAATACATCGGTATCGTAATTGCTTGTTTTTCCCTGCAATACGCGTACTAATCTTTCAAAGCCCATTCCTGTATCCACGTGGCGCGCAGGCAATTTTTGCAGCGTTCCGTCTTTCAACCGATTAAATTCCATGAATACATTATTCCAGATTTCTATCACTTGCGGATGATCGGCATTTACCAAAGTTTGTCCGTTTACAGCTTTTCTTTCTTCTTCTGTACGGCAATCTACGTGTATTTCAGAGCACGGACCACATGGACCCGTATCGCCCATTTCCCAAAAATTATCTTTCTTTTTTCCTTTTAAAATCCTGTCTTCCGCAATCCATTTCTTCCATTCGTTGTAGGCTTCGTCATCAAATGGCAGCCCTTCTTTTTCGTCGCCTTCAAAAACAGAAACATACAATCTGTCTTTATCAATTTTAAAAATCTCTGTAAGCAGTTCCCAGCTCCATGCGATCGCTTCTTTTTTAAAATATCCCTCTTCCGGACGAGCAGGATCGCCAAAGCTCCAGTTACCCAGCATTTCAAACATGGTATGATGATAAGTATCTACGCCCACTTCTTCCAGGTCGTTGTGCTTACCGCTTACACGCAAACATTTCTGCGTATCTGCAACTCTTGTAAATTCCGGTTTTTTATTACCTAAAAAATAATCTTTGAACTGGTTCATTCCCGCATTGGTAAAAAGCAGCGTAGGATCATTCTTTACTACTATGGGCGCAGAAGGCACTATATGATGTCCTTTTGAACGAAAAAAATCTAAAAACCGCTGACGGATTTCTGCTGATGAAAGCATATGAATACTGATATAAATTGATTAAATATTAATATGCGAATGTACTAAAATAGAAGATATCAGCGAAATTACTACTCATTTAAATATACAAAAAGACCACACTATACAGTATGGTCTTCCGTGCATTTCATAACCAAATCATTATAAGCTGTCGCCAAAGTCTTCTTTAAATTTAGCCAATAGTTTTTCGGGCCAGTCAGATATAGGTGCCACTTCTCCCATAAAGAAGCGCAACACCGGTGGCTCGTATGTAAATTTAATCCTCCTATCAATGCACGATTATGATACAACCATGTAAGCCTGTCTTCTACATATTTTATTTGCGACAAAGTAAATACTCTTCTGGGCACCGCCAAACGCACCAACTCCATATCGGAATATGTTTCGTTACCATATTCATCCCGCTGATTAGACATCGTACCGCGCTCCATACCTCTCACGCCCGAAATCAAATACAATGCGGCAGCTAAGGCCCCCGCGGGATATTGTGTCTGTGGTATATGCTCGCATATTTGCATAGCATCCACATGCGCGCCCAATACACCTGCCGGCTTAATGACAGGCACGTCTTTTTTATCTAAGGCTTCCACTAAGTAATGAATAAACGAAGGACTTTGACAGCGCATGGTTTCATCAAGCGTTTCGTGCAAGCCCACAGCCATAGACTCTATTTCACGTACGGAAATACCTCCATAAGTAAGAAAGCCTTCAAACAAGGGAATTAACGCTTCCAGTTCACGATATATTTCCAAGCTGTCTGTACAAATACCGCCACCACGTGATGAACTTAGTTTTCTGGCAGAAAAATAAACAAGATCGGCAAGCCCGGTCATTGTTTTAATTATTTCACCTATAGAAGCACCTTTAAATTCTTCTTCACGCATTTTTACCAAGTAAGCATTTTCGCCCAGCAAGCTTGCATCAAGCACCAGGCGGATGCCATACTTATCGGCTACGGAACGCACGTCTCTTAAGTTCTGAATGGAAAAAGGTTGTCCGCCAATTAAGTTGGTAGACGCCTCCATCCTGATAAAAGGAATATTTTTAGCATCATGAATTTGTATGATCTCTTCCAGCTTCTCAATATTCATGTTTCCTTTAAACGGATGAACAGAATCTATTACATACGCTTCATCATATAACAATTCCGCGATCTTTCCTCCGTACTGGGTAATATGTGCCATAGCTGTTGTAAAGTGATAATTCATCGGCACCAGACTACCCTTTTTTACATAAGCATTAGAGATTACATTTTCAGCAGCTCTACCCTGATGCACAGGCAACAAATATTTTTTGCCCAATACTTCATTCACCGCTTTATGCAGGCGTTCAAAACTTTGAGAACCCGCATAAGCATCATCTGCCTGCATCATAGCGGCCAGTTGATTATCACTCATCGCGTTAGTGCCGCTATCAGTAAGCATATCCAGAAATACATCTTTGGTTTTTAGCTTAAATGTATTGAAGCCTCCTTCGTAAAGCGCCTGCAATCTGCGCTCTACAGGTACTAAGTGAATTTTTGAACAACTCTGGTTTTATGTAACTCCAGCGGTATGTCATCACCATAAAAGAATTTAATTTGCTGCATGATTGAAATAAATGTTTGGGCAAATTTACTTTATTATCATACTCAGCAACCACGATATATAATGATATTAACCATGTTTACAAAAAGAGCAATATTATTTTATTCTATTTTTAAAAAATAAAAAAGTGGCTTTATTAGTTAAAAGTTAAAAATTACTACGCATTGAAAAAAGATATTATTATTTGCGATCTTCAAACATCAAATTTTTCAATTATGCAGGAGACTACCAGAGAAGAAATAATAAGCATCATTCAACAACAAAGAAATTTTTTTGCTACACAGCAAACAAAAGATGTAGCGTTTAGAATTGAGCAATTGAAAAAGCTTAAAAAAATTCTGACTGATAATGAAAAAGCCATAGCCGACGCGCTTTTCGCTGATTTGCATAAATCATACGAAGAAGCTTTTCTTACAGAATTCAGTATTGTAATGAATGAGCTGAATTATCACCTGAAGCATATTAAAAAATGGTCAAAACCTGAGAAAGTAAAAACGCCTAAACATTTACTCCCTTCTTCCAGCTACATTTACCACGAGCCGCTGGGATTATCTTTGATAATAGCTCCATGGAATTATCCCTACCAGTTGCTTATCAATCCTTTGATCGGCGCCATATCATCAGGGTGTTGCGCGGTTTTAAAGCCATCGCCCGATACTTCGCAGTTTGAGAAACTGATTAGCAACATTATAGAAAATAATTTCGATAAAAAATACATTGCTGTTGCACATGGAGATAAAGAAACAAACTCCGTGCTTTTAGAGCAGCGGTTTGATTTTATATTTTTTACAGGAAGTCCTCGAGTGGGTAAAATTGTAATGAAAGCAGCCGCTGAAAACCTTACGGCTGTTGTGCTTGAGCTGGGCGGAAAAAGTCCGTGTATTGTTGACAAGCACGCTAACATACCCCTTGCTGCTAAAAGAATTGTTTTTGGAAAAATCATAAATGCCGGACAAACATGCATTGCGCCCGATTATATTTTTGCACACCAGTCTGTAAAAAATGAGCTGATTGAATATATGAAAAAGTACATCACAGAGATGCTCGGCGGCGATACTAAACAAAGCAAGCACTATGCAAGAATTGTAAATGAAAAAGCACTGAAACGATTGCAGCAACTGCTTTTAGAGGGAAATATAGTCATAGGCGGAGAAGTAGATGAAAAAGAAAAATACCTAGCGCCTACTATTATTGATAACGTACAGACAGATTTTAAAATAATGCAGGAAGAAATATTCGGGCCGGTTTTTCCTATACTTGATTTTACAAATATCGACAGTGTAATTGAATACATCAATACGAATGAAAAGCCTTTGGCACTTTATTACTTTGGTAAAAATAAAAATGCGCAAAAGGTTTTAAGCAGCACCAGCTCAGGTGGTGGCTGTATTAACGATACGCTGATGCATAGCGCGAGTAATCATCTTCCTTTTGGAGGCGTAGGTAATAGTGGGTTGGGCAAATATCATGGTAAAGATACATTTTTAGCTTTTAGCAACCGGAAGGCCGTTGTACAATCCTCTACGTCAATTGAATTACCTTTTAAATATGCTCCTTATAAAAGCTTTAAGCTGACGAAAAAACTAGTATAGATTTTAAGCCCGAAAAAATCGTATAAAATCCGAGATTGTTTTTGTCAAAAAATATTTTAATTTTGCATACACTCATTGTCCAATGGTGTAATTGGCAACACAACTGACTCTGGATCAGTAGAGTCCAGGTTCGACCCCTGGTTGGACAACTTGTAATCAACCACTTATGCATTTAAAAAAGTGGATGTTTTTTTTATTTGATACACCAAATAAGTACGCGATCCTTACATGAAAATTTTTCAAAAATACATAGGTAACCTAAATCATTCAGAAGCACACACCTTATTTATGGCAGCAGCAGCCAGGATTTTCAGTATCTGGATTGGGATCATTATATTCATCATGCCGCTGTATCCATGTTCCTTTTTCATTGCGACCAAGGGGCACCCTGTCCAGCCATTGATACATGTTCCAAAGCACATCTAATCCCCTGGCATAAGCTGAGTACGTATGATATACATCGCCCTCATGTAGAATAAAAACGCTCATGCCGGGCGCTTCTTTTGTATAAGCTGCCCAATCAAGACCTACAGAAGCAGCAAGTTTTTTTCCGGATTCAGGAACGGCTTCATCTTTTTTTATATTATTATCGTTTGAACTGACATCCCCGGTTTCATAATTATATTCGGTGTTCCCCGATTGCTGTTGTTCATTCGTAAATGAAACGTGAAAATCAAAATTAAAATCACTGCCAACCGATGACGCCCAAGGAAATGTCCATTCCATCCTTTTTTTGTAAGCGAGCAGTTTTGCAAGCGGCGCCCGTGATATGCTCCAAAACATCACATCATGATTTGCGAGGTGGGTATATACTCCCTCAAAGCTATCGGCTATGGAAGAGCAACTGGGACATCCCACCAAATAATCAGGGCCAAACATGAAATGGTATATAATCAATTGGGACCTGCCCTGAAACAGTTTTGCCAGTGATAAAGCGCCCTGTTCTGTTTCAAAAGTATAATCCTTCTCAATTTTCACCCAAGGTAGTTCTCGGCGCTTTTTTGCCAATTCATCACTTTTATAGGTGAGCTCTTTTTCTTCTTTCAGTAGTTCTTTCCGTGCAGATAACCATTCCTGCCTGCTAACTATTTTATGGCCGGGGGAGTTGTTTGTATAGATTTGATCTGACATAATTTTTAGTGTGAAGGTATACAACCTTTAATGCTTTTCTCTTGTCATATGGCAAGAAATCTGGGTCTTTAAATTAAGTTTACAGTATCTCACCTCAAAACTGAACTCAAGCCGATTTATCTTATCCGAAAAAGAGTGCAAATTGCAGCAGTCGTGAAAAATAACTGATGATCCGCTCTAAAGATGTTCCGCAGGATATCTCAAAGTGTAGATTAAAGCAAACATTTTTCGGCATGAAATTTATTCTACTTTTTCTACACAACACTTACCCATGACAGATACAGAGAATATTATAGAAAAAATAAGCCCGAAAAAAATTGCCCAAATATTGCGCGACCCCAAGCAAACAGCCAGGGCAGTTAATCTTATATACGTAAACGATACCGAGCAAACCGGCATCAATCGCAGAAAAAAAGGAAAAAACTTTGTTTATTATCTCAATAAAAAACAAATAAAAGAAAAATCGCAAATTGAGCGCATCAAAAAACTGGTGATACCTCCTGCATGGGAAAACGTATGGATTTGCGCTTTAGAAAACGGTCATCTGCAGGCCACCGGACTCGACGCTAAAAACCGAAAACAATACCGCTACCATCCGGTTTGGAACGCGTTGCGCAACCACACTAAATTTTACAGAATGTTGCAATTCGGGCAGGTACTGCCCACAATACGTTTGCAATTAGAAAAAGACCTGTCGCTTCCGGGATTGCAGCAGCGAAAAGTATTGGCGGCTGTAGTTAGCCTCATGGAGCGAACCAATATTCGTGTAGGGAATAATATTTATGAAAAACTATATGGCTCATTTGGATTAACAACGCTGAAAGATAAGCATGTAAACATTTCAGGTACAAAAGTAAAATTTGCTTTCAGAGGAAAGAAGGGCATTATGCATGATATAGACCTGAAGCATAAGAAGCTGGCAAAAATTGTGCAGGCCTGCAAAGAAATTCCCGGTAAAGAATTATTTCAATATTACGATGAAAATAACAACAGGCAATGTATTGATTCCGGAATGGTGAACAATTATATAAAAGAAATAAGCGGCGATGATTTTACCGCCAAGGATTTCAGAACCTGGGCAGGTACTGTAAACGCCTTCCTGGCATTTAAAGAATTGGGCATGGCCGAAAATGATACCGATACTAAAAAGAAAATTGTAGAGGCACTGGATAAAGTTGCCAAACATTTAGGCAATACCCGAACCGTATGTAAAAAATATTATGTACATCCACAAATCATCAATCTCTATGAAAATAAAAGTATAAAAAAGTACATTGATGAATTGGACAGCATTGAAACAGACGATAACAAAACCGACCTGACGAAAGAAGAAAAAATAATCATGAAAATGCTGGAAGGAAAATAATTTTCTTATCACGTCCGGGCCGTATCCTCTTCGAGATGTTCCGCAGGGCATCTCTTCCGGAATATTCAATCCAAAACGCTTACTCGTCCTCTTCGTTTTCTTTTTGCTCCAGTTCTTCTTCCGAGAGCAAACGCATCCTTACTTTTTCTACCGAGCTGCGATACATTTTCAGGATAATCATTTCATAACCTTCCAAAATCAGCACTTCTCCTTCTACCGGCACAGAGCCATGTTCGTAAGTGATAAGGCCGGAAAGCGTATTGTATTCTTCTTCTTCGGGTAAGGGTGAAGGCAGAAATTCATTAATATCTTCCAGCGTTTCGTGAGCATCTACCACATAAGAATCGTCTGATTGTTTTTCTACTATAGGCAGTTCAGTATCGTGCTCGTCCTGAATATCTCCTACCAGCTCTTCCAAAATATCTTCCATTGTCACAATGCCGGCAATATCGCCATACTCGTCGGTAACTACAGCCAGCTGCACATGGTCTTTCTGAAAGGCTTTCAGCAAGTCTTTGATCTTCATAGTCTCTGGAATATAAAAAACAGGTCGCAGTAGTTTTCTTACATCCAGGGCTTCGTTTTGCTGATAATATTTCAGCACATCTTTTATATTCAGGATACCGATAAGGTCGGATGGTGATTTTTCGTAAATGGGATAGCGCGAGTAACCTTCTTCTATCACTTCCTTAGTTAATTCCTCAAAAGGAGTATCTACTGAAAAGCTCACCAAGTCTTTTCTATGGGTAAGAATATCTTTTACTCTTCTTGAATCGAAATCGAACACATTATTGATCAATTCTCTTTCAGAATCTTCAATGGCGCCTCCTTCCTCGCTTTCGGTAATAATCAGTTTTATTTCTTCTTCTGTATGAATGTCCTGCTCTTTCAACGGGGTAATACCAATTATTTTTAGAATGAAATTGGCAAAACCATTCATTACATAAATGGCAGGTTTAAAAATAAAATAGAAAATACGCAGAGGTATGGCTACTGCCATTGTAGTGGGGGCAGATTTTCTTATGGCTATAGACTTAGGCGCCAGCTCTCCAAATACAATGTGCAAAATAGTGATAATAATGAATCCTACAGGAGCGGCTATTTTATGTGGATCGAAAAAATTGTACAAAGCAGGGACATAAGAAAAACCCTGTACCAGCAATCCTTCCATCACGCTTTCACCCACCCATCCCAGACCAAGCGAAGCTATGGTAATGCCCAGTTGCGTGGCGGCAAGATAATTATCTAAATTGTTGGTGACAATTTTAGCGGCCTTCATTACTTTAGGCGACGCATCGGAGCCGCTGATCTGTGAAGAGCGCACCTTTACAATTGCAAACTCGGCTGCTACAAAAAATCCGTTTAAAAGTACAAGGAAAATGGTAAAGGCTATTTTCCAGCCGCTTACCGACTCTGTTGCGAATATGCTTAACAAGCTACTCGAGGGAGGTATATCTGAAATCATTAAGTTCTGTAATAGTGAACGATGCAATATTACGAATAATTATTCTCTCTACAAAAAACAGCTATTTATATTGTGTTAACAATCAGTCATATTTATTCCTGCTCATCATCGGCGGCAAAATTATCTTCCGCGTCAGCATTATCATCGCCATGGTCAAATCCTTCGGCATCTTTAGTGAGATCGTATTTTTCTTCAATGTCTACGAATTGCTCGCCCAGCACGTTGTTCTTAGCGTATTGCTGCAAACCGGGGCCTTCTATCCGCGAAACGTAAGGATAGGTTTTGTCTTTCTTTTCTTCTTTGTTGATAGAAATAAGATCTACGTAAAATACCCAGTTTTTAGTAAAATCATACTCGTAAATAAATTTCTGGTTAGGGTCAAAAATCTCATCGCCTATTTTAGTATCGGCCATTAAAAGTGGCTTTACTTTATAGTTTTTATCGTATTCTTCCAAAGATATTTCTCTGCCTTTTTTCCTGTCTTCATTGCTTCTGTAAAAGGTAGCCTGGTGTTTATTGTCAAACGCGTATGCTTTTAGAATAGCCTCGTGTAGCTGCTTAAAATTTTGCGAGTGTTTAATGACCACATCGCGATATACGGCAAATTCTTCTTCGGGGTATATTCTGAATTTTAATAAAGCCATTATTTTTTCGATTTTGTATGTTGTTATAAAAGTTATCAATATATGCTTTGCGATTCTGTAAGTAGGTAATCATTTTTATGTATTATAATAACTTCTACTTTCTGCTCAAACCTAACTCCTGCCCTTTTTTTAGCATTAGCGCAAAGGCATCTTCATAGTTATTGCCTATTTCGCCGTCTAAAATAGCTTCACGTACAGCGTCTTTTATCACACCTACATTTTTTCCCGGTCCTATATCGAATGTATGCATTATTTCTTCACCCGAAATAGGCGGCTGCCAGTTTCTGAGCTGGTCAGAAGCTTCTACTTCGTGCATACGCTCTGCTACAATTCTAAAATTTTGCAGGTATCGCTCTACTTTTTGCTTGTTTTTGCTGGTGATATCTGCACGGCAAAGCGTCATTAAATCATCAATTTCCTCGCCGGCTTCAAAAAGCAGCCTGCGCACAGCGCTATCGGTAATATTTTCTTTGGTCAAACTGATAGGTCGCATGTGCAGGCCCACCAGTTTTTCTACATATTTCATTTTTTCATTCAGCGGCAATTTAAGTGCCGAAAAAATTCTCTTCACCATTTTTGCCCCTACCACCTCATGTCCGTGAAAAGTCCAGCCGGTATTTTCTTCAAATTGCTTTACTACAGGTTTGCCTATATCGTGCAGCAGCGCGGCCCAGCGCAGCCATAAATTATCAGTTTCGGTGCAAACATTATCCACCACCTGTAGAGTATGATAAAAATTGTCTTTATGTGCAATACCCTGTATTTTTTCAACGCCCGCCATGGCGGCAAACTGTGGAAATATGATGGGCAGCAAACCACTTCTGTAAAGAAGATCCCACCCTACAGATGGTTTTTTGCTCTGCATTATTTTATTCAGCTCATCGGTAATTCTTTCCTGCGATACAATCTTTATGCGTTCTTTATTATCAATAATAGCTTTAAAAGTATCTTCTTCAATTGTAAAATTCAACTGTGTGGCAAAACGTATAGCTCGCATCATACGCAAAGGATCGTCGCTAAAAGTAATGCCGGGTTGCAGTGGCGTTCTGATGATTTTCAATTGCAAATCGGTCAATCCGTTAAAAGGATCTATGAGCGCTCCGTAATTTTTTCTATTAAGACTTACCGACATGGCATTGATAGTAAAATCTCTTCTGCGCTGGTCATCTTCCAGTGTACCGGATTCTACATCGGGCTTGCGGCTTTCTTCTCTGTAGCTTTCTTTTCTGGCTCCTACAAATTCTACTTCGTAATCGGGAATTTTTATCTGAGCCGTACCAAAATTCCTGAAAAATGAAACGGGTGGTTTATTGGGTGCAAACCTTTCCGCCACTGTATCTGCCAAAGCGATCGCGTCGCCCAGGCAGACTATATCAATATCCTTTGACGGGCGGCTAAGTATCTTATCTCTCACGAATCCTCCAACCACGTAAGCTTCTACACCATTTTCATTAGCGGCTGATGCAATTTTTTTTAAAATAAATAATTCTCTTTCTGTACAGGAAATTTGCATGCTTGCAATCTTCAATTAATAAATATACGATGCTCCGATTATTGCAGTTGTATCTCAAATAGTTTAGACCAACGCTTGCCGGTTACAAAAAATGTGTTGGTATCCGGGTTGTATGCTATGCCGTTCAGTACATTGTTTAAATCCACTTCTCTGCCGTTCAATGGCGCAGGGTCGGCAGTGAGTAAAGCTGTAAGGTTTAGCATTCCTACTACATTGCCTGTATTAGGATCTATTTTAACTATGTTATTGGTTTCGTACACGTTCGCGTAAATATACCCGTTTACATATTCCAGTTCGTTAAGCATAGCCACCGGACCATAGTTATTATTTACAGTGATTTCTTTTTTTATGGAGAAGGTTTCCGGATCTACAAAATACAGCTGGCTGGAGCCCGTAGAGATGATAAGCTGTGTGCTGTCGGTAGTCATACCCCAGCCTTCATACGGCCATTGATGCTCTTTGATAAGCTGATGCGTTTTTGCATCATACACAAAAACTTTATGATCCATCCAGGTAAGATAGTAGATTTTATTATTAATGATTGAAGAGCCTTCACCAAAAAACTCTTCGGGCAATGTGGCTATTTTTTGAGTAGTACCGTCCTGCACATTTACTTTCATCAGCCAGCTTGTTCTTTTTTCGCCGGTAGACTCGTACATTTTACCATTATGAAAGAAAAGACCCTGTGTGAAAGATTCTGTACTATGCGGATACGTTTTTATCAACTGATAATTAAGTGCGGCAGGAGGCGGTATAGCGGAAGCATTATTATCATCATTATTTTCATCTGCATTATCATTTTTACAGGATACTAATGAAAAGGCAAGAAACCCAGCTATAATTATATAAGATAGAAATTTCATTTGCTTGTTTTTTAGTTGGTAGGCATCAGAGGCCAATATTTTTACCTGATGAAAATGCTACATACACCCTATCAATAGATAATAGTTATAAACGTTTCATCACGTACTTGTTTTTACATCTTTGCAAAAATAATAAAGTCCGGCGATTTGTGCCGGACTTTATTGTTTTAAATGTTATTTACTTTTTGTTACTCTTTTGTACCTGCTTCTACCTGTTCTACTTGTACTTTAGCCACTCCATGACCAAAGATGCCTAAATATTTGGCATGCTTAGAAGTCATATCCACAATTCTGCCTCTGGCGGCCATCCTGGGGTGCATTCTGTCTGTAACTTTCGCTACAATAGATTTACCGTTTTTCGGATTGGTAACTCTTACCCAGGTATTTAATTTAAAATGGTTGCTGGCAACATTCGCTTTTGAATGACTAAAAATTTCTCCGTTCGCTGCTTTTCTGCCTTCAAAGTAAGAAGCATAATAAGTACCTGAACCATTTAATACTTTGCCTGAAGATTTTTTTACCGAAACAGCAGACACAGCATTATTGTTGTTATTGCTTTTTGAGGGTATTCTAAAGTTTTTCAGGGAAAGTGAATCTGACGGAGGTGCAGCATTCACATTAAGTTTTGGTTCATTAGCTTTAGTAATGGTTCTTTCTGTACTGGTAAAACTAAGTAAAGAAATACTCAATAAACTAACTAAAAATTTCATCCGTTCATTTTTGGTTTACAAATTTGATTTTTATGAGGAACTTTCAGTATGTTTACATAGATGAAAAGTTCCAAAATCATATACATCATTTTCTTTTTGGCATCTTTTTTGAATTTTATTCTCCTGAAAGAATGCCGTTCCCAAAATGCAGGAACAAATCCGGAAAACAGTACAACGACCAGCGTTTTCCTTAAAAACGAGGACAAAGTTAAGGGTTTTTCTACCGAAAATGTGCCGTTAATCAATCTTTTTAACATTATTCCGCACCTTAAAACCGAATGGCACTATGCCGGCATTAACAATTTTACGGGGCAAATCCTGTATAAAAATCCCAAACCTTACCTGGTAAAACCTGCCGCAGAGGCTTTAAAACTGGTGGCAGACTCATTAGCTAAACGCGGTTATGGCATATTATTATTTGACGCTTACAGGCCGCACAGCGTATCGGTAAAAATGTGGGAAATAGTAAATAATCCTGCTTACGTGGCAGATCCGTCAAAAGGCAGCAACCATAACCGCGGAACCGCCGTAGACATCAGCTTATATGAACTAAAAACAGGCAGGCAGATAAAAATGCCCACAGAGTTTGATGACTTTACAGCCAAAGCGCACCTCGATTATAATAAATTACCTGCCAAAGTAAAAAACAACAGAAATCTGCTGAAAAACATCATGCATCACTTTGGATTTAAGCCTTATGTAAAAGAATGGTGGCATTACACATTTATAACCACTGAAAAATATAAAGTGCTGGATCTTGATTTCAGCGAGCTGCCTGATTAAATTTTTTAGAAGATTTTTCATCTAACCAACCTATGCGTACAAACAATATAAAAAAATCCGGTATCAGCACTGTTGCATTATTGCTTTTGGTTGTCATCATTGGCATTTTAGCCTATTTTCTGGGTAAAAAGTCAAACAATGTGATAATTGAGAATATTGCTACCAACACAGTCATCATTAAACAAATTTCTGAACTTTCTTCTCTTGAAGTACAAGGCAGCGCTTCTATTAAAAGCACCAATGTGCAAAACGATGGCAGCCTGACCGATAACTTAAGAAAGTTGTTTATGGAGAAAACAATTAACATCACTGTTCCATACGTAGGTAAATATGGTGTAGACCTGGAAGGTCAGGAAATAAAAGTACAGGAAGAAAACAAAAAAATAGTGGTATCGCTACCTCAGCCCAAGCTTTTAAGTTATGAAATAAAAATGAATAAAGTATCTTTTGCGGCCAACCAGGGCTGGTTGCAAGCCGATAATCATGCACACTTCAGCAGGCTGGAACAAAAACTTTATGAGCAGTCCAGAGCACAACTGGAAAATAATATCACGTACGCCAACCAGGCCAAAGAGAAAATTGTACACACACTGCAAGAGTATTATAAACCTACCGGCTACACACTGGAAGTATATTTTGCCAATGAAAAATACAATTTACAGGAAACCCTGGATAAATAAGGGCTAGTTAAAGCGAGTAATAACTATTCAATGGCAATTATTTTCTCCTTATCTTTTTACGATAGTTACCAAACATGCTTTGATACTGCAATTTCAATACGCCAATGATGCCTTCTTTAATAATGCCTTTGCTCATCTTGCTGGTGCCGGCGCGTCTGTCTACGAACGTTATAGGTACTTCTGCAATCTTGAAGCCTAATTTCCAGGCGGCAAATTTCATTTCTACCTGAAAAGCGTAGCCTACATACGTAATAGCATCCAAATCAATTGTATCTAATACTTTGCGTGAATAACAGATAAAACCTGCAGTCTGATCATTGATAGGGCTCCAGGTAATCATTTTGGTATAAATGGCTCCGCCGCGGGAATAAATTTTGCGCTCTAAAGGCCAGTTTTCAATACTTCCCCCTTTTACGTACCGGCTGCCAATGGCCATATCCGCACCATCTTCCTTACATGCTTTATACAATCTTTCCAGGTCATCAGGATTATGAGAAAAATCAGCATCCATTTCAAAAATGTACTGATAGCCTTTTTCTAAAGCCCATTTAAAACCTGTTATGTAAGCCGTGCCTAAACCCAGTTTGCCCGAACGCTGCAGCATAAACAGCTCATCGGTATATATATTATTGATTAGGCCCTGCACAATTTGCGCGGTACCATCGGGCGAACCATCGTCAATCACAAGAATGTGGTATCCTGCATGCATATTGAAAACATAGTTAATGATATTTTCAATATTTTCTTTTTCATTGTAGGTAGGTATGATAACAAGTTTTTCCACTGAATGCATTTATTAGTTGCGAAAATAATGAATTATTAATAATAATTTTCATTTATTGCTACAGAAGCAATTAAAACGTTTTCGTAAATAACAATAAATTCCTCTCGAATCAGAATTATCTCCTGTGTTGTAAAAGCTTTATAGTGATTTCATATAATTCTCTATCGGCAAACGGTTGGCGAGGCTTTTGGCAAGAGTAATTTCATCGGCATATTCCAACTCGCCACCAAACGCAATGCCCCGGGCTACAGTAGTGATTTTGCAGGGATTGGGGCCCAGCTTTTTCTGGATATAGTAAATAGTTGTATCGCCCTGAATATTAGGGTTCAAGGCAAAGATCAATTCCTCCGGCTCCTCCTGCCGGACTCTGTCAATCAATGAGTCGATAGTAAGATTATCCGGACCAACGCCATCCAGCGGAGATATCACACCGCCTAATACGTGGTAAGTACCGTTAAACTGTTGCGTGCTTTCTATAGCAATTACATCCCGAATATTTTCTACCACACATATTACATTTTGCCGGCGCATTGTATTGGTACAAATAGAGCAAAGTTCTCCATCGCTTATGTTGTGGCATCGTTTACAAAACTGAATACCCTCGCGCATTTTGCGTATAGTTTCAGCGAATACGCCAACCTCTTCTTTTTCCTGTTTTAATAAATGCAAAACCAGCCTCAACGCTGTTTTTTTTCCAATACCCGGCAATTTTGCAAATTCGTTCACCGCATTTTCCAATAAAGAAGAAGATAACTGCATACTGCTAAAAGTACAAATTATTGATTAATAAAAATTTCTATTTCGTTTTCCCAGTTTGCCCTGATGGCTATGACTTTTTTGTGTGTAACAACCATTTCCGGCTGAGTGCGCCTTGAATAGCTGCCCGGATCCCAGCGCATATTATTGTTTGTATCGTACAAAATGCGCATCTCGTATTCGCCCGGCTCGTAACGGCTCCTGATAATTCTTTTATCCTCTCCTATCTTCATAGAATCTACAATCGTATTGTTCTTAAATAATAAAACCACAGGGTTAAGGCTCATGTCCACATCAGGAAAAGTCATGGTAAACGACGCGTACTCCCTTTCTGTTTTTGTTTTAAAAAGAGTGGTATCCGCCTTGGTCAATCGCACATCAAAGCTATCCACAGCTGCTTCCGGCGGCACAATAAGTATATAGTGCGCATCTTCGGGCCAGGTGCGTTTTAATGCAAAAGAAGAATAGTTAGAGTCGAGCCTGCTTTTTTCAATGGTATAATCTCTTACGGGCACATTATTGGTATCGGTAAGTGTAATTGCCGCAGCGTCAAGCGTACGCAATGGTTTTGAAAAATTGATATACAAATCATCCAAAAGACTTTGCGCTTCATTCTTTGCTGAAACCGCAACGGTTAATGGCTTTTTGGCGTCTTCTTCGCGTTGTTTTTTGAGCTGATTTTCCGTTATACGTCTCGGTCTCCCTACATCTTCAAATTCTCTGTAAGCATACAATACCAAAGGTACAGAGTCTGTTTGGCTGGCGGTAATCGTATTTCCGTAATAAGCAAACAACTTGGTAGAATCAGCGTAATTTCTCATATAACTGTTTTCTACCGCAAATAAATGGAAAGGAATATTTTGGGGTAAGAAATTAAATTCGAAATTACCGGCAGAATCTAAGCGGGTATAGTATCTGGGCATATTCTTATAAATAGCCGTATCAGACAGGTCTGTATACAATACTGCTAACATGGTAGAGTCGGCCAGACCGGTCTCTGCCAATACTACTCTGCCGCTGATAGTGCCCGTATCCAGTACATTCCCGGTGCTTAGCGCATACGTATAATCCTGATAAGGATTGCCTTCATTGGCATCTTTTATAGACTTGCCAAAGTTAAAAGAATAAGTAGTGTTAGGTTCAAGAGGTTCTTTGAATTCAATAGTGATTTTCTCAAGATAGCTGGAAACAAGCGGCATAGTCTGTACGGTTGGCGACACAATCAGTTCTTGCTGCGCATTTTCAACGGTTATATATTCATCAAAAATCAGTTCAATTTTTTTTCCTGTAAAGTTAACAGAAGAATCACCCGGTGTTGATGAAATAAGATTGGGAGGCAAACTATCTTTAGGCCCCCCGCCCGGAGGTACGATAACTGCACAGTTGGAAAATAAAATTCCGAAACCAATAATCAGACTTATAAAGAGTGTGTATTTATGCAACAACTTCATTTTATTTCGGCTATACGTTTTACAAGCATATAAACTGCGAATTTATCAATTTTAAAAATATAATCAGTAAAATAAATATTTTCCGTTGGTATAATTTTGTTATTTCTGCCTATGCATCAACTATATTGGCATTCAGCAATGAAGTATTGTTTTAAAAAAAATGATCCGGTTAATTTCGGGCATTGATTTTTTGAGTGTAAATTTGTATCAGTCAACAAAACATTTTTTATGCAATTTGAAAAGATTCATAATAAAGGGCAAGCCAGACTTTTTGAAAACAAATATTTAGAATTGCTTACCAAAGGTCACCCCGCTATCATTTGGGGTATGTATATTCCCATTATTATTTATATGCTTTACAGAGCTCATACGGTTATCGGGTATACATGGGGCAAAGTTCTTCTTATCTTTTTTATAGCGATGGGTTTTTGGACATTGTTTGAATATTTTGCACACAGGTATATCTTTCACATGAAGGTTAAAAATCCTACTTTACAGAAAGTTGCCTACATTATGCATGGCAATCATCATCATTACCCCAGAGACAGGCAACGCCTTTTTATGCCTCCCGTACCCAGCATTATTCTTTCTTCATTGATATTCGGTATTTTCTATTTGTTTATGCGCGAAATGGCGTGGGCTTTCTTCCCCGGATTTATTTTAGGCTATTTGCTTTATGCCTCTATGCATTATGCCATACACGCGTTTGCGCCTCCCAAAGGCATGAAAGCTTTATGGCGCAATCATCATCTGCATCATTACAAAGATGAAGATCTGGGCTTTGGCGTAAGTAATACTTTTTGGGACAGGATTTTCGGAACTATGTTCGACTTAAAAAAAGAAAAAGAAGATAAGGAAAAAGTGCAGCAGTTAATGTTTGAGAAGAAGACTGATAAACAACAATAATTTTCTACATAAAAAGCTGTCGAAATTATCGACAGCTTTTTTTGTATATGACCTTTATACTTAGTTAGAAATTGGCCTGTAATATTTCATTGCTTCAGGTACTATTTTCTGAAGGTCTCTTATTCTTTGCTCGTTGGTAGGATGCGATCTTAAAATTGTAGGAGTTGAAGACTGGCCGCCGGCTTGTGCCATTCTGGTCCAGAAAGGAATAGCCTCGTTAGGATTATATCCTGCCATAGCTGCAAAACGTAAACCATAGCGATCTGCTTCGCTTTCCTGCGCTCTTGAGTTGGGTAAAATAACAGTGGTAGTAGCTACCGGTGAATAAATGGAGCTAAAGATATTGCCAAGCGCCTGACTTTGCGTGCCCAGAACTGCGCCTGCAATTTGTCCACCGTATTGTGCATACATCGCCCTGCTCATTCTTTCAGAACCGTGTTTTAAAATTGCGTGTGCAATTTCATGCCCCATTACTACAGCTAATCCTGCTTCATTTTGTGCTACCGGCAACAATCCTGTATAGATCACTACTTTACCGCCCGGCATACAAAACGCGTTGATATCATTTCCCTGAACTAAATTAAATTCCCAGTTGTATCCTTTTACTTCTTCCGACAATCCCTGCTGAGTAAAGTATTGTGTAATGGCGCTGGCAATTCTGGTGCCTACACGCTGCACTACCGCATACTCTTTGCTCATAGCGCCGGAAGGACCAACTACCGGATTCTGTGATAGAAATTGTCTGTATTGAGTAGCAGCCAATTCGTGTAATTGACTTTCAGAAATAAGGCTGGCCTGGTTTCTGCCTGTAATAGCATTGCGCGAACAACCCGCAAGTGCAAATGCTCCTATAAGTGATGCAATTATATACTTCTTCATATTTAATTGTTTAATTTTTTAAAAGTTATTTTCTTTTTTGAAAAACAATATCTATACCAAAAATTATTTTTTGGACAATCCTTATATTTTGTAGTTTAAAAATGGAGAGAATTTAGTTTTTAGATTCTTCAGATTCAGCGTCTTCGTTTTGCTCTTTTCTTTTCTTACGTTTGTCGCGATGTTTGAGTATCGGTACTTTGTTTTCGGTACCGTGCAAGAGTCTTGTAATATTCTTTTGATGAGTAAGAATAATTAATAACGCCACAGCTATGGAAAATATACGATAAGACTTAGCTTCTGCCTGAAAAATAAAGAGGATAAAAACCGCGAAAGCAATACCCGCAAGTATAGAGCTAAGCGATACAAAACGCGTAAGGTAAAGCACTACCAGAAACACAACAGCGCAGCATAAAGCCACCAAAGGCTGTATGGCTATGACCATCCCGAATAAAGTAGCCACGCCTTTGCCTCCTTTAAAGTTGGCCCAGATAGGAAAAATATGGCCCAATACCGCAGCAAGCCCTAAACCTATCATTAGGTTTACTCTTATTATCTCCGCATCGGCACCCACATATTTAGGAAGAAATATAAAAAGAGAAGTAGCCAGAAATCCTTTCAGCACATCCATCACCATCACTATGGTACCCCATTTTTTTCCCAGTACCCTGAAGGTATTGGTAGCGCCCGCGTTCCCACTTCCGTAATCTCTGATGTCAATTCCGAAAAAACGCCTGCTAATCCATACTGCCGAAGGAATGGAACCAATTAAGTATGCACATATAAGTAATAAAAATTCTTGCATAAAGTTTTTTAGGTTATACTCTGTTAGACCAGTGAACAAATGTAAGTAAAATTTCTAATTTTGTTATTTATAAATCAATTATGTTAAAAAATCAGTCTCTTCGAAAAACCAGTGCAATCCATTGCAATTTGTGGTCAATACTTGTATGTACAAGGTTTTGCTGCCTCGCCGATTCTAATATATCTTTTTCATCCTCTTTTAATAATCCGCTCATGATTAAAATTCCGTTATCGCTGAGCTGGTGCGCCAGCGCGTGCATATTTTCCAATAAAACATTTTTATTAATATTGGCCAAGATCACATCAAATTTCTGGGCAGACAGCGCGTCGCTTCTTTTATCAACGATTATTCTTACACAATTATTTTTCTGAATATTTTCTTTAGCATTTTCAATAGACCAATCGTCGTTGTCAACGGCATAGATTTTTGTAGCACCCAGCTTCTCGGCCAGAATAGCCAATATACCGGTGCCGGTACCAAAATCAAAAACCGATTTATTTGAAAAATCTATAGTCTTCATCTTTTCTATCATCATGTAGGTAGTGGCATGATGGCCAGTACCAAAGCTCATTTTAGGAGTAATGATGATTTCATTTGTCACATTTTTTATTGAGGGATGAAAGTCTGCCCTCACCGCAACAAAATTATCTACTTGCACCGGTGGAAAGTTAGACTCCCATACCACGTTCCAGTTTCTTTCATGCTGATCGTATACCGCAGTAGTAAAATGATGCTGCTGAGCCAATTGCTGTAACTCTTCTTCATTAAAATCTGCTTCTGCTATATATGCTTTTAAAGAATTTTCCTTTTCTTCAAACCCTTCAAAGCCCGCCATGGTAAGCAGTGCTATCAATAGCTCCATTTGCCGGGGCTCTATCTCTTCTATTACCACTTCTTTATATGTCTGCATGTGCTTATTATTCTTATTTTGATATTCAATATTAATAAAAGATTTTTGCATTATGCAATCAGACGGTAAAATAATTATGTTTGAAAACCGGCTAAGTAAAGTTTTTAAACATAAAAGTAAATTGGCCAGAAGGCAAAACGTTTCCTGCTACCGGGTTTACGATCATGATCTTCCGGAGTTTCCATTCTGTATAGAATTGTATGATAATAAAATTTACGTAGCTGAATATCTCCGCAGGCACGGCATGGACGATGCCACTCACGAACTGTGGCTGAATGCCTGCATACAAAGCATTGCAAATATTCTGCAGCAGCCCGTGGACAATGTATTTGTGAGACAAAGAAAAAAAATGTCGCACAGAGAATCGGGAGCGCAGTACGAAAAATTGGACGAAGAAAGTCATTCATTTATTGTAAAAGAAAATAACCTGAACTTTAAAGTAAACCTTACCGATTATTTAGATACAGGCTTATTTCTTGACCATCGTATCACAAGAAAAAGGGTGATGGAGGAAAGCGAAGGCAAAGACGTGCTAAATTTATTCTGCTACACCTCTTCTTTTTCAGTATATGCAATGGCCGGAAATGCCCGCAGCGTTACCTCTGTAGATTTATCTAAAACCTATTTAAACTGGAGTGAAGAAAACTTTAAGCTGAATAATTTTCCTGATAAGCAAAAAACGCATTTTGTACACGCCGATGTAAAACAATACTTAAAAACCCTACAGCCCAACAGCTTTGACTTGGTTGTAATAGACCCGCCCACGTTCAGCAACAGCAAACGAATGAAAGATTTTCTGGAAATTCAGCGAGACCACGCAGAACTAATCAATGACTGTATTCGCGCATTAACAAAAAATGGGGTGATTTATTTTAGCACCAACTATACCAGGTTTGAAATAGACAGAACAAATATTCAAGCTTCTGACATAAAAGATATTACCAAAGCTACCACACCATTTGATTTTGAAGGGAAGCTCAACAGATGGTGTTTTAAAATAAGTAAATAAAAATTCTATCCTCCTTTTTGATGGCTTGAAAAGCTATACAAAAAAAATATCATTAAGAACACAGTTTTATATTTTTTTTGGAAATTATTGTTTTTGATTTTACTTTTATATAGCAAAACAATTATTCTCTTATCTAAAAAAATTTTATGAAAAAAATTTATGCAATTCTGCTGTTTATTGCAGCCGGCATCTTTTATGCCAATGCTCAAATCATGGCTACCGACCTTACCGACCCTACAACAGAAAAATTAAATCTTGGGGTGGGTATCGGCTTTGACTACGGAACCATAGGCGCCAATCTTCTTTTCTATCCTCAAAAAAACATCGGCATATTTGCCGGAGGTGGCTATAACCTTATGGGCTTTAGTTATAATGCCGGACTAAAAGGCCGCTTTTTCGTTAATGAAACGGCTGCCGTAGTACCTTTTGTAACTGCGATGTATGGCAATAACTCTACCGTAATAGTAAAGAATATGACTAACCTGAACAAAGCATTTTACGGCCCCACATTTGGTGCCGGAGTAGATTGGTATGTAGGAGGCGGCATCAGGAAAAATTATCTTTCCATAGCATTGAATGTGCCTGTTCGCGGAGATGAGCCTGAAGAATACAGAACCTATCTGAAAAATAATCATGGAGTGGAGTTTCAGAATGAATTTCTTCCTATTGGCGTATCCGTTGGATATAGATTCAGGTTGAAATAAACAAAAGCAAAAAATTATTTTTACAACACAGGTTTTTACCTGCGTTTTTAGTAATATGCACACAATGAACATAGATGCTATATTACACTTCATTGATGAAGACATTAAAAGTTTTCGCTCTGTGCATGGCGGCGATATCAACCATGCGTACTGCCTGCAGGCACCAAAAAAGAAATTCTTTTTGAAAGTAAATAACCATAGTCGCTTTCCTCAAATGTTCGAGAAGGAAAAGGAAGGATTAAATGCTTTACAGAATTTTTTTTCCGGCAGCGTTCCTGCGGTTATTCATACAGGTATTGCAGCAGATAATCAATTCATACTGATGGATTGGATAGAAAAAGGAAAACCCGCACAAGCTTTTTGGGGAAACTTTGGTGCAGCGCTCGCAACCATGCATCATATACCACAGGAACACTTTGGCTGGCACAATGATAATTACATAGGCAGCCTGGCACAGAAAAATACGATCAGTGATGTCTGGCACGCGTTCTACGCTGAAATGCGCATTATGCCTTTAATCGAAGCATTATTCAACCAAAAAAGTATAAATACCAACGATGTAAAAAGCGCTGAATCTTTCTGTAAAGAATTAAAAAATATCTTTCCATTGGAGGCTCCTTCTTTTCTACATGGAGACTTATGGTCGGGCAATTTTATGGTAGCGATTGATGGCAATGCCGCTATTTACGACCCTGCCGTATACTATGGTCACAGAGAAATGGACATAGCGATGACAAAACTTTTCGGGGGTTTTCAAAATGAATTTTACAATGCGTATAGCAATGCTTATCCGCTGGAACCGGGATGGGAAAAGCGTTTGCCGTATGCACAGCTATATCCATTGCTTGTGCATGCATTGCTTTTTGGCGGGCATTATGTACAGTCGGTAAGAGCTGTCATCAATCAATTTTAGAGCAGAGAATGTATATTTGCGTTTTCAAATCAAATCTATATCATTTATTATGCGGAGAAATATATTTTTTATAACAGTACTAATTTTCACAGCAATGAGTGTGCAGGCACAAAAAAATCTTACTCCTGAAATCCTCTGGAGCTTAGGCAGAGTAAGCCCTTCAGGAATTTCTAAAGACAATCGATTTATCATTTACGAAGTGAGTACACCCAATATGGCCGAAAATAAAATGGATAAAAAAAGGTATAAAGTACCTGTAAATGGTGGTAATGCAGAAGAAATTGAAGACAAAGCTGCTTACCTTGCAGATGACAGGATTTCTCCCGATAAAAAATATATACTCAGCACAGAAGAAGTACTACTTGAAAAAGTAATGGGAAAAGATAAGTATGAAGACCTGGACAAAACAACCGGACAGGTTTATACTTCACTTCATTACAGGCATTGGGATCAATATTTTGAAGGAAAATTCAGTCATGTTTTTTATGCAGAAAACAAAGACAACGCTGAGAAAAAAGACATCATGCCCAATGAACCTTATTTTACACCTACCCAGCCTTTTGGCGGAGACGGAGATTTTATATGGTCGCCCGACAGCAAAAAAATCATTTACGTAACCAAAAAAAAATACGGTACAGAATATACTTTAAGCACTAACACAGACATATACAGTTACGATATAGCATCGGGCAAAACAGAAAATTTAACAGCAGCCAATAAAGGATACGATGTAGCTCCCGCTTTTAATCAACAAGGAACAATGGCCTGGTTACAAATGAAAAGAGACGGCTACGAAGCCGATAAACAGGACATTGTAACCATGCATAAAGGAAATGTTGTAAATCTTACAGCGCATGCCAATCATATTCATGCAGATAATTTTAAATGGGATAAGGATGGCAAAACCATCTATTTTACAGCGGCTATCAATGGCACCAGCCAATTGTTCCAAGTAAATGATATAGGAGTTACCAAAGCCATACCCGCTATAAAGCAAATTACGAAAGGCGACTTTGACATAAAAACTATCATTGGTCAAATAAACAATAAACTATATGTGCTAAAGGAAGATTTTAATCGCGCAGCTGAAATATACAGCGTAGATATCTCCTCCGGAAACCTGTCGCAAATATCGCGCATAAACGATGCGGCTTACAAAAACATCGCTACATCTACCATTGAACGCCGATATGTAAAAACTACCGACAATAAAAATATGATGATGTGGGTAATGTATCCGCCAAATTTTGATGCACAGAAAAAATATCCCACACTTTTGTATTGCCAGGGTGGTCCGCAATCCGCATTAACACAGTTCTATTCTTTCCGTTGGAATATGCAGCTGATAGCTGCGCAGGGTTATATAGTGGTGATGCCCTCCAGGCGAGGCATGCCGGGTTTTGGCACCGAATGGAATGAACAAATAAGCAAAGACTGGGGCGGACAGGTTATGGATGATTATATTTCTGCTATTGACCATATCTCTCAAGAAAAGTTTGTAGATACCGCACGCCGAGGCGCTATTGGCGCAAGCTTTGGTGGCTATTCGGTTTTTAAACTGGCAGGCATGCACAACGGAAGATTTAAAACTTTTATTTCGCATAACGGAGTTTTTGATTTCAGAAGTATGTTTGGCACAACCGATGAATTATTTTTTGAATACTGGGAAAAAGGCGGCGCTTACTGGGAAAAAGATAATGCAATTGCGCAACGTTCCTTTGAGCAATCGCCCAGTAATACAGTAGCCAACTGGGATACGCCTATTTTTATTATCCAGGGAAAAAAAGATTATCGTGTGCCTATGGAACAAGGACAGCAGGCTTTTCAGGCCGCACAACTTAAAGGAATAAAAAGTAAATTATTAATATTTCCTGACGAAAATCACTGGGTGCTGAAGCCGCAAAACGGTATAATGTGGCAAAGAGAATTCTTTGGCTGGCTGCAAGAAACGTTGTAAGACAAAACACAATCTTCCATGCAAAAATTAGGCATGATAAATGCGATAAAATTATAAATCAATCTAAAATGTAAACTATGACACTTACCGGAATACTTATATTACTAGTCATTGCCGCTATATGCGGCGCTATCGGACAATCCATAGCGGGCTACGATTTGGGCGGTTGTCTTGTATCTATCGTAGTAGGATTTATTGGCGCTTACTTAGGTATGTGGATAGCTAACCAGATAGGCTTACCTGAACTTTGGAGTATTAATATTCAGGGTAAAGTATTCCCTGTTATCTGGTCTATCATAGGCTCGTTGGTATTCACGCTTTTAGTAGGATTGCTCAGGCGGGTTTTTATCGGGAGAAGATAAAACGAGTAAATTAAAAAATGTATAAAGGATTGGCGCTAATCGTCAATCTTTTTTTAGGTATTTCATTGTATAATTTATTGCTCCTCATAGGAAAAATATACAAAAAAAATTATTTTTGTTGGCGTGAAAAATTTCTTTAAAGATATTTCAAATAATACCGTCAACGAGTTGTTTCTACAGTCGCCCTTAGCATTGGGCATGCTTATGGGAGAAGACCTAATTGTAGAAGTAGCCAATCCGGAAATATTAAAACTATGGAGAAAAGACTCCTCCATCATCGGACTACCGCTTATAAAAGCCTTACCGGAACTCGAAGGGCAACCTTTTATAGATATTCTTAAAAAAGTATTGCATACCGGCATTCCCTACCACGGCGAGCGCGTACCCGTAGCCATACAAGGTAAAGAAGGTATCATTTATCCTTATTTTAATTTTGTATACGCCCCCATCAGAAACACGGAAGAAAGAATAATAGGCGTAAGCGTTTCAGCTAATGAAGTTACCGAACAAATACATTCCGAACAGCAGCTGGAAGTAAGTGAATCGCTTTATAAAAGCATTATTACAGAATCGGAAGTACCTACCGTTTTATTTAAAGGCGAAGACCTGATTGTAGAAATAATCAATGACAGAGCCAGAGAAATTTGGGGTAAAGAATATGATGTAAAAGGTATGAAGCTGGAAGACGCCCTTCCCGAATTACAAAACCAACCTTTTATCCATATAATAAAAAATGTATTCCGTACAGGTGAGGTATATAAGGAAGAAGCGGCTAAAGTAAATCTTAGCCACAACGGACAACTACTCACCTTTTATATCAATCTTTTTTATAAGCCTATTAAAAACAGCGACGGCAGTACATTCGGCGTATTAAATATGGGCTTAGACGTTACAGCGCAAATCAATCAGCAGGCACTACTGGAGAAAAGTGAAAAAAGACTGAGGCAAGTGATAGATAGCGTACCTATGGCCATGACAGTATTAAAGGGTCCTGAATTTATTATTGAAATGTCTAATCAGATCAATTCTGAATTGTGGAAAAAACATGCAGAAAGAATAGGCAAAAAAGTAGAGGATATATATCCCGAACTGCGCGATCACAAAATAATGGATTATGTTAAAGAAGCCTATAACACCGGAAAAGAAGTGCGTGTACAAGAGATGCCCATTGATTTTCCGGGTATGGACAAACAACATTATGTAAACTATATTATTCGTCCTTTAGATACAGATAAAAACAACAAAACCATTATTGCTGTTGGCTTTGACGTGACCGAAGAACTGATTATGAAAGAAAAGCTTAAAACCAGTGAAAATAATTTTAAAGAACTGGCCAACTCTGTGCCGCAAATTGTATGGACCGCTACGCCCGGGGGAGATCATGATTACTTCAATGAAAGATGGTATGAATACTCAGGCTATCCAAAAGATATAAATAAAAATAGCGCCTGGACAGATATCATTTATCTCGATGACAGAGATATTGTTTTTAGCACCTGGAAAAACGCTTTGCATACAGGAAAAGATTTTGAAATAGAATACAGGTTTAAAGACACGGATGAAACAAATACCAAAG
Organism: Bacteroidota bacterium; assembly: GCA_023386235.1. Classification (GTDB taxonomy): domain Bacteria; phylum Bacteroidota; class Bacteroidia; order Chitinophagales; family Chitinophagaceae; genus Haoranjiania. The sequence continues at coordinate 158,626 of JAEWKC010000006.1, read as the reverse complement.
GTTACAGATGGTTTTTGATACGCGCCGTAGCCGTAAAAAACAAAAACAATCAAATAATTAAATGGATTGGAACCAGCACAGATATTGACGATTTTAAAGAATTACAAAAACAAAAAGATACTTTTCTGGGCATTGCCAGCCACGAATTAAAAACACCACTCACCAGCCTGAAACTCTATACCAATTTTATAGAAAAAAATTTAAGACTTAGTGGCGATACTAAAAACGTAAACGTAGTGGTAAAGATGAATGAGCAAATCAATAAATTAAATACACTTATTACCGATCTGCTGGATGTAACCAAAATACAAAACGGAAAAATAGTGATGAATGAAGATGTATTTGATTTTGACGAGCTGATAGACAATATCATTGAAGAACAGCAAATGTCTTCCCGGCACCATTTAATACTAAAAAAATCTTCACCGGTAATCGGCACTGTAAAAGCAGACAGGGAAAGAATAGCCCAAGTAATGAGCAACCTCATCAACAATGCCATCAAATATTCGCCCGATGCCGACAAAATAATCCTCTATGCAAATGCCAATGAACATACAATCAGCTTCGCAGTAGAGGATTTTGGGATTGGCATTCCCGAAAAAAAATTACAAAAAGTTTTTGATCAGTATTACCGTGTAATTGGTAATGATGAAAATACCTACCCTGGCTTAGGATTAGGACTGTACATTTCATCAGAAATAATTAACAGATCGGGAGGAAAAATGTTTGTAAATTCTACAGAAGGAAAAGGCTCTGTATTTTCTTTTGAGTTGCCCAAAAACAATTAATAAACCTAAAAAATAAATGTCTAACAAGAAAAAAGTAGTAATTGTAGATGATAATGTTTCCATCCTTGACTCCATAGAACTGATGCTTGATTTTGAAGGATTTGAGGTTATCAAATTCAGTAAAGGATCTGATATGCTGAAGCTGATGAATCGGAATACAAAGCCCCATATTATTTTAATGGATATGTGGCTTTCAGGCGAAGACGGGCGCGATATCTGCAAAATTTTAAAAAACGAAGATGATTTAAAAGACATACCTGTGATCATCATGTCTGCCAGCCGCGAAATGGGTAAATCTGCTAAAGAAGCCGGCGCTACTGATTTTATCTCTAAGCCTTTTGATCTGGTAGAAATGCTGGATAAAATAAATAAGTATACAGAGAGCTGATAACCGGTACATGGTATAACAAAAAAGTTGTTCAAACTATTTTGAACAACTTTTTTCTATATGAAAAAGATTAATTTATTTTTTCAGATACATTACATCTTTCACCAGCTTTACGGCTCTTTCCACACTAGGCAAATATGCTTCTACCAAAGAAGGCGCGTAGTGCATAGGCGCATCGGCAGCAGTGATTCTGCGGATAGGCGCATCTAAATAATCAAATCCTTCTTTTTGAATACGATAAGTAATTTCTGAGCTCACAGAAGCAAATGGCCATTGCTCTTCTATGATCACCAAACGATTGGTTTTCTTTACGCTATCCAAGATAGTTCTCCAATCAAGCGGGCGTATAGTTCTTAAATCAATTACTTCCGCACTGATGTCTTCTTTTTCTAATTCTTCAGCCGCTTTCAGGGCTACTTTCATCATTTTATTAAAAGAAACAATGGTAACGTCTGAGCCTTCTTTTTTCACATCGGCTTTACCCAACTCAATGTAATATTCTTCTTCGGGCACAGCCATTTTATCGCCATACATTACTTCGCTTTCCATAAACATTACAGGATCCTGCTCGTAACGGATGGCTTGTTTCAATAATCCTTTTGCATCGTAAGCGTTAGATATGGAAACCACTTTCAGGCCGGGAATATTAGCGTACATTGCTTCAAAGGCCGTAGAGTGTTGTGCGCCTAATTGTCCGGCACTTCCGTTGGGGCCTCTGAAAACGATAGGACAACCAATTTGTCCGCCACTCATTGCCAACATTTTAGAAGCTGTGTTTAAAATCTGATCCAGCGCCAGTACCGCAAAGTTCCATGTCATGAATTCAACAATGGGTTTCAGGCCGTTTTGTGCAGCTCCTACTCCAATTCCGGCGAAGCCTAACTCTGCAATGGGCGTATCAATAATTCTTTTAGGACCAAATTCGGCCAGCATACCCTGGCTTACTTTATAAGCGCCATTGTATTCAGCTACTTCTTCGCCCATTAAAAATACATTCTCATCTCTTCTCATTTCCTCGCTCATTGCTTCACGAAGCGCTTCACGTATTGCTATTTCTCGCATAAATTAAAATATTATGGTTTTAGTTTGTACATTCTTATTTGGAATGGCGAAGTTAATGAAAAAGTTTAATCTATTATAATTTAACGAAAAAAAATAAGGAAACCTTACAAGCTAACAGTTATGCGCCTGATGGCGTATGCGCTTCGTGCCATATATTGGTAAAATCGCCTATTACATACGTATTCCTGTCGTTTATTAAAGCGCTGATTTTTAGCTTACTTACGTCTTCTTTCTTTACTTTTCTATAGATGGGATGCATGGTTCCGCCTTTTTCACCCGGCATTTTAGCGGGATCGTACTGGTATTGGGCATCTACCAGTGTACCTCTCGGATACATGATACCCGGTATGCCCAGTCCGCGTATATCCAGATCGTCTGGATGTTTCAGGCCCAGCGTGTGGCCAAATTCGTGGGCAGCCGTAGTAGAACCCTGATATAAATTTTCTATAAGGAAATAGCCTGTATTGCTGCCTAAAGCATCTACAAAAGAAATATTACCGGCTGCAAAAGATTCTATTCTGAAATAATTATTTTTCGGGTCAACATTCATTAATACTTCGTCTTCTTCAAGCACAGGTTTATGCTCAGCAGAGATCTCAAACAACAGCCTGTAAGCATTACCCCGAAAAAGAATGGAGCCCTGCGGCTCATTCCACATTTGCTCAATTTCTTGTCTTATATATTCTGTAACCAGTATGTCAGCGGCATTTCCGTATGTAATAATATGTGCCTTACACAGCAAAGTATTGTTTGAAACAGGCTCTACGGTTACCATCTGTAATTAAATTTTAGTTAGTGTAAATTAGCGGCTGTACCCGATAGCATACCATACATTAATACAATACCGAATATAACAAAGACCGCCCCGGATATTTGATTAATTTTATGAATGTTGTGCGGGGTAAGCTTGTTTCTGATTTTACCGGCCAAAAATACTTTCAACAGGTCGAACGATAGAACTAAAGCCAGGCAGGTGGTAAATACAATAAGCCTGTACTCTTCGTGATGAAGATAAGATTTAGAATCGTTAAGGATGGTAGCTGTTACGGCAAACCAAAATAGCATTACTGCCGGGTTTAGCATATTCATCAAAAAACCCGAAACAAAAGTAGCTATCATGTGCCGTCTTTTAAATTCGGTACGCGCTATTTCCTTTTCCTGTTCGGTGATAGCTTTTTTAAAAAAGAAATTGTACAGGCCCAGAATAATCAGGAATATGCTGCCTCCTACGCCAATGATCTTTTCGTATTGCATGGCCGAGGAAAACCATTGAGAAAACACATTACACACCACTACCAGAACCACATCACTAAAAGAAACTCCCAAAACAAAAGCGATGCCTCCTTTGTGCCCGTTAGAGAGGCTTTGTTTGATGATAGCAAAAATTACAGGACCAACGGTGATGCTCAACATCAAGCCCAGTGTAAGCCCTTTAAGAATTGCTGAAAAAAACATTTACACACATTTATTTTTCTTAAGAAGTAATCTGTAAAAGTATAATATTGTAATGAGAAACAGGCTTAATTATTCATTAAAAATGTTTGCCAATGCTCTAAATGCTTTCCTTTTAATACTCTGGGAAATTTGCTTTGCGCGCCCAATTTATTGCTTTGCTGCATAAACTTAATAAACATTTCTTCTTTTAAAACTTTTACATAAACTTTTTTCAGAGTACTTTTTCTTTCCACCGCATAGTCGTCATTCAGCAGTTTCAGTTTTTCATCAATCAATTGAGCAAAAGCCTCTTCGTCTGTATCTGCATCGGTACCAATATACCATTGATGCGCAAAAAAGTTATCATATGGTACGCCACATACTGTATATTCCTGCACTTCAATATTTAATTCTTCACTTACCATAGATATGGCTTTGTTCATATTATCTACGCTTACATGCTCTCCTACCAGGCTAAGAAAATGTTTTGTTCTTCCGGTTATCACAATCTCGCATCTTTTCTTATCGGTAAATTTTATAATATCGCCAATCAGATATCGCCATGCTCCGGCGGCTGTGCTCATTACCAATACATACTCTACATTTTCTTCAATTTCGTTTATGAGTAAAGAAGCCGGGATGCCAACCGGATTGCCATCGGCATCAAAGTTTTGATCATTAAACGGTATAAATTCAAAAAACAAATGTTTATCTGTTACCATATTCATACCGCCGTTGGCATTTTGCCTGTTTTGATAAGCAATATAGCCTTCGCTGGCAAGATAGGTTTCGATATAGGTAACGGGTTTACCAAAAAGCTTTTCAAAGCCTTTTTTATAAGCGTCGAAATTTACGCCTCCATGCACGTAGAATCCTAAGTTTGGCCAAAGCTCATGAATATTTTTGAGTTTATATTTCTCAATAATAAGTTCTAAACACATTTGTATCCAGGCGGGAACGCCTAAGATAAAGCCAATATCCCACTGAGGCGCCTGCTCTACAATCTCCGCTATTTTTTTGTTCCAGTCTTTTTCTTTTGCAATTTTTTTGCCCGGCTTATAAAAAGGTTGAAACCAGATAGGCACTTTTTTGGAGGTAATGCCGCTTAAATCACCTGCATAGTAGCCATTTCCTTTTTGCAAATCGGTACTGCCTGAAAATGCCAGCCATGCTTTGCTGAGCGATTTCAGTGGAATTTTTTTATAATGTCTTAAAGATAACAGCTGCTTGATCATTGCCGATTGATTGCCTCGCAATAAATCTTTAGTAATAGGAATATATTTGCTTGAAGCCTCACTGGTGCCGCTGCTAAGAGCGAAATATTCTATCTTGCCCGGCCAGCAAACATCAGCCACACCTTCCAGACTTTTGTGCCACCACACCAGTCATTGTAAATTTGATTATAATCGAATAAAGGAACTTTTTCACGGTAGGCGGTGGCAATATCATCTGACTGTAAGATTTTTATCGAAATCGTAATATTGTCCGAAGTCGGTAAACCTGGCTTTAGTCAACAGTTTTCTTAATACATTTACCTGTTCATTTTTTATAGAACCAGTCCAAACCAATTTTATAGGATTATGAAATGCCATTGGTAACATTAAATAGAAATAGAAACAGAGTTAAAAAGCAAAGCTATTAAATTAATTTAATAAAAAAACGAATACGTTTTTAGCCAGGTGCAATTTAAAGCAGCAACAACAAGCAGCTAAGCAGATTTTTTTAAGAATAAAATAAATTAAACTATATTTGAGTATTAATAATATAAACATCTGATATGAAATATACTTTCCAGTTTATAATGCTTTTTGTACTGATTACTTATGGCTGTACCAATAATAATGAGCAGGTGAATGAACTGAAAAAAGAAACCAACAACACGGAAAAATCAAACGAGCCGAAAGTAAAATTCGGAGGCACATACGCTTATGGCACCGACCCTGAAAAAGAACCTGTAGGAGTTATAAAGATTTATCCTTTAACAGCCACTACCGCCGTGTTTCACATTTTTGTAATGAAAGGCGGCCCTTCTTATAACTCAGGAGAATTTTTCGGAAATATGACTTTTAAAAACAACACCGCTACTTATAAAGCAATAAGCAATGACGAATTTATTAATTGCCATTGGAAATTTGAATTTAAAAAAGAGGAATTGATCGTTACTACCGTTGATGATCGTTACGAGTGCGGCTTCGGAGCCGGTGTATATGCTGATGGCACTTATAAACTAACGGATACATCCATGCCGGAATATTTTATAGACAGAACAGGTGATACTACTTACTTTAAAAGTTTAAATAATGAGAGACATGAAGTAAAACTTTAAACAGGCAAATATTGCTAAAACATCTTTTAACCATACACCCTACTTCTCACATTCATCATCCAATCACTCTTTCTATCCTGTTTTCCAGCATCATAAAGTCTGCCAGAACAATCGCTGTCATGGCTTCCAGAATTACCGGCGCGCGCAATGCCACGCACAAATCGTGGCGGCCTTTTACGGCAAATTCATCCACCTGATTAGTATCCCTGTTCCAAGTTTGCTGTGGTTGCGGCGTAGATGATGTAGGTTTTACAGCAATCCTATACACCAGTTCATTCCCGTTAGATATACCGCCGACAATACCGCCGGCATGATTGGTTTTGGTTTTTCCATCGGCATTTTCAATAGCATCATTGTGCTCTAATCCAAACATTGCCGCAGCTTTAAACCCTGTACCGAACTCCACTCCTCTCACTGCCGGAATGGCGAAGGCCGCATGTGCCAATACAGATTCCACACTATCAAAAAAAGGTTCGCCCAAACCAATTGGCAATCCATTCACTCGACACTCCACTATACCGCCAACGCTGTCTTTGGCTTTTATTGCTTTTTGCAATCCTGCCTCCGTATCGCGCAAGCCTCCTATTTCAGTCACTTCCGTGTGAATAGTAATATCTTTCAGTAACTTTTTAGCTATCACTCCTGCGGCTACAATGCCTGCTGTAAGTCTGGCACTAAAATGTCCGCCACCTCTGAAATCTTCAAAGCCACCGTATTTTTTATTAGCTACAAAATCGGCATGTCCCGGGCGAGGATGCGAACGATGTTTTTGATAATCCTGCGAGCGGGTATTATTGTTTTCAAAAAGAAAAGTAACAGGCGCTCCGGTTGTAAACCCATTAAAAATACCGCTTTTAAAAATAGGTATATCTTCTTCCTGGCGCGGTGTGGTACCTTTTTGTTTTCCGCCTTTCCTACGTTCCATATCGGGCAGAAAGTCTTCTACAGAAAGAGCCAATCCTGCAGGAACGCCGTCAATATTAACTCCTACGCACTCACCATGCGACTCTCCAAAAATAGTTACCCTGAAAACTCTTCCTAAGCTGTTCATTTATCTTTTCTTTTAAAAACGGATTAAAGATAAGAAAAAGTAAGATGTAATAAGTAATGCAACACCGGATATATTTTGGCTTTAATTACCTGCTATAAATCAATCATTTCAGTTGGAACAGTAAACTTTCAGTTATGCTTGAAAGTGATTACAAATAAACTATTTTAAATAGCTGTTTAAAAAGCCTGTCGGTTATGATGCTCTTAAACTATCTAAATCCTTGTAAAAACCCGGGTAAGATTTTTTTACGGCATCTGCGTTTTCAATAATTACATTACCATCTGCTCTTAATGCAGCAATAGCACAAGCCATAGCAATTCGATGATCATTGTGTGAATGAACCACAGCTGACTTTACTTTTTCTACGCCTTCCACAATCATATAATTTCCCTGTAAGTTAATGTTTACGCCAATCTTAGCAAACTCTTCCATTAATGTTTTAGCTCTGTCACTTTCTTTATGCGCCAGGCGATGCACACCTTCTATCACCGATTTTCCTTTGCAAAAAGCAGCCAGGGCAACCAAAGGAGGAAAAAGATCGGGACAGTCTGTAGCATTAAATTGAAATGCTTTTAAAGGCGCACGGTTGCTTACTTCTATCATATTTTCACGAACCGACATGCTGCAACCCGCGTCCATTAAAGCTTCCAGAATTTGCTTATCGGCCTGGACAGAAAAAGCGTCTAACCCTTCCACAGATACTTCTCCGGCTACAGCACCGGCAACTAACAGGAAAGCCCCGCCACTCCAATCACCTTCTACTGTATAATTTACATTATCTTCTATTCTTCTGCTTCCCGCATAAGGCATAAAATGAAACGACTCGTAATTCATGTTTCCGGGCACGCTCAGCCCGAAGTCGTGCATAATTTTTAGTGTAAGATCAATGTAAGGTTTACTGGTAAGATTTTTCACTGAAATGGTTACGCCTTCTGCATTTGCGGCAGAAAAGGCAAAGAGCAGACCTGTTAAAAACTGTGAGCTTAATGAACCGTCAATAGTGATATCAGTTGGCACTAACCCTCCTGAAATCTCTATCGGTAATTTTCCGTTGTTTGATTTTACCTGCACATTCAGCTGAGGCAATACTTCGTCAAAGAAATCCATTGGCCTTACAAGTAAACTGCCCTCTCCTGTAATTTTTATTAATGATTCGTTCAAAGCCGCTATTGGCGTAAACATTCTGATGCCTAAGCCGCTTTCACCGAAATTTATTTCATTGCTGCTTGTGTATAAACTATTTTGTGCATCTACTTTAATACTTCCGTCGTTGTTATATGTAACTATTGCTCCTAAATCCTGTATAGCTTTTAAAGAGGCTTTATCATCATTAGAAAACCCGGGTTTATGAATTACGGAAACACCTCTTTTTATCAAAGCCGCCGCGCAGGCACGTTGCATAGAACTCTTAGAGGCAGGCGCTTTGATATTTCCGGATAGCCGTGCGGGAGATATGGTAACAGTTGCGGGTACTTGCATAATTATACTTCAATATTTTTTTCTTTTAAAATATAAAAACCGATCTCTGAAGGATGATCCAGCAAATAACTGTTTCTATCTTCTTTCCACAACATTTGTATCATCATTATATCGCCAACCGCGCCTACCGTTAATATGAAACCGGTGAGCAGCAAAACAACATCTCCTAAAACAATAGCTATGGCAGAAGGTAAAATGCCGGTAAGAAACAAAGGCATAATGGCTACAACCATGTATTGATGCACTTTTATGGGTTCTTTGCAATGACAGTAAAATGCAAAAACCGGGTTGGTAAGTATGCCAAACCTGATTGATTTAAACCCGCCTTTGGCATACAACGCAAAGAAAATACCATGAACAAGTTCGTGCAAACATATACCTATTGCGATCATTAAGAAAAACTTTGTGAATAACAATATAATACTTATCACAGATTTGCCTGCGAACAGGTTTAGAAAGCTCAATGTATTATCGCCATAATTAGCAAACGCTACTCCGTAAAGAACAATGAACACAAGGGAGATAATGAGTGAGAATATTTGCATTCTGCCAATATTTATACCTCTTTTTTCTTTTATGTAATTTTGAAATTGCTCCATGCTATTTTATTTTACAGTTTGCATTACAGATGCAATCTGCTCCATTTTTAATGGAAGATATACTGCCTTACCTATTTTTTCTAAAACTACGAAATGTATATAATCATTGATACGTTTTTTATCGGAGCGCATTTTCTCTAACGCATCTGCTGAGTCATAATCGAAGAAAGAATTCAGCCCGTATTGCTCTATCACTTTTATCAAACGCTCAGCAGCATTAAAGTCCAGCAGGTTTTTAGAAAGATAAGCTGCGAACACCATTCCTATTGAAATAGCATGACCATGTGGAAGCTGATAAGTGTTCTCAATGGCATGTCCGAGCGTATGTCCGAAATTCAGGAGTTTTCTGTCGCCCTGCTCAAATTCATCTTCCTGAACTACCTTTGCTTTAAGCAACGCATTTTTTTGTATCAGTTTTCCCAACAAATCTTTATTCTTCTGAAAAGCTTTGATATCGTGCTTTTCAAGCAACTTAAACATAGCGGCATCTTTGATAGCAGCATGTTTAATGATTTCTGCAAAACCGTTGACCCATTCTTCTAGCGGCAATGTCTTTAACAACGAATAATCGTACAATAAGAATTTAGGTTGCTTAATATTTCCCACCATATTCTTATAGATGCCCACATCCACGCCATTTTTACCTCCTATGGAGGCGTCTACCATTGCTAATACAGAGGTAGGGATAAAACCAAAAGCAACCCCCCTTAAATACACCGACGCTACATAGCCCGCCATATCTGTAACCACACCACCGCCAAATCCCACGATGGTAGTTTTACGGTCGGCTCCGGACTCTATCAGTTTCATAATAATCTCGTCAACAGAGGTTTGGTTTTTAAATTGTTCTCCAGCCCTCACCAATATTACGTTCCACCCTTTTAATTTGTTTTGATAATGATGAAAAAGATTGTCGTCGGTAATTATGTAGGTTGTTTTTTTATCAACAATATTACCCAGCTCTTTCAATGAATAATCGAAATAGAAAGTAGTAGAAGCCGTAGAATATTTAACTATCTTTTTTTGCATTACTTATTCTTCATCATTCATTATTCTGTTTTGATGACCGATACTTTCCATGTGTATGGCATCAAAATATCTTGTAACAAATTCTTTACTAAGGCCGGCTCTTTCTCCTTTAGCTACGGCTGTTTCTAAAATTTCGTTCCAACGATTGGTTTGCAGAATGGTAATTGCATTCTCTTTTTTGTATTTACCAATGTTTTGCGAAACTTTCATTCTTTGTGCAAGCAGTTGAATTAATTCGTCGTCTAAATTATTTATCTGCTGGCGATATTTTTCCAAAGCGGCATGATCTATATTGTCTTTATCTTCTTTACGCCAGATAATTTCCGACAATATTTCATTTAGTTTTTCCGGCGTTACCTGTTGCTTAGCATCACTCCAAGCCTTATCAGGACTGCAATGTGTTTCTAAAATAATACCATCATAATCCAGGTCAATGGCTTTTTGTGCTACTGAAAGCAATCCTTCTCTGTTGCCGCATATATGCGAAGGGTCTACAATAAAAGGTAATTCGGGATAACGCAATTTCATATCGATGGCTAAATGCCACATCGGCGGATTACGAAAGTCAGTATTACCATAGGTAGCAAACCCACGATGAATCAATCCTATATCATTAATACCGGCGCGCGCAATTCTTTCTACCGCGCCTGTCCACAATTCCAGATCGGGGTTTAATGGATTTTTTATCAATACCGGCACATCGGCGCCACGCAATGCATCTGCAATATCCTGTACACTAAATGGGTTAACGGTTGTACGACCGCCAATCCATAAAATATCTATACCAAACTCTAAAGCATTCTCTACCTGTTTGGGTGTAGCTACTTCTACTGCCATCAGCAAACCCGTGGTTTTTTTAGCGGCCTGCAGCCAGGGCAATCCTTTTACACCAATGCCTTCAAAACTTCCCGGACGCGTACGCGGCTTCCAGATACCTGCACGAAAAACATCTACTTTACCCGTAGCAGCGAGACCTGTAGCGGTTTCCAGCACCTGCTCTTCAGTTTCTGCACTACAAGGACCTGCAATTATCAACGGTCTTTTATTCCAAACTTTATGCAATGCTTCTTTTTGCTTTTGCATTTCTTCTGCATTCATATTTATTGTTTTTAATAATTCTAATAAATGATATAATAGTTATGTGATTTTAAATTTATCGCATTCCATCAACTCGCCTACCAATACTTTATTTACGTGCGTGAAGATAACATTGCTGTCAATTTTTTCAAACTCTTTTGCTTTCTTTATGCAATAATCTATCTTGTATGCCACAGATATTACCACACGCTTACCTTTTACAAGCCCCATGCCCATGTAAATATATTTTCCAAAAACAAACTCATCGCTATTAACGTATGCTATTTCTTTTTCTATTTTTGGTGTCATATTCAAAGATTTTATTTTCTTCTGGAAGGAGCGCTGTTGGCGTCGTTCATGCGAATTTTGCGACCTCTGAAATTTTTGCCGTCAAGAGATTGAATCAATTGTTTAGCAGCTTTTTTATCTATCTCGATCCAGCTGTTCAGCTCACGCATATCAATCCTGCCCAACACGTCTTTACTAAGATCTGAAATGTCCAGGATAAACTGTATAAAGTTAGATTTATGGAATCCGTCTTTAGTACCTAAGTTTATAAATAATCTATTGGTTTCTCCCTGTATGTTTTTATATTCTTTATTTCTTTCACCGCGTGAAGATGATGATGATTTATCTTTTCCACGCTTGTCATTTTGATGAATATTAAGGTCTTCGGAATTTTCATAGTATTTCAGGAATCTGTCAAACTCCAATGCTGCCACGCGTTTCAGGATATCCTCTTTACTCACTTCTGCAAATTTCTCTTTTAGCATGGGCACGTATGTCTCGTACTCTTCATTGGTAATATCGGCATTTAAAAGTCTGTCTATATAAAAATAAAACTGCTTTCTGCAAACGTCTTTGCCGGAAGGGATTTCCATTTTGTTGATGCTTGCTTTAGACACTTTCTCTATTTGCTTCAACTTGTACAATTCTCTTGAATGCACAATACTCATACAAATGCCTGTGCTGCCGGCTCTTCCTGTTCTACCACTTCTGTGTGTGTATACTTCTATATCATCGGGCAATTCGTAATTGATCACGTGCGTAATTTCTTTCACGTCAATTCCTCTTGCAGCAACGTCTGTAGCTATTAGCAGCTGTAAAGCCCGATCTCTGAACTGATTCATTACTTTATCTCGCTGTGGCTGCGTAAGATCGCCATGCAACGCATCTACATCATAGCCTTCGCGAATTAATTTTTCAGTAATATTTTGCGCATCTACTTTTGTTCTGGTAAAGATAAGACCATATATACCGGGGTTGAAATCTATCAATCTTTTCAAAGTTTCATACCTGTTGGCAGCACTTGTAACATAATATTGATGGTCGATGCTAAGGTTTACGGTATTCGCTTTTCCTACGGTAACTTCCACCGGATTTTCCATGTATTTTTTACTTACCTTCTTTATTTCATTAGGCATGGTGGCGCTGAAAAGCCAGGTAGAATCACGATTTGGGGTGTTGCTTAAAATAAATTCAATATCTTCCTGAAAGCCCATATTCAGCATTTCATCAGCTTCATCCAGCACTACGTATTTGATCTTATCCAGATGAATGGCTTTTCTTTCTATCAAATCAATCAGTCTGCCCGGTGTGGCTACCACTATCTGTGTGCCTTTTTTAATATCTTTCATTTGCATTACAATGCTTGCTCCACCGTACACAGCCACCACCTGAAGCCCTTTCATATACTTCTTAAAGTTGATCATTTCTTTTACAATTTGCATGCAGAGTTCGCGCGTAGGACACACGATAAGTGCCTGCGGATGCTTGGCATTTTCATCTATCAATTGCAAAAGTGGTAAGCCAAAAGCGGCAGTTTTACCGGTGCCGGTTTGCGCAAGACCTATAAAGTCTTTCTGCCCTGAAAGTAGCACGGGTATTGACTTTTCCTGAATTTCTGTTGGATTTTTAAACCCGAGGTCATTTATAGCATTTAGTAGTCTTTCTTCTAATGCTAAATCTTCAAATTTTATCATTTTATTTTTTTAAGGTAGACAAATGATGATGATCATCTGTCCAGGATTTTTTTAATTTTATTGCTATTATCAATCAACTCTTCAAGAAAATTCCAGTTTTCCTTTTCAAAAGCAGATTTAAATTTTCTCAATTGTGAAATATGTTCGTTTAAAACATCTAAAACATTTTCTTTGTTCTGCATAAAAATAGGCACCCAAGTCTTAGGATTGGACTTGGCCAAACGTACCGTACTTTCAAAACCGGAGCTCGCCAGGTCAAAAATGTTGTCTTCTTCTTTTTCTTTTTCCAACACTGTGTTTGCTAAAGCGAAACTGGTGATGTGCGATATGTGTGAAACGTATGCCAAATGTACATCGTGCGACATTCCGTTCATATACACAATATGCATTCCTAACTTCTTAATTACATTTTCTACTTCTTCCACAACATCACTATCACTATCTTCCTTACTGCAAATAATAAAGTTTTTTTCCTGTAAAACATTATGCAAAGCGGCTTCCGGCCCGCTAAACTCCGTTCCCCACATAGGATGTGTAGGTAAATATCTTTTTCTTTTTGGATGATGCGTCACAGCATTTATCAATGCTTCTTTGGTAGAGCCCATATCTATAACAATTTGATCATCTATCAGATCTAAAATCTTCGGAAGCATTTCCACGCAGGTATTTACGGGTACTGCTAAAATAATTAAATCTGCATTTTCAACCGCTTCTTTCAACGGCAATAATTCATCTACAATGCCCAGCTCTAAAGCTTTTGCCTCGGAAGCTCTTCCTACGCTGATGCCTATGATTTTGCTGGCAATATTTTTATCTCTTAATGCATAAGCAAAGGTACCGCCAATAAGCCCGAGACCAAGTATGGCAACCGTTTCAATATTTGATTTTTTAAGCTCAGACATTTTTAATCATTTTACATTTTTAATTCTTGTTATCGAATCTTCGAAACGTTGTTCGTTGCCACAAAGCGAAATGCGTATATAACTATTCCCTTCACTTCCAAAAATACCGCCGGGCGTAACAAACACGTTGGATTTATATAAAACATCGTCGGCTAACTGATAACAATCTTCATATTTCGCGGGAATTTTTGCCCACATAAACAATCCTGTTTGCGATTTATCATAAGTGCACTCCAGCAGATCTAAAAGTTGATAAACCTTTTCTCTTCTGAATTCGTATACTTTATTCAGATTATCGTGCCATTCCTTATCTAATGTCAAAGCCTTTGCTGCAGCGTGTTGCAGCGGAGCAAACATGCCACTGTCCATATTACTTTTAAAACGTAATACTTCGTCTATGCGCTGCTGATTTCCTATCATCATGCCCAAACGCCAACCGGCCATGTTATGTGATTTACTTAAGGAATTTAATTCTATTACAACATCTTTAGCGCCTTCTACAGACAATATACTCAGCGGATTGTTGTTCAGAATAAAACTATACGGATTGTCGTGAACCACAAGCATACCGTGCTTCTTAGCGAATGCCACGATCTTTTCAAACAGCTCTGAAGAAGCTGCTTTACCGGTAGGCATTTGCGTATAATTGACAAAAAACAATTTTACTTTAGACAAATCCTGTTTTTCAATTTCTTCAAAATCAGGCGACCAGCCATTCGCTTCATTTAAATGATAGGTTCTTGTTTCAGCGCCAGTAAGTTTTATATTACTTGCATAGGTAGGATAACCCGGATTGGGAACTAAAGCTACATCTCCTTCCTCTAAATAAGTCATGCAAATGTGCATGATGCCTTCTTTAGAACCCATTAAAGGTAAAATTTCCGTTGCAGGATTTAATTCCACATCGTACCATTTTTTATACCAGTCAGCTATGGCATTTCTGAACAAAGGCAGTCCTTTATAGCTTTGATAACCGTGCACATCGGGCTTCGCGCTCACTTCATTTAAAACTTTTATCACTTCGGGATGCGGCGGTAAATCGGGGCTTCCGATACCCAGATTGATAACTTTTTTACCCTGCTTATTCATTTCATCTATCTCTCTTAATTTTTTAGAGAAATAATATTCTTCTACTCCCTGTAATCTTTTTGCGACGTTCATTATTAGTTATTTTTTCCGCTTTTGTAAATTCCGTAAATTTTCATCTCTTCCGTTAAAGGGTCAATTTTTTTCATCAGTTTAAAAAATTGCGCTTTGTTGTCAAACTCCATATCTACATGAAAACTATATTTCCAGTCGCTTCCGGGGATGGGAAAACTTTGTAATTTGGTAAGGTTAATTCCTGCATCGTTTACCTTGTTCAGAACTTTTGCAAGACTACCTCTTGAATTATCGGTATGAAAATAAACAGAAGCTTTATTAGCGTCTTCAATTTCTTCTGCAACTTCGGCTCTTTGTAAAATCAAAAATCTGGTATAATTATTCTTTAATGTATGGATGTTCGGAGCAACAATGTCGAGCTTATAAATTTTTGCGGCTAACGCGCTGGCAATAGCAGCATTGGTTTTACTTTTGTTTTTCGAAATTCTTTTTGCACTCAGCGCCGTATCGTCTGATTCTACTAATTTCCACTGATGTTTATCAAGAAATTCTTCGCATTGCTGAAGTGCCATTGGGTGTGAATATACTTCTTTGATATCCTCTAACTTTATTCCTTTGTTGGCCATCAAATGCTGATTGATTTGAAGATAAACTTCTCCAACAATTTTCAGGTTGCTTTTTAATAGTAAATTGTAGTTGGGTAAAATACTGCCTGCAATAGAGTTTTCAATTGCCATAACACCGCCACTGCTCTCTTTTTTATTGGATGCTATTTTTATTACTTCCTTGAAAGTGTTGCAGCACACTACTTCCACGTTTCCATCGAAAAAAACTTCTGCCGCTTCCTGGTGAAAACAACCCGGAAACCCCTGAATAGAAACGATATTTTTTCCCTCCATTAATTTTTGTCTGATACTTTTTGCCATATACTAACAAAAAAAATCTCAACCCTTCCGGACTGAGATTTATACTTTAATTATTTTACTTTTATTTAGAATTTAAGCATAACAACTCAGTCCATTTTTACTAAAATAGAAATAACCAAAAAAATAAAAGAAATTGTTATTGCTTTGCATATACTCTATTAATTCTGTGCAAAAGTAAGATAATATTTAATACAACAAAAAAATATTTTAATTAACGATCGCCCGTTTGTATTTCTCTTGAAAAATATCTTTTTTGTGCAAATAGCCATCTGAGTAAATCGGGCTCCGCGAAAGCGTTGTCCCAGCTATTGTGATTGGCTTCGGGATATAAAGTAAACTTTACGTCTACCGCATTTTTCTTCATCGCTTTTACCATATCTTCCGATAGTTTGGGATCTACCACATCGTCTTTTGCACCATGAAAAACCCACCATTTTGTGCCTTTTAAATTTGCTGCCACAGACGGGTTAGCGCCGCCACAAATAGGCACCGCAGCCGCAAAAGTATTAGGCATCCTGTTTACAATTTCAAAAGTACCCATACCGCCCATGCTTAAACCCATTACGTACACCTGGTCTTTCCTGATCTTATATTGCTTTTGTAAATTATCCAACAACGACATTGCCAGCTTCATGGAAGTGGAAGGCTCGCCTGTGTTTACAAAATAAAAAGTTCTTTCTCCATTTTCTTTAGCTATGGTTTGTACATTGCTCCAATAATATTGATAAGGATTCTGCGGGAACACCACAATTGCAGGATATTTTTTTCTGTTGGCAGGGTCTGTAAAAAGTTTAGCGCCATGAACCAATTGTTTTTCATTATCGTTTCCACTTTCTCCTCTGCCATGCAAAAATAAAACCAAAGGATATTTTTTATTTACGTCAAAATTTTCAGGCAATAAGATTCTATAAGGTAGTGTATCGCCGTTTTGTATGAACCTGTATTTTTCAAATAAAGAGAAATCCTGGGCATTCAGCATAAAAGCCGACAGCAATAAAATTATTACAGACAATACTTGTTTCATTATTTTACTTATTGTTTAATGATATCGAATAGTTTCTCCGGCTCATCGGTTGTAATGTAATCAAAATTATTCTCTAACAGCCATTTCATATCGTTTTCGTTATTCACCGTCCAAGCATTGAGCGCTATATTATTCTCCTTTGCCATTTTAATCCAATGAGGATTTTTCTTAAATACAGAAAAATTATAATCGGCACCTTTTATACCCGCCTGTTTTAATTCAAGCGGTGTTTTGTCGCCATTCAGATATTGCGTATTGGCAGAAGGGTCTATCTCAAGAATTTTTTTCAGAATATCGAAATCGAAACTGATGTATACCATATATTTTTCTGCTCTTAATTCTTTTACCATTTCCAATATCTTTTCTGCTACGTACTGTCCGCGTTCTTTGCTGATAGAAGAAGATTTTATTTCGCAGATAAGCATTGTAGTTGAATTATTTTTCATACCCTCCTGCAAAGCTGTTTTCAGCAAAGGTAAAGATTCACCATTGCTGAGTTTATGCTGATTTAAAACAGTATAATCAGTTTTTTCTACCGGCACTTTAAAGTAATCATGGTCGTGGTTTAACACCAATACGTTATCGGCTGTCATGTGCACGTCAAACTCTGTACCCGTGCAACGCAATGCTATCGCATGTTTGAGAGATGCTATAGAATTTTCCGGCAGTTTCATTTTTTTAAAAGCCCCACGATGTGCCACAACCGGATTATCAGCAAACTTTATATTAGACCTGTGCAACGCTACACAGCTACTGAACATCACACTTAAAGATAAAATCACGATTTTAACTACTTTTCCCATATAATTTTTTGTTTTTGTAAGTGTCTTGAATTGGTTCCGATCATTATTTCAAATTCTCCGGGCTCCCACACATGTTTTAACTGGCTGTTGTAAAACTTAAGGTCTTCGGGAGTAATATTAAACTCTACACGCTTGCTTTCTCCTGCTTTTATAAATATTTTCTGAAAACCTTTCAGCTCTTTTACAGGCCTGGTAACGCTACCCACCATATCCCGAATATACAGCTGCACTACTTCTTCTCCATCATATTTTCCTTTATTAGTAACGGTTACAGAAGCTTTTAATTGTTGATTGCCTTTTAATTGAGTAGAACTCAATTGTAAATTTCCGTAATTAAATTGAGAATAACTCAGCCCAAAACCAAAAGGATACAACGGATCGTTAGAAACATCTAAATATCCTGAACGAAATTTCTGAAAGCCTTCTACAGACTGATTTAACGGGCGACCGGTATTTTTATGATTATAGAAAAGAGGTATCTGTCCTACATTTTTAGGGAAGGTCATAGGCAATTTACCTGAAGGATTTTTGTCACCAAAAAGCACATCAGCAATTGCAAGTCCCGCCTCGCTGCCGGCAAACCAAACATTTAAAATAGCCGGCACATTTTCCTGTTCCCAGTTCAGCGTCAACGGACGACCAGTAAATAACACCAGCACAACCGGCTTCCCTGTTTTTAATAATTCCTGCAATAATTCCTGTTGCACCTTAGGTATGCCTATATCCGTTCTGCTGCTGGCTTCTCCGCTCATTTCCGCGCTTTCGCCCAAGGCTGCAACAATCACATCAGCTTTATTGGCAATCGCCAGGGCTTCTTCTCTTAATGCCTGTGGAGTACGAGGATCACGATTTAAAGTTTTGCCAAACATAGTCGCGTGCATTTCCAACACAGAATCTTTAGTAAGATTAGAACCTTTGGCATACAATATTTCCGCATTACCGCCAGCAACATTTTTCAATCCCTGTAGTAAAGATACAGATCTGTCCTGCACGGTTGCCACACTCCAGGTGCCGGCCATATTATTAGCTGCATCTGCCAATGGCCCTATCAATGCTATTTTTCCTGATTTTTTAACTGGTAATGTTTGATTATCATTCTTCAGCAGTACAAAACTTTTAGCAGCTATATCGCGCGCTACATCTCGGTTAGCGGTGGTATACACTTCTGTTTTAGCACGGTTTTCATTAATGTATTTGTAAGGATTATCAAACAAGCCCAGCTTATATTTTGCTTCTAATATTCTTCTGCAAGCTGTGTCTATTTCAGCTTGTGTTATCTTCTTTTCCTGCAAAGACTTTTTCAATGTTTTCAGGAAACCCTCTCCCACCATATCCATATCTATTCCTGCTTTCAAAGCGAGCGCTGACACGGCTTGCAGGTCGCCCATACCGTGATCGATCATTTCGTTGATACCTGTATAATCGGTAACGATAAAACCTTTAAATCCCCACTGATTGCGCAGCACATCAGTCATTAACCATTTATTTCCGGTAGCCGGAATACCATCCACTTCATTAAAAGAAGCCATTACACTGGCTACACCAGCATCTACTGCAGCTTTGTAAGGCGGGAAATATTCGTTGTACATTCTTATATGACTCATATCAACCGTATTATAATCTCTGCCCGCTTCCGAAGCACCGTACAAAGCGAAATGCTTTACACATGCAAGAATATTATTGTTGGCAAAATTTCCCGTTCTTCCCTGATAGCCGTAAACCATCGCTTTGGCAATCTCGCTTCCCAAGTACGGATCTTCACCGCTACCTTCTGAAACCCTTCCCCAGCGCGGATCTCTGGATATATCCGTCATAGGGCTAAATGTCCAGTTAATGCCATCGGCGCTTGCTTCTGTAGCGGCAATACGAGCCGATTGTTCAATAGCTTTCATATCCCATGTAGCGGCAACGCCTAAGGGAATGGGAAAGGTAGTTTCATAACCGTGTATCACATCCATTCCAAAAAGCATGGGTATTTTCATCCGGCTTTCTTCCACGGCTACTTTCTGTATAGCCCTGATTTTTTCTACACCTTTAATATTGAAAAGACCGCCAACATTACCTTTCTTTACATTATTGCCAATGTCTGAATTGGTAGCAGTGCCCGTAGTAAATTCTCCTGCACTGGGCAAATTTAACTGGCCGATCTTTTCATCCAACGTCATTTTATTCATCAGCGATGTGATGAACGCATTCATTTTTGCATTAGTGGATTGATTTTTTGTCTGAGCCTGCAATGCAGTTGTTGTCAGCACAAAAAACAAAAACAGTGTACTTAATTGTAATAGCTTTTTCATTCTCTTTTCTTTATTTTATTAAATAAGGTTGAATTGTTTTCTGCCAGATTTTATATCCTTCCTGATTCATGTGCAGACTGTCCTTAAGAAAAATATGCGACATTGGTCTGCCATCTCCTTTCAGCATGGCATCATACACATTAATATATTTGCTCTTTCTTTTACAACGCAAAAATTTCTTTATGTCTTTATTCGTCTGCTCAAACTTAGGCATATACTCATACCTGCTCGGACTGGGCTTGATAGAAACATAGGCTACAGGTATTTTTTTATCATAATTCCTGATCATTTTAAACAATCGCTGAAACCTTGCAACAGCGCTGTCTGCCGGCGTTTCACGATTGGCAAGATCATTTTCTCCGCAATAAATAATAATTTGCTTGGGTTGATATTTTGGCACTAAATCATTAAAGTAAAATAACAGATCCTTCAAGGTTGATCCTCCAAAACCACGATTAATAATTGTGTATCCGGGAAAATAAGTATCAATATTATCCCACATGGTAAAGGAAGAACTTCCTATAAATAAGGTAGCGTTTGCAGGTGGAAAGCTTTGCGCATCCTTCTTTTTAAAATTTTGAATATCATTCCAGAACGGAGGTTGATTACTTTGTGCTGTTGCAGCATACACACAACTCATTAATGTGAGCGTAAAAATTAATTGACAGATCTTTTTCATTATACTTATTATTGTTTTATTATTGTCTTACCGCCGGAGGCGATATAATTTGCCTATGAAGCGAAGACGCTTCATAGAACCAGCTTTTTTTGTTCTATATCTTTTTCGTTATTCGAGGCGTCCTCGCCTCGAATTTATATTCTATCGCCTCCGGCGATTTAGATATAAATTATTTAAACCCCAGTTTCTTCAATCCTTTTTTTACTTCTACGCAGCTCATAAACATATTCCATAACAAGCCGCTTCTATAATTTTCTATCATTAAAATTACAGGCGCCTGATTGATGGCTAAATAAGAATCCGCGAACCATTTTTTAGATACATTAAATCCATCATAAAACCCATATTCACCCCATAACTGATTACCTAATTCATAATAAAAATATTTCAGCGCTTTCATGGATGCTACCGGCAGATAAGGCATAGACGCGATGGCAGCTGAAGGGCAAATGGTGCCGTTATCTTTTTCCGGCGAATGTGGTTTGTATCGTTTACCGGTATCACAAGCCGACAATCCCCAGCATTTATCACTATAGCCTTTATACTTTTTAGGATTTGCCACGCAATAAGCATGATTGATTTTTGCATGTGCAACATTTTGCTTTTCGTAATCGGCATAATCGTCCTTTAATCCACGAGGGTCAAGTCCTAAAAAACTATAATGTGCAAAAAACAGTGGTCCGCCATAATCAGGACCTAAAGGTAAATGGATATCAAAAAAGCGCTTCCCGTTTTTCATAGCTCCGCTTCGTGCCCAGCCATTGTCGTAAATGTTTTTATTGATTGAATTATTGGGCGAAGCAGCCGCTAATACATAAGTAATCAAAGCTTCGTTATAGCCTTCTATTTTTAAATTAATCCTGTTTTTGCCCGTATTGGATTCATGCCAGTACAATACCTCTTTACCTCTTGTAAATCTTATCCAATCTACATTGTACCAAATTGTATTTATTAATTCAACAATATTTTTATTAGCAGAAAAATATTGTCTTACAGTGAGCATACCCATCATTAAAAATGAAGTTTCCACCAAATCAGCACCATTATCTTTTTTTGAAAAAGGAATTGTTTTTCCTGTGTATGCATCATACCAATGCGCATAAGCACCATGATAAGTTTCACAGGAAGATAGAAAACGTAGAATTTTTATTATTCTCTCTTGCGCTTCATAAGATTTTATCCATCCTCTTTCTACCGCAACAATAATGGTCATCAGCCCGAAACCGGTACCGCCGCTTGTAATAACATCTTTGTAGTTTTCGCTGTTTCGTTCGCGTATAGCTCCGCACTGAGGATGTGCAAAATCCCAGAAATAACGAAATGTCTGCCTTTGCACATGCTCTAATAATTCCTCATCTGAGGAAAAGATATTGTGCGCATTCTGCTTCGCCAATTCATCTAAACTTCTATATTTTCTTTTATCAAAAAACATGTATTCCTTCTATTCTGTCTTAATCAATTCACTTCTTGCTCCAATACCATTTTCATTAAACGCTTCAATAGTAAAATAATAAACCTGATCGCGACCGAGCGCTTTTAAATCCAGTTCATTATTACCGTATACCATCCACGAGCTGTATAATTTGTCGGGCGCTATTCCCCAGATAACATTGTATCCCTGTGCATTGGGCTGTGCTTTCCATTTAATAATGGCATCGCGCCTGTCAGTTTTTCTTTGCATCGAAAAATCCTGTACTTTAACCGGCGCTTTACCATTGCCTTTTCCGAAAATCCTGATATCGGATAGAGAAAGATGAGGCGTTGGGCAATGGATATTTTTAAATCGAACAAACCTTGTTTTTATGGCATCGGTCAGTTCTACATAATCGTTTGGCACATCCTGAAAGTTCCTGCTTTTATCAACAATGGTAAACCATGCTTTTCCATCTATCGACCCTTCAATCGTATACCTGTGATACAGCCCGTTTATTCTGCCGTACATGCCCGATTGATAATCGTTATAATTTACTTGCAGCGCTTTTACTTCTGAAGTATTTTGTAAATCAATTTCCAGCCATTGCTTGTCGTCATTCTTCGGTGCAAGCCAAAATGTTTTTGAATTTTCGTCGGTGATATTTTGAGGACTATGCGCTTCACTGTGCCCGGAAGCTTTTACAGGTTTGTTGTAAGATAATAGCATCCAGCCGGTGAATTTGCCGGCACGCTCACCTGTAGCCGGCGCAAAGTGTGGATAATCGCCAAAGTAAGTGTCGCTGTACATCAGCCCGTCTTTATCAAAGTAAGTAGCATACATGCAAAGTCTGCGCTCCCAGTTTACGTTGATCGGCATTGCCATAGAAGCAAAATGCCAATATTTATCGTCCGGCCCTACCACTGTACTGCCATGTCCGGCGCCATTCATAAAGCCTCCGGGCTTGTAAGAAAATGGATTGTTGGGCATATATTTAAATGGCCCCAAAGGTTTATCACTGACGTATGCGCCATCGCCATATACATTAAACTCTGTACCCGGCGCACCATATTGGAGATAATATTTTCCATTGTGTTTAGTCATCCATGGCCCTTCCATATATCCGCCTAAAACAGTATCGGCATGATTTTCTCCAAACCGTTCCCAGCCATGCTTTGGCATATCCAGATTAAACAAAGAATCAATCTTATCAGACACCGGTTTGAAACGATCTTTTTTATTCAATTCCCTTGCACGTATCGGAAAAACATTAGATGAACCCCAATACAAATAAGCTCTGTCATCATCGTCAATAAACAAAGCAGGGTCTTGTAAATCATTCAATATACTGGGTACCGCTTTCCAGTCGCCTCGTTTAGGATCGTCTGTATATAATACGCTCATAGAACCACTGGGATCGCCCATCATGTACAATACAGAGTCTTTGTAATTGAACGCGGCCGGTGCGTTAGAGCCCTGAAAATACCATTTACCGGGTTTGATAAACTGCCAATGCAATAAATCTTTGGAATGCCAATAACCCATAGAACGTGTTACAAACATGTAATATTCTCCTCTGAAACTCACTACAGCGGGATCTGCCCCTGAACGATAAGACAGATCATTATAAGAATTATACACCATGTATGTGTAGTCAATGTTTAAAGGGTTGCAATAAGTCTGCTGGGCGCGGCTATTTAAAGAGACTGCCAGCAAAATCATTAGCATCCAATATTTGTACTGCATCTATATCTACTTTTTTATTTAAAACCTAATTTTTTCAATCCCTCCTGCACTTCCGGACAACTCATAAACAAATTCCACAACAGTCCTGTTCTGTAATTTTCTATCATCACTACTATTGGCCCCTGGTCTATTGCCAGATACGAATCGGCATACCAGTTTTTTGTTTCATTAAACGCATCTTTAAAGCCATATTCACCCCACAATTTATCGCCTAAATTTACATAAAAATATCGCATTGCAGCCATTGATTCCTTTGGTGTATAAGGAAAAGATGCCAACGCGGCAGTTGGCGTAATAGTACCAAAATCATTCGTTGGTGAATGAGCATTGTAACCATCGTAAGTATCGCTGGCCGTAAGTCCCCAGCAGTTTTTTCCATAACCTTTAAATGCTTTAGGATTATCTACACAATAACTGTAATTGATTTTAGCATGTGCTGTATTCTGCTGCCAGTAATCGGCATAATTATCTTTCAGGCCGCGCGGATCGAGTCCCATAAAGCTGTAGTGCGCAAAGAACAGCGGGCCGCCATAATCAAAACCTAAAGGCAATGTGATATTGTAAAACTGTTTGCCATTTTTAAAAAAGTTGCTCATAGCCCAGCCTTTGTGATAGGCGCTTGCATTAATCGGATATCTTTTGGATGACGCAGCCAACACATACGTTATCAATGCTTCGTTGTAGCCGCGCAATTCAAAATCCATCGCCCAGCCGTTGTTCGGGCTCCAGTGCCAATAAAGTACCTCTCGATTTTCTCTTGTAAAAAAATCCCACTCTGCTTCATTCCACATCCAGTTAATGCGATCGCGTATTTCTCTTTCTGTTTGATTATCTTTATTAAAATATTGCCTGGCAGTAAGCAATCCCTGAAAAAGGAATGAACTCTCCACTATATCGGCGCCGTCGTCTTTCCTGCTAAAGCGAATGGTTTTGCCGGTCTCGCCATTTAGCCAATGCGGAAATTGTCCGTGATAACTATCTGCCTGCCATAAGAATTTGACAATTTTATTGAGTCTCGCGGCCGCCTGTTCGCGCGTAATCCATCCTCTTTCAGCAGCTACGATAATAGCCATGATGCCAAATCCCGAGCCGCCTGTAGTCACTACTTCGTTTCCATACTGCGGAGTTGTATTGCTTCTTTCCCTGGCAAGGCCGGAAACGGGATGGGCAAAGTCCCAGAAGTAACGGAAAGTCTGCTTTTGCACCAATTCTACCAATGCCGAATCCGAAATATTTTTATCAATCTTTAGGGTGTAAGGAGTGGATTCGCTTTGTGCAGTTTTTACCTGCGCAAAAACTGTAAAAGGTAAAATAAATATAAGTTGTAAGAACAAATATCTTCTAATAAAATCCATTTTTATTTTTTTATTTTAAAAGAAGCTATTGAAAAGAATCCAATAGCTTCCTATATAATTGCGATTATATCTATTTAGTAATCCTCATGGCATTTACATAAAAGAAACCTGTACCATTGTTATTATTTTCTCCTGCGGTAATCGTTATAGTAATCTCTCCATTATCGTCAGGTTGTACACCTTGTGCACAAGATATTACAGTTTTGTTATTAGACGAATTTTGTCTTACTATTACTTCATTCTTACCGGTGGTAATGAATTTAGTTTCTCTATTATCATTGGAAGAATTTCTTGAACCATAATAGCAGAAGTTGTATTTCATATTTTTGTCTAATCCGGTAATTTTTAATGTACTTTGCTTAATCAACAATCCACCAAAAGTTGCTTTAGAGTTGCCAAAAAATGCAGATGCCGATACAGAGGAAGGCATATTAAAGTCTGTAGTTGTAGCACTCTCTCCGGATGTATTTGCTCCGTTAAATCTATCAACAATTGTAGCTCCTATACCTGTATAGTTATTAGTATTATTTTTCAAAGCAACGGACGAACCTGCCGTAAAGCCGGTCAGACCATTCCACGGAGCCGGAGGGGTAGCAGTACCAAAGTTTAGGTATATACTGCCTGCAAAATTTCCATCGCCCTGAAAATGAACCATTTCAGTAACCGCATTTGGATTCTGTATAGCATAATGTGCTGCATTCTGAGCAATGCTTGCTTCAAAATCTGAAAGCTCAGATGGTTTATAATTATTTCCAACAGAGGATTTTCCGAAAATTGCTTCGTACCAGGTTGCCGCAGCAACGTATCTGCCAAAAGGAATACTCAAATGATAGCCATCTCTAGTAAAATTATCTCCCACTACACTCGTTCTTGCATTTTGAATAGCCGTACCGGATGGTACAATTTTTTCTGCACCTATAAGCGATTTAGCCTGATTGTATGTATTTACAATAGCATTATACATTTTCATTTGCTCTTTATCGTAATTAACAAAACCATCATGCGTACTGTTTTGTGCATAGGCCCAAGTTTGATGTAACAAATATTTCACATTCGGATTTAAGGCTTTTTCTTTTACATAGTTATATAGTGTTGGTAATTTTTCCTGAAAAGTGCTGAATATACCAGACTCCTGACTTACTTGCTGAAAACTTATATAATCCCAAGGCTCGTCTGCCATTGCAGTGGCAATAGATACATTAGAATACGTTTTTTTAATGCCGTTTTTTATTTTTCTATAACTGTAAATAGATGCATTTTTAGTAGCATTATCTACATGCAAATTAAGTGAAGCTCCTCCTATATACAAATTACCTATGATGATTGAATCTCCTGTAGCTTGTGCCAATTCATATAAGTGACTTTCAATAGCATCTTCTGAAAAACTGTTGCCTATTGCAAGTATTTTGATGATACCATCATTCTTCCCTTGATAATCAGAGGGAGAAACATCGGGAAGATTATTAGGATTGCCCACTTTAGTGCAGGAAACAAAAAGTAGAGCGGATGCCAGCACAGTTAGCAGATAACGGAAAAATGATTTATTTATACGTAACATATTATTTGTAGTTTAATAATTATTAATATCCGGGGTTTTGTTTCAATACTCCTTTACTTAGATCTATTTGTTGCTGTGGTATGGGCAACAACTCATCTCTACCGGCAGTAAAATTAGGCTTACCGGCTGCATGTAAAGCTTGTGCTGCAATACCCCATCTCACCAAGTCAAAAAATCTGTCGTGCTCCATTGCCAGTTCTATCCTTCTTTCATGTCTTATAGCATTACGTAATTCAGTTTGGCTATTAGCAGTTACATCAGGCAGCACACCTGCGGCAGCTCCTTTTCTTGCACGTGCTCTTACAGAATTTAAAGCAGTTCTTGCATCAGTAACATTATTTAATTCATTGGCTGCTTCTGCATACATTAAGACCACATCTGCATAGCGTAAAATTCTTACGTTTAACCACCAGGTTCCACGACTAATAGAATTTCTCAGACCAGGATTGCCTAATACTTTATGATTGTATCTTGGATTAGGAACCTGATCAGGATATCTTGGCAACAATTCTCCATAATAAGAATAATGAGGAGTAGAAGAGGTAGATGTATATAAAATTGTTCTGGCTTTGCGTGGATCTCCTGCCTCATAAGCTGCTTCTAAATAAGTACTGGGTGTATTCCATCCCCAACCTAAGTTCCAATCACCGGATCCTCTTACACCTTGCAGATTATTATATTGAATACCATTGGCCTGTGTAATAGAAGCAGATGCTGTAGCCTGTACTTCAAAAACAGATTCTTTGCTGTTTTCTCCTTGCTCTGTGAATAATACGCCGTAATCTACAGACAAATCATATTGTCCGGAATTCATTACCAGCTGTGCGGCAGATGCGGCCTGAGCCCATTTTTTTTGTGTCAGATATACTTTTGCCAGCATGCCATTGGCTGCTCCCTTTGTAAGCCTTCCTGCAAATTGACTTTGATCCCAGCTTATAGGTAAATATTGTGCTGCAAAGTTCAAATCTTCTTCAATAAAAGCATAAACCTGCGCAGGCGCACTTTGAGGAACTACCTGCTGTGCCGCAGGGTCTGCGTAGATAGTATCAATGATAGGCACATTGCCAAACAAACGTACCAGCATGAAATAGGCATAGCCTCTTAAAAACTTCACCTCTGCTCTGGACTGCTGTTTAATATCTTCCGTAGCAACAATAGTAGATAAAGTATCAATATTAGCGATAGCGCTATTACATTTATTAATCAATCCGTAATAGCCTGTCCACAAGGCATTTGCTCTGCCTCCTGCAGGTAAGGCCGGGAAATTATCCATGCCTATCACATCTGCGCCACCATCTGTAGGCGTGCTGCCTTTGTCTGCATCATCACTTCTGATACTTGTAGCCACCACAAAACCATCTACGTGTACAGAATAGCTTCTTAAATCATTATATGCCCCAAAAATGAACTGATCGTACGGCCCGGAACCACCGGGATAGGGATAATTATCAGCTGTATACTCTCCCTGACGCTGCGTGTCTAAAAAATCTTTTTTACAGCCTGTAATTGTAAACACTCCAGCTATTAATAAGAATAGGAAGAAATTATTATTATGTATTCGTCTCATATTAATATTTTTTAGATTAATCGGATTAGAAAGTAAGATTTATACCAAATGTGTAAGAAGCCGGTATTGGATACACTCCATTGTCAGCACCACCACCGGTGATACTTCCAATGGGAGGCTCAGGAGAATAACCTGTGGCTCTTGTCCATGTGTACAGGTTCTGACCGCTTATATAAATTCTTGCTTGCTTAAATATACTATTGCTTAGTTTTTCTTGATTAAAAGTATAGCCTAATTGCACCGTACGTAAACGGAAATAATCTCCCGGCTCCAAAAAGTAACTGCTAAACAGGAAGTTGTTTCCTCTTGTATTGTCTAGAATAGGCTCTATATTAGATGTACCCGGTCCTGTCCAGGCATTTAAGCGATTGCTTTCGTAATTTAATGTAGTAAAATATCTGGTGCGGCGCTGCGCAAAAATTTTGTTGCCGGCTACGCCTTGCCCTTCTATTAATAGATCAAAACCTTTAAACCCGAAATTTAGATTTAATGCAAAACTGTATGGAGGAAACGGAGTGCCCAGGTAAGTTCTGTCTGCAGAAGTGATAGTATCATTACCATCAATATCTCTGAACATTATATCGCCTGGGCGAGCATTGGCAAAATAGGGTGAATTTTCCATTTGTGTTACTGTCTGGTAAATTCCTACTTGTTCATAGCCATAGAAATGCCCAATAGAGTATCCTGTAATGGTTCTGTTAGCTCCACCATTTCCTAATATTTCAAAACCAATATTATCACCAATAGAGTTTACAGTATTCTTATTATAACTGAAATTACCGCCGATTCCATAGCTAAACCCATTATCAAGCCTGTCGTTCCAACCTGCTGATACTTCAATACCTCTATTGGTAATTTTACCTAAATTGGTAAAGAAGAATCTATCATCATTAGGTATAGGTAGTTGTGTGAGAATATCAGTAGTAGTTCTGTCATACCAAGTTACTTCTGTATTTAATCTATTATCCAACGCTCTCATTTCCAGTCCAATGTCTATACCTCTTACCACTTCCCAATGTAGATTAGGATCGGGGATATAAGCTGCCTGAATAGCAGTGTATACATTATCTCCGAATATAGCTGTAGATGCATTGGAAATGCCAGGCTGATAAAGATTGTTTGCCACACCATTTGAGTTTCCGATCTTACCCCATGATGCTCTTAATTTTAAGAAATTTATTTTTTCAATATTGTCAAAGAATTCTTCCTGAGATATTACCCAGCCGGCACCAACACTTCCAAATGTACCCCAACGATTGGCCGGAGCAAACTTAGAACTCCCGTCTCTACGAATAGTTGCATTTAAAAGATATTTGTTTTTGTAGGCATAGTTAGCTCTGGCAAAAAAGCCCATTAAGGAATTTTTACTTCCTCCACCTCCGTAGGTACCCGGATTATTGGCATTAATGACACTTAAATACCAATAATTAGGATCATTGGGAACATTCACACTAGTATCTCTTCTATTTCCGTTCAAGTTTGTATTATCTTCATACACGGTGGTAAATCCTGTCATAGCCGTTAATCTATGGCCATTTTGTAAATTCCTATCCCAAGTTAAAGTATGATCTTGCTGAAATTTTCTAAACTCCTGCTGACCTTGAGAAACGCTTGTAAACTGACGATTATCAAAAGTAGTATCAGTACCTCCTCCTTGTTCTCCTAAGTTTATAAATCTGTAAGGCAGGGGGCTGTAGCCTCTGTTATTATTAAAGCCGAGATCAGTATAGAAAGTCGATCTCCATGTAAAGTCTTTCAAAAACTTAATTTCTGCAAAAACATTGCCTACCAATCTGTAACCACGATTTATATTTGTATTTCTGTTCCTTTCCATCGTAGCTGCAAGGTTTCCCACCTCTGCTCTTTGGAAGGAAGGCATACTGTAATATAAACCTTCTCCTGCTTGCACAGGCACTATAGGTGCTGCCCACAAAGCATTGGTCAACGTTACATTCGTGGGATTTAGTTTCCAGTATGAACCTGCCAAGTCGCCTCCTACTTTAATATTATCAGTAATTTTTATTTCCTGATTTAAGCGCGCCGTAATACGTTCATATTCTCCATATTTTATTACTCCCTGGTTTTTATTATAGCCAAGACTTATCAAAGACGTTGTTTTTTCACCGCTATTAGAAATACTTAAGCTGTGATTTGTTAGAAACGCATTTCTGATGATAAGTTTTTGCCAATCTGTATTGGCTGTATAATTAGTATAATCAAATGGCACAGCTCCAATATTGGCCAACTGCATATCATATAATTTTTTAAATCCGGCAGCATCTGTTACATCTATAAGATTTACTATTTTATTAATGCCTGCTGAACTTTGCAGGTTCACTCTTGTTTGTCCGCGGGCAGCTCTTTTAGTAGTAATAGCTATCACGCCATTTGCTCCACGCAAACCGTAAATGGCAATAGAGGATGGATCTCTCAATACATCCATAGTCTCTATATCCGCCTGATTAAGAAAATCTATATTGTCGTGCAAAACGCCATCCACAACATATAAAGGTGAAGCACTGTTCGTACTGTTTATACCTCTTATTCTTACGGTGGGAGCTGCTCCGGGCTGACCGGAGTTAACCACAGTTAAACCCGGCACTTTTCCCTGCAACGAACTCACAGGATTGGTATTGGGCATTCTGGCTATTTCTTCTCCACTCACCTGGGTGATAGAGCCCGTAACGTCTATTTTACGCTGCGTGCCATAGCCCACTACTACTACTTCATTCCCTGCTGTCTGCGCAACTTGGGGCAAAAGAAGAATTTCTAAAAAAGTAGAGTCGCCTAGAGTAATTCTACTCATATCATACCCTAAACTGGTTATTTCTAATACATCTCCCGGACGTGCTGATATCAAAAAAGTTCCATCAGAGGATGAGATAGCACCAGTATTAGTGCCTACAACTTGTATCGCGGCACCAGGTATAGTGGCATTAGATTCAAGATCACTGACTCTTCCACTATAAGATGTAGTTTGCGCTGACATACATAATGGAGATAGTAAGATGACTAAAATGAAAAGATAACATTTTTTCATAAATATTAATTTTGCATTAAAAAATTGTCTAAATCCGAAAAACAATCCTCAAACTTAACAATTTGGACATATTACTACAAAAAAAACACTACATCAAATTCACATCTTACATAAAAAATAACCTCTATTTATTACATCACATACTCATCATTAATAAAAAATATAAAGTATAATCTTTTAGTTTATAATATTCTAAAAATAATTCTTATCTACAAACAAATGTTTGCAACATTTTAAAACTTCATCATTACGTCTGTAAGGTTCTCTTCGGAAGAAATATTCATCTTTTTTCTCAATCTATACCTCTTTATCTCCACACCTCTTACCGATATATCTAATAACGGAGCTATTTCTTTTGAGGAAAGATTCATACGCAGGTAAGCGGCCAGTTTTAAATCCTGCGATGTAAGCTGCGGATAAGTGGCAAGCAGCCTGTTAAAAAAACCTTCATGCACTTTACTAAAGCCGTTTTCAAATAAGTTACGCTCTTCCTGGTCATCCTGAATAAGACGATCCAGTTGCTTGGCTAATTTTTGTATCTGAAAGTTGGAAGAATCATTGGCATGATCGGTTTTGAGTTTATTGATTTCTGTCTTTAACTTTTGAAGTGCTTTTCTGTTTTTTATGAGTTTCATAGCCGACTTGGCTACGTCTTCGTTTTTTATAATCACTTCTTTCTCGAGCTCTTCCTGGTGCTTCAGCATGGCTAAACGCTCAAATTTTCGTTTTTCTTCCAGCAGTTTGCGCTCATGTTGCAGCCGCATATATTCATTCTGCTTATCTACTCTTTGTTTTACATACCTGTATATAAAATAACACAGAGCCAGAAACAGTAATACATACAGTATTATAGCCGTTATAGAAGCATACCACGGACGCAAAATCACAAAACTATACTGAATTATTTCTCCACTTAACCCTGACTGAACTTTGATGTAATATTTTCCTGAAGGCAGATTGTAAAATTCCTTCACTACATCGCGCGTCCAGCCTGTCCATTTATCATCGTTTTCGTCAGTGCTTATGGAGTATCTGTATAGTATATCCCTGTCGAAATAGGGATGTGCTATACTCATGCGTACGCCATTATTGCGGTAAGAAAGCCTGGTATTTATTTTTGTACTGTCGTATACATAGGTTTGTCCGTTCCAGATTTCAATATTATCTATAAACAACTGAGGACGATAGCTAACCGGATTGGTATAATAATTATCATAGAGTAAAAACCCTTCTTCACCACAGATGATATACAGATTGTCATTGAGGCGAAGAATATTTTCAAAAGCATTCACCATAGAAAAGTTAGCCTGTTTCCATGAAACTATTTCCTGTACGGCGTCTAACCTAGCAGATAGCATAATAATAGTATGATTGTCTTTTATTATCATTACTTTATTTCCGTCTTGTATCAATGCATTGAAAGGAGTGTACGTTTTTAACTGTTTAGAAATTTGTTCATCATACAAAAACTTATTTGAAGAATAGTTATAATTGTAAATTTTTTCGGCGATAGATATATATACTTTATTATTGAGACTAAAGAGATATAAATCTTCTGTAGGATGGCCGGGCAAATCCTCTATCTCAACGGGTTTCAGACTATCAGAACGAAGGTCTTTATATATTTTAGTGTGAAAAACACCCTTATTGGCATGCTTGATCCAAAGGTTTCCTTTACTGTCCTGAACAATTTTTTTGGCGGGTATGTTGTTGGCAGAATCCAGTAATCGCAGATACTGCCAGCTATCATGAGCATCTTTACCGTATAAAGCTATACCGATATAGCTGCCCTGAATAAGATAATCAGGATTTATCAATAGCTTTTCTATTGACCAGCCGCCGGGTACAGATGATATTTTTTGCGCGTTATTGTCCTGTACGGTATAGGTAGCATTATTGTTGCCACACAAAAGCAAATCATCAATTTTGCTAAGGCTCCAAACCTGCTCTGAAATATTATCAACTTTATTGATAGCGGAAAGCATAAACGGATTTGCATTTTCTATTTTCATATTAAACAATCCGTGATTAGAACCTATGTACAGATGATTATTATGCTGGTGAGCGGTATAGCTGGCTCCTATTCTGCCCAGATTGTCTTTGAAAAAAGTAAGTGCCGAATTAATAACTATATAATCAATTCCATTATCAAGCGGCGCTACAATATTGCCTGCAAAATCTTTATACAGGCTCAATACGGTATTGTTTTGCAAGCCTTTTTGCCGGTTGATATGATGAATGATGCGGCCCTGAGCGTCACTGATAATCAATCCGTTTTGTATAGTACCAAAAGCATAACGATTGTCATCAATCTGTATGCCTGCATTTAAATCATTTTGCTGAATAAAATCGCCTGCTTCCGAATCCCACTTCTGAACAGAAAATCCGTCGTAAATATAAAACCCGTGCTTTACAGTACCTATGAGTACCGAATTGTTGATAAAAGGTATTATGGAAATAATTTTTTTATCGTTAAAAACATCACTGCCATTTATTTTAGTAGCCGAATTATCCTTATTCACCAGATACAACCCACGTTCTAATACCTGTATATAATCTTTGCCCCGGATAGAAAAAATCAGCATTAAGTTTCCGGGAAGCTCTATAGAAGTAACTTTATTATTTCTGTAACGGTATAATTGCGAAAAAGACTGAAAAAAAACGCCGTCAGCCGCGGGCAATATTTTCCATACTTCTTCTTTTTTGAAAATCGGCTTTTCTACCTGAGCGTTTAAGGATGTATACGTAAGCGGTCCTTTGGGCAAAGCTTCCCAATAGCCAAACTCACCATATCCGCCGGTAAATATTCTCCCATTGTTGTCCACGGCTACCGCTCTTACCGTTTGGTTATCGGGCAGTTTATTGATTGTCCATTTAGCCCCGTTAAAGCTGAGTAAGCCTTCGCCGTTGCCAAAAAATAAGATGCCGTCATTGTTCTGTGCCACAGACCAGTTTCTGCTGTCGGCACCATAGGTATTTTTGGTAAAATTTACTATCTGCGGTGTTCCTGTAAGCGTAAACTGAGCCTTGACGGCAATGCACAAAAACAAAGCAATGATGAGTGCCGCTGTTGAAAAAATCTTTGGTTTTGTCAGGAAAAACATACCCTAAAAATAGCAAAAAAATTTTAAGGCGCTACTCTAAAAGTTTTCCATTGGCTGTCTACCAGCACATATACAATACGATCGTGCAGACGACTGCTTCTACCCTGCCAGAATTCTACTCTTTCGGGTTTGATAATATACCCACCCCAATGAGCAGGACGAGGTACAAATTCGGGGTATTGATTTTTAAAATTCTCTTCATTTTGTTCCAGCACATTTCTTGATTCAATGATCTGGCTTTGTGGCGAGCTCCATGCGCCTATGCGGCTTCCGTAAGGACGCATTTGAAAATACTCATCACTTTTTTCAGCATCAATTTTTTCGGCGTAGCCTTCAATATTCACCTGACGCTGCAATTCTTTCCAGAAAAAAACGATAGAAACACGGTTATTGGCTTCTATCTGATGCCCTTTTCTACTATCATAATTAGTGAAAAATGTAAACCCTTCTTCAGAAAAATCTTTCAGCAAAACGATGCGCGAAGAAGGGTATCCTTCCGGGGAAACAGTAGAAATCGTCATGGCATTTACTTCGGTGATCTTACTTTCCACGGCTTCATTCCACCATACATCAAACTGTTTCATAGGTTCATTTTGCACATCTTCTTCGTTCAGCTTTTTCAGCATATAGTCTATACGTATATTCCCGATATTCTTTTCCATTATATAAATTTATTTTGATCTGTTATCTAAAAATTTTTTCTCTTCTGCCGAAAGAGAATACATTCCACGATTGCTGATCTTGTCCAAAATTTTGTTTAGCTTTTCTTCGTCAGAAACAATAATGTGCTTGTTGCCTGTTTTTGCAGCGGGGTCAAATACGCCATTGATCTTACTACCGATAGTATTCATCCACTGCCCGTAGTCGTTGCCTTTTTGTAATTGTTTAATGAAAAACAAACCTGTGCAACCAGCCATCACATGGGCTGCTATCACGGCCGACGAAGAAGTGAGCAATGTAAGCAAAGCATATATTGCGCTTAAAATCCATAGAGAGAATCCGCCGTTAAACGATGTAAATACTTTATAATTAGGTTCCATTGCAGTGGCTGCCGCCGCGATGGCAAAAACCGACAATGAAGCCGATGCGAGATAAAAATTCAATCCCATTAAGGTACAAAAGAGTATATAAACAATACCTCCAAAAAATCCTCCATAAATATATAAAGGTATTACGCGCTTATTGCCTAACAATTCCTGCAGCAGGCTTCCAAAAAAACACAACCAGATCATATTGGAAAGCAGGGCCAAAAATCTTTCATGCGAAACCATGAAAGTGAGCATTGTCCAGGGCTTGGTAATGAATGCAGAAAAATCACCCTGCAATGCCATCCAGGTTATGGGATGATAAATCTGATCTTCCTGCAAGGGTGCTTCCAAACCATTTTTGGTGAGGGGCATTCCATTGATAGTTTCCCAAAAAAGAATGATCGCGTAAATCACTACATTTACAATAGCAATTTTTAAAACAACATTTCTATCTACAAAAGATTTTCGCCAGGCTTCCATGTGTACGGTACTCCACTACTACTCCATCAGAATAGTTTGAGGATATTTTTTTATTTATTTTCAAATTTTCTTACAAGAAATTCCTTCCCTTTTTGTGCCAATACCATACCAGTAAAAAGCCGGTAATGGCTCCGCCAATATGTGCAGCATGTGCCACTCCTGTATTTGCGCTGGAAAAACCAAACACCAGGTCGAGTATTAAAATACCGGTAATAGCCCATTTGGCTTTAATAGGTACGGGAATAAACATCAGGTATAACGGCGTATTGGGAAATAAAAAAGCAAACGCCACCAACAAACCATAAACTGCACCGGATGCGCCCACGGCAAGACTGACACCTCCTGTATAATATTGCATCAGCAAATGAACGGCCGCGGCACCTAATCCACAGATCATATAAAAAATCAAAAACTTTTTACCACCCCATAAATTTTCAAGCACTCTTCCAAACATCCACAAAGCCAGCATATTGAAAAATATATGATAAAACTGCACTCCTCCCGCAGGTGAATAAGCCGCATGCGCAAACATGTGTGTAACTACCTGCCAGGGTCTGAAATTGGGATTGTCAATGGGCCACAAACCAATGAGGGGTGTAAAATCCATAGTACGGTCGAAAGCCAACTGCGCTATCCAAACTAAAAAATTAATGATCAGCAGATTTTTTACTACGGGTGGGAAATTGCTGTTAGATGTAAATCGGTATTGGTTCATTTATTTAATCGGTTTATATTGCAAATATGATTATTTTAATTTTAACTGCACTACATTTTCTATGTGCAGGGTGTGTGGAAACATATCTACCGGCTGCACTTTAGTAATATTATACTTAGCGCTCAGCATTTGTAAATCTCTTGCCTGTGTAGCCGGATTACAGCTTACGTACACAATCAGCGGTGCTTCCATTTCCAGTAATTTATTTATTAATTTTTCATGCATACCGGCTCTTGGCGGATCGGTTATAACCACGTCCGGCCGGCCATGTTCTTCAAAGAAAGCATCGTCACAAATCTTTATCACATCACCTGCAAAGAAATGCGCATCGGTTATTCCGTTCATTTCCGCGTTTATGGCGGCATCTTTTATCGCGTCTTCTATCAGTTCTACGCCTATTATCTTTTTAGCCTGATGACTGCAGAATATACCAATGCTGCCTGTGCCGCAATACAAGTCGTACAACACTTGTGTACCATCCAACTCTGCAAACGCTCTTGTAATCCGGTATAGCTTTTCCGCTTGTTTGCTATTGGTTTGAAAGAAAGATTTAGCGCTGATTTTAAACTTAAAATCTTCCAGCTGCTCTGTTATATAGCCTTTGCCAAAATATACTATCGGCTCCAGATCAAAAATACTGTCGTTCTTTTTTTCATTGATGGTGTACAATAAAGTGGTAATAGCCGGAAACTTTTGCAACAACAATTGCAACAGCGCCTCCCTGTTTGCCACATCTTCATAGCCAAAAACGAGGTTGATCATCAACTCTCCGGTTGTTGTATTGCGCACATGCATGGTCCTCAGCCAGCCGGTATGATTTCTTATATCGTAAAAAGGAATTTTTCTGAGCCTGGCGAAATTAGCCGCAAACTTTCTGATTTCATTGGTAGGCTCAGCCTGCAGATAACAAACATCAATATCTACCACTTTATCAAAAAATCCTCTTGTATGCAATCCTGCGGCGTCTTCCTGTGCTAATATTCCTGAAGCCTTCATGGCTTCAAAATCTTGTTTAGGAATATATTTTTTTGTGGAAAAGGTATATTCCATTTTATTGCGGTAAAGCGTAGTCTCGGCGCAGCCAATGATGGGCGCAATCTCAGGAAAATCAATTTTACCAATACGCTGCAAGCTGTCCGCAACCTGTTGCTGCTTATATTCCAGTTGTTTGGAATAAGGCAGGCTTTGCCAAACGCAACCGCCACAAGTGCCGAAATGCTTGCAAAACGGCTGTACACGATCAGCCGAGTATTCAATAAAATTTACAGGAAAAGCGTTTGCCCAGTCTTTTTTATTTTTAGACAGTTGAATATCAACCACATCGCCGGGTATTACATTTTCTATAAAGATTACTTTTCCGTCTACTTTAGCGATCGCTTTACCTTCCGCAGCATAATCTTCTACCCGTACATTTTCTATAATTATTCTTTTATCTTTTTTTCTGCTCACGATACAAAGGTAAAAATTTATAATCGGCGAAAGAAAAGAAAATGCTCTACAAATAACAAACCAACAGATAGCGTTCCTACGGAGCGCGCCGATTACATTATATCATAGCTACACAAATACGATTCCTGCGGAATCGGTAAAAAGAAAAAATTTTTTCTGAAGAATGAGTTGCTCCCGGAAATATTAGCACAATGGCATTTTACATACAGGCAAACAACATCTATATCCATCATCACCAGTCAGATGCCATCCTGTTTTGCTGCAACATCTCAAAAAAACAAACACAATTTCAAACGTATGCGATCTTATAGGCTACACATAATTTTAATAAATCAATTTTATAAAGTAAATTTACACTCGAAATTTTTCTAAAACACACGATAACTATGATAGATTCTCTTGAAAAAATAGATGTGGAGGTTTACCCATCTCCCGAAGCCGGTGCACAGGCTGTAGCGGAAGAAATAGCTCAACTTATTAAATCTAAACAGGAAAAAAACGAACCATGCGTACTGGGGCTGGCTACAGGCTCCACGCCACAAAGGCTCTACGAGATCCTTATCAAAAAACATAAGGAAGAAGGATTAAGCTTTAAAAATGTAGTCACCTTTAACCTGGACGAATATTACCCGTTGCAAAAAGAAGCCGAGCAAAGCTACTGGAACTTTATGCATGTAAGACTTTTTAATCATGTAGATATTCTTCCCGAAAATATACACATGCCGAAAGGTGAATGGGAAAAAGAAAAGATCAAAGAATACTGTGAACAATACGAAAGGCAAATAGACGAAGCAGGCGGTATAGATTTACAAATACTGGGTATTGGTAATAACGGGCATATCGGTTTTAACGAACCCGGTTCCAGTATTTACTCTAAAACAAGACTGGTGGTATTGGAAAACTCTACCAGGCTGGCCAATGTTAAGGACTTTGCCAACATTTCCGAAGTGCCCAGAATGGCAATTTCTATGGGTATTGGCACTATCATGAAATCTAAAAGAGTGATCCTGCTGGCATGGGGCCACAAAGCACCTATAGTAGCCAAAGCGGTAGAAGGAAACGTAACAGAACAGGTACCTGCAAGCATACTGCAGCAACATGATGATTGCACTTTCGTAATTGATGAAGCGGCGGCGGCAGAACTTACCCGCTACAAATCGCCCTGGTTGTCCGGCGATGTAGAATGGACGCCTAAACTGATAAGAAAAGCTGTTGTAAACCTGGCTTTAAAATTAGAAAAACCCTTACTCAATCTTACCGATAAAGATTATATTGAAAACGGATTGGGCGAATTACTTACAGAAAAAGGTGATGCCTACGATATTAATCTTACCGCTTTCTATCTGATGCGCGATAGCATTACCGGCTGGCCAGGAGGCAAACCAGGCGCGGAAATGCCCAGGCATCCTGAACGCCCAGAGCCATTCCCGAAAACTTGCCTCATATTTTCACCTCATCCCGATGATGATATTATTTCTATGGGCGGTACTTTCCATCGTTTGGTAGAACAAGGCCATAACGTGCATGTAGCTTACCAAACCAGCGGCAACATTGCCGTTACCGATGAATTTGTAACCCGTTATCTTGACTTTGCCGTTGGATTTGACGAGCTTACAGGCTCTGACAGCAACATAAGCAGGGACATACTTGTAGACGCGAAAAAATACCTGGCCGATAAAAAAGAAAACCAGTCAGACACGCCCATCATCAGAGAAATAAAAGGTCTTATCAGACGCACAGAAGCCAAAGCCACGGCGAAATATGTAGGATTAAAAGACGATCAGATTCATTTTATGAACCTACCGTTTTACGAAACAGGTTTGATTGAGAAAAAACCCATGGGCGAAGAAGACATTACCATAACCATGGACTTATTGAAAAAAGTAAAACCTCAGCAAATATACTGCGCCGGAGATTTAGCCGATCCGCATGGAACGCACAAAGTGTGCCTGGAAATTATTTTTGAGGCGGTGCGCAGATTAAAAGCCGAAGGCGAAGAATGGATAAAAGATTGTTGGGTGTGGATGTACAAAGGCGCCTGGCAGGAGTGGGATATTGCTGAAATTGAAATGGCTATACCCATGAGTCCCGGACAGGTAATGCACAAAAGATATGGCATCTTCATTCATCAGTCGCAAAAAGATATGGTTCCTTTCCAAGGTACCGATTCAAGAGAGTTTTGGCAAAGAGCCGAAGAAAGAAATGCGCATACCGCTAACTTATACTCGGCATTGGGTCTTACAAAATACGCCGCAATGGAAGCGTTTGTGAGATGGCATTTTTAATGCTCCAATCGAAAAATAAAAAAAATCCTGATGCACTTATGCAATCAGGATTTTTTCTTTTACCTCTTAATTTCAGCGTTTACTTTTGTGATTGTATTTTTTTAAGTATAGCTTCATTAAAAGCGGGAATATCTTCCGGTTGACGACTGGTAATTAAATTTCCATCCACTATTACTTTTTTATCAGACCATTTAGCGCCAGCGTTTACTAAATCGGCCTTAATGGTTTTATATGATGTAAGTTTTTTATCCTTCGCAATACCCGCATCAATTAAAACCCACGGTGCATGACAGATAGCCGCGATGGGCTTATTTGCTTTTGCAAAGCCTTTTAAAAAGTTAATTACGCTTTTTTCGGTTCGCAATTTATCCGGGTTCATTACACCTCCCGGAATCACGATCGCATCGTAATCTTTTGCTTTTACATCCTGGGCTAAATGATCAACGGCTATTGCTTTGCCCCATTTACCGTCTTTCCAACCTTTTATCTTATCTTTTTTTACAGATACTACTTCTACTTTGTGGCCGGCATCTTTCAAAGCTTTCAAAGGTTCAAATAATTCAGATTGTTCAAATCCGTCTGTTGCTAACATTGCTATTTTCTTTGTCATAATTTATATGTTTTTAAGTTAGTAAATACGTTTTAATTATTGAAGTGCTTTCTCCAGTTTCTAACAGGAGCAAACCCTTTTTGCCCATTATTGTTTTCTATTCTGAAATAATTATTTGTAAATCCTTTTGTAAATCCTTTTACATAAAATGTATCTGCCCTGTTACTCGTACTTTTCCTGCTCTTTGTTTCGGGAGCCGCGTAATACGCCATGTTGTGAATGCCTGTAGCAAGTACATTATCAATATTAACAGGCTCGGGAAATGAAACTTCTGTCTGCTTCCTGATAAACAACAAGGGATTTACAGCCCCGCCCATGGTATAAACCCCAAAGTGCAGATGCGGTGGCGTAGAAATAGCATTGCCGGTATTACCCACGGCGCCTATCACATCTCCTTTTTTTACAACATCTCCGGATTGCACATACTGCGAGTCAAGATGCGCGTAATACACACTTGCAGGCATATTGTCTACCCGCAAAAAAATCACTTTCCCGCCCAAGTTGTTCAAGCCTACTCTTCTAATGGTTCCGTCTGCTACCGCTATCACGTCTCTTCCTCTCGGCGCAAATATGTCAATCCCTTCATGCCTTCTGTTGCCGCCATCTCTGTCTACGCCCCAGAAGCTCCCGATATTAGAATAGCTGGTCTTGGCTACCGGCCATCCAAGAGAAGACCCTTTCTGAATTTTCACCGAGTAAGGATGAAGGTAATTTGCCGTAGGCTGCACAAGCAATACAATCTGCTGCTGTTGTAGTGTAGCATATTCAAAAAAGGAACGTGTTGTATCGGGTTTTAGTATTTCCTGATAATTTCCTAAAGTATCTTTTATATGCAAACTGCTAAATATGGACCCGG
Organism: Bacteroidota bacterium; assembly: GCA_023386235.1. GTDB lineage: Bacteria > Bacteroidota > Bacteroidia > Chitinophagales > Chitinophagaceae > Haoranjiania. The sequence goes on along the minus strand of JAEWKC010000006.1, from coordinate 116,475 downwards.
AAGAAAGAGTATCATGTAACAATATGGAAAGCTTTTCTCCCGGTAGCAGTTCCATCTGAAATGCAGTGGCGTCAACGGTTTGAGGAAAAGCGATTTCCGCATACGAATTTTCCAAAAACACCGGACTGTACAAAGCGTGCTGACCAACAGAATCCCACATGTGCGCGAGTGAAGTATTTATTTTTTTTAACTTTTTTAAATACGCCTCTTTCTGTGATTGGAAAGAAAACAAGTTTCTCCTGTTTTCTCCACAGGAAACAGCTATAATTATTATTCCCAACAAAACATACGCTAAATATCTTTTATTCATACCAAAGTAGTAGTAACATAAAAAATGCCACAGAGCGTATAGAGTTTTAATAAAATCACAAATAATTTCAAACGTATCGCTATTATTTACGCTTTTATTCTACAATTTTCAATAAAGGATTACTTATATTTACGGCTATGAGTCAGGAATTGTATTATCAAATAGCATTAAGCTTAACACCTAATATTGGTGCGGTAAAAGCCAAAAGTTTGATTGATCATTTCGGTACAGCCGAGAATGTATTTACAGCCTCTGTCAAAGAAATGATGTCTCTTGAAAATATAGGCAAAATTGTGAGCGACTCTATAAAAAAATTCAACGACCGGAAAATCGTAGAAGAAGAAATTGCTTTTATTGAAAAATACAAAATAAAAACGCTTTTTATTACCGACGAGGCCTATCCTAAAAGATTACTTAACTGCTACGACCCACCTACACTGTTATATTTCAAAGGGAATGTAAATTTCAATACAGAAAAAACCATCAGCATTGTAGGCACACGCAACAATACAGTTTATGGCAAAGAAATAACAGAAAAAATTGTAGAAGAACTGAGTGATAAAAACATAACTATCATTAGCGGACTGGCTACAGGTATTGACGTTATTGCGCATAAAGCCGCAGTTAAAAACAAAATTGCTACAATAGGCGTGATGGGCAATGGGCTAAAAACCATTTACCCGTCTACGAGTAAATCCATAGCTACGGAAATGCTGGAAAACGGCGGTGTGCTTACAGAATTTACACATACCACAAAGCCCGATAAGCACAACTTCCCCAAAAGAAACAGGATTGTAGCAGGCATGAGCGACGCTGTAATTGTGATAGAAACTTCTGTAAAAGGAGGAAGCATGATTACTGCCGAGATTGCCAATGGTTACAACAGAGATGTATTTGCCGTACCCGGAAAAGTTACAGATAGCAAAAGCGCCGGCTGCAATTATCTTATTCAAAACAATAAGGCTTTTCTTTTTAGCTCGGTCAACGATTTTTTATTTATGATGGGCTGGAACGAAGAACAACAGGTAAATAAAAAGAAAAAACAGGCAGAGATTTTTTATACGCTATCTGAAGACGAAAAAATAATTGTAGACATTCTTCGGGAAAAAGAAAATGTGCACATTGATGCAATTACCGTACAGTCAGGGTTCACCTCCAGCAAATTAGCTGCCGTAATGTTGCAATTAGAATTGCAGAATATAATCAAAAGCCTGCCGGGAAAATTATTCACCCTTTATTAAACAACAGTATTCAAAACAAATTAGATCAATACATGATGAAGACAAAAGTATTACTCGTTTTATTTTATATTGTAAGCGCCTTTTCTTTAAGCGCCCAGGTTCAAATTATTCCTCAGCCGCAATCCGCCAGTTTTTCGGGCGGAAGTATTGCCGGTAAAGATTTTCGTATGCAGCAAAATGATTTTGCATTAAACTCTTTTGAAAATAATCTTTTAAAAACCATATTGCCTGTAGCTAATAATAGCAACGCTCCGGGCATCATCATCAGAAACATACTATCGCTCAAAGGAGAGGAAGCTTACAATATAAACATTACAAAAAATACCATTGAAATTATTACCGGAAGCAAGCGCGGATTAAGATATGCCTTCAACACTTTGCAGCAATTAGTTTCAGAAAACAATAACGGTGAAAAAGTTTTACCGGTGGGTAATATCTCCGACTATCCTTCCGTGAAATACAGAGGTGTGGTAGAAGGTTTTTACGGCGAACCATGGAGCTTTGAAAACAGAATCTCGTTATTAAATTTCATGGGCAGCATAAAATCAAATACCTATATATACGGGCCCAAAGACGATCCTTATCATAGCTCGCCACACTGGCGCGACCCTTACCCTGCCGACAAAGCAGAAGAAATAAAGAAACTAGTGAATACCGCCAACGAAAACAATGTGAATTTTGTATGGGCCATACACCCGGGAAAGGATATTCAATGGAACCATACTGACAGTATGAATGTGCTGAAAAAATTTGACATGATGTATCAACTGGGAGTAAAAGCCTTTGCGCTTTTCTTTGATGACATTTCGGGCGATGGCACCAACGCCCAAAAACAATCAGATCTGTTGAATTTTTTACACAAAGAATTTGTAGAGAAAAAAGGTGATGTGTTACCTCTCATTCTTTGCCCCACAGAATACAACAAAAGCTGGGCAAACAAAGAAAGGGGAACTTATTTAGACATACTTGGCGACCGTCTGCATCCTTCTATCCATGTAATGTGGACGGGCGACAGAGTAGTAGAAGACATTTACATGAATACGCTTAACTGGATAAACGAGCGCATTAAACGCCCGGCTTACATTTGGTGGAATTTCCCGGTAAGCGATTATGTAAGAGACCATTTATTATTAGGCCCTGTTTATGGCAACGCGCTTGATATAGAAGAACATCTTTCGGGTTTTGTAAGCAACCCTATGGAAAGAGCCGAAGCTTCTAAAACCGCCATTTACGGCGTGGGCATGTATACCTGGAACATGAAAGCTTACGACTCTACAAAAGCCTTTAACCAGGCTATGCAGCTGATAATGCCGGAAGCGCCGGAAGCTTATAAACTGTTTAGTGAAAACAACAGTGATCTGGGACCTAACGGGCACTTATACAGAAGAACCGAATCTGTAGCTATGCGTCCTAAAGTGGAGTTGCTTACTACACAAATCAAAAACAACAATGTCGCATCTGCTCTGCTGAGTGAGGTAAAAAATTATTATCAGGATATTTCAAAAGCGCCTGCAGAGATCATGGATAAATCTGCCAACAAAGAATTGATTAAAGAGATAAAACCCTGGCTTGAGCAATTTGCACTTTTAGGTAAAGCAGGACATTCAGCACTTGATCTTTACAGCGGGTTCGCATCATTGCAAAACAAAGACAGGTGGAACAAAGCAGTTAAAGCGATTGATTTATTCGGCCAGATAAATCACATTCATAAAACCGAGAATCAGAATCCTTATCAACCGGGTGTAAAAACCGGAAGCCTTGTGCTCACACCATTTGCCAGGCTGGTTGCAGAAGAAAATCAAAACAGTTTGATAAAGCATATTACCGGCAAACAAACATCTGCCATTCAAAAAGCGAATAACGAAAAGGCTTTTACAAATATTTCCAGCATACAAAACCAACCTTTGCGCATTACGGAAAAAGCGATCGCCTTTTCTCCCAAGCTGGAAGTAATTGCTCTGCAACCCAATGAATACATAGGTTTACAATGGCTTGATAATTTAAAGGCACAATCGCTCGGCTTTAATTTCAATGTAGAAAACATTGGTGACTGGGGAGTATTTGAATATTCCGAGAACGGAACAAACTGGACTGCAATTCCTTTCACAGGAAAAAATAAAAGCGGCGAGCTAAAGCTTGACGATAAAACTGCTTATTACGTTCGCTTTAGCAACGCGTCTTCCGGCAGTCAAAATATTTATCTCAAAAACTTTAGCGTAAAAATTAAAGAGGCTGCACAAAGCGGCAATATAAAGCTAACCGAAGACTACGACCTGGCAACCTATGTTTTATTGATGCCGGGGCAGCAAATTACTATTCCTGTCAACGATACCAGAAAAAATAAAAATCTTGTATTGCTTACAGATAACAATTCAGGACAGTTAAGCATTCGCAATGCACGCGGCAAATCAATCGTAAACACAACTGACAATTACATTATAATACCTAAAAACAAAATTAAACGTCAGCGTAGTATATCTGTTCTAAACAACACACAAAGGGAAATAAAACTGTACGAGATAATTCCTACGGATTTATATTAAGAAATAAATAACTCTTAAGTTAGATTTGGAATTTTATTTTATTGTTGTACCTTCCCTTCAACAAAAAAGGAGAATAGGATATGATGGATGATTATGATTATGACGATGACTTTCTTCCCATAGAAGAATTGCTTGAAAAATATTATAGAATAAAAGATGGAAGTGGCGCGGCTTTTCTTGAAGAGGATCATTTTATTACTATTATAGAATATTTTGATGACGGAGACGATTTTACCAAAGCTGCTGAAGCAGTAGAAATAGGTTTAATGTATTTCCCCTACTCTTCTGTACTGCTTATTAAAAAAGCCGATTTTGAAATTGCAGATAAAAAATACAGCACAGCTTTAGATACCTTACAGCAGTCTGAAATCTACAACAAAAATGACATTAACCTTTTCATACTTAAAATAGACGCTTACCTTGCTTTAAAAATGCACGAAGAAGCTACCGACGTATTTAACGAAGCGGTGGTAATGTTTCAGGGCGATGAAGCAATAGACTTATTACTGGAGCTTTCAGATTTGTATGATGATTACGATGAGTTTGACAGAGTTTTTGATTGCTTAAAACTGGTATTGGAACTGGAACCTCAAAACAGCGAAGCTTTATATAAAATTTGTTTCTGGACAGAATTTTTAGGCAGAAACGAAGAAAGCATTCGCATACACGAAAAAATAATAGATCAATATCCTTACAATGAAATAGCGTGGTTCAATCTGGCCGCGGCTTACCAGGGATTAAAGCTATACAAAAAAGCGATTGACAAATACCTGTACGCTATAGCCATCAACGAAAAATTTGATTACGCTTATCGCAACCTCGGAGATGCATATATGCGTTTGCGAAAATATAAAGAGGCTATAGAAGTACTGGAAAAGCTGCTTGAACTTTCACGTTCAGAAGATGTGTTGCACGAAGCCATAGGCTATTGTTACCACAAATTAGAAAACTACGAAAAAGCAAGAAAACATTACCTTGAAGCATTGCATCTGAACCCCGAAGACTTAAAGCTTTCTTATAAAATAGCACTCACCTATATGAGCGAGAAGCAATGGTCTAAAGCTGAAAATGTGATGAAGAATGTGGTTACTACCAAAAAAGCATTCCCAGAGATGCACCTGGCCATGGGCGAATGCAAGTTTCAGTTAGGATCTTATATTGACGCTATTCATCACTTTGGCGTGGCGGTAAAATATAAACCTAAAAACATTGGCGCGTGGGAAGCGCTGATCAGAAGTTTGTATTTCTCCGGCAATTATGAAGAAGCCATTGTACAAAGTGATAACGCTTTTGAATACACCGATGGTAAATATATTTTTTTGTATTACAAAGCTTTCGCATTGTTCGCCATTGGCAAAAACAAAGAAGCGGCCATCAGCATGGAAGACGCGCTGAGTAAGGATGCCAAATCCTTTAAAAAAATTGTAGACATCAACCCCTTATTGCTGCAAAACAGTATTATTACAGAATTACTTTCGCGCTACCCGGTAAGTAAAAAATCAAAAAGAAATAGAAAGTAAATGTTTATGCTTGTTTTTTCTGCATACAGGCTACGCTTTATCATAACATTTATTACATTTGTACAAATTTTGTGATAAATGAATTTTAATCTTTCTCAGCTTCCTGAAAGAACAGCACAACCCAGAGCATATGGCCTTACAATGGTGATGGATAAAGGGTTGGGCATTCAGGATATAAAAAACTTTTTAAGCATTGCAGGACCTTATGTAGATGTAGTAAAGCTAGGTTTCGGCACTTCGGTAGTCACACCCAATCTCAGAGAAAAAATAGAAGTATACAAATCATTTGGCATTCCTGTTTATTTTGGCGGCACTCTCTTTGAAGCATTTCTTATTCGCAATCAGTTCGACAGCTACATTGAAGCTTGTAAAGATTTTGGTATAGATTATATGGAAGTAAGCGATGGCTCTATTATTATACCACATGCTGAAAAATGCGGCTACATAGAAAAACTTACCAAATACGGCACAGTGCTTAGCGAGGTAGGAAGCAAAGATGCCGCAAACATTATGGCCCCTTACCGTTGGATAGAGCTGATGCGTGCCGAACTGAATGCAGGAGCCTCTTATGTGATTGCCGAAGCAAGAGAAGCCGGAAACGTAGGCCTCTACAGAGATAGCGGAGAAGTGCGTCAAGGATTGGTGAATGAAATTCTTACACAGATACCCAAAGAAAAAATTATTTGGGAAGCGCCGCAAAAAAACCAGCAACTCTATTTTTTACAATTGCTGGATTGTAATGTAAACCTCGGAAACATTGCACCCAGTGAAGTAATTGCTTTGGAAACCATGCGTATCGGCTTAAGAAGCGACACCTTTCACATGTATCTGGATAAATAATATTTGATGAAGAAATACGGTTTGATAGGCTTTCCGCTTACACATTCTTTTTCGCAAAAATACTTTCAACAAAAGTTTATTGACGAACAACTTACCGACTGTACTTTTATCAATTACTCTATAGAAAAAATAGAAGATATAAAAAATATTCTTTCAGACAATGCGCTGAAAGGCTTTTGTATTACCATTCCGCACAAAAAAAATATATTGCCTTACCTGCACAGCGCCACAGATCCTGTATTGAAAATGCAGGCATGCAATTGTGTACAGATAAAAGAAGGTAAGCTCATAGGTCATAATACAGATGTTACAGGCTTTAAAAATTCTTTCATCGCGCATTTGCAACCGCATCATCGGCAGGCGCTTATATTAGGTACGGGCGGCGCGGCAGCAGCCGTAGCCTATGTTTTAGAAGAATTAAAGATTCCTTACAAATATGTTTCGCGTACTAAAAAACCGGATAATTATACGTACGAAGAGCTTGATCAAACGATTTTAGAACAATATACTATTATCATCAACGCGAGCCCTATAGGTACATATCCCAACATAGAGGAAGCTCCCGCTATCCCCTATCAGTACATTACTCCGCAACATTATCTATACGATCTGGTTTACAATCCTGCTAAAACAAAATTCTTACAATCAGGTGAAGAAAGAGGTGCCGTTATTCAAAACGGATATCCAATGCTTACTATACAAGCCGAAGAGAACTGGAAAATCTGGAACGGATAAATCGTGTCAAATTCCGTTCGACAAAACATAGGTAAGACAAAATGCATCAAAGAGCCGATATTGAACTTCTAAATGCCTCTCCGTTTCATTTTTTCTAAAAAGCGCATCAATAGTGCCTTTGGCGGTAAACCGAAATTTACTGAACAAAATATCTTCACTAAAATCCACGCCGCCATAGCTCCACCATTTAAAAACCGATTCCTTAGCCGACCATAAGGATGTAATTAAATGAATGTCTTCTTTATTTTCTATAAAATTAAATTCATCAACGTTTAAAAACTTATCTCTTATTTTTAAAACTTTATCCGTATACGTTTCTATATCAATGCCTACCCTGTAATCTTTTGAAACTATAGCGGCAGCCAAATTGCTGCTATGAGAAATGGAAAAATGAAAAGCATCGCTTTTTAAATAAGGTTTACGCGTATCGGCTATTAAGATTTCGTTGTGTGGAAATTCGGGAAATAAATAGCTCAGCAAATACCTTCCGGCTAGGTGTTGTAAGCGCTTATGCGGATGGGTAATACTGGCCTGCAAAGAAACCTTTTGCCTAAAAAAAGATTCCTCCTCATCTATTTGCCATACAGCCAGCCTGGTTTGTGGCGATATTTCTTTTTGAAAAAAAACAGGCATGTAATTATTAGCTTAAATTTATTTTTACTGCTACTTTTGCAACACAAAAGTAATTAAATATTATGATTTTATCTGACAGTCGCATTCTGGAAGAAATGGAAAAAGGAACTATTAAAATTGAACCTTATAGCAGAGAAGCTTTGGGAAGCAACAGTTACGATGTGCGCCTGGGCAGCACACTTGCCAAATATAAAGATGATGAACTAGACGCGCGCAAACACAATGAAATTGAATACTTCGAAATTCCCGAAGAAGGCTATGTATTGCAGCCGCACGATTTTTATTTAGGCGTTACCCTGGAATATACCGAAACGCATGCACACGTGCCTTTTCTGGAAGGAAAATCTTCTACAGGCCGCCTGGGTATTGACATACACGCTACCGCCGGAAAAGGTGACGTAGGGTTTTGCGGCAACTGGACACTGGAAATATCCTGTAAAAAACCTGTACGTGTGTATAAAGGTATGCCTATAGGACAGTTGATTTATTTTCCTGTAGAAGGAGATATTGATGTAAAATACAATCAGAAATTTAATGCCAAATACAGTCAGCAGCCCAATAAACCTATTGAAAGCATGATGTGGAAAAATGAATTTTAAAGCAGAAAAAAAATGAGTACAAAATTTACTTTGCGCCTGAATCTTTCTTAAAAACGAGGATTACGGATAAATAATTTTAATCAAGCGCAAAGCTTAAAAGTTTCTCTTCGTACTTTTTGCCTTCTCCTATTACCTCCAGTGTTTTTTTAATAACATCTTCCACAACCGAATCGGGGCAGCTGGCGCCGCAGGTTATCAGTATTTTTACTTCTTCTTTTTCAGGAATAAAGCTTTCTCTCTGTATTTTTTTTGTTTGCCAGTTGCAGTTAATAATTTCATCTTTAGAAATAACTTTGTCTGCGGCATTAATAAAATAAGTAGGCAGTTTTTCTTCACACAGCTCTACCAGATGCGAAGTATTGCTGCTATTATATCCGCCTACAACAATTGCCAGGTCGGCCTCTATATCCAGCATACCTTTCACGGCGTTTTGGTTATCGTTCGTAGCATAGCAAAGCGTATCTCTTGTATCGGCAAAATGCTTGTAAAGATTGTCTTCGCTTAAGTTATACAGCGCTTTTATCTCACTTTTAAAATAATCAGAGATGGCTTGCGTTTCGGTAGCCAATTGTGTTGTCTGGTTCACCACGCCTATCCTCTCCAGATCTTTTTCAATAGTAAAGCCTTCAGAATATTTGCCTTTAAACTCTTCATAGAAGTTTTCGGCAGGTTTTTCTTTGCGCATGTATGCGGCAAGCGATTGCGCCTCTTTCATGTCATTCACAATTACAGTTGGTGTATGATGAGATGCATGTGAGAATGTAGCCCGGGTTTCTTCATGCTTAGGTTTTCCGTGTACAATAATGCTGTAGCCCTTATCAGCTATCTGCGCGCTGCGATTCCATACTTTTTCTACAAACGGGCAGGTAGTGTTGTATTTTTCGGTGTGTATACCTTTATCATTCAGTAGTTGTTCTATTTGCAATGTTGTGCCAAATGCAGGTATCAGCACTATATCATCGCTGTTGATTTCATCAAAAGATATTACCTGTCTGCCATAGGTATCCTGAATAAACCTTACGCCTCTGTCTTCCAGATCCTTATTTACCTGCGGGTTGTGTATCATTTCACTCAGCAGGTAGATATTTTTATCGGGGTTATCTTCAATGGTTCTGAAAGCAATTTCAATAGCATTTTCTACACCGTAACAAAATCCGAAATGTCTTGCCAGATAAAATTTCACTTTGCCAAAATCCAGTTCCGTAGCCGAAAAATCTTTCTTCAGTTTATCTTCTTTTTTTTTCTTTGATTTAATGGCAGAAATAAGCGGGCTTCTGTATATGTTAGGTATATCAAATTGTTTCATTACAAGAGAAATTGTTTATAATAAAATAATAACCACAAAAGTACGATTTAAGTTGTAGATACATGCACCTTCTATTGAAATCAGGTAATCTACTCAACCCGTATATCTGTTCATCTGGAAAGAAACAACTCATTATAAAAAATGTTAAAGTTTGTGTTGTAAGCTAACTTATACTAAGCTAAGTCATCAAAGTTAGCACTATATTTAGCAAATTTGTCAACTGAAATTTATACATGATAATATGATCAAGAACTTACTGGTAGTTGCTGCCCTTCTTATTTTCGGATTGAATAATAGTACCTATGCGCAAACCGAAGCGCAGCTGAAACGCTGGTATCAGCTGGATTACACAAAAGATACGCTCTATGGCATCAGCCTTGATAAAGCCTACGAATTCCTTAAAAACAGAAAACCCGCAGAAGTAATAGTAGGCGTGGTAGATTCAGGAATTGATACGGCACACAGAGAATTAAAAAACGTGCTATGGGTAAACAAAAAAGAAAAAGCCGGCAATAATAAAGATGACGACCGCAATGGCTATGTAGACGACATACATGGATGGAATTTTTTAGGTAATGCCAATGGAAAAAACGTAAACAAAGAAGTTGACGAAGAAACAAGATTATACTATCACTTAAAAGATAAATATCTGGGTAAAGCCATTGACTCCACAAAGCTGTCAACCTCGCAGCTGGCAGAATATGAAATATGGAAAAAAGCAGAAAAAAAATTCAATGAATTTAATGTAGAAGAAAATGAAAGATATCTGGTAAACATTACAGAACTGTTAGAAGGCATCAGCTTTGGCGATAGCATTCTCATAAACCGCCTGAACCGTAAAGAATATACAGCAGAGGATTTACGCTCCGCTGCCATTATGGACATGACAGGCTTCCAGATGAAAAACGCTTATCTTAATCTCACAGAACAATTAAAGCTGCCTAAGGAAATAACCAATGTGCAATTGCTTGCAGATATAAAAAGAGAGAAAGAAAGACTGGAAGGCAATATTAAAAATCGTACTACAGCGCCACCGCGCTATCGCGATGAAATAGTGCAGGACAATTATTACGATTTTAAAGACAGGTATTATGGCAATCATGACCTGATGGCTGAAGAATCTGAGCACGGCACACACGTGTCCGGAATAATCGCTGCCCAGAGAGACAACGGATACGGCATAGACGGCATTGCCAATGCGGCTAAAATAATGACTTTACGCGCTGTTCCCGATGGTGATGAATACGATAAAGACGTGGCGCTGAGCATAATTTATGCAGTAAACAATGGCGCTAAAGTTATCAATATGAGTTTTGGCAAAAGAGTTTCTCCCGAAAAGCATTGGGTAGATTCCGCTTTTAATTACGCCGCCCAGAAAGATGTGCTGCTGGTACATGCGGCCGGCAACGATAATAAGAATATTGATTCGGTTGATAATTTCCCTAACGGTGATCTGGTCACCTTTAATAAACGTTCAGAAAACCTTATCACTGTGGGCGCAAGCTCCGATCCGCGAGTGGACGATGGAAAAATGGTAGCTGAATTTAGCAATTACGGAATAATAAATGTAGATGTTTTTGCTCCGGGTGTTAAAATATACTCCGCGCTGCCAACCAATGACAGTCTTGGGTTTCAAAGCGGCACCAGCATGGCCTCTCCGGTAGTAGCCGGCATAGCCGCGCTTATCCGATCTTACTTTCCCAAACTCACCGCCGTGGAAGTAAAATACATAATTGAAAAATCTGTTTTCATTCCGGCAGATACTGTACAGGTGAATATGCCCGGCGATGAAAATACCAAAACCACCCTGAAAGCGCTCAGTAAAACCGGCGGCATTGTAAATGCTTACAATGCGGTAAAAATGGCCGCTAAGCTGGAAGAGTCCAAACGATGATTTTAAATACTTTTATTAATTCTTTGTTCTGCGAAGCGTCTGCGCTTCGCAGTTTTTTATTGCCTCCGAAGATGAGCTGCCGATAAGGTTCAGCATTACTGATAAGCAAATAAACTCTTTTAAAACTTTTCGCAATGCTCAAGCAAAAAATATTATTTTTGAAAAAATATTTTTAGGATGAGCAACACAGAATCGTTGATGGATTTTTTAGAACCGGTAAATCTTTCCATTCTTTCGGATGACGAAGGTTTCAGAGCTTCACAAATAGGTAGCAAAATAACTATATATGACGAAACTTTTCCTGACTTGGAACAGGCAGATGTAATTATAGCCGGATGCGGCGAATACAGAGGCGGCGGCATGGCTTCGCAAAATTTTGACGCGGCCAACGCGGTACGCAAACATTTTTATTCTTTATTTCACTGGCACAAAAATATTTCCATTGCAGACATCGGCAATATACGCATCGGCAAAAAAATAAATGATTCCAGAAGCGCTATTGAAAATGTTTTAGCCGACCTGTCACGAAAAGGTCGTAAGCTGGTGCTTATAGGAGGCAGCCACGATAATACCATAGCCCAATCCAACGCTTTTAAAAAACTGAACAGGCTGCATCAGATAATAACTATTGATGCCAAAATAGATTTAGATAAAGATTCACCAAGGTTTGATGATAATTATTTGCTGGATTTATTTATGCAGTCGCCCAACTTTATCAAACATTACAATCACATCGGCTTTCAAAGTTATTTTGTGCATCCTGAAATGCTGGAAACGATTGACAAATTGCGTTTCGACTGTTTTCGTGTGGGCATAGTAAAAGAAGACATGGAAGAAATGGAGCCGATATTTCGGGACAGTGAAATGCTTAGCTTAGACATATCAGCTTTTGCCAACGCGTATGCGCCTGCCAACACGCTTACGCCTAACGGATTTAACGGAGAGGAAATGTGTACGCTTTTAAAATTTGCAGGACTAAGCCATACCATGGAAACCATAGGCATTTATGGCTACGATTACAATAAAGACAAAGAAGAACTTACTGCTAAGCAGCTTAGTCATTGCCTATGGTATTTATTAGACGGCGTTTACAAAGCCAGGCAGGAAGCTACCTTTGATGATAACGAGCACTTCAATGAATATCATCTGGCATTTACCGAAGTACAAACCGTATTTTTACAAAGTAAGAAAACCGGGCGCTGGTGGATGAAGCTACCCAACGACACCTACATTGCATGCAGCTACAACGATTATCACCTGGCCTCACAAAACGAAATCCCGGAAAGATGGCTAAGAGCTATTGAGAGAGAGGGGTAGATAAATGCTCTTTTGATACAACACATAAATATAAATAATATTTTCGCATAATCGTACGTTTATACAACAACCAACATAATAATTATTTAAATGAGGTATACAGGTTTATTTTTTGCCATTCTGTTTTTGGTTGCGGGCTGCAACAAAGCCGAATTAGACCACACGCTTTCCAGTCAGCCTGTATATAAAAACTATTATCCTGTAGCTGTGGGCAAAGAAATGGTTTATCAGTTAGATTCCATAGTTCCTGCACCTTTTGGCGTACGGTTATTAACACACACATATTATATAAAAGATATAGTTTCTAAATTAACCCTTGAAGGAAAAGACACTGTTTACCAAATAAACAGGTACATAGCAGAGCAGGCAGACGCTACACAATGGAACTATCACTACTCTTACAATGCACGCTTAAAAACCAACACGCTTGAAGTAACCGAAAAAGAAAAAGTAAGCCAGCAGGAGCCCATACCCATCAGTGGATTAACCGAATTAAAATTTATCAAACTCTCTAATCCTCTCAATGAAAATACCAAGTGGAACGGTAACCGCTATTTTACAAAAGGCAATGAAGGATCCGCTTCTTATCTGTACAAATACAATGACTGGGAGTATGTATATAAAAACACAGGCCAACCCAAAGAAACTATCTACGACACGTATGCCAATACTATTACGGTATTGGGCACAGATCAGCTGTATGGCGATACGAATGAAACACCCACCCAATATCAGCAGAAAATTTATTCAGAAGAAGTATATGCCTATGGCGTAGGATTGGTTTACAAATACTTTATTTATACCGATTTTCAGCCGGCAAACTCCACCTCTCCCGGTTATCAGGCCAGAAGCTTTGGCATAAGGCTTCAGTTGGTACATTCCAAATAGAAATTATCTCTGTTTTAGTACAGCTACAAGGCAATAATTCGTTAATTTGCGTTCGATAAAAATTAACCTGTTTCTTTATTTACTTTATATAAAAATACTATGTCTCATATCATAAGCGAAAACGCTCAACATTATCTTAATCTGGAACATCAATATGGCGCGCACAATTATCATCCATTGCCCGTAGTACTTCACAAAGGTGAAGGTGTATATGTATGGGATGTGGATGAAAAGCGTTATTACGATTTTCTAAGTGGTTACTCCGCTCTTAACCAGGGCCATTGTCACCCAAGAATAATTAAGGCATTGACAGAGCAGGCACAAAAACTTACGTTAACCTCGCGCGCCTTTTACAATAATCTGTTGGGCGAATACGAAAAATTTATAACAGAATATTTCGGCTACGATAAAGTATTGCCCATGAATACAGGCGTAGAAGCCGTAGAAACGGCCCTGAAGCTTGTACGCAAATGGGCATATAAAGTAAAAGACATTCCCGAAAACCAGGCCAAAGTAATTACCGTAAATGAAAATTTCCATGGCAGAACCATTTCGGTAGTTTCTTTTAGCACAGATGATACTTCTACGTTGCACTTCGGGCCGTTTACCCCGGGATATGAAACAATCCCTTACAATGATTTAACGGCATTGGAGCAAGCACTTCAACACCCCAATGTGGCTGCATTTTTATTTGAACCTATCCAGGGCGAAGCAGGCGTAATAGTTCCTGACGAAGGATACATCAAAGGCATAAGAGCACTTTGTACAAAATATAATGTGCTCATGATAGCCGATGAGATACAGACAGGATTGGCAAGAACAGGAAAAATGCTGGCATGCGACCACGAAAATGTAAAGCCCGATATACTTATCTTAGGAAAAGCATTGAGCGGTGGCACCATTCCAGTAAGTGCCGTATTAGCCAACGATGATATAATGCTTACCATTCAGCCCGGCGAGCATGGATCTACCTACGGTGGCAATCCTTTGGCCTGCGCCGTAGCAATGGAATCTTTAAAGGTATTAAAAGACGAAAATTTGGTGGAGAATGCAGAAAAGATGGGCAATATCCTTCGGCAAGAGTTAAGAAAAATAAACAGCCCGCTGATAAAAGAAGTAAGAGGAAAAGGTTTGCTAAACGCCATTGTAATTAATCATCCCGATAAAGACGCGGCTTGGAACATTTGCCTGCTATTTAAAGAAAACGGATTGCTGGCAAAACCCACACATGGCGATAAGATAAGACTTGCTCCACCGCTTATTATCAATGAGCAACAAATACATGAATGTGTACATATAATCAAAAATAGTCTGGAGCAATTTTCCAAAGTTTCAAATATGATATAAATCATGAAAATTTTGGCTTGAAAATATTGTTAATTCAAAATATTGTCAAATCTTTGTCATAAACTTTAATTTGCTAATGAGTGTTATTATTATATTGATTATAGCGAGTATTACGGTAGCAGGAGGCTTTCTTATAGCCTTTATGTGGAGTGTAAAAGACGGCCAGTATGATGATAATTATTCTCCGGCTAACAGGATTTTATTTGACGATAAGCCGCATAAGCCCAACAATAAAAAAGAAACAAAAACCAAAAAATAAACTACGTAAAAACATTAATCATTTACTAACACTATGGAATTACAAAAATTCACGTATGACAATAAGCTCTCTAAGATGTTTGCTGCGGCCACTATCTTTTGGGGAGTGGTGGGTATGCTGGTAGGTGCATTGATAGCTTTTCAATTAGCTATTCCTGCTTTAAACTTTGAATTACCCTATACTACATTCGGACGTTTGCGTCCATTGCATACCAATGCAGTGATCTTTGCCTTTGTGGGCAACGGTATTTTTACCGCTATCTATTACTCTATGCCCCGGTTGCTTAAAACGGAAATGTACAGCAAGCTACTGGGAAATATTCATTTCTGGGGCTGGCAGCTTATAATAGTATCGGCAGCGATTACCTTTTGTTTAGGTATAATGACCTCTAAAGAATATGCCGAGCTGGAATGGCCAATTGACATTGCCGTTGTTATTGTATGGGTGGTATTAGGTATCAACATGTTTGGTACTATCTTAAAAAGAAGAGAAAGACACTTATACGTAGCTATATGGTTTTACATAGCATCATGGGTTACTATAGCCATGCTGTATATAGTAAACAACTTAGAGCTTCCTATTTCGCTTACTAAAAGCTATTCTTTATACGCCGGCGTGCAAGACGCATTGGTACAATGGTGGTATGGGCACAATGCGGTGGCCTTCTTCCTTACCACACCTTATTTAGGTTTGATGTATTACTTCCTACCTAAAGCAGCTAACAGACCCGTATACTCCTACAGACTGAGTATTATTCACTTCTGGAGCTTAATCTTTATTTATATCTGGGCGGGGCCCCACCACTTGCTTTACACTGCATTACCCGGCTGGGCTCAATCTTTAGGAACCGCATTTTCTATTATGCTGATATTGCCGAGCTGGGGAGGTATGCTCAACGGCTTATTTACATTGCGCGGCGCATGGGATAAAATACGTGTAGACCCGATTCTTAAGTTCATGGTGGTTGCGGTTACCGCTTATGGTATGGCTACATTTGAAGGACCGATGCTTTCTTTAAAGAATGTAAATGCCATTTCGCACTACAGCGACTGGACTGTAGCTCACGTGCACATAGGCGCTTTGGGCTGGAACGGCTTCCTTACTTTTGGTATGCTATATTGGTTGTTCCCTAAATTGTACAATACTAAACTGCACTCTGTAAGACTGGCCAATATTCATTTCTGGATAGGTACATTAGGCATCCTGCTGTATGCCATTCCTATGTACTGGGCGGCATTCCGCACTTACTTTATGTTGAGCGCGTTTACACCTGCCGGACAATTAGAATACCAGTTTATAGATGTAGTACAGACAACTGTTCCTTTCTTCCTGCTAAGAGCCATTGGTGGTACCATTTACCTGATTGGGGTGCTGATAATGGTTTATAATATAGTGAAAACATGTAAGGCCGGAAGCTTTGTACGCTACGAACATAACGAAGCACCTGCTTTAGAGAAAAAATATGTTCCTACTGAAAAAGACAAAAAATTCTGGCACTCATGGATTGAAAGAAGACCCATCACCTTGTTGGTGGTGAGCCTGGTAGTAGTAGCCATTGGAGGTATCATAGAATTAGTACCCACGTTTTTAATCAAAACAAATGTGCCTACCATTGCAAGCGTTAAACCATATACGCCACTTGAACTGCACGGAAGAGACATCTACATCAGAGAGGGCTGTAATAACTGTCACAGTCAAATGATCAGACCTTTCCGCTACGAGGTAGCCCGCTATGGGGAATATTCCAAAGCCGGAGAGTTTGTGTACGACTTCCCGCACCTTTGGGGTTCTAAGCGCACAGGCCCCGACCTGGCAAGAGTAGGTGGCAAATATCCCGACAGCTGGCATTTTAACCATATGTACGATCCTGTATCCATTTCCCCGGGTTCTATCATGCCACCCTATCCGTGGCTGATAGAAGATGATTTAGATATCTCCGGCACAAAATCTAAAATTCACGCCATGCGTAAATTAGGCGTTCCTTACGAACAGGGTTACGAAGCCATTGCAGAGCAGGATTTAGAAATACAAGCCAAGCAGATAGCCGCTACTTTAAAAGCAGAAAAAATTGAAGTAAGCGAAAAGAAAGAAATCATCGCTCTTATAGCTTATTTACAAAGACTGGGTAGAGATATTCAAACAGCTAATTAGCATTTAAAAAAATCGTAAAAATGAAATTTACCCCATATCTGGAAAAAATTCAAAATGTGAGTATGTATCCAATCATATCCTTGTCATTGTTTGTTGCTTTTTTTGTGATTGTTCTTATCTGGACCTACAAATCAGACAGCAAAACCATTGAACACATTGAGAATCTTCCTTTAGAAAAAGATGATAATTAATAATATTAAAAAACTAAAACCATTGGTTGTTCAGGCTTAATTCCATCTGACAGATGACAACAATAAAAATTATACAGATGAAACTAAATTATAAATTTTCACTTTTGGTAGCAACGACGCTGTTTTCATTAATAGCTTCTGCGCAAACAGCGGCTCCGGCTACACCTCCTCCATCATCAAGCTTACTGGCATTTGATGTAAATACGGTGTTGGCAATTACTGTAGCTGTATTACTCATAGTCATTATTTTAATGGCTTTTATGCTAAAATCATCTATTGAATTGTACAGAGACGATCATTTGCAGGCGAGAAAAGCCGCCAATGCCTCTAAGACCGGCACCTTACTCGCTGTATTTTTACTGGCAGGCGCTACTTCTTTATACGCGCAGACAGCGGCAGACCCCACGGCGGCAGAGGCAGCGGTAGCAGTTGCAGCACCACCCATGACAGCCTATCAGTTCAATAGCAAAATGATTACAACTATTCTTATAGTAGCCATGGCTATCGAGTTGTTCGTTATTTTTTACTTATTAAAATGGATCAAATTCTTTACAGGTATTCAGGCTTTTGAAGATAGAAGAAGAATAGCGGCCGGCGAAGATCCTGATATGGTTAAAAAAGGCGGCTTCAAAGCTTGGTGGAACAGGATCAATAAATTTCGTCCGCAAAGAGAAGAGAGAGATTTGGAAACCGGCCACGAATACGATGGTATCAAAGAACTTGACAATGCTACTCCATCCTGGTTTACCTGGTCATTCATCGCTACAATTATTATTGGTATTATTTACATGTGGTATTACAACACATCCGGCCCTACGCAGGAAGAAGAATATGCCAGATCTGTAGAAATTGCCAACCGGGAAATTCAGGCATATATGGCTTCGCAGGCTAACAGCATTGACGAGAATACGGTGACCATGCTGGACGATGCGGGCATTAAAGCCGGGCAGGAAATATTTGTAACACTTTGCGCAGCCTGTCATTCTGCCAACGGCGGAGGCGGTATAGGCCCCAACCTTACAGATGCATTCAGCATTCATGGCGGTACGATTAACGAAATTTTCCATACTGTAAAATACGGTGTGGTAGACAAAGGTATGCAGGCATGGCAAAATCAACTGTCACCGGCGCAGATAGCAGAAGTATCCAGCTTCATTGTAAGCATCCAGGGTACCAATGTAACAGGTGGTAAAGAGCCGCAGGGAGATCCGTTTGAATCTACAGAAGCCGAAACTCCGGTTACCTCTCCCGACAGTACAGGCGTGCCTGATAATTTAGGAGATACGGCCAGAGTAGCTAAACTGAAGTAATATAATAGCCGAAAAGGCTGCATGTACAATGTTATTTATAGGAATTTACCGATAATTTAATAAATTTGTATGCAGCCTTTTTTTATTTGCCAAACCAATACACGCGCGTAAGATATGAGTGAAGAAGAATTAACAGTGGATAATAATCTCGAAAAAGATTACGACAATCACAATAAAGATCTGTTTCGAAACAGAATGAGCAATACCGATAAAGAAGGTCATTACAAGCACGTATACGCTACAAAACCTTTCGGTAAGTTTTACAACATAAGAACAGTACTTTCCTGGTTGTACTTAGGCTTGTTCCTGGCGCTGCCTTTTATAAAAGTGAACGGGCAGCCTTTATTAATGCTGAATATTCCCGAAGGAAAGTTTATTGTATTCAGTAAAATATTCTGGCCGCAGGATTTCTTCGTATTTGCCGTAGGCATGCTGGCCGCCATCATTTTTATAGCTTTATTTACAGTTATTTACGGACGTCTTTTTTGCGGATGGATATGCCCCCAGACTATTTTCATGGAAATGTATTTCAGAAAAATAGAATGGCTGATAGACGGCACACCGGCAGAACAAAAAAGACTGAAGGATGCTCCCTGGACAGGAAAAAAGATATTTAAAAGAGTGTTTAAGCATACTGTATTTTTTCTTTTTTCTCTGCTTATAGCCAATACATTCCTGGCATATATATTTGGCGTGGACGACTTATTGCAAATGATAAAAGACCCGGCAAATAATTTGGGATTGCTTACAGGTACGCTGGTTTTTACTTTTTTATTTTACGGAGTTTTTGCCTTTGTGAGAGATATTGTCTGCACCACCATTTGCCCCTACGGAAGATTGCAAAGTGTATTGTTCGATAAAGATACCATGCAGGTATCTTACGATTATGTACGCGGAGAACCAAGAGGTAAAGCCAAGAAAAAAGAAGTGCAGAGCTTAGGCGATTGCGTAGACTGTAATAAATGCGTAGTTGTGTGCCCTACCGGAATAGATATTAGAAACGGAGTGCAAATGGAATGCGTAGGCTGTACCGCCTGTATTGACGCCTGCGACGACATTATGCTTAAACTGAACCGTCCTACCGGATTGATAAGATACGCTTCAGAAAATGAAATAGCGCATGGAAAGAAATTCAAGCTTAATCCTAAAGTAATAGGCTACTCGCTGATATTGATTTTGTTACTTGCGCTTATGTCTTTTCTCATTGCATCGGGCAAATCAATTGATACCAGCATTACAAGAGCCGCCGGACAATTGTATACCGAGCAGCCCAACGGAAAAATAACCAATCTGTACAACGCGAAAATCATCAATAAAACCAATAAGATGCTTCCTTATGATTTTAAGCTTGAAAATATGGAAGGTGAAATAGTGAAAGTAGGCAATGACAGCGCTAAATTAAAACCAGAACAATTGCACGAGCTTACTTTCTTTATTCATATAGATAAAGAGAAAATACAGGACAGGAAAACCGAGTTGGAAATTGGTGTATATTCCGACAATCAAAAAATAGAAACAGTAAAAACAACATTTTTAGGACCATTCAAATAAAACTTTAAGGAGAAAGCACAATGAAATTTAATTGGGGACACGGGATATTTGTAGTAGTTATTCTTTTCTTATTAGGAATAGGCCTAATGGTATATATTTCTATGCAACAGAATAATAGTATTCAATTAATAGAAGATAATTATTACGAAAAAGAGCTGGTGTATCAGCAGCAGATAGATGGTTTCAATAACTTAAAAGCACTGTACCCCGACTCGCTGGCCGTAATAGACTCAACCGATTTTATCTATATAAAACTCCCTGCGCAGGCAGCAAAAGTAGATAGCGGTTCTATAGAGTTTATCAGGCCTTCAGACAAATCTAAAGACAGAAAAATTGACTTAGTAGTAAATAGTAATGGCGTACTTACGTTGCCAAAGTCTGAATTTATCCAGGGATTATACAAACTCAGAATCCGCTGGAACAGCAATGGCACTACATATGTAAAACGCGACGACTTTATTGTAAATTGATAATACTATGTGGTTTAGCATCATTACCGGCTTAAGCATCGGCTTTTTAGGAAGCTTTCACTGCATTGGCATGTGTGGACCCATAGCCTTGTCTCTTCCCATTCACAATAAAACAAAAGCCGAAAAAGCGCTGGTTATTTTATTGTATAACCTGGGCAGATCTATTACCTATGCCGCATTTGGCGCGGTTTTGGGCTTTATAAGCAACAGGTTTGCCATTGTAGGTTACCAGCAAATAGTATCCATAGTGGCGGGAGCATTGATCCTGCTGTTCTTATTATTAACCTATGTTTTTCCTAATGATCATTCTGTATTTGGCAAATTTCATTTAAGCGTACAAAACGCTTTATCCAAAGCGCTGTATGCCAAAAAGAATAATTTCTCTTATCTTGTTATCGGATTATTGAATGGTCTGCTTCCCTGCGGATTGGTATATTTGGCGGTGGCTACGGCTATCACTACCGGCAGCGCGCTAAATGGCGCTTTGCTGATGTTTGCTTTTGGGCTGGGTACTTTTCCGCTCATGATATCTCTGTTAGTAGCAGGCAATTACATTTCTATGAATGTAAGAAGAAAAGTAAGAAAGCTGGTTCCTTACTTCATTGGTTTTATGGCTGTATTGCTTATTTTGAGAGGCATGAACTTAGGTATTCCTTACGTAAGCCCGGCTTTGAATAATACAAATAAGACTGAAGCCGTGCATTGTCATTAAAACAATCCGTACAAAGCTCCTTCTACTTTATTGATAATTTCGCCAAAGTCTTCATCGTTTTCTACAAAGTTGGTTTTATCAATATCTACCACCAGCAGCTTTCCTTCTTTATAGTTCTTAGCCCACCGGTTGTAAAGTTCATTCAGTTTTTTTAAATAATCCAGGCGGATGTTTTCTTCATATTCACGTCCTCTTCGTTGAATACGCTCTACCAATGCCGGCACGGTGCCTTTTAGATAAATCACCAAGTCGGGAGGACGCACCAATTGTTTTAGCGTGGTATAAAAATCGTAGTAGTTTTGAAAATCCCGTGTACTCATCAGTCCCATGTCGTGCAGATTGGGCGCAAATATATCTGCGTCTTCGTAAATAGTTCTGTCCTGTATAACGGTATCTTTTCCATTCTGAATATCTAATACCTGCCTTAAGCGACTGTTAAGAAAATAAATCTGCAGGTTAAAGCTCCACCGGTACATATCATCGTAAAAGTCATTGATGTAGGGGTTGTAATCAATTTCTTCAAAGTGTGGCGACCAATTGTAGTGCTTTGCCAGCATTTCTGTAAGCGTAGTTTTTCCTGCACCTATATTACCGGCTACTGCAATATGCTTGGGCTTAATTTTGGTATGAGATTTAGACATTTCCTTTTTATAGTTTAGATAGTAAACAACCTATTAATACAGCATTCCTATAGCTTCTCTTACTTTATCAATTGTGGCTCTGGCGCTTATTCTGGCCTTTTCGGCCCCCTCTTCCATTATTTTTGCAAGATAAGCTTTATCGTTTTGAATTTCTTCGGCTCTTCTGCGTATAGGATTTAAAAATACGGCCATATCCTCTGCCAGTTGCTTTTTCATATCGCCATAGCGGATGGAGCAGCTATTAAAATCTTTTTCAAATTTGTTGTATACTTCTTTATTGCTTACCAGAGACATCAGCGTAAAAAGATTTTCTATGTATTCGGGCTTTACCGAATTGTTTTCTGTAGGTCCGCTGTCGGTCTTGGCTTTCATTATCTTCTTTCTTACCAGCTCATCACTGTCAGAGAGATAAATGGTAGCCATTTGGTTTTCACTCTTACTCATTTTACCGTTACCGTCCAAGCTCATTATCTTCACCAGATCATTACTGTAATTAAATGCGTAAGGCATAGGAAAAACTTCACCGTACCGGTGATTGAAACGTTCTGCAAAATTCCTTGCCATTTCTAAATGCTGCTCCTGATCTTTACCTACAGGCACTTTCAGCGAACGGTGAATTAATATATCGGCGGCCATTAGTACAGGATATGTAAGCAGTCCGGCATTTACATTATTAGGATTCAATCGCACTTTATCTTTAAAGGTGGGCACTTTTTCCAGCTCACCTTTGTAAGCCATCATATTCAGGTAAAGATACAATTCGGCTATCTCCGGTACATCGCTCTGTACATAGAGGGTTACTTTTTCAGGATCAAGTCCGCAGGCTATGTTTTCAGCTATAACCCTATGAACGCTTGCTTTCAATTCCTTCGTATCGGGATGCGTAGTAAGACTATGCCAGTTGGCAACAAAAAAATAGCAATTGTATTCATTCTGCATACGCACAAAATTGCGCATAGCACCAAAATAATTTCCTAAATGTAAAAAACCGGTAGGTCGTATACCACTTAAAACAACTTCTTTTTCCATAACAAGCGAAGTTAACAATATGCATTAAAAAGAGAAAATTAAATTTTAGCCATTAGCAACATTAGCGAAGCATCTAAACTAATCTTTGTCATGCTGAGCACAAGCGAAGCATCTAAACTAATCTTTGTCATGCTGAGCGTTAGCGAAGCATCTAAACAAGCATTAAACGCAGATCCTTCACTTCGTTCAGGATGACAATATTTGCTTCCCAAAACCAGACTTATTATTTATATTTGACACTTTAATGGAAACCATCTTTCTCATACTGGCTATTGTGTGCCTTATCATCGGGGTTATTGGCAGCGTATTGCCTGCTATTCCCGGTGTGGGACTGGTATGGGCCAGCCTGCTATTTTTGCATTATTCGGGTTACGCGCATTTTAGTCTTACTTTTTTTATTGTTACAGGCGTGGTGATGCTCTTTACTATTGTATTGGATTATATTGTACCCTCGTGGGGCGCCAGAAAATTCGGTGGCACCAAATGGGGCATCCGGGGCGCTAATATCGGGATCATCGCCGGCTTATTCATGGGGCCTTTGGGCATTATTACCGGGCCTTTTTTGGGAGCGTTGCTGGGAGAAATTCTATATAACCTCAATCAAAAGCAGCATAACAACTACCAGCGTGCTTTAAAATCTGCGTTTGGCTCTTTTATAGGCTTTCTTACCGGCACAGGCATTAAACTGATCGTTTCTCTGATATTTGCCTGGTTCTTTATACGGGCATTTTTTTAAAAACTTTTCTTACATTTTCCTTTAGTTTAATCAGATACACCCCTTTTTAGGTAAATAAAATTACTCTTTTCGGGGTATATGCCTGTAGTATGTTTTGAAGCAATTTTACATTGTTCAAAACAATATCTACACTTATTCATTTTTGCAAATCAAAACCTAAAGAGTTATGAAGAAAACAATTTTTACATTACTTATTTTACTGTGTATACTTTCCGGCACCAATGCACAGCAAGAGTTTATTACTGAATGGCAGGTAGAAGACAACAGTTTATTATTTCCCGGCATAGGAAGCAACTATACTCTCATATGGGAAGAAGTAGGTAATGCAACCAATACGGATACTATTACAAACGCCCAAAGCGGGCAACAAATACCCCTGCAATCTAATGGCAATTATCTGGTAAAAGCCATTGCCGGCAGCGGCACACTCACCGGCTTTAAATATGCTGAATATTACCAGCATTCCACTAAAATAGTATTTGTTCGTCAATGGGGTAATACCCAGTGGACAGACCTTACCGAGGCATTCTCGGGTTGCTACGACATGGATGTGACAGCTACTGACGCGCCCAATCTTACCGGACTTACCAGCTTAGAAGGCATGTTCGAAAGTTGTAGCATCTTAACAGGAAATACCTATTTCAACACATGGAACACCGCTACCATAACCAATATGAAAAGAATGTTTTCAGGAGCAACTATTTTCAATCAGCCTGTCGGCAACTGGAATACGACGAACGTTACGGACATGAGTTTTATGTTTACTAGTGCCAATGCTTTTAATCAGCCACTCAATAGTTGGAATACCGGTAATGTTACAAATTTCAGCTTTATGTTTCTCCGTGCTTCAGAATTTAATCAGCCGCTAAATAACTGGAACACCGCTAACGCTACCGACATGAAATTTATGTTTAGTGAAGCCCTCGCTTTTGATGGAGATGTAAGCAGCTGGAATACAGCAAAAGTAACGAGCATGGAAAGTATGTTTGCTACTGCATCGGGCTTTAACCAAACTGTGGGCAATTGGAAGTAACCAATATGATGAACATGTTTTCCAATGCAACTGTTTTTAATCAGGATATAGGAAACTGGAATACGGGCAATGTTACGAATATGACCAACATGTTTGGGAGTGCCTCTGCTTTCAACCAACCAGTTGGCAATTGGGATGTGCCGAAGGTTGTCAATATGTCTTCCATGTTTTCCAATGCAACCGCTTTTAATCAGGATCTTAATCAATGGAACACAACCAATGTTACCAATATGAGTCATATGTTTAGGTGAGCATCTTCGTTTAACAGTCCTCTCAGTAACTGGAATACGACCAACACTACAGACATGTCATATATGTTCAGCAATGCGGTAGCTTTTAATCAGCCAATCGGGGCTTGGAGACTTAACAAAATACTTAACCTTAGCAATATGTTTAATGGAGCTACCCTTTTTAACCAAGATATTAGTACATGGAATACAGGCACTGCGAGATATATGACCGGCATGTTTAACAATGCCACTTCGTTTAATCAGCCCATTGGCGAGTGGAATGTGGGAAGAGTGTGGGATTTAGCAAACGTATTGACCAATGCAACAGCATTTAATCAATCCCTTGCGGACTGGTATATAGAAAAGTGTAATTTTTAATACTTCCATAGGATTGTCAAACTCCGGAATGGATTGTAGCAATTATTCACAAACACTTAATTCGTGGGCAAATGTAGTAGGTATCAGGTACTCACTCGTCTTGCAGGCAAACGGCCTTACTTATAACACTACCGGGCAAGCAGCAAGAAATACGCTCATTTCTAGCAAACAATGGACTATAAACGGAGATGTATATGATGCTAACTGCGGAACTACAGTGCCTGTATCTCTTGTATCGTTCGATATCAGTAAAAATGATCAGGCTGTTATTTTACAATGGAAAACCGCAGTTGAAAATAATAACAAAGGATTTTATGTGGAACGCGGCAGCAATGGAGATAATTTTGAAGAACTGTACTTTGTGCCTGCCAAAGGGTCCAACAGCGCGTACAGCTATACCGATACAAAGCCGCTCGAAGGAAAAAATTACTACCGGCTAAAGCAGGCAGATATAAACGGCGCGGCTACTTATCATGAAATTAAATCTATTGATTTTACCCGTAAAGCAAAAGAGGTATCTCTTTACCCAAATCCCGTAAGTGGCGGCTTATTGAATATACTACACAGCCAGAACGCAGTTATTGTAATTGTGAACAGCGCCGGACAAACAGTAAAAAGAATTTCAACGAACGGAACTGTTACACAAGTGAATGTGTCATCATTGCCGGCAGGCTTATACTTTGCGGTAGTAAACGGAAAAGGAGTAAAATTTATAATACAATAAAATAAATTTTAAATAAAAACAAAAGACACAAAGCCTTATGGATACAGCTTTGTGTCTTTACATCTGTAAGAAATTTTTCTTTATAGCAATTGTTTTTCGTCTTCGTTCAATTGCAAATCAACAGCTATTTTATCTCTGGATGGTTTCTGTAGTAAATACACAATAAGCAGCAGAGCTCCTAAGTATACGAACTGTACATTACCTGTAAGAAAATAACTGATAAGAGCAAATAAATAAGGTCCTTCTATCATAGCTAATCTCAGTATGACCGCTCCTTTATAAACTTCCAATTTTTCTGTAGCGCTTGTCTTGGTCAGGGCTTCTTCTACCCTTTTTTTGTACAATACATTTCCGCCGAAGACACCGCCTACTGCCAGTATGATGGCAACTAACAACATTGTACTGGTCAAAGAACTATCGGCATTCGTATTTCCAGACGCTACCAAAAAATAGAAAATAAAACCAAACATCACCATTGCCGAAAGAAACCCATAGAATATAGTAGTGAGGGTTTTATAAACACTTGTCTGCTGCATATACTTATTTTAATTGTAGATTTAATTCATCCAACTGCGTATTGTCAATAACGCCTGGTGCATCTATCATTACATCACGCCCGCTGTTGTTTTTAGGAAACGCGATAAAGTCCCTGATGCTTTCGCTGCCACCTAAGATAGCGCACAACCTATCGAAACCAAAAGCTATACCACCGTGCGGCGGCGCGCCATATTCAAAAGCGCCTAATAAAAATCCGAATTTCTCATTTGCTTCTTCTTTGCTCATACCTAATGCGTCGAACATTTTTGATTGCAGCTCTTTTCTGAATATCCTGATAGAGCCGCCGCCAATTTCATTTCCATTCAATACCATATCGTAAGCGTTGGCTTTAATGGAAGCGTAAGGATGTTCCAGGTATTTTTCAGGATTTTGTATTTGCGAATCATTATCAATCATTTTATCAATATCAGTTGGCTTGGGCGAGGTAAACGGATGATGCCGCGCTACCCAGCGATTGCCTTCTTCATCGTATTCAAACAATGGAAAATCCAGTATCCACAATAGCTTAAACTCATTGTCTTTTCTTAGTTCCAGACGTTTTCCCATTTCTAAACGCAATTCGCTGATGGCTTTGCGGGTACGTTCTTCTTTTCCTGCTACAATTAAAATCAAATCTCCTTCTTTAGCTTCAGCGGCTTGTGCTATCCGCTTTAATTTATCTTCCGTGAAAAACTTATCCACGCTGCTTTTCAGTGAGCCATCCGTATTGTATTTAATATTCACCAGGCCCATCATACCTATTTGCGGACGCTTTACCCACTCGGTCAACTCATCAATTTGCTTACGCGTATATTCACTTGCACCCGGAACAGCAATGGCCACAACGGTTTCAGCTTCATTAAACACTTTAAAGTCTACACCTTCAAAATAGTTTTCTGTATTTTCTTTAGCGGGAAAAACATGCTGCGGAAATTTCAGGTTCGCGATTTTCATTCCGAAGCGGGTATCAGGCTTGTCATTTCCGTAATGCCACATTGCATTTTCCCAAGTCATTCTTTCTACTTGTTCTGTATAGTCAATGTTTTTTACATCTTTAAAAATTCGCTTTACCAAACCTTCAAACATATTCAGAATATCCTCTTGTTCTACAAACGACATTTCACAGTCTATTTGTGTAAATTCGGGCTGCCGGTCGGCACGCAGATCCTCATCTCTGAAACATTTCACAATCTGGTAATAACGATCATAGCCGCTCACCATCAGCAGCTGCTTAAAAGTTTGAGGCGATTGCGGCAGTGCATAAAATTGACCTTCATTCATACGCGAAGGCACCACAAAATCTCTTGCGCCTTCCGGTGTTGATTTTATTAAGAAAGGTGTTTCTATGTCCATAAAACCATTTTCATGCAAATAGTTCCTGGAGCTTCTTCCTACGGCATAGCGCAACTCAAGATTCTTTTTTACAGCGTTTCTTCTCAAATCAAGATAGCGATATTTCATGCGTAAATCATCTCCGCCATCCGTATCATCCTGGATGGTAAACGGCGGAACCGCTGATTTATTAAGGATAATAAAAGATTGTACAATAATTTCAATATCACCGGTAGCTATGTTTTTGTTTTTATTGCTCCGTTCGGCAACAGTACCTTTTACCTGAATGACAAATTCGCGTCCTAACGGGTTGGCGTCAAATTGTTCATTTAAATTCTCTCCGAATAAAAGCTGGGTAATGCCGTATCTGTCGCGCAGATCAATAAAATTAATACTGCCGAATTTTCTTACCGTCTGCACCCATCCTGCAAGCGTTACTTCTTTATTTACATTTGAAATTCTTAATTCTCCACAAGTATGTGAACGATACATATATTCTGTTTTTTTTGTTGCGGCAAAGATAGAGGTTTAATCGGAAAATTTTTATAAATACCTACGCGGCAATAGAAAAGAACGCTGCTATTTTTTCGCTCTTTATGAGCCTGGCAATTTTTTTAGTTGTAGTATTTGAGGAATAAAAAAAGAGCTGCAAGAAACAGCTCTTTTTATTAAGATTATTAAAGAATGCGATTACCATCTTTCATCATAGTATCTGTAATCTTCTTCGTTTTTCGGTTTAAAGCCCATGTAAATGCCGCCATCTTTAATTCTTCTTTCATATTCTTCCGCTTTATCTTTCGGCACACCGGCTCCGGTTAAAGCGCCGATTATTCCGCCTGTCAAAGCGCCGGCTCCTGCTCCTGCAAGACCTGCCGCTAACGGACCCGCAACTACTAATCCTAAACCGGGTAATAGTACGTTGGTACCAATCGCTGCCACGGCACCTATCAACGCGCCGATACCACCACCGATAATGGAACCTTTACCTGCATTTTCCATAGCTTTATCGCCAAGGGCAGAATCAGTAACATCATCTTTGAAATAGCGGTCTCTTGTTTCGTCTGACATCATCACGTCTACATCTTCATTTGTGTAGCCGCGCGCAGTAAGCTCATCGTAGGCTTGTTCAGCGCTTTCTCTGTCGTCAAATACTCGCGAATATACTCTGTCTCTGTCATAATTGAGATGTTGATCGTCTCTGATTTCGTTTTCCATAATTCGTTTATTTTAAGTGTTTAATAATGGTTACTCCCTTATATCTTATTGAAAATCATGCCATAAAGAACAAAAAGCCCTGAATCAAAAAGTTTTAATCTTATTTTTTGATAAATGTGAAGAAACCCGAAAGGGAATAAAAATGAAATGTAAGAAGGGCTACATTTTTTGTAAATAATTTATAAGATCCGCAATCTGCAAATCGGTATGAAGGATATTTCCTTTATCGTCTAATAAAAATGTTTTTGGTACGCTAACAACGTTATAACTTATAGCAACTTTGCTTTTAAAGCCTTCTTCTGCAACAACATTGATCCAGTTGGTATCATCTCTTTTTATTGCATTTAGCCAAGACGTTTTACTTTCGTCAAGAGAAACGCCAATCACTTCCAATCCTTTCTTTTTATATAAATCATAGACCTTTTTTAGCTGTGCATTTTTATACCTGCATGGCTGGCACCAGCTTGCCCAAAACGATAATACAATGTACCTGCCTTTTATAGAAGATAAGGCACTGTTTCTGCCATTTTTATCAGGCAATGCGAAATCAGCCATATACTTTGTGGCAATGTTTTTCCTGGCACGGATTATATCCATTAATTCTGCCAGGTATTTATTTTGTGCTGCCCCGCTCTCAATAACGTCAGCTTGTTTTTCTATAACAGAAAAATCATTCTCTGGCTGTGTGTAAACCGCCGAAAGCAGTGCAATAGCGCTCCATTCATTGTTTTTATGCTGCCGGGTGAAAGATGCCAATCTGCTTCTGTAAGATTTTATGGCATCGGCATATTTTTCAAGTATGATCTTTCTTTCAGACGGGGTATAATTGCCTGCCGCTTCATTCCTGTAATATAAAACGGAGTCTTCATAAGATTTTATGCCCGATTCGTACAATGCATATCCTTCAAGAGATGAAACAGAAGCGAGGATCTTTTGTGCATCGGAAGCGATACAAACAAATACACATAATAAACAGAGTATGATTTTTTGGAAGAACATTTATTTCTTATGCCTGCTTTTTAAGATATTCAGCACATCGTTTAATCTGAAACCTTTGTGATTCAACAATATCAAATAATGAAATAAAAGATCGGCGGCCTCATTCAGAAAAAGATCATCGTTTGTATCTTTTGCTTCAATTACCAGCTCCACGGCTTCCTCGCCTACTTTCTGGGCAATCTTATTCGTACCTTTTTTAAAAAGACTGGAAACGTACGATTTATCAGCATCCTGGCTTTTTCGGCCTTCAATTACAGATTCCAGATACAATAAAAAATCGTCTGCCATATTTTCTTCGTTCCAACAGGTGTCTGCGCCTGTATGGCAAACAGGGCCTACAGGTTCAGCTTTTATCAAAAGTGTATCATTATCGCAATCGGATTTTATTTCTTTCAGTAAAAGAAAATTTCCACTCTGCTCGCCTTTTGTCCACAGCCTGTTTTTACTTCTGCTGTAGAAAGTAACCCTGCCTGTTTCCTTTGTTTTATCCAACGCTTCCTGGTTCATAAAACCCATCATCAACACCATTTTTGTTTTATTATCCTGAATAATCGCGGGTACCAGACCGTCTGTATATTTTAAAAAATTAATCTCCATTGTAAATAATTAAATCTAAATAAAATCAAAGTACTACATTCTTTATATTTAGTACTGCTATATCCTTACCGGTATTTTTTTATCGTGTAAATATTTTTTTAATGCTGTAATCTCAATTTCTTTATAATGAAAAATGCTTGCCGCCAAAGCCGCGTCGGCATTCGCTTGCAGGAATACATCAGCAAAATGCGCGCACGTGCCGCCACCGCCGCTGGCAATGATCGGTACATGTAGTTCTTCTGACAAATCCCTGGTGATATCCAGCGCGAAGCCTTGCTTGGTGCCGTCATGATTCATAGACGTAAGCAAAATTTCACCTGCTCCTAAATCAACGGCTTCTCTTGCCCATTCCCTGCATTTAATAGCTGTCTTTAACCTGCCGCCATTGAGGTACACATACCATTCGCCGTCTGCTTCTTTTTTAGTATCAATGGCCAGTACTACACACTGGCTGCCAAATTCTTTTGCCAAATCATTGATGAGTTGCGGATGGCGCACGGCAGAGCTGTTTACCGAAATTTTATCAGCGCCGTTTTGC
Organism: Bacteroidota bacterium; assembly: GCA_023386235.1. Classification (GTDB taxonomy): domain Bacteria; phylum Bacteroidota; class Bacteroidia; order Chitinophagales; family Chitinophagaceae; genus Haoranjiania. Next base: position 84,669 of record JAEWKC010000006.1, on the reverse strand, counting down.
AGCAAAACGCTTACATCTTCCACTGAGGAAATGCCTCCTCCCACTGTAAAAGGAATATTAATATTGTGCGCGATTTTATTGACCAGTTCACTTAATGTTTTACGCTTTTCAACAGTAGCGGTAATATCTAAAAAAACAAGCTCATCTGCGCCCTGTTCGGCATACAGCTTTCCCAACTCCACAGGATCGCCCGCATCGCGCAGTTCCACAAAGTTGATGCCTTTTACGGTTCGACCCTCTTTAATATCCAGACACGGTATAATTCTCTTTGTAAGCATAGAAGCTGCAATTTAACAACAAAACGGAAATTATTATGCTAAAATATCACAATGGCAAGATTTGACCTTGTAGTTGTTATTCAATTGTAATAAAAAAGGTGTGAAAGCAGCTATTACCAATACCTGAAGCAGAAGCAGGATGATTGAACCTTCTATGCCAAATGCTCCGCCACTTATCAAACTGTCAGCCGATAAATTATAAGTAAGAACAGAAGGCATAGCTATACCGCTGACGTGGCTTCCCAGTACCAAGCCGGTAATATAATTCCAAAAGAAATGAATAGCTGTAACCAGATAAATATTCTTGTATTTTAAATAAACAATCCCGAAAATAATACCTACCAACACTATATTGATAAAAGGAATAACTGAAAAATTATCGTTGAATAAGTGTAGTAATGAAAAGAGTAAAGAGCTTGTAATCAGCACCAATAAAGGATTGTAGCCTTTTTCATTGATCAACCTGTCGAGCATTAAATTGCGGCACAGCACTTCTTCCAGCATCGCGGCAAAATATAACATCACAAACCATTTGCTAAGCACAGCGAAGCTTTCTCCTTTGTATGCAAATTGAATATCGGTAAACAAAAACAATATCCCATACAGTGCGGCAATGAAAATAGTGGTGAATATCAACCCGTATAACGAGTAAAGCAAAACGTTGACCGGGCTTTTATGAAACGCTTTAAAAAATGCCGGGCGGTTTTGTCTGAATAAGAAAATAAGAAAAAATATATTCAACGCGTACATTATTGCCATTAACCATTGATTACTCTCTTGTAACCCCGCATCAATTCTTTTATTTACAAGATAGCTAATACCCGCATAAATAAGGTAAGCCAATGCAGAAGCAACTAAATAATGCAATATTAAAAAAACACAAACTTTGAATATATGTCCAACCTGTTTCATATTAAAATTTAAAACACAATGTTACAAAAAAACAATTTATTTTTTTTGCCAATATTTTTAGCTAAAATAAATTCAATATACTAAATTTGTTAGCAAATAAGATTTTAATAAAAATGTCTGAAAGAATACGGGAAAAATTACAAATACTATCGGCGGCGGCAAAGTACGATGTATCTTGCGCGTCAAGCGGAAGCAAACGCGAGAATCACAACAAAGGTTTGGGCAACGGCGCGGCATCTGGCATTTGCCACAGCTTTACCGAAGACGGCAGGTGCATATCACTGTTAAAAATATTGCTCACAAATTTTTGTATCTATGATTGTGCTTTCTGCTCTTCAAGAAGAAGCAATGATACCAAACGCGCGGCTTTCACGGTTGATGAAGTAGTAGAACTAACCATGAATTTTTATCGCCGGAATTTTATAGAAGGACTTTTTTTAAGTTCAGGTATTTTTAAAAATGCCGATTATACCATGGAACGATTGCTTCGCATAGTAAAGCGTTTGCGGCTCGAAGAAAAATTTAACGGGTACATTCATTTAAAAACCATTCCCGGCGCCAGCCAGGAACTGGTAACAGAAGCAGGATTGTATGCCGACCGCATGAGCATTAATTTGGAAATGCCCACGGAAGCGGGGTTGCAGCTTGTTGCTCCTGAAAAATCCCATACCGAAGTAAGAAAAGAACTCTCGCTTATTCAACATAAACTTATCGCTTTTAAAGATGAAAGAAAACTAATAAAGCATACACCAAAGTTTGTACCGGCGGGACAAAGTACGCAAATGGTAATAGGCGCCACTCCCGAATCGGATAAGGATATCATGTACACGGCAAGCGAATTTTATAAAACATACGCGCTGAAACGTGTTTATTATTCCGGTTACCTTCCCGTAAACAATGATGCGCGCTTACCCGCAATAGGAAGCCAGCCGCCGCTTTTAAGAGAAAACCGCCTGTACCAAACCGACTGGCTACTGCGTTTTTATAAGTTTGATGTGGCTGAAATTTTGAATGACAAAAATCCCAATCTTGATATTGATATTGACCCCAAACTCAGTTGGGCACTGCGTAACCTGCACCTGTTTCCGATTGATGTAAACAAAGCGGATTATTCAATGATCATGCGCGTCCCGGGCATTGGCATAGGCTCTGCCAGGAAAATAATACAGGCAAGAAAATTCGGCAGCCTGCGAACAGATCAGTTAAAAAAAATAGGTATTTCCTTCAATCGCGCGCAACATTTTATTGTTTGCGCAGATACACCTTTTCAGATCAAAGACCCCGATGCCCTACATATCAAAAAAGCCATTTTGCATAATGGCAACAGTAAATACAGGTCCGCTATTTCTAACCAACTCAGTCTTTTTCAATGACCTATATTTTTGATAATACATTAAGAGGATTTTTATGCTGTGTATTTGAATATTATTTCAGAAAAGACAATCATGTAAAAGTTATACCGCAAAGGCTGCATACACCTTCTTTAATAAATGACGAAATAATTATTTATGCAGATGATGTAAGAGCAATGCGGGTTTGGAAGGGTTTGCAAAAAAAGATAACCGAAGAATGGCAGCTGAAACTGTATTGTACTTTTCTCTCTGAATTGCCCGAATCTTATCAGGCTTTATTTGATTGCATCTGCTATTTTTTCGACTCAAAAACGATTGTTTATACCAACTACGGCAGTGAACATATTTTGGCCGTGAATAAACTTTCGCGCAAGGTGCAGCATGAGCGGCACAGGATGAAAGGCTTTATCCGTTTTCAAAAAACTAAAGATAATATGTATTACGCGGCCATAGAGCCCGATCACAATATTTTACCTTTGCTGTCCACGCATTTTAAAAACCGCTTCGCCGATCAGCAATGGATCATATACGATAAAAAGAGAGATTACGGATTGCATTACAATCTGCATACGGTTGAAGAAATACAATTAAACTTTGACCCTCAAATGCAAAATCAGCAAAACACAATGCTTCCCGATTCTGTAGCCGAAGAGCAGGAAGCATTATATCAGACACTTTGGAAGGATTATTACAGCAGTGTAAATATCAAAGAACGAAAAAATACGAAACTGCACACACAATTTCTTCCCAAAAGATATTGGCGCTATTTAAGTGAAAAGCAATTATAAGAATAAAGAAAAACCAATCAATCCGGTCAAGGATTGACCTCTTAGTTTCAGGCTACTGTTATCCTTATTCTTCAAATCCATTTGCAAATACTGAGCGCCTAAATCAAGAGAAAAACTTCTGTTGATAAAATAAGATACGCCCACACCGCCACCGAAAGCAAATCCACCGAATTTAGTAGTATTGCTGCTATCGTTATTCACGCTTGAAAGTGTATATCCTGCACCGGCCTGTACAAACGGGCGAAGTTGCGACGTTGTAGGAAGAAAGTAGATTAGTCCGGGCAAAACAGATAATTGATTTTCTGCTGTATATCCATCCTGCTTAGTAGACATAAAATTAGAAGACAAATTTACGGCTAAATTATCCGCAACAAAATAACCAAAAGAAGGATTAATTGAAAATTGATTGATCGTTGTACTGGTTTGAATAGGTTGGGTTCTTGGCAAGACTTCTGAAAAAGAATGACTAAAATGCATTCCTGTTTTTCCCGAAAGCATCCAGCGGCCTTGTTCTGTTTGAGCAGATACATAGATTGACAATACAACTAGCATTACGCATAATAGATAGATTTTCTTCATGATTTAAGTTTTTAATTTTAATGAATAACTAAAATTAATACTTGCGTTTTGAATGATAAAATTAATTTTGCTGGTATGGATCAGTTTTCTAAAAAGGCAAACCGATACCCAACTGCAAGGCGTAGTTGTTTCTGTACATTGATCTTCCGGTAAGCGGATTTTCTCTTACAGGAAATTCATTATTTCTCCAGGTAAACTCAAATGGGTTAAGCCAGCCGTTATTTTCTATGCGTGCCGGGTCTTTTAGCTTAAACCCGATATCGAAGCGGATAAGAAAATAGCTAAAATCCATACGCAGCCCGGTACCTACTGCAATTGCGATATCTTTTCCAAAACGGGAAAAATTAAATTCACTATTGGGCAAGGCTTCTTCTTTTCTTACGTTCCACACATTCCCCACATCGGCAAAAACGGCGCTGTTAAAGCGTACGCTGCTTATTCTGAATAATGGAAAGCGATACTCTACGTTGGCTTCCAGCTGCATATCGCCATACCTGTCGCGGAAAATACTGGAAGTATCGCTCTGCAAAGAGCTTCCCAAGCCCAGTTGGCGCAGGTTCCAGCCACGCATGCTGTTGGGACCGCCTGCTATAAATTGTTTAAAGAAAGGCAATGTACTGCCAAACTTATCCTGATTATTATAATTATACCCAATGCCGCCAAATCCTCTTAAGGCCAACGAAGTTTTACGGTAATTATAATGCTTGATGTATTCTGTTTCTAAACGTACAAACCGATAAATATTATCGCGCAATGAGGGGATCAAGCCTATCAACGCGCCTGCTTCTTCTACTCCCGCCCTGAGAAAATTAGTACCATTTATTCGTTTATTGGGAAATGTGTAGCGCCACGACAACTGTTGGCTGATAACCGTACCGGTATTGAATGCTTTGGTAAGAAAAGGATTGGTCTGAAACGCCGAACGCAACAAGCGCAGTGTATCTAAGCCGTAAAGCTCCGCATTGATAGGTCGGTATTGCCATGACTGCGCACCATGCTGCCACTCGTATCCCCAGTTGGCAATAACGGAGCGCAATCTGAAATATTCCCGTCTATCGGTATAGCTGGCATTCAGGTTTACCACCGTGCGTACGTTATCGTAATTCTTAGCCCTTATTCTGTTAAAAGGTACTACGAACCTTGGGAAAACCAATGATTGCCCGGCTCCTAATTGCAGCGTTTGCAATAAACCGCCGGGAGCGCTGCTGTTAGTTAGGTTAAGTTCTACGCCCGCGCGTAAAGACGAAGTAGCCTGTATGGCTCTTTTCCATACGTTACGGTTTCTAAAGCTAAGATTCAGCGCCAGTCCGAATAAGTTGGAAGAGAAAAGATAGTCGCCTGTGTTTCTGCTGGCTTCCACGTCTACCGTTACATTTTGCTGCAAAGCAGGTACCATGAAGAAGTTAAAATCAATCGCGGTATCGCCGCGCAAAACAGTTCTTGCATCAACAGACTGCCAAGCACCGATAGAGCTAAGATTGTTCAATGTTTTAAAATACATGCTATCGTTATACAAAGTGCCGGGGAGAATGTATAAATGTTCCAGCAGCGGCCGCCGGTGAAATTTCCCTATATCTTGATAAATAGAAACATTACCCGTACGCTGTGTAGTGTATATCTGAGAAAAATTGTCTTTGTATTTCAACACAGAATCCGGGATATCTGTAATATTCATTTCAGGAAAAAAGTTAACTCTTCCTACTTTAAACACTTTAAAATCATTGGCGCCGGCTACCACCAAAGCAGAGTCTTCATTTCGTCTTTCTTTAATAAAAACCGAAGCCTTCGGCTGCGTTTTCATTCTTGCGGAAATTTCTGCCATCTTTACGGCTTGCTCTATAGGATCTAAGGTAAGATTCAGCAAAGCTGCATCCACCGTATCTACCTCCGCCACCAGATTATTTTTACGGAGAAAATAATAACCATTGTTTCTGAATACGCCCAACACCCTGTCCAGTTCATTAGAAATATTATTTCTTGTAAGCCTTGTTCTTCCTTCTCTGATATTGGTTTTCTCTATATGGCTTTGCGCCAGATATTGCAATGTATCGTTTGCAAAGTCATTGCCAAATGTATCTATAATGGTGGGTTTTCCTGTTTTGATATACATGGTAACGTAAGCCTTTTGCTGCGCTTTGTTGCTGCTGTCAATCTTAATGGAATCCTTTATTTCCGCGTCGTAAAAAGATATAGACTGTAAATAGCTGTTCATATAGCTTACAGAGTGTGATACATTTATGGTATCTAAAACAGGAGGATTTTCTCGTACCGAGGCAATTAAAAATTTTCTTACCTGGTTAGTTTGTAAACTGTCGTGCCAATAGCCTGCAAGATTTCCTTCCAAATATTTTCTTTCATCATTTGGAATATTCTTGTCAATAATTTTAACTTCGTTGTCGTAAACGAAAGGTACACCAATGGGTGCATTCTTTACCGTGCTGCAAGAGCAGAAGAAAAAAAGCAGAAACGCTATTAATATTAATGTATTATTTATTAACCTCATTCAATGATTTCTAAAAACAATATCAAATATATTCAAAGTCTTCATCTAAAAAAACGCAGGGATGAAGAAAATATTTTTGTGGCAGAAGGCCCTAAGATAGTTTCAGAGCTTCTTAACTCCACTTTAAATATTCGTCAAATATACGCCACGGAAGCAAATTGGCTGCAATCTTATAAAGGTTCTTTAAAAGTAGAAGAAATATCCGCGGCAGAATTAAAACAAATCAGCAGCCTGGAAACGCCCAACCAGGTATTGGCACTCGTAGAAAAAAAGCCTGTGAACAGTATCATTCCGGGTTTGGCTGTTATGCTCGATGGTATACAGGATCCGGGAAATCTGGGTACCATTATCAGAATAGCTGACTGGTTTGGCATTGAACATATTATAGCTTCTAAGGATACGGCTGATGAATACAATCCTAAAGTAATACAAGCTACTATGGGCAGTCTGTTCAGAGTAAATATTACTTATACCGATTTAGATGTTTTTCTAAAAGATACTAAGCATAAGGTGTATGCAGCCATGCTTAATGGAAATAATATTCAACAGCACAGTACAATAAAGGAAGGAATTATTTTGATCGGCAATGAATCAAAAGGCATACGCGAATATCTGCATCCGTATATTTCGGAGAAAATCACCATCCCGGCTCACGGCAAAGCAGAATCACTCAATGCGGGTGTAGCGCTTGGAATTATTCTGTCTCATTTAATTTAAACTTTGAAAAAATACGCTCCCATATTACTCCTTATAGCTGCAATACTAATTGTGATCGTATTCATCAAATTTTTTACCGGCCCGGAAAATATAAAAATATATACTCCAACGGAAACAAGCAATACGTATGAACTGCGCACGCTAAGATTGCGCGATGAAGCGCAGGAGCTGAATAAGTTTATTGAAGAAAATGATCAATATAATAAAGACATCGCGTTTTTAATAGACATGCGTATTCCATCAGAAAAATACCGCTTTTTTATATACGATCTGCAAAACGACTCTGTCATTGAGCGAGGCATTGTAGCCCACGGCATCGGCTCTGAAACCGGCATACATGGTGAATTAAAATTTAGTAATATTCCTGACTCCAGAACTACTTCCTTAGGCAAGTTTGCCATTGGCAAAAGCTATTATGGACAGTTTGGCAAAGCGTATAAACTTCATGGGCTGGACACTACTAATAATAAGGCTTTTGAAAGATACATAGTGCTTCACTACTATAAGCTTGTGCCTTACGAAGAAAACGAAAATCCTATTGTCAGAAGTGAAGGCTGTCCAATGGTGAGTGAGCCGTTTTTTACTACTCTTGAAAAATACATAGACGCTTCAGAAAAGAAAATATTACTTCACATATATTATTGACGTGAATAAAAAACGCAACTCCTGTGGGAGAGTTGCGCCATCCGAAAGTTATTTTTTTATCGCGCCTGCATTTGGTCTACCATCTTAGTAAGCACGGATTTTATTTTATCTACCGCGCCGTCAAATGCAAATTTGATCGTATCGGCGTTGTGCGAAACGCTTTCAGGATTTTTACCTTTCACTCTTGCTTCTATTACGCATCGCTTATCATCTGTAGCTTTTTTGGCTTTATTTTCGTCTGAAAAATATACTTCATATCGTGTAACGTATTGATCAAATCTTTCAAGCGCCTTGCTTAAAAGTTGCTTATACTCTTCTTTAAAAGCCTCGCTACCCTGAATGTGGTTGTCTGTGTTGATATTAATTTCCATAAATTTGTTTAATTTAAATTACATACTAAATATAAAGAATATACTTCAAATTTCAAACCGCAAAAACCCGGAAACAGAAATATTGTGTAAAAAGAAAGTTATTATTCAATCAATGACAAAAGGATTATTTTTGCCGGAATGAAATTTTTAAAGGATCCTTTTTTGATAAGCCTGATAGCGGTAGTAATCATTGCGCTTAACTTTCCGGCACGCGGAAATGTCGCCGTATTCTTTGAATATTTATCGGGCATATTTGTGGCTTTATTATTTTTTGTGCATGGCGCTTTGCTTTCCCGAAAGGCAATCATAGCGGGCATTACACACTGGAAGCTTCACTTATTTATCTTCTGCTGCACGTTTATTTTATTCCCGGTGATAGCATATTTACTCAAACCTCTTTTTTCACCCATGTTTCCGGCTGAAATTGTAGCAGGAGTCATTTATATGGCGCTGCTTCCTTCTACCGTACAATCTTCTATTGCGTTTACCTCCATAGCCAAAGGTAATGTGCCTGCCGCTATCTGCAGCGCTTCTATTTCCAATATGGCCGGTGTATTTTTAACACCCTTACTGGTAAATATTTTACTGATGAAGCAGGTATCCGGGCAATCGGTTAGTGGTTTTGAAACCATTACAGACACGGTAGTACAGATACTTATCCCTTTTGTAATTGGTCACCTGTTGTACAATTCGGCAGGCAAATGGCTTTCAACAAAAAAATGGATAACCAAAACTGTTGATAACGGCACTATATTATTGGTGGTATTTGTGGCTTTTGGCGAATCGGTGGTAAGCAAAACCTGGGACAATATTTCTGCCTGGATGCTGGTAAAGCTGATAATTCTCTGCACAGTGATACTTGCAATAGTAATGGTGGCTATATATTTCACTTCGGCCAAATTAGGTTTTAACAAAGCCGACAGAATAGCTATCCTGTTTTGCGGCTCTAAGAAAACGCTGGCCAACGGCCTTCCTATGGCACGCATCATCTTTACCGGGCTGCCCATTGCCGGGCTTATTTTGCCCATTATGATTTTTCATCAAATACAATTAATGGTGTGTTCGTTTCTTGCACAGAAATTTAGAAAGGAAGCAGACAGCGCTCCTGCGGAGTTGATGCATTAGATAACCTCATACGTGTTGCGTAAACAACTTACAGTTTCCCCAACATACGGCATTCAACACCCAACAGCTTGCTTTTATTTTTCAGCGAGCAATTTATCTAAGTCTTCGTAGAAATTTTTCTTGTATGTTTCGTAGAAAACTCCGGTGGCAGGCCCGCTAAAGCCACTGTGGATTTTACGCACCTTACCATCTCTTCCTATATAAATCAAAGACGGATAGGCTTTTATTTGATCAATCTGCGGCAATGTTTTTAATTCCTTATCAGGATCGGAAACCGCTACAGGTGGTATGAGTATAGGATATTGCACATTGAATCGTTCAATATATGGCTTCAGTAATTTTTTGTTTTTTTCAAAGTCGGTAGTACGCTCATAAGCCAAACCAATAACTTCTAACCCCCTGTGTTTATTCTTATTGTAGTAATCACTAAGAAAAGCTGTTTCATCCATACAGTTGGGGCACCAGGAACCCATAATTTGTATCAGCACCACTTTACCTTTGTAGCGCTCGTCATTGATTGACACCTGTTTCCCTTCGGTAGAAAGAAAACTAAAGTTCAGTCTTTCCTCTCCGGGGCGCATCTTTGTAAGATCCTCACCATCATTCATTTCCAGCGCGTCGTTTCTTTTAGCATGCCAGTTTTGCTTACCCGTTAACCCGGAATAAAGCATTCCGTTTATCAAAGTATTATCATCTTTGATTTTGGCGGTCAGCAGCATATTAAATCCTCCGTCAAATACAGATACCATCAAAGAATCGCCGTTTACCACACCGTCCATATACCTGTAATCGCCGGTCGGCGTCAGAATTGTACCGGTAATATTCCCTCTTTCATCCTGATTAAAAATACCTATATCCACTCTGTCTTCTTTTAAATATACTTCCCATTTACCATTGATATTATATGCTGCCTTTTGGCCCTGCTCAAACCTGTTTTTGTTGATGCGGGCTTCAAAAGGAATGCGCGTAGTTGTTGCACCTGATGTTTTATAATAACTTCCGGCAACATACCCGTAGCCAACCGGTGCAGCCACAAACTTTGCATCAAAAAATGGCAGGGACGCTACCAATGAATCTCCCTGAAAGCTGATATCATCTATCAAAAGTTTTTCTTCGGCGTTTATGATATACACAGCCGGAGAGCCGTTTACCAAGGCCAATTCAAACGTAAAAGGAATATATATTCCGTCCGGGCGTTGCAATACGGCCTGCCATTTTCCCTCAGGTATCTGTGCATATTGTGCGTACAGCAACGTAGCCGTGAATAATCCTGTAAATAAAAAAATTATTTTTTGCATGTATTATTTAAATTACGCGTTCTGAAATAATTTCTTCTCCGTCTCCCATTGCTTTCTTCCTATACCGGGTATTACATGTCTTTCACTATGATAAGACGAACGTACCAGCGGCCCGCTTTCTACATAATCAAAACCTAATTCATAGCCTATATCTCTCAGCTCCCTGAACTCATCAGGATGCACGAAACGCACTACCGGCAAGTGTTTGGGAGTGGGTTGCAGGTATTGTCCTAAGGTGATTACATCTACCTTTACGGCGGCAAGATCTTTCAGGGTTTCAATTACTTCTTCTTTCGTTTCGCCCAAGCCCAACATAATGCCCGACTTCGTACGCATGCCGCCTTCTTTTAAAATACGCAATGTATCTAAGCTTCTTCTGTACTTAGCCTGAATACGCACCTGTTTTGTTAGTCGCTCAACGGTTTCCATGTTATGTGAAACCACTTCCGGATGCGCGTCAATCACGCGTTGAATATTTTCCGGCTGTGCCTTAAAATCAGGTATAAGTGTTTCTAACGTAGTTGCAGGATTTAATGCTTTTACGGCTTTAATGGTATTGTACCAGATGATAGATCCGCCATCTGTCAGTTCATCACGATCAACGCTTGTGATAACGGCATGCTTTACTTTCATGAGGTGGATAGCCTCTGCTACACGCTGCGGCTCGTCCCAATCCACAGGCAAAGGCCTTCCTGTAGCCACGGCACAAAATCCGCAACTTCTGGTGCATATATTGCCCAATATCATAAACGTTGCTGTACCCTCGCCCCAGCATTCGCCCATATTGGGGCAATTACCACTTTCGCAAATAGTATGTAGTTTATGTGTATCTACCGTGCTTCTTACGCTTCTGTATTCCTGGCCAATTGGCAACTTTACCCGCAGCCAGTCAGGTTTTTTAACTCTTGTATTATCTGCAACCGCAGCCGGCGTGCTGCAAGGCGCTGTGGTTAGTTTCGTCAAATCTTCCATACTCAAATATTATCTTACAAAAATAATGAAATATACCGACTTTGAAAGTCAGTATATGGTAAGAAGATACCAGCAGTTGTTAATAAATGCTATTGATAGAGTATATAAATTTGCCATACGGAAATGTTATCATAAATTTATAATGAATTAATTTCGTATTCAATTGCAACTGTATCTTAACAGCGTTTATGAATAGACGAAACTTTATAAGAAAAAGTTTTTGGAGTTTGGCCGGACTCGGTATGGCAGGCGGACTGTATTCTTGGCAGGTTGAGCCTTTTTGGGTAGAATTTGTAAAATTGAAAATGCCTGTAATAAATTTACCCAAACATTTGGCAGGAAAAACACTAATGCAAATTAGCGACATCCACATTGGAAAAAGATTTGACTACCATTACATCATCAGGGCTTTCGAGAAAGCAAAACAATACAATCCGGATTTTATGAAGGCTGGATTTTATCAGGAGATACGCACGGAGATCAGGTAAAACCCCATTTCTAAAGGCGCCCGTTGTACCGGTTAATAATAAAAAATATACATCGGGCAAATTTGAATTAAGTAATAACAGAACACTTTATACAAACAGGGCATTAGGACACCTGTGGCAAATCAGATTGAACGTAAGACCGGAAATAACAATTTTTGAGCTTGTACATGGATAATAGATTTTAATTAATCCGTATAGATCCGTATTTTTACTTTACTATGAATATGTATTATCAGCTACTGTACAGCATTATAGAAAAAGATGTGTCGCTCACTGAAGAAGACAAGCTACAGATTGCTGAAATATTTCAATATAAAACCTACAAGAAAAATTCTTTCCTGATTCGTGCGAGCGAAGTAGCGCACGAAGTATTTTTTATAATAGATGGCGCAGCACATCAATACTATATTGACGAAAACGGCAATGAGAAAAGTTGCGCATTTATGTTTGAAAATGAATTTACTACCGACCTGGAAAGCTTCTCTGGCCAAACGCCCGCAACATCTTTTACCGTAACGCTTCAACCTGCCAAGTGTCTTGTAGCACGCTGCACAGAATTGGGAGCCTTAATAAGAAACAATAAAGCCATTGCCGATTTTTTTAGAATCCTGGTAGAGCGTATTGCCGCCACAAGTTTTAAAAGAACAAAATCTTTGTTGACGCTAAGCCCTGAAGAGCGTTTCAGAGAATTGCTGAATGAGCAACCTGAAATATTCCAAAAGCTGCCCCAGCGCTACATTGCGCAATACGTAGGCATCGCGCCGGAAAGCTTAAGCCGGATAAAGAATAGGATATACCGAAATCAAAAATCTTAACCGAAGTCATTGTTTTGGGCATGGCATGTCCTATACTTTTGTATAAAATTAAATACTATGCAAACAATACTCGGAGCCGGCGGAGCAATAGGCATACCCCTTGCCAAAGAATTAAAAAATTATACCGGTCGCATCAGGCTGGTAGGCAGAAATCCTAAAAAAGTAAATGAAACAGATGAGCTGTTTACCTGCGATTTAATGGACAAAAAGCAAACGCAACAAGCCTTACAAGGCACAGATGTAGCCTATCTTACCGTTGGATTAAAGTACGATTTAAAAACCTGGAAAAGAGACTGGCCGGTTGTAATGCAGAATGTAATTGACGCCTGCTTACACAACAATTGCCGACTGGTATTTCTAGACAATGTGTATATGTACGGATTAGAATCCATTCCGCACATGACCGAAAACTCGGCTATCAATCCACCATCAAAAAAAGGAAAGATACGCGCGCAATTGGTACAAATGATTTTTGATTCTATTGAAACAAAAGGTCTCAAAGCTCTCATAGCCCGCAGTGCCGACTTCTACGGTCCAGACGCACATTCAAGCGCTTTCACAATAGGTGTGATGGATAAAATAGTAAAAAATAAAAAACCTTTCTGGCAGGCGAATGCGCATACAATTCACTCAATGACCTATACACCCGACGCGGCAAAAGCGCTGGCTTTACTCGGCAACACTGATAACGCTTATAACCAAACCTGGCATTTACCCACAAGCACAGAGAAACTTACCGGAGAAGATTATATCAAAATTACCGCTACCCTCTTAAACAAACCTTTTAAATACCAGGTATACAGCAAAGGTTTCATGGGCTTTCTCGGTATTTTTATGCCTTCATTAAAAGAACTGCATGAAATGCTTTATCAGAACGACAGAGATTATTTTTTTGACAGTGCTAAATTTACCAACACGTTCAATTTTCAACCTGCCAGGTACGCAGACGGAATAAGAGAAATTATAAAAAATATAAAATAATGTACCAGCTGCCGAAATACTAATATTTTTAGTAATATTGCAATGGATATTTTTTCACAATGGAATATGCAATTGTAGATATTGAAACAACCGGTGGCAGTGCGGCTAATAGCGGCATTACAGAAATAGCCATTATCATACACAATGGAAAGGAAGCCATTGGTAAATACGAAACATTCATCAACCCGCAAAGAACCATTCCGCGCTACATAGAAGCGCTCACGGGCATTACCAATGAAATGATAGAAGATGCTCCCCCGTTTAGCGAAGTGGCAGATAACATTTATCGGTTGTTAAACGGTCGGATATTTGTGGCGCACAGCGTAAATTTTGATTATTCTTTTTTGTATCATCACCTGCAAAAATGTGGCTACAACCTGCAAGTGCTAAAGCTTTGCACAGTAAGAATGTCTCGTAAAATATTTCCGGGCATGTACTCTTACAGTTTAGGGAAGCTGTGCCACAACCTGGATATTCCTATCAGCAACAGACACAGAGCCGGAGGCGACGCGAAAGCTACAGTAATGCTGTTTGAAAGGCTTCTGCAAAACGACAGCCAGCAACACATTGCCACCATGCTTAAAAAAGGATCCGGGGAACAGTTGTTGCCACCCAACCTCGACAAAAAAGATATTGAAAAACTGCCCGCTGCACCGGGTGTATATTTCTTTAAAAACAAATTCAGGAAAACAATTTATATAGGCAAAGCAAAGAATCTGAAAAAGCGCGTAATCTCTCACTTTACGGGCAATAAGCCTGATAAAAGAAGACAGGATTTTTTAAGAGAAATCTTCTATATTGAACATCAGCAATGCTCATCGGAACTAATGGCCATGATAACTGAAGTGCTGGAAATAAAAAAGCTATGGCCAAAATATAACTATGCGGCCAAACATTATGAACCAAAGTTCGGGTTGTTTTTTTACGAAGACAACACCGGGTTTTACCGGTTGGCAATAGGCCGGTTCAATAAAAGTCTGCTACCACTGAAAGTCTATTTCAACAGAGATAAAGCAAGAAAAAGTTTGTACCGGCTGATTGAAGAATACAATTTGTGTACAGAGCTATGCTTTGCCGGCAAATGTGAAAACTGCACGGATACAACCTGCAATAAAACAGACAAAGACAGCTACAACCAACGTGTGGCAAGCGCTCTGAAAAAGATTCAGGAAAAGCAGCCCGGCGTATTCATACAAGACAGCAACAACGAAAATTATAAAGCCTGCATTGTGCAGGAAGATAAATACGTATATATCGGGCAAATAAAAACAGGGATACAAATAGACGATATAGAAATCTTAAAGCAGTCATTAACCTGTTATCCGTCCAGTGATTACGTCAACAACATGTTAGCCAAGAATATGCTTAGCGAAAATACTTTTTAAATTATTCTTACCATTATATGGTGCATTTTTTGCGTGGTTACAAATAAAATATTTCAGCTATGCGCAATTTTATTTACCGTTCGCTCCTGTGTGCAGTATTTGTATGTACAGGCATTTTAGCTTTTGGCCAGAAAGGCAAACACGTAACCTATCATGTAAACAATCAGGCTTACGAAGGATATTTTATACAACCCGTTATCAATGAAGCAGATAAAGCTCCGCTGGTATTGATATTGCATGATTGGGACGGATTAACAGACTATGAAATAATGCGTGCGGAAATGCTGGCCAAAGAAGGTTACCAGGTATTTGCCGCTGATTTATTCGGGAAAGGAATTCGCCCTACAGAAAACAAAGATCGTGCGCAGCATACCGGAGAGTTGTATAAAGACAGGCAAAAGATGCGCGCTATAATGAACGGTGCCCTTGCTACCGCTAAAAAAGAAGGAAGCAACACAACAAACATTGCAGCTATAGGCTATTGCTTCGGCGGAGCCGCCGCGCTTGAGCTAGCCAGGTCTGGCGCTGAAGTGAAGGGCTATGCAAGCTTTCACGGAGGACTAGGAACACCTGAAGGACAAAACTACAATAATACAAAAGGTAAGATCATTATATTTCATGGCACCGCGGATGCCAGTATAACCATGCAGGACTTCGCGCAATTAGCTGCAGAGCTGGAGGCCGCAAAAGCGCCCAACGAGATGATCAGCTATGGCTGTGCTCCCCATGCGTTCACGGTATTCGGTTCTCCCGCCTATCGATTTGAAGCCGAATACAATTCATGGAAAAGATTTCTTTCTTTTTTAAAAGAATGCTTTTAATGATTTTCTGCATACTATAAAAAAGAAGTGTTGATCTTAACCGGGCTTAAGCGCCCGCTTGTGCTTTTACTCACTCCAAAACTTAAGGTCTTTTAAACCAGCTTTTTTCATCATCCAATTGGTAGAATCTGGCTTGGGAGTAAAAGGAACAAAAGTATAGTCTAAACTATTAGGAGGCATTTCCCTATTCATCTTCTGAAGAATGCTTGTATCTGGCAGTCTTGCAGGAAGAAAGCATACATGAAAATTATGGTTCCAATTAAAAGTTTTTGTATACATACAACTACATTCAAATAAATTATTTCATGAGCAGTGGCTGCCAGGCACCGCCATCTATTTTACAATATTAAAGATACAACTTTTAGCTTTCAAAGAACTTATTTACAGATTACAAATCTGTTTTATCTATACTTCTTGATGCCCTGCGGAATATCAAGAAGAGCAGACATAACGGACATCATTTCTATATTCTTAAAAATAGGATTATTCATACACTCTTGATATAATGTTTTGGCTTCTTTTATATATTTCTCTCTATCAAGTAAAAATAAATAAAAATAGGGATCATAGCCTGTAAAAGGATGTCTATTTAGTATATTTACAATTTCAGATTCTGAAATATCATCACCTATAGTTCGCCTTTTAAAATACAACTCCCAAAAATATAGTTCTGAGCTATCAAAAAACTTTTTCGCCTCCGTCAATTTTATGAATGACAACTCATAACCATTTCTACGAATTATTTTGTTTATATTAATATTTACAGACCACGCCAACTCACATCCCGCAGCCCAGTATATATATGCTAAATTTATATAGGCGTCTAAAATTCCTTCATTTGCGATTATAGAATCTCATACATTTCCATAGCTGCTACATATTTTTTATTCATATCCAATTCTACTGCTTTCTCAAAGTAATTCATATCTTTAAGTTTATTATCTCGGTACTATATTTACTCCTGCATCATATATTTCCTCGTTCTGCGAAGCGTCCTCGCTTCGTAGCTGTGTTCTATCGTCTCCGGCGAGGCTTACTTTCATTTCTTTTATTATTTTATTAAAACAAAGAGCCATACACAAATGTAAAAACTGTAAAGAAGATTACAAAATTAGTGCTGTTCAGCATGTCAGTAAAGCGCATCCCGAACTTGAAAGCAAAAAGGATTTCAGGTCCTTGTGTACGTATCTAAGCATATAAAAGTTTTATTGCAGGTATTAGCCCTCGAACGTCAATACATTATACGTTTTGCTTTGCATAATTACAAAGGCTAAATTTTAAATAGTGCGGTGCAAATTGTGGGGAAGGCTCTCTTAAATACTTCTATTAAAAAAAGCCTTGAAACGTACTGTTATCAAGGCTTTTCGTTTTGTGGGAGCTACTGGAGTCGAACCAGTGACCCTCTGCTTGTAAGGCAGATGCTCTAAACCAACTGAGCTAAGCTCCCTTAATTGGGAGTGCAAATATAAAATCAATTTTTTATTCTCCAAATTTTTTTTAGAGATTTTTTTTCACGCATGGGAAAGTAAAGCAAAAAATAATGTCTTCATAAAATTAGACTGTTTCTAAAGTATCAGCGTATTGTCAGTAAAATTTTCATTGGTTACGCCCTGTTTATTGCTATAACTTTTATACATTTGCATCTGACTTTAGTCAAACATCTTTTTCACATAGAATTGAAAATAGAATTGAAACAAGTAAACTACTATAATCATATATCACTCAGGCACGCTTTCATTGCAGAGCGCTCCTACTCTCCTTGCGTTCACACATCCGGAGTACAATTGCGACGATATAGAATTTAATAAACCTCCGTCTTTTTCTGCCTGGCAGATACCTTTCTTTAGTTTTTAAATTTTATATCATTTAATTTTTTATTTCATAGTGGCGAATAATAATATTCCAAAAGATAATATCACAGTAAGAATTGCAACGAGCAACGATGTACATTATGCCGAAACTATAGTAGCAGAAATGGAATCATCCGCTAAAGCGCGCGGAACGGGCATTGCTAAACGAACACCTGAATATGTAGCAAACAAAATGCTGGAAGACAAAGCCGTCATTGCCCTTACAGATAAGGGTGAGTGGATAGGCTTTTGCTATATAGAAGAATGGGGCCATGGCGAATTTGTTGCCAACAGCGGCCTGATCGTTACTCCGGCACATAGAAAAAGCGGCGTAGCCAAACGAATTAAAGCAGAAACATTTGCCCTTTCGAGAAAAAAATATCCTCACGCAAAAATATTCGGATTAACCACGGGCCTGGCCGTAATGAAGATCAACTCCGACCTGGGTTACGAACCCGTAACTTACAGCGAACTAACCGATGACGATGAATTTTGGGCAGGCTGCAAAAGTTGTGTCAACTACGATATTCTAATGTCTAAAGATAGGAAAAACTGCATGTGTACGGCAATGTTGTTTGATCCTAAAGATCATTATCAACCTGAAGAAACCAAAGAATACTTTGAAGAAAAATCGAATGTTTTCGAGCGTTTGTTCAGATTTAAGAAATACAAATTTTTAAAGAACTCAAGAAAAAAACATTAATACTATGGCAAAGAAAATTGTTCTCGGTTTCAGTGGAGGCCTCGATACAACGTACTGCGTAAAGCATTTTGAAGAATTAGGTTACGATGTACATAGCGTAATCGTCAACACAGGCGGCTTTTCCAAAGAAGAAATTAAGCGCATTGAAAAACACGCCAAAGCTTTAGGCGTTGTCACACATAAAACAATTGATGCCATTGAAGGCTATTACAACAAAATCATAAAATATCTTATTTTCGGCAATATACTTAAAAACAATACTTATCCTTTAAGCGTAAGCGCCGAAAGAGTTATACAAGCCATTCATATTGCACAATATGCCAGAGAGCTGAAAGCAGACGCAATAGCGCATGGCAGCACCGGGGCAGGAAACGACCAGGTAAGATTTGATATGGTATTTAACATTATTGTACCGGAAATGGAAATCATCACTCCCATCAGAGATCTGAAACTGAGCAGAGAAGAAGAAATAGAATTTCTGAAAAAGAAAGGAGTAAAAATGAATTTTGAAAAATCAAAATACTCTATCAATCAGGGATTGTGGGGCACCAGCGTAGGCGGCAGAGAAACACTGAACTCGCGCGAATCGCTGCCCGAAGAAGCTTTTCCAACCAAAGTTACCAAAAAAGAAAAAGATGCCGAAACCGTGAAGCTGGTGTTCAAAAACGGGGAGCTTACAGGCATCAACAATAAAAAATTTAAGCACCCGGCACAGGCAATACAGCACTTACAGGATATTGCCGCTCCATTTGGCATAGGGCGCGATGTGCATGTGGGTGATACCATCATTGGTATAAAAGGGCGTGTAGGATTTGAAGCGGCGGCGCCAATGGTTATTATTAAAGCGCACCACACTTTAGAAAAACATGTATTGACCAAGTGGCAGCTTAGCTGGAAAGACACGCTGACCGCGTTTTACGGCAACTGGCTCCACGAAGGCCAGTTCCTCGATCCTGTAATGCGCGACATGGAAGCGTATATGCAAAGTTCGCAGCAGCACGTTAGCGGCAACGTGTTTGTAAAGCTGATGCCTTATCGCTTTCAGGTAGAAGGCATTGAATCTAAGTACGATCTTATGAGCAGCAAGTTTGGAAAATACGGTGAAATGAATAACGGCTGGACAGGCGACGATGTAAGAGGCTTTAGTAAAATATTCAGCAACCAGCTGGTAATTTTTGAATCGGTTAAAGATAAAAAATAAAACAATGATAAAAGTTGGAATCATAGGCGGAGCGGGATATACGGGCGGCGAACTAATAAGGTTATTGATTAATCATCCCGAGGTGGAAGTGAGTTTTATACACAGCAAAAGCAATGCAGCTAACAGAATTGATAAAGTACATGCAGATTTAATTGGCGAAGAACTATTTTTTTCTGATGATGATGTTTTGGAAAAAATACAAATCGCGGGCGAAATAGATGCTTTATTTCTTTGTAGGGGCCACGGCGATTCCAGAAGATTTCTGGAAGCCAATACTGTTGACAACAGCATAAAGATCATAGACTTGGCCAACGATTTCAGGTTAGTTAAAGACGCCGAATTTAACGGGAAACAATTTGTTTACGGTCTTCCTGAATTGAATTTAGAAAAAATCAAAACCGCCCAAAACATAGCCAACCCGGGCTGCTTTGCCACAACGCTTCAGTTGGGGTTATTACCACTGGCTAAAGCCGGACTTATACAAAGCGAAGTTTACTCCACCGGCATCACAGGTTCTACAGGAGCAGGACAAAGCCTCTCTCCTACTTCGCATTTTTCCTGGAGAGCCAACAATATTCAGGCTTATAAAACGCTTACACATCAGCATCTTAGCGAGATCAATGAATCTATCAACCAGCTCAATCCCGGTATAGGTGACAGTAAAATAAATTTTGTACCCTGGCGCGGCGACTTTACCCGGGGCATCTTTATCAGCTCTACAATTAATTGCGACCTAAGTTATACAGAGGTGTTTCAACTATATAAAGACTTCTATGCAAACGCGGTATTCACACAGGTTTCAGATTCTCCTATTTTTTTAAAGCAGGTAGTGAACACTAATAAATGCGTGATATCTATGGAGAAGGTAGGCTCTAAACTGGTAGTACATTCCGCTACGGATAATTTACTGAAAGGCGCATCAGGACAGGCGGTTCAAAACATGAACATCCTGTTTGGATTGAATGAAAAAGAAGGATTAAAGCTAAAGGCCAACTATTTTTAAGATGTAGGAAACAACCTGATTAAATACACATAGCACACACTATATACCATTTACCATAAACCCCATATACCGTAAATCATACAGCATCATGAATCTATTCGACGTTTACCCTATTAATGATATCACCATCTCAAAAGCGCTTGGCTCTTATGTTTGGGACGATAAAGGTATTCAGTATTTAGATATGTACGGAGGCCATGCGGTAATTTCCATTGGCCACAATCATCCTCACTGGGTTAAAGCTATTGAAGAGCAATTACACAAAATTTCTTTCTATTCCAACTCTGTAAAAATACCTATACAGGAAGAGCTGGCTGAAAAACTTGTACAAGTATCGGGGAAAAAAGATTATCAGTTGTTTCTATGCAACAGTGGCGCGGAAGCCAATGAAAACGCGCTGAAGCTGGCATCTTTTTACAACGAAAGAAAAAAAGTTATCGCCTTCAATAAGTCATTTCACGGCAGAACATCTTTAGCGGTGGCAGCAACTGATAATAAATCTATAGTAGCTCCGGTAAACGAAACAGAGAATATCCTGTTCCTCCCTTTCAATGACGAGAATGCTTTAGAAGAAGTATTCTCTAAACAAGGAAATGAAATATCATCCGTAATTGTAGAAGGTATACAAGGTGTAGGCGGCATAAGGATTGCAGAAGCTTCTTTTCTTCAGAAAATAAGACGGCTCTGCGATGAACACAACGCTATTTTTATAGCCGACAGCGTACAGTGCGGGTATGGAAGAAGCGGAAAGTTTTTCTCTCACGACTATGCCAATGTAAATGCCGATATTTATTCAATGGCTAAAGGAATGGGCAACGGATTTCCCATTGGCGGCATTCTTATATCTCCTAAAATCAAAGCTAAACATGGCATGTTAGGCACTACTTTTGGCGGCAATCATTTAGCTTGCGCCGCTGCACTGGCCGTATTGCAGGTAATAGAAAATGAAGGATTGATTGAACAAACCAGGCAGAGAGGCATGTACCTGCAAAATAAATTAAAAGCCTTTAAACAAATAGAAAATGTGCGTGGAAAGGGCTTAATGATTGGCTTTGATGTACCAGAGTCTCTAAAAGATTTAAGAAAAAAATTGTTATTCGAGCATTATATTTTTACGGGCGAAGCCAAGCCAAACGTTATAAGGTTGTTGCCTTCACTGGCGATCAGCCGAAAATTGACCGACGAATTTATAGATAACTTAGAAGAGGCAATCCAGGAATTAACTCCAAAAGTTTGATTTGGTTACCACATTTTATTTTTTTACTTTGAGCTAATAATAAAATCTAGAAAAGAAAATGTCCTTATTAATAAAAAACAAATTCACAAGTGTAAAAGATGTTAGCGATGTAAACCAATTTGTGAAAAAGGCATTGCACTACAAGGCCAATCCTTTTATTGATAAGCATTTGGGAGAAAATAAAAAAATAGGACTATTGTTTCTCAATCCCAGTTTGCGCACCAGAATCAGTACCCAGATAGCTGCTCAGAATTTAGGCATGGAAGCTATTGTATTTAATGTAGACAAAGAAGGCTGGCAACTTGAGTTTGAGGATGGCGCAGTAATGAACGGTTCTACATCTGAACATATTAAAGAGGCGGCACCCGTTTTAGGAAATTATTTTGACATACTCGGTATGCGATCTTTTCCCTCTTTGCAAAACAAAGAAGAAGACTACAGCGAAAGCTATATCAACAGTTTTATTCAGCACTGCGGTAAGCCTGTCATCAGCCTGGAAAGCGCTACGCTACACCCTTTGCAGAGCTTTACCGATGTGCTCACCATTGAAGAATTTTCTTCTCTTATTCAGCCTAAAAAAGAAAAAATAAAAGTAGTAATGACCTGGGCTCCGCACGTAAAGCCTTTGCCACAATGCGTTGCCAATAGTTTTGCTGAGTGGATGACTGCATGGAATAAAACGGAATTTGTTATTGCTAACCCTGAAGGATACAATCTTTCAGAAGAGTTTACAAAAGGCGCTACCATCCTGCACAATCAGGAAGAGGCTTTACAAGACGCTGATTTTATTTATGTAAAAAACTGGTCTTCTTACGAAGATTATGGAAAACTTCCCGGTTCGTATGATGATTGGATGCTTACACATGAAAAATTAGCCCTGACCAATAATGCAAAGGTAATGCACTGTTTGCCGGTAAGAAGAAATGTAGAACTAAGCGATGCTATCCTTGATAGTGCAAACAGCATTGTAGTACAGGAAGCTGCTAATAGAGTATGGGCCGCACAAGCTGTGATTAGCGAACTATTGCAACAAGCTTAGAATAATTCTAAACTCTGTGAATTAATTATCTATTTATATTTGCTCAGCATTTGTTTTTTTATTTTGCAAAAATATTTGTGCTAAATACGCAAAGAGCACAACCAACACACAGCCTATTAAATTAAGCCATAAGAAAGCAAATAGATCTAATTGCCAACAAACCACTACAAATATTTCTGCTATCACTGCACCAATAAAAACAGCAGTACCTTTAAGTTTCTTAAAATAAAACGCCGCTATAAATATGCCAAGTATAGTACCATAAAATAAAGATCCCAATACATTTACAGCCTCTATCAAACTTCCCATTTGTCCTGCAAACAGAGCTACAAACAAACAAAAAACTCCCCATAAAACAGTGATCAATCTTGAATATTGCAATTCTTGTTTTTCTGTTTTTTCTTTTATAAAGAAGCGTTTCACAAAATCAACATAAGTGGTAGAAGCCAATGAATTTAAGCCTCCTGCCGTAGCGCCCATCGCTGCCAGGAAGATTATGGCAATCAGCAGGCCGACTAATCCTGTGGGTAAATATTTGATCACAAAAGAAAGAAAAACATAGTTGCTGTCATCTGTATCTGCATCCGGGTTATTGTTTTTCATTAATGCCGTCGCGCGTTTTTTAATATCATCTTCCAGATGAATAGATGTTTGCAAATCTTTTCTCAAAATATCTACCTCAGCTTTATTGTTGTTTTGCTCTGCAACTACCAGCTGATGTACTTTATCCTGCTTTAACTGATGCACATAATAAAACTCATTTTCCAACTCTGTAAACTGCGAGCTGTATGCGCTGTTTTTTATGGAAATCACTTCCGTCTCATTAAAAAATAAAGGCGGCTGATGAAACTGGTAAAAGGAAAACACCAAAGTTCCTATCAACAAAATTCCAAATTGCATAGGTATTTTAAGCATTCCGTTCATCAATAATCCCAGCCTGCTTTGAGCTACAGACTTTCCCGTAAGATACCTGCCTACCTGCGACTGATCGGTTCCAAAATAAGATAACTGTAAAAAGAATCCACCGATTATTCCGCTCCAGATATTGTAGCGACTGTTTAAATCGAACTTTGTATCTATAGCATTAGCTCTCTCCATTTTACCTGCTACATGCAAGGCATCATTAAATCCTACGCCTTGCGGAAGCAACTGAACCACTACTATTCCGGCAATTATCAATCCGGAAAAAATAATCAGCATTTGCAACATTTGTGTATAGGAAACTGCTTTAGTACCGCCATATACAGTATAAAATATTACCAATACTGACATTATAATAGTTGTATAGAATATATCAATATGCAAAATAGTAGACAATACTATAGAAGGCGCATAAATAGTAATTCCTGTAGAAATTCCTCTTTGCAATAAAAATAAAAAAGCAGTAAGCGTACGTGTTTTTACATCAAATCTTTTTTCTAAATATTCATAAGCCGTATAAACATTGAGTTTGTGAAAAATAGGAACGAACGTTATGCAAAGTACAATCATAGCTAAAGGCAATCCAAAATAAAATTGTACAAAACGCAAACCATCTGTATAAGCTTGTCCCGGAGCCGATAAAAAAGTTATGGCGCTTGCCTGTGTAGCCATTACAGATAAGCCCACATGATACCAGGGCAGCTTCCTGTCGGCAAGTAAATACCCGCTGATATTTTTTGTATTCCGACTTTTCCATACGCCGTACAATACAATAAACATGAGGGTTACACCCAATACAATCCAGTCGGTTATCTGCATTATCTATAATATTGAGTGAAGAAATAAAGTAAAACGATTACTATCAAAAGCTCAACAATCACTAACCAATACAGGTAACTCCATTTTTTTAAGATAGGCGGCTTTTCATTTTCCATATTATTTATTTTTAGGCAGACTGATTAAATTTGTCAAGAGCCTGTAGGCACCGGGCACCCCGGCAGGCAATTGCCTGAAAAAGGAAATACCCGTATAAACATAATTGCCTTTACCATACTTAGCTATGATAAGGCTTCCATCGTGCGGAGATTCATTTTTATCGTGCATGCGCAACACAGATTCATAAGCTTTGTGTTTGTTAGCGGCAAAATACAAACCTCGTTCCTGCACCCAGTTTTCGAAATCTTTTTGGGTGATTTTATTAGGGAAATTTAATGCAGGATGTGAAGGTAAAATAAAATGAACTTCGGCATTTTCATCCGTAACTCTTGCTCGTGAAATATCAAACGCATAAGGACCTATCTTTCCTAATAACGGGCCGATGTTGCTACTGGTATTGTACTGAACGATAAGATTACCGCCACTTTCCACGTATTGCATCAGTTTTGTAAAATTAGGCTGTAAATATTCATTAGTATTAAATGCCCTTATACCCGTAATAATAGCGTTATATTTTGTAAGGTCTTCTGTTCTTAATTTTTCGTTGTCCAGTATAGTAACATTGTATCCTATCTCGCTTAAAAACTTAGCAACATCATCGCCCGAACCCGGTATGTACCCTATTGTATTGTCTGTAATTTTCACATCTATATTTACCGGTTTTATTACTGCCTGCTTTAGCCTGAATTGTGGCTGTATATGTCCGTATTGCACATATTCTATCATTTTATCGTATTGCTCTTTGCCCGACTCAATGTATAGATAAAGAGAGTCGTTCGCAGCCTGTATCTCTTTATTCACCAACATTTCAACAACAGCTTCGCCTTTTTTATTTTTTATTGTAAAATCAGGTTGGGGAATGTTTACTTTCCATCCTCTTGATGACCTGACTTTTAATTTTCCTTGCATATTATCTTTAAAAGCAGTCACCGTTACATTGATTTTTTTAGCTGTGTTATCGGTAAATAAAATCATTTCATCTTTTACATTCAACACCAAAGCGGGCATGATTTCCAACGGACGATATACTTCTCCATGTACCGGATCTGCCCGTTTATATTTTATCTGCCGCTTCAAATCGAAAGGCACATCATTAATTTCTATATGCAATATTCCTAAAACATCTGTGTGCTCCGCATGACCAATTAAATTACGATCTGCTACACTGTACAAATTATTTTTTTGCGGAAGCCGCAACCAGTAAGGATCTGATGTATAAATACCTGAAGGAATGGTAATCGTTTCTGTCGATGTATGCAATGTATTTTTCTCTAAAGGAGAATAAATTATTTTTCCTCCATCATCTTTTCCTGTTTTCACGCGTACATTACCGCTGTATACAAGCTGATATGATAGATCTATATCATCGCCCCTGGCAACCGTAAAATCGCTGCTGTAAGCATCTGCCCATAATCCGCTGCAAGCCATTATGAGATTTTCGGTTTCATCGATCTTTACCTCCAACCATCCGTTCAGTTCATCATTGTTAGTTTTAATATTCTTTAATGTTGTATATAATTGTAATAATCCATCCACGGAAGCTGACGGATCAAGTGTATTAAACTGGTGAACTATATTATCAATCATCGTATTGATATGTTTTGTCTCCGCAAAACGGTTCCAGTCAAAGACTATGTTTTCAAACAAATCTGCTGTTACCTTATCACCTTTGATCTGTTTAAAATATTCGATACTTTTTCCTCTTGACTTAGCAGCACCAAATCCCTGGCTCTTATGCATAGAGCGACTATCGGCAGCTATCTCGCCATAATATTTGCCGAGCAGCGGATTAAATTTGCCTATATCCAGTTGTAACTGATCTTCGCTGATGGTATTGGCAGAGCCAAAATTGAATGTATTCCAGAAGAGTCTTTTTGTTAGCCAGGCTTGTGTTCGCTGTAATTGCTCCGGAAATTTATTTTCATTAGCAGCATCGTCAAATGCTTGCTCTGCAAGGATTGCAGAGGCTGTATGATGCCCGTGCCCTCCCTCGCCGGTAGTAGGAAAGCGGCAGATAATTACATCAGGCCTGTGTGTTCTTATAGCCAGTACCACATCATACAACACGCTGTCGTAATTCCATTTTTCAAAAGTTTCTTCAGGAGTTTTAGAAAAGCCAAAGTCTACCGCACGTGTAAAAAACTGTCTTGCTCCGTCAGTTCTTCTTGCTTCCAATAGCTCCTGTGTTCTTATCAGACCTAATAATTCTCCCTGCTCTTTCCCGATAAGATTCTGACCACCATCGCCTCTGGTAAGCGACAGGTATGTTGTCATCAATTTTTTCTCGTTGGCCAGATACGTTAACAGGCGGGTATTCTCATCGTCGGGATGCGCTGCCACATATAACACAGAACCAATGCTTTTAAGCTTTTGTAATTTCAGCAAGATGTCAGCAGACGTCATCTCCTGCTGCTGAGCAGATGAATGCGTGGAAATAAAATAAAAAATCAGCAAAATAACATATCTCATTTTTCAAAAATAAGGGTTTTTTAAAATAAAGCCCTATAACTATAAACCCCAAATTCTACGCACATCTAATCAATCCGATGTTCAGAAAAGAGCTAAAAAAATATTCAATGTGCATCAAAAAATATTTTTTTAACATTTTATTAGCTTTAAAAAATAGTTAAAATTTGGTTTTAAAGTATTAACAATGTTTTTTTACACAAATCTTAATAAACAGCCCAACTTTTATCATCTAAATGTTAATTTAATTAGCTTATTAAAAAAAATTTAAACTTTTAAATCTGAAAAAGAATTTTATGTTGCAAACATTCGTAAGTTATTATTTAAAGCGAGCTATAATGCTATTCATGATTGTAGGTTTAGCGCTCCCCCAAGTTTTGTGGGCACAATCTGATGAACCAAAAACTATAACAGGAACCGTAAAGGACGAAGAGGGAGAACCTTTACATAACGCAAGCGTTTATAACGATCGCTCCAAGCAAACCATATTTACCAATGAAAATGGAGAATACACATTGGAAGTAGCTGACGGCGATCAATTAACATTTAGTTATGTAGCTAAACAAACAAAAACCCTGGTTTATCGAGCTGATACCGATCTTAATATCATTTTAAATAATGATGAGAAAAGCAGGTTGGACGATGTAACTGTGGTAGCTACGGGCTATACGAATGTTGACAGAAAATTATTTACCGGATCCAGTACGCAAATTTTGGCAAGAGATGCCATGCGTAGCGGCGTTCCTGATGTTTCACGTATGCTTGAAGGCCAGGCTGCAGGTGTATCTGTGCAGAATGTTTCTGGTACGTTTGGAGCTGCACCTAAAATTCGTATTCGAGGCGCCACTTCTTTATCCGGCGACAATAAACCATTATGGGTTATTGACGGTATCATTTTAGAAGACATTGTAAATATTTCAAACGAAGCCTTAACCACAGGTGACGCCAATACACTTATCGGCTCATCAATAGCGGGCCTCAACCCTGATGATATTGAGTCAATGACTATTTTGAGAGATGCGGCAGCAACCGCTCTTTATGGAGCACGTGCCATGAATGGTGTAATAGTTGTAAATACTAAAAAAGGTAGAAATACTCAAGGTCGTGCCAATATCAACTACACCGGTAATTTTACTACTTATTTAAAGCCCGACTACAGCCAGTTTGATATTATGAATTCCGCCGAGCAAATGTCTGTAATGCTTGAGCTGGAAAACAAAGGATATTATAACCACAGCGAGGTATCAAGAGGAAAAGATGGCGGTATTTTCTTCAAAATGTACAATATGATGTACGATTATGACCCTGTTACAGATTCTTATGCTTTAAAAAATACGCTTTCTGACAGACTTAACTTCTTACAACGTTACGCCAATGCCAATACTGATTGGTTTGATGTTCTGTTTAAAAATTCACTTTTACAAGAACATTCCGTTAGCATAACCTCTGGTTCTGATAAAGCTCAGACTTATTTTTCAACCAGCTTTCTGAATGATAACGGGCAATCTCTTGGAGATAATGTAAAGCGCTACACCGCTAACTTTAGAAATAATATTAAGATCAACAACAAGTTAAGCGTTGAATTTGGTGTAAATGGTTCAGTCAGAGATCAGCGTGCACCCGGAACACTTACCAGAAACTCTGATCCTGTATTTGGTCAGTACTCCAGAGATTTTGATATAAACCCCTACTCCTATGCATTAAATACCAGCAGACTTTTAACTCCTTACGATGAAGAAGGAAATTTAGAATATTTCACGAGGAATTATGCTCCCTTCAATATTCTTAATGAGTTGGAGAAAAATTACTTAGAGCTTAAAAGCTATGAATTACAGGTACGCGGTGGAATAAAATACAAAATTTTCCCTTCACTTAATTATTCCTTTGATGCTGCATATAGATTCGCTAATACAAAAAGACAACATTATATAAAGGAGGGCTCTAATATGGCAGAGGCATTCCGAGCTAATGGCGATGCTACCATTGCTGCAGGAAACATTCAGCTTTATAAAGATCCTGACATTCCCAACAGTCTTCCCGTAGTAGTATTGCCAGAAGGCGGATTCTTTAATACAAACGACAACAGTCTTAAGAACTACTATATGAGAAACACTTTAGAGTTCGATAAAAAATGGGGAGAAGCCCACTGGATTAACCTATTGGGTATGACAGAAATCAGATACACAGATCGCCAATTTTCTAATTTCCAAGGTATTGCTTATCAATACGAAAACGGAGGGTTAGTCAATCCAAATTATCGGTATTTCAAAAAAATGATCGAAGGCGGGCAGCCTTACTTTGGGATGAATTACGGTTTTGAGCGTTTTGTTGCCAATATGTTCAGAGCAGCTTATTCATTTCAAGAAAAATATACTTTAAATGGTACTTTCAGATATGACGGAGCTAATCTTATGGGCAGATCATCTGTAGCACGGTGGGTACCTACATGGAATATATCAGCTGCCTGGGACATTGACCGTGAAAACTTCTTTAATCCAGAAAACAAAATACTATCCTCTGCACGTATGCGTGCCACATATGGCTTAGTAGGAAACTTGGGAAATGCCACCAACTCTTCGGCTGTATTTTACAATCAAATAACATATAGACCTTATGAAAATGAGAAAGAAGCTGCTATTGCTATCAGCAGCTTAGAAAACTCAGAACTAACATGGGAAAAACTATATGAATTAAATATTGGTACAGATTTATCTTTTTTTGAAAAAAGGATTGACCTGACCGTTGACTGGTACAAGCGCGATATTTTTGATTTGATAGGCCTTATCCGTACTTCAGGTATAGGTGGTCAATTCCAAAAAACTGCCAATTATGGAAAAATGACGGCACAAGGTATAGAGGTTACGATTGCAGGAAATGTTATCCGCAATCCCGAAGGCCTTAACTGGCGTACACAATTCAACTTTGGTTATAATGAAAACAAAATTACCAAACTGGATGTAAATCCTAATATTTGGACACTTGTAAGAGCAGAAGGAGGCGCTATGGAAGGGTATGCACAAAGAGGTTTATTCTCTATACAATTTGATGGCTTAAATCCAAACTACGGTTACCCTACCTTTATCAATGAAAAGGGAGAAAATGACACATATTTATACCTACAAAGTGACGACGTAGACTACTTGCATTACCATGGTCCTGTAGACCCCATATTTACCGGGGGATTCTTTAACAGATTATCTTACAAAGGATTTTCTTTATCAGCATTATTCACTTTCGCGGCAGGCAATTATGTAAGGTTACAACCCACTTTTGCCGCAAGATATACAGATATGATCTCTATGTCAAAAGATATGGTTAACCGATGGATAATGCCCGGCGATGAAACAAAAACAAATATCCCCGCACTGTTAGATTTATATGTAGCCAATAACAATGTAAGGCGTAACAACGGCAGTACAGTAAGCGCTACCTATCCTTACAATGCCTATAATTACTCTACCGAACGTGTAGCCAAAGGCGATTTTGTGAGATTCAAAAATATATCACTGGCTTATATGCTGCCAAATAAAATGATAAACTCATGGGGACTTTCGTCCGCTCAAATTGCACTGGTGGGTAATAATATTGCTTTACTATATTCAGACAAAAAACTAAACGGAGCAGATCCTGAATTTTTTAACAATGGTGGTGTGGCAATGCCCATACCAAGACAATATACTCTTTCAATAAAACTTGGACTTTAATTTTTAAAATATGAAAAAAATACATATAAATATAATCACTGCTTTCGTAATTCTTATAGCATTAGGATCTTGTAAGAAATATCTGGATAAAGATCCCGATATGAGAGCAGAAGTAAATACTGTGGATAAAGTAGCTCAATTAGTAACGTCGGCTTATCCCAAACGCAACTATTTGGCAATGGCAGAAACCTATTCTGATAATGTACAAGATAAAGGTGTAGGTGTAGGGCATTTGAATGAGCCATTTCCTGATTTGTATTTTTGGAAAGACATAGAAGCTGATGGCAACAATACACCCACTGAATACTGGAATGGTTTATATGCCGGAATAGCAGCAGCTAATCAGGCTTTAGAATCAATAGAGAAATATAATTTAGGAACAGCAGCCAATCCTTACAAAGGAGAAGCTTTAGTAGCAAGAGCATACGCTCATTTTATGCTCGTTACTTTTTTTGCGAAAGCTTACCAAATTGGTGCTGCGAATGATGCTCCGGGAATACCATATGTTACCGAACCAGAAACTGAAGTAATTAAAATGTATGAGCGAGGTACAGTAGCCACAGTTTATCAAAAAATACAAGAAGACCTGGAAGCAGGCATCCCATTGCTTGCCGGTGGCCAATGGCAGGTACCTAAATATCACTTCACGGCTCCTGCGGCCCATGCATTTGCAGCACGTTTCTATCTTTTTAAAGGCGAATGGGATAAAGCTATTGCAGCAGCAAATAGAATATTTCCTAACGGAGATTTTACCGGAAATCTTAGACCACAAGCTACCGAATGGCGCAATGCTACTTTGAATGAATATAATATAATGGCTACCAGAGCCGATCAAAAATATAATTTATTACTCAACGAAACTTATAGTGTTTATCAGCGTAGTACCGCATCTGCCGGAAGCCGCTATGGATTTGGCACGCAAAAGTTTCAGGAAGTGTATAATGGAAATACTGTAGCAGGCGCAGCCTTTTATAATAAAGGCATCAGCTATGGAGTACCCCATTATACTGTATATATTTTGCGTGAATATTTCCATTATACAAATGTTGCTGCAGGCATAGGTTATCCTTATGTAATGACACCACTTTTTGTATCGGACGAAGCATTGATTAACAGAGCCGAAGCCTATGTAAACAAGGGTAATTTTACAGACGCACTTAAAGATCTCAATCAATTTGCAAGCGTACGCATCGTCAATTATAATGCTACAACCCATGCTGTTACACTCGATAAAGCAAAGCAGTTTTTTAATGAAACAGACGATAAAGAAGCCTTAATAAAAACTATATTACAATTTAAACAAATTGCTTTTATGGGCGAAGGAATGCGCTGGATGGACATGTTAAGGCATAGAATTCCATCGGTACACACTCATTTAGCAGCAGATGGTACTGAAACTACAGAAACATTAGAGCCGGATGACAACCGCAGAGTGTTTCAAATTCCTCAAGAAGCAACCATTTCAGGAATTGAATTAAATCCCCGTTAATTAAAAAAATTATACAAATGAAGAACTACATTTTATATATACTTTTGTTTACAGTTATATTAGGCGCCTGTAAAAAAAGCGACGGGCCTTTAGATGTAGACCTGACCAAATATAACGCAGACAATTATATTCCCGATCCCGTTATTGACAAATGGCTGACGGATAGCTTAAATATTCCTTTCAACATTCAAACAGTATACAGATTTGAAAGAAATCTTACAGATGTATCACGCAACATATCTCCCGTAGAACTAGACAGAGTGCTGCCTACCATGAGAGCGGTTCGCAATATATTCTTAAAGCCTTACGAAAAAGTAGCCGGTATTACTTTTATAAAAAAACTAACGCCAAAACAATTTGTATTATATGGCTCCCCTTCCTATAACGATAATGGCAGCATTGTCTTAGGCACCGCCGATGGCGGACGCAGAGTAGTACTATACGAATTAAACGGCATTAACTTGAATAGTGGTGAAAGTGTAAGGAGGGTTATGCGTACTATTCATCACGAATTCACGCACATCATTAACCAAAACGTGGCTATTCCGCCATCATTTGAAACTATTTCTAAAGCAGACTACACTACCGACTGGACAGGAAGTGCTAATACAGCTGAGTTAGCGAAAGAGTTGGGATTTATCTCTCGATATTCTCGCAGCTCCTATAGCGAAGACTTTGCCGAAATGATTGCGCATTTGCTTGTAGAAGGTCAGCAATGGTTTAACAACTATATCAACACAACCAACCCGACAGCCAGAGCAGCATTATTAGCCAAAGAGAAAGATGTAATTGACTACTTTGATACATATTTTGCCATAAATTTTCATGAACTGCAAGCCGAGATACAAACAGCATTGAAAGATCTTTACGGCGTTAAAGACCCCGAGGATGTTTCCACTACAATCCTGCCGCTAATGATAGCCAATAACAGAGTAAATACTATTACTTACAATCCCACAGCTACCCATTATACAACTTATGGCAGATCTGCGGCATTCAACACTGTATATAATAATTACAGAAATGCATTAGCAGCCGGTGGCTGGAATGTACAAGCTGTACAGTTCAGATTTATAAATGATTCCATAATGGCATTCAGAGTAGAGTTTACACAAGGTACAGGAACAACCGTGTATTTCGGAGATTATAATTTTAAATTCACCATTAATACTACTACCGGACGCACTATATTTACCAAAGCCATTCCGGAGGGTAGCGGTACTACTTATACCAACGGAGGTATTGCAAGCATCAAAACAGGTTTTGACCAAATAATACTACCCTATCTTACCACCAGGGCGTTTATAGCAGCATGGTTACCCACCACCATACCAAACACCAGCCCATTGTACAGAAGTTTTGCTGGCTTCCATGTAGAAGGTGCTACAAGCGATTATTTTTACGGACCAATTGAATTAAAATAAAAAACTAATGAAAAAAATGAAAAAAATACTTTTTATACTTATTGCCTTGTTTGCTGTTGCGAGCTGCAATAAAAACCTGGATCCTGATCTCACTTTTGGCGAACTGCCAGAAGAGCGAATGGCCGAGCGAAATGCAGAACTACAAAATAAACTACTGGAAAGCGCAAACGGATGGAAAGCTTTTTTAAGAACTTCACTTAGGGGTGGTGCTTATAGTTATTATATGCAGTTTAGTGACAATAATCAAGTGAAGATGCTTGCAGACTGGTCAAATGCCGCTGCAGTAGATTTTAAAACATCTACTTACAGGATAAAGTATGTAATGAATACTTCTCTTATTTTTGACACATACAATTATCTTACAATTTTACAGGACCCCCGCGCAAGCGCAAACGCAGGAACCAATGCAAATGGACTGCAAAGCGATATTGAGTTTGAATACCTGCGCTCTACAGAAGATTCCATTATTTTAAAAGGTAAGAAATATGGCAATCATTTGTACATGGTTAAAGCTACAGCAGCTGAAAAAGCTTCATTTGAAAATGGAGGATATCTTACTTCAATTAATAAATTAAAGAATTATTTTCTAACAGGTTTTCCTCATATCGTAATAAATCAAAATGGAGCAGAAAAGAAAATTGAATTATGGACAAATAATAGTACCAAAGTTGCTGATGGAGACTATATTACCCCTGATAAAAGCTTGGTTTCTGCTGCAAGTGGTTTTGCATTTGCTATTGATGGAGCTTATTTTAGCAATGGTTTATTTAGCGAAGGAATCAAATTCACTGGATTAAGATGGAAAAATGATGATGAAATAATCGCTTATGATTCTTCAGGAACAGAATATAAAATGGGTGTTTCTGTTTCACCTTTAACTTTATTACATTTAGCTTTAGGTACTAAATTTAAACTACAGGCAGTTTTGAAAACCATTTATCCTGGCACTTCCGCCATAGGTGCTGCTATCGTAGGACATTATGTAAATAACTTAGACAACAGATATTCCAATTATACTTTCCATAATGGTTCTTTGACCTTTAATTTTGATGTGGCAAACAAAAGACTCATAGTTACGGGATGGCATAATCAAAACGGCAATGCTGGCTGGAATACTATAATTACTTATAGCTATACAAAAGATGATAATGGTATTTACAAATTTACACATATATCAGGTCCTGCCACGCCACAATCTGGAGCAAATGGTTACGTGCAAACATTAATGTCTGAAGCTGGGAAAGAAACTATTGATAAGTTTTTGCGTAACAACAGAGTAGCATTTGATTACTATTCTGAAGGAGGAGTTACTTATGGAAGAATGACGAGCGTGGAAAATCCCGCTATTGTCATGACCTATGCTTTGGTTAGGTAAAATTTCTATTATAGTAACGGTTATAATATCCTTTTTACCAGGAATGAGATATTTATAAAGTTTATTTTAAGCTATAAATAAAGGGGTTGTCTTAAAAAAGACAACCCCTTTATAATAGTATTTTTTATGGCACAGCGAAAGTTCCGCAGTATTCTTTTTTTAAAATAAAGCCCTATAACCCACGTGTACTTTTGCCTGATTGAATTTAAATGGCTCGCCGCTTGTTTTTCCGTTGGCTATGGCCAGGTTAAAAATACCTGCCCTCGTTTGAAAGGCCATACCAACGCCGGCACTTATATAAGTATTTTGCTGCTTTACGGAGTGTAAATTTAGATGACGCCAGCCGCCATCCGCAAAACCAAAGAAGTAAGAATTTTGTGCAAACAAAAAACGATACTCAGCCGTAGCTACCACATACTGATTGGCAAAAATACTTTCTTCATTAAATCCTCTCAATAACCGGTAACCTCCTATTTGAAAAAGCTCGTTCAAATAATAACCAGGACTGTAAAACAATCCACCATGAGCCGCGGTCTTTACCACAGACTGCTTTCCCACCGGGAAGTAACGTGCTGCCGAAAGTATCGCCTTTAATTGATAAACATTCGTTTTGACGGTATCGTACAAAGATGCATAATCAAAATTTGTATCGCTGATATCTACTATGGCATTGTTTCTTTTTATCCTCCTTTTGCCGGCCTCTATTGAAAAAAGTACATCATTTCCCTTGCGTGGATTTACGATATAATCTGTGTTATTAAACAAGTACACCAGCTCTCCGCTCACAAGGCTCATATCCATTACTGCCGGCAGTCTTTTAGTGAGTATCACATAGTTCGTATCTACACTCAGCATTCGGGAAGAAGCGTTATTAAGTAATAATTTTACAGATTGCCGCATGGAAAACTGATAAGACATGCCTGCAAAACCATCAATATTTACATAAGCGGAATCGTATTTATACATATTAAAACCAACATCTATTCCAAAATTAGATTTGAATAAATAAGGTTTGCTGAAGTTAAGATTAAGCCTGGGAGATTGCGCACGAAGCTGCTGCCAGTTAAATCCTACAAACTCTCCGCCCCCGAAAGCATTACGCAGGTTGAGCTTGACCTCTCCCGTCAGGCGCAACTTCCGGTCGAGCGTATTTTCTCCGGAACTGAAACCCACAATAGCATCCACTTCGTTAACCGCTTTTTTATCTAAATACAGATTCAGTATGGCTCCGCCACTGGTCATTTGCACTTCCCAGGGTCTTGTTTGTTCTATATACGCAATGTTATTCAACCTTCTGTCAATGTCTGCCAGCTTTGAGGCATCATAATGCTGCCGCAGCTGTATATCTAAATATTTTTGAATGTAAAATGAAGAAATATTTGCAGAGCCATTTACAATAATACTGTCCAGTGTATAGATATAACCTTTATCAATAGTGAGTTTGCCGCTTATTTCATTGTTGTGCAATGATACATCCGTGAGACCCGCTTTGGCAAAAGGATACCCCCGGGAAGCGTAATAATGTATGATATCCTGGTAAAATTTTTCAACCAAATCTGCATTATACGGCTGATCTGAAAAATCTTTTGCATTGTACTGCAACGCCGATAAAACCTGTTGCAAAGAATCTTCTATATACAAATTTCGCCACACATATTTTTCGCCTAAAAAAATACTGACATAATATTGAGCCGAATCTTTTTTAATATCATCTACCGAAGCAGTTATAAAACCTTTGGCACCTAAATAGCCGGGTATGTTTTCTATATATTTTGCACCTTCTTCCTGAGAAGTGAAGCTCTCCTGCAATGTTATGGACGGCCAGGCTGTGTTGCCGGAATCTACAGGATGATAATGAATTTTTACCTGCGCAAAAATGCCTCCCGAAAACAGGATGAACAGGAGCATTGCAGCCAGATACTTAAAAAAAAATTGCGTCATCATTACAAGAATATAATAATAACGCAAATTATGTATTTGTATTGAATTTATCAGTCAACAATCTTTTCCAGGCCAAACTGCTTATTGGGTGTGTTGCCCATTGCAAACACCAGTTTCCCCCCCTCCTGTAATTCTTTCCAGGTAATAAAAGATTTGTTATAATCCTTTCCATTGAGTGTAACCGATTGAATGTATATATTCTCCTGCGATGTATTTTTAGCTTCAATAAACAAAGATCTTCCATTGGCCATCTTCATTGTAGCTCTTTTGTAATGCGGACTTCCGAATACATACGCGCCTCCTGCAGGATTTACGGGATAAAAACCTAATGCCGACATCACGTACCAGGCACTCATTTGCCCGCAATCATCATTGCCTATCAGTCCGTCGGGTTTATCGGTATAAAAATCTTTGGTTATCTGTCTTATTTTTTCAGCGGTCTTCCATTGCTGTCCTACGTATGCGTATAAATAAGGAATGTGATGATTGGGCTCATTGCCGTGCGCGTACATGCCTATCAGCCCGGAAATGTCTGGCGACGCGTCTTCGCCCATATCTCCTTTCACAATAAACAAGCTGTCTAGGTGCGATATAAATCGTTCCTTTGATCCGAAAAGATCTACCAGGCCGTATACATCCTGCGGTACCAGCCACGTATATTGCCAGGCATTGCCTTCGGTATAATCGTCTGCACGGTGTGTGGAGTGGAAAGGATTAAAAGGTGTTCTAAACTGCCCGTTCGACAATACACCGCGCATAAAGCCGGATGTAGAGTCAAAATACTTTTTATAATAGTTTCCTCTTTCAAAATATTTATTATAGTCTTCTTCCTTGCCTAACTTTTTGGCCGCTCTTGCAATGCTCATATCAGAGATGGCATACTCCAATGCTTTGGCAACCGACTCTATTTCTTTTTCGGCAGGGATAAAGCCCATATCTCTTACATATTTGCTTCCGAAAGAATCTATATTGGCAGTCACAACCATTGCCTGATACGCTTTTTCTACATCAAAGCCTTTCATATCTTTCAGAATGGCATCTGCAATAACCGGTATGGCCGGATGCCCTACCATTGTATTGGTTTCATTGCCCATTAAATGCCACATGGGCAGCCTGCCTTGTTGTTCAAAAATAGCGATCATGGAATTGATGAAGTCGGGTGTTTTTTCAGATGCTATGATATTCATCAGCGGATGTAATGTACGATACGTATCCCACAGGCTAAATATGCTGTAATTATTAAATGTAGCTTTATTGTATATTTTTTTATCGGTACCCCAGTAAGATTTATTATTATCATTAAAAAGTACGGGCGCTATCATAGAATGATACATAGCTGTGTAGAATATTCTTTTATCTGCTTCACTATCCGTTTCAATGGTAATTTTAGAAATGGCTTCGAACCATTTTCTTTTTGCCCTGTTTACAACATTGGCAAAGTTCCATTCATTAATTTCACTATTGATATTTTCCAAAGCATTTTGTTCACTGACCGGTGAAATACCTACTTTTATTTCCAGGCTGTCAATATTTGTATCAAATGTAAGCGTTCCTCTTACTTTGCGTGCGGTGAGCGTGTTAGTGCCTTTTATTTCTGTGCTGTCATGCACTACAAATTCTTTAATAGGAATAGAAGTCCTGATAGCAAAATACACTCTTTGATCCGGCGCCCAGCCTTTTGAATAACGGTAGCCGGTAATGGTATAGTCATTGGTCTTGATGATTTTAGCTTCCTGCACCTGATCCCAGCCAATGCCCTGCACAAGATCTAAAGCTACCCGTGGTGTATCTTTCTGCTTTGGAAAGACATACTTGTGGTAGCCCACTCTTTCAGAAGATGTAAGATGCACATCTATATTATTATCCAATAATTTCACATAATAATATCCTGCTTCAGCTCTTTCCTGGTCGTGCGAAAACCGGGAGCCATAGCCGGTTGTAGAGTCTTCCTGTGTTCTGGGTTGTGTATGCAGCTTGCCTGTATAGGGCATCAGCATTACATCTCCCAAATCGCCAATACCTGTACCACTGAGGTGTAATTGTGAAAAACCTATAAGAATACTATCGGAGTAATGATAACCCGAGCACCAGTCCCAGCCTTTCGGTATCTGTGTAGGACCAACCTGTACAGCTCCCCAAGGCACACTGGCACCTACAAACACATGCCCATGATAATCAGAACCAATTAAAGGGTCGATATACTTTGTAAGATCCTGCGAAGTTTTTGTGGAATCGGTTTCATTAACCGTAGATGAATTGGAATTGCACGAAACGGCAAAAACGATTAGCAAAAGAGAAAAAATGTACTTCATCTGTTTTTTTATATTGTTTTTTTAATTGTTACAACCTCTTAGCCAAAAGGTAGATGTAGCTGCTTGCAGTGAATTATATTTCACCTGATGCGTGATTGCTTTGAACAAGCAAACCTTATGGCTTACTTTATAAAAAGTATATAAATGTAATTGCGTAAAAATACAAAAATGTCTTCGTTATTATATATTTTTTTATACTTTGGATTTATTTTTGATATAAATATGACGAATTAAAAAGCCTTTATTTATGGATGTAAGAAATGAAATATTGCGTTACCTGCTCGAAAAATATTACCAGCCCAACCTGAGCGGCGAAGTAGCACGCCATCTTGATATGCCCGAGGACAGGCTGATTGACCAAATAGCATTGATCAACAGAGAAAAAAATGGCCTGGTTATCCTTAAAGAAAGCATGGGCAAAAATAAATATGTTATAAGCCTGAGACCCAATAGTGTAGATGAAATAAAAACATTTCTGCACGAGGGTGGTTTTGCTACAACTCAACAACCACAAGCGTCTCCGCAAACGGTGTCGCCTCCCATTGCGGAGACATCTATAAAAAATACTCCCGCAAAAACAGGCACCGCCTTCAAATGGATAGCCGTAATAGCTTTGTTGTTTTCTTTAGCAGCATTGGGCTTAGCCGTTTACAGTCATCTGTTGTTTGGTGGATATTTGTAGTTATTGCAACCTTTTTACAATCCAAATTATAAAGGATACAATAATGCTTAGTAAAATGATAGTAGTAACAGGAAAATAAAACCTGAAGTTTTCTTTCTCTACTCGTATATCACCTGGCAGCTTTCCTAAAAAATTAAGTTTATTGCCGCCGAAGTATACAATGATGCCTGCAATGATGACGATGACACCAAGAATGATTAATATTTTACCTGTTTGTTGCAATGATCGAGTATTTATTTTAAATAGAGAAATTATAACTTTATGGCAATTCCTACTGAAGGCTGTGCGTTTGATTGTAAAGGTAAATAAACCCTCTCAACACCTACAGCCGGCTGTATCTGAAGAGCACGCCTTTCCCATTTATCAGAAGAAATTGAGAAAGGTATATAAAGGACTCCTACCAAAAAACCTGCTGTTATACCACTCAACGTTATAAAAGTGCCTATGATTTCATTTCCTCCGCTATAGACGATGCCTCCTGTAAGCATACTTCCTACAACTATTCCCCCACCGGTATACAGCAAAGTACGTGCAGTTTTCCTTTTCTTCAATGATTTTTGCATATAACTATCGTACGTGATGTATGGTTTTTCTTGCAGAGCAGTGTCTGTTATAGCTTGAGAAAAAGCAGCTGAAAAAATAAACAGGTTAATCAGGACAAGAACTGCATACTTCATAGCATTTGTATTTAATAAATTATACACTCTATAAAGATAACTATAATAACGATTCCCAAATAACGAATTTTTTACACTTCCGTCATTTTTAAAAATGTTTCTTCAGAAATAATATTCACGGAGTTGAGCTTTTTTGCTTTCTCCAGTTTGCTGCCGGCATCTGCACCGGCTACAAGATAATTCAGCTTAGAAGAAACGCCGCTTACTATTTTGCCTCCTAACGCTTCTACTTTTTCTTCTGCCTCACTTCTTTTCATTTTATTAAGTGTACCGGTAAACAAAAATGTAAGACCTTCCAAAGGTGTTTCTCCCTGCTGCTTTTCTGTTTGTTTTTTTGCAAACTGCAAGCCCAGCTGCTCCAGTTTTTGCAGCATTTCAATTATTTCAGGTGTAGCAAAAAATTCAACAATTGCCGAGGCTACTTTAGGGCCTATATCTTGCAATTGCATCAACTCATCTGTTGTCTTATCTTTTAGCTGCCATAAATTTTGAATATTACCGGCCAGTACTTTTGCAGTATTTTCTCCTACATATCTTATGCCCAGAGCAAATATCAGCCTGTAGAGCGGCTGCTCCTTACTTTTATCAACAGCTGCAAGAAGATTCTCTACCGAACGTTTTCCAAAGCCTTCCAGCGAACTTATTTTGTTGTAATCCAGCGTATATATATCCGGTACTGTTTTAAGCAATCCTAAGGTATAAAATTTTTTGATATTCGCTTCGCCTAAACTTCTTATATCCATTGCGTCTTTACTTACAAAGTGAATCATTCTTTCCACTACCTGAGCTTCGCAATTAGGATTAATGCAGCGCCAGGCGGCTTCACCTTCCGGCTTATGTAGTTCACTGCCGCACACCGGACAATCTACAGGAAAAACAATCGGCAATTCATTTTCCGTTCTTACTTCCTCCATCGCTTTTACTATATAAGGAATTACATCACCGGCACGCTCTACCAAAACGGTATCTCCTAATTTTAAATCTTTTTCCCTGATCACATCTTCATTAAATAAAGAAACAGAGCTAACTGTAACGCCGCCAATAAATACCGGATCGATCTTGGCAACAGGAGTAATGGTACCGGTTCTGCCCACTTGAAATTCTACACTTCTTAAAATACTTGTAGCTTGTCTTGCTTTAAATTTATAGGCTATTGCCCATCGCGGATGATGTGAAGTCATGCCTAATTTTTCCTGTACCAACAAGTCATTTACTTTCACCACCAGCCCGTCAACTTCATAAGGCAGCGTATCTCGCAAAATTTCATAATCGGTAACATGCGCTATTACTTCCTCTACAGTGTGGTATACATGCTGTTCTTGTACAGGAGAGCGCAAACCGCATTCCCATAGCAGTTGCAGGCATCCTGTGTGTGTATTTAATAATTCACTTTTTTCTCCTGAAAGTGTGTAATAGCTTATATTGTAAAGATATGCATCCAGGCTTCTTTCCGCTACCGCCTTAGGATTTTTCATACGCAGACTGCCACTTGCCGCATTGCGCGGATTAGCTAAAATGGCTCCTCCGGATGCCGTTTGTCTTTCGTTAAATGCTTCAAAAGCTTTTTTCGACATCATCACTTCGCCCCTTATTTCAATTTGCGCGATACCGTATTTTGAGAACGGCGCGAACAAAGGAATAGAGCGAATTTGTTTAATGTTTACGGTAATATCTTCGCCCATTATACCGTCGCCCCGTGTAGCAGCTCTTACCAAACGGTCATTCTCGTATATAAGCGAAATGCCCGCGCCATCAAACTTAGGCTCAACGCTGTATTGTATATTTTCTGTTTTTGCTCCTAATCGCACACGCTTATCCCAATCGCGCAAATCATTTGGATTGTATGAGTTTTCCAAAGAAAGCATAGGCACCAAATGTGCGACTGATAAAAATTCTTTCGTAATATCAGTGCCAACCCTTTGCGTGGGCGAATCGGCTGTAACCAGCTCAGGATAAGCTTTTTCAAAGTTTACCAGCTTTTTGTAAATACTATCGTATTCGGTATCGGCTATTAAAGGATTGTTTAAAACATAATACCTGTATTCGTGAAAACGCAACACGTTTCTTACTTCTTCTATATTGGATTGATTGAGTAGAAAATCCTCTTTCAGCAATGTTTGCGTTACTGAATTAAACTGCTGCACCTGCTCGGCTGAATACATATTTTCTGCATTTTTATTTACTCAAAAATAAGCTGTTTAAAATTATTGACAAAAGTACGATTGACAGCATGTGATTTAATGCTTCGCCGGAAGTGTACGGAATTCTCCCTATAAAAAAGCGCACAAAGAGATCTTTGCGCGCATTGGTGTTTATGATTAGTGTTTAGTTGTATTATGGATAGTAAATAATAAACTCTACTCTTCTGTTTAATTGTCTTCCTTCGGGTGTATCGTTAGATGCCGCCGGATTCGCGTCAGCATAGCCAAACGTTTTGATTCTGTCGCCTTTTACATTCTGCTGTTGTAAATGTTTCTTTACGCTAACAGCTCTGTCAAAAGATAATTTTTCATTGATTTGTCTTGTGCCCGTATTGTCTGTATAGCCGTTCAAATCAATATTTGTTCTCGGATATTTATTAAGCACTACAGCCATTTGATTAAGATTGCTCAACGCATTTGTATTAAGTTCTGCTGATCCTACCTGAAAGTATACACCTTCATCAAGCATTACCTTTACTTTTCTATCCAGCATATTTATGTTGATACCGGGAATGGTGGCTCTTAGTGTAGCGATA
Source organism: Bacteroidota bacterium (assembly GCA_023386235.1). Taxonomy (GTDB): domain Bacteria; phylum Bacteroidota; class Bacteroidia; order Chitinophagales; family Chitinophagaceae; genus Haoranjiania. Next base: position 40,942 of record JAEWKC010000006.1, on the reverse strand, counting down.
ATATCAGAAAGATCTCTTTCCTGCTGCACCTGAGATGTTTTACAGGACATGGCAGTAAGTGAAACAACTGCAATTAACAAGATTAATACTTTTTTCATGTGTTTATTTTTATTGGTTTTGTTTAATACAAACAATTTTCATTCCAATTTTTTATACGTTTATTTTTTAGATAATAATTATGGTTCCGCTTCAGCAAAATTTATTAATTTCGCATTTGAATCACTTAAAATTAAAAAACCATAATATGGCATACGACGTAATAGTTATAGGCAGCGGACCAGGAGGATATCCTGCAGCTATCCGTTCATCTCAATTAGGCTTAAAGGTTGCAATTATTGAAAAAGAAAGTCTTGGTGGCATTTGTCTCAACTGGGGATGTATTCCTACTAAAGCTTTACTTAAAAGCGCCCAGGTAAATGACTACTTAAAACATGCCGACGCGTATGGTTTAAAAGCTGAAAAAATTGAAGCTGACTTTGAAGCTATTATAAAAAGAAGCCGTGGCGTTGCTGATAAAATGAGCAAAGGTGTACAGTTCCTGATGAAGAAAAATAAAATTGACGTGATCATGGGAACAGCCGTTTTAAAATCTAAAACTCAAATAGAAGTAACAGACAAAGATGGCAAAAAACAAACTTTAGACGCTAAGAATATAGTAATAGCCACCGGCGCCAGAAGTCGTGCGCTACCCAACCTTCCGCAAGATGGTAAAAAAATAATCGGCTACCGCGAAGCATTGGTATTGCCCAAGCAGCCCGCTTCAATGGTAGTGGTAGGTTCCGGCGCCATAGGAACGGAATTCGCTTACTTCTACAACAGCGTAGGCACAAAAGTAACACTGGTAGAATATTTAGACAGGATAGTACCGGTAGAAGACGCGGATGTATCTAAAGAGCTGGAAAAGAATTTTAAAAAACAAGGCATAGAAGTTTTAACAGGCGCCAATGTAGAAAAAGTAGACATACAAGGCGACAAAACTGTTTCGCACATAAAAATGAAAGACGGCTCTACCAAAACCGTGGAAGCGGAAATAGTGTTAAGCGCTGTGGGCATTCAGGCTAATGTAGAAAATCTTGGCTTGGAAACACTGGGTATAAAAACCGATAAAGGCAGAATTACTGTTGACAAATTCCAGCAGACAAGCGTTGCCGGCGTGTATGCAATCGGTGATTGCACCCCTAATCAGGCACTGGCGCATAAAGCCTCTAAAGAAGGCATAAACGCGGCTGAACATATTGCTTTTGTAAATAAAAAATCTGAACACGAACCGGAAGGCATTGACTACAACAATATTCCGGGTTGTACCTATTGCGTACCGGAAATTTCTTCTGTAGGCATGACAGAGCAACAAGCTAAAGACGCAGGATATGAATTAAAAGTAGGCAAGTTTCCTTTTGTAGCATCCGGAAAAGCTACCGCCGCGGGAGCTACAGAAGGATTTGTGAAAGTAATATACGATGCGAAATATGGCGAGCTACTGGGCTGCCACATGATTGGCTATAACGTTACCGAAATGATCGCTGAAGCTGTTGTGGCCCGTAAACTGGAAACAACCGCTCACGAAATACTCAACGCTATTCATCCGCACCCAACTATGAGCGAAGCTGTTAAAGAAGCTACGGCCATGGCTTATGGCGAAGCCACAGACATTTAAAGTTAATAGATAATTAATAAAAAACTGCAGCAGAGATGTTGCAGTTTTTTTGTGTAGATTTGTTTATATCGAAATATAAAACATACAACCATGCAAATCTCTCTTCAAAATAAAAAAGCTTTGGTAGGCGGCGCTACATCAGGACTGGGAAAAGCAATAGCCATGCAGTTTGCAGCAAGTGGTGCCTCTGTAACACTAATGTCGAGAAATGAAGAAAAACTGAAAAATACTTTAAAAGAATTACCCACTTCTTCGCATCAGCAACATCAATACCTGGTGGTTGACTTTACCGATTATGGGCAATTTAAAACCATCATAGAAGAATATTTTACACATAACACCGTTGATATTCTGGTAAATAATACCAATGGACCAAAGGCTGGTACCGCTCTTGAAAAAACAACAGAGGATTATCAAAACGCTTTTGATCTTTTGTTTAAAACCGTCAACCTCACTACACACCTGGCTTTGCCCCACATGCAGCAACAAAAGTTTGGCAGGATCATTAATCTTACATCGAGAACCGTGCAGGAACCGGCAGATAACCTGGCCTTGTCCAATACGGTGCGGGCCGCTGTAACCGCATGGGCTAAAACGCTGGCCAATGCTGTGGGTAAAGACAATATTACCGTCAACAATATTCTTACCGGCAATTTCGATACGGAAAGATTGCAGTCTTTATTTACCACCCAGGCAGCGCAAGCCGGCACATCATACGAAGAAGTAAAAGCAAAATCAGCCGAACAGATTGCCGTGAAAAGAATCGGTCAGCCCGAAGAAATGAGTTACCTGGTCACCTTCTTAGCCTCCGACTTTGCCGCTTACATTACCGGCACCAACATTACTATCGACGGTGGTTTGATGAGATCTTTATAATCAGAGTTTATCTAAAATCTCCGCTATTATAGAATTGCCCTTATCTTTATTGTACGCAGTTTGCATATCCTGCATAAACTGGTCTTTTGAGTATTCGGGCTGGCTTTCTTTGAACCTGCGTAGCAGTTCGTTGCCAAATTCGGGGCGCGGTCCCCAATAATTTAACACACGATTATTTTCATCTGTAATAATCACTATAGGAATAGACTTGGAGCCGTTGGTAAGAAACATATCCATCAGTTCGGGATTGGCATCTCTGTAGATATATTTTATTTCTACCTTTTCTTTAAAAAACTGATGAATCACAGGCAGACTTTGCGCCGCATCGCCGCACCAGCCTTCCGTTATCACTAAAAATTTTCCTTTGAATTGTTTTGTATTGAATACATCTTTTTGAGCCTCTTCGGCTTTATACGTTTTCAGCAAACGCTCTATTCTTCTTTTGTTCAACACGTAGTATTCTGTGTAATCCGGGTTTACGGGATGCTCTATTACGCCGTTTATATCACTCAGGTACTCTTCAAAAGTGATAGCGTTGTTCCAGTATTGTGTAAGGTTTTCCATTGTATAATTTACTTAAACCGCAAAGATATACTATTACCAAAATCAAATGTGTAAGAATTGTCACAATAGACTATACTTTCACAGGTTACCCTGCAATACCATTTTCATCCTGCCATACGTCTTCGCTTCGCGGCCGTAGATCTATCATAGCGATACCCGACTCCATCAAATTTCTGCCTCGCCCCGCAAAGAAAACCACCTGACGTTTTGGGTAATTTGTCAGGTGGTTTTGAGTAAAAGGTTTTAGAGCTTTTAATGAAGTCTGTACCAGCCTCTGCTCTGCGAAGTGTCTTTGCTTGGTAGTTCTAACTTTATTTTAGTGACTCCGAACCTTATCAAATTTCTACCAATTCGTAAACCGTAGTGCTGATGTATTTTTCATCAGGACGCAGTATACTGTTGGGAAAAGAAGCTACATTCGGACTATTGGGCATGGCCTGCGTCTCTAACGCAAAACCGCCGTATTGCTCATACGGTTTATCATGCAATCCTTTGCGTGTACCATCCCACCAGTTGCCGGCATAGATCTGTAAACCAGGCTGATCGGTATACACATTCAATTGTCTGCCTGATTGTGCATCTCTTAATTCCGCGGCCAGTTTTACTTCTTTAAACGGTTGCATGGTTAATACATAGTTGTGGTCGAAGCCTTTATCTTCAGGGAATTTATCCATATTGTCCTGTAGCTTTTTAAATTTTCCAAAGTACAAAGGATGTTCGGGTGTAAGCATTTCCAACTCTCCTACAGGTACGTTATTTTCATTCTTTTTAGTGTATTCGGTAGCATGTATTTTTAACTCATGACCGGTAACATCGGTTTTAAAACCATTCAGATTAAAGTAGCTGTGATTGGTAAGGCTTATGGGCGTTGGCTTATCGGTATAGGCTACGTAATGTATGGTAAACCGGTTGTGCTTATCCAGCTTATATGCCACTTCGGTCATTAAATGCCCGGGATATCCTTCTTCACCGTCTTTGCTGGCATATTCCATTATTACGCCTACTTCATCGTCGGTAACAATCTCTTCCAATACTTTCCATATCTTCCTGTTGAAGCCGTCTATACCACCATGCAAACTATTCGGTCCGTTGTTTACGGGCAGTGTATACGCTTCGCCATCAATAGAAAATTTACCATCGGCAATCCGGTTGGCATACCTGCCTACGAGTGCGCCCAGGTAGTAGCCTTTATCAGCTTCATACTCAGCCGGTGTGGCGTATCCGGCCACAATATTGTCAACGGATCCATCGGTATTCTTTACTTCAAAAGCTTGCACAATGCCTCCGTAGTTGCTTACGCTTACCGAAACTTTGCCGTTGCTTAGTGTATATAGCTTTACATTTTCACCATCAATTTCGCCCCAGATCTTTTCGTCCAGATTTAAACGGTTTTCCATAATGAAATATTTATGTGTTTTTAAATTATAAAAAAAATTATTGCTCCGTTGTTGGCAAGCTATCTGTATTTTGTAGCTTCACGTATTCATACAGGTTTTGCGACTCGTGGGTTAGCTTGTCAAAGTGAATTTTCAGCTGAGGTATTAAATCAATAAGAGTAGCTATTCTGCCTTCTGTATCTAAAAATTTATTGAGCACTACCACGCGCTTCTGCTCTAAGAGGCACCAGCCGCTTTGAAAATTTCCTCTTTCGTAGCGCACGGTATAGTCAGACTCGGTCAATATGTCTTCCAGCTTTTTTAAGCCGGCGGGTGTGTTTTTTATCATATATATCTATTTATGCTCCAATCTTTGTTTTAGGGTATCATCTATTTTTTTAAAGAGATGATGTGGCTTATGCGCTCTCCAGTTGTCTATTTGCATCAGCTCTATGTACTGATGCAGCTTCGCCAGTTTGTATTCATACTTTGCTACATCAGACAGGTTTAGCATTACCGCCCAGCCGTTCTGGTCGTTGAGCTCTTCAAAAAATTCTTCGTAGTATTCGGTACCGCCACTATGAAAATTCAATACGTTTTCTCCGATAAATATAAAGTATATAATGCCTTCTGCCTGTAAATGACTTATCAAATCGTATTTAAGGGTCATTATATCATTTTCTATCGTATCGTTCCATTCGCCTATAAGCTCTATAACGGCTGCTTTCAGCTCATAGTCGGCATACAATATTTTGCAGTAAAGTGTGCGGCTGCCAAAATCGTCCCACTGAGGGTGTATGTAGTAATTATAAATTGTATTGGAATATTCAAACTCACTATACTCCCTTCCGTAAAAGGGAGAACGCTCATCTTCTTCCGATGTGTAAATATGGCGCCAGTTATAATGGGGTTCTAAATCTTGCATACTTAGCTCCTGTTAAATATACCTCTTCTTCTGGGCGCTGCCGAAGGTGCTACCTCTACGGGTTTTACATAATCGAGCAGGGCTTTATTTTCTTTATAAACCTTCAGAATAAATTCTCCGAACAATGTATTGGTCCAGGCAAACCAGCTCCTGGTGAAATCTAACGGCGAATCTTTATCAAAGCTCTCGTGCATAAACCCGGTGCCGGCATGTGTATTTCTGAGCATTTCCAAACATTCGGCCACTTCTTTAGGATCATTGGATGTCATGCCGCGCATAATAATGGCCATGTGCCATATTTTGTTTAATCCTGTATGCGGGCTGCCAATGCCTTCCGCAGCAATGCCTTTAAAGAAAAACGGATTTTCTTCTGATAAAATATATTTTCTTGTATTTTGATAAGTCAGGTCGGTGCTGAATACGCTTCCCAAATAAGGCATAGACAGCAGAGAAGGAATATTACCATCATCCATCAGGTTATAGCTGCCGTATCCGTTTACTTCAAAAGCATATATTTTTCCAAACTGCGGATGCACAATTGTAGAAAAGTTTCTTAATGCCGTTAGTACATCTTTGGAAAGATCTCTTGCCTCTTTGGCTTTTTCCGGGTCTTTACCAATCACCTCCCACATCTCTGCCAAATGCACAAGCTCATTGGCCGCGAAAAAGTTAGAAGGTATCAGGTAGGGGTAAATAGTAGCATCGTCACTGGGACGAAACATAGAGCAGATTAAACCATTGGGTTTTACAGGATAGCCGTAGCCCGACAAAGGTACTCCATCTGTAGCCCAGGAAGTTGTGCGCATAAAAGAATAAGGACCGAGTCCGTTGAATCTTTGTTGCTCTTTGAATGTTTTTACAACATTTACCATAGCGTCTTTCCAATACTGATCGAACGGTGCCGTGTCTCCGGTAGTTTTCCAATAGCCGTAAGCAAGCCTGATAGGATAGCATAAACTATCTATTTCCCACTTACGCTCATGAATGCCCGGCTTCATATCGGTAATATCAGTTTCCTTCCACTTGCTCACCTTCTTGCCATCTTTATAAAATGCATTGGCGTAAGGATCGAGAATGATACATTTGTTTTGGCGGCGAATAACACCTTCTATTAATTGTTTTAATTGTTTATCATTTTTAGTGAGCGGAATATAAGGCCATACCTGGGCTGTGCTGTCTCTTAGCCACATGGCGTCAATATCCCCGGTAATTACATAGGTATCGGGTTTGCCATTTACCATAGAAAAATCTACGGTGGTATCTAACGTATTGGGAAAACAGTTTTCAAATAACCATGCAATCTCTTTATTTTTAATATTACTTTTTATTTCATTGATTTTATTTTCTACTGCCACGCTTTTAAAATGCCTTCTGCCAACAGGATAGCGTACTACCGGAAAGCTTTGCTGCGTTGCATTGTTTACCGCTGTTACCTGCTGACCAATTACCTTATTTGTAGCTACCACTGCCGCTCCTGTCATTGCTGCCTGCTCAATAAATTTCCTTCTTTTCATCCGTATAAATTTTATTTTTTAAATGGTCGTCTCGATTGAAACTGTATTAATTATTAAATTACTCTGTTTTAATCTCGTATCGTTATTCTGACGTATAAAAATACATTTTTGTTTAAATTAAAAAAAATGCGGTTCCGCAATATAAGTTTACAGAAAAGTTAATATTTAACCGATAGTAAATTTTAGATTTTTTATTGCATCAAAGTTATTTAATTTTGATACGAAACAATTCGTAAATTATGCAGCATAAAGAAACAAAACCTACTGATGGTGAAATGGAAATTCTACAGGTGCTGTGGCGCAAAAAGAAAGCAACTGTAAGAGATGTATATGAAATAATCTCTGAAAGAAAAGAATGCGGCTATACCACCACCTTGAAGCTAATGCAGATTATGTTTGAAAAAAAGCTTGTAAAAAGAAATGAATCTGCAAAAACGCATATATATGAAGCACGTGTTTCAAAAGAATTTATGCAGAAAAACCTGATAGACAGAATGGTGGACAATGTATTTCAGGGTTCAGCAACAGGATTGGTATTGCAGGCTTTAGGATCTGCCAAACCTTCATCGGAAGAACTAAATAAAATACAGGAATTATTAGACCAACTTAAACAGGAAAATTCTTGAATATACTGGAAGCTATAGGGAACGGTATTTTGCATATACTGTGGCAGTCGGCCATTGTATACGGCATTGTCATGCTCATATACAGAAGATTCAGTACTAATCACTCACTTGCATACAAACTTATGTTGAGTGCGCAAGCCTTTATCTTTCTACTGTTTATAGCAAATGTTGCTTATTTTTTTAATAATGCTTTTGCCTATGTCACAGTCCGGTCGTTTGGCAGATTGCATACAGCAGATTTTATGCCTTATGTAGCCTTATTATATTTTATCGTGCTTTTCGTGCTCATTGTACGTGCTGTATACGAAACTTATTCGGTGAAAAATACTATCCGTAAATCTGCACAACTCACCAATCCGGAATGGATTCGCTTTACGCAAAAGATGGTGGCAGACCTAAAGATCACGCAAAAAGTAAGATTTATAACAGGCAACCTTTATCAATCTCCATTTACAAAAGGTTTTTGGAAGCCGGTTGTTTACCTGCCCGTTTCCATGTTTACTTATCTTACGCCCCAGCAAATTGAAGCTGTAATATTGCATGAATTAGCACATATAAAAAGGTACGACTATTTAATAATTCTATGTCAAATATTCATAGAAAAAACATTGTATTTCAACCCTTTCATACAATTGATGGGCAATATAGCCAGGAAAGAAAGAGAGATTTTGTGCGATAGAATAGTGACAGACCAGTACGCCAAAAGCACTTACGCAGACGCGTTGTTTCTTATAGCTCAAAAAAATGATATACAGAAAAACGTAGCAGCCGCAACAGGAAATTCCCCCAACGAACTATTGGACAGAATAAAGATCATACACAATATTCAACCAGCAAAACCTGCAATAAAACTTTGGTCATTAATCATAGGTATATTATCTACTTTATTGGTTTACATTAATTTAGACTATAACAAAAATATATTTCAGGCAGAGAATACAGTACATACAGAAACCATACAGGAAGATATGCTTCAACCTTCGCTGCTACCTGCCAAAACCACTGAAGCCACTGTATTAGTACCAGCTAATAAAACAAGTAATAAAAATATACCTAAAGAAAAAGTAATAAAAAGTAATAAATATAAAGTAATTAATAATCAGTCAATTGCAAAAAAAGAAATACCTGAGAAAAAGCATAAACCTGTTATCGAAGCACCACAGCCTGACCTGACTTTCGCCTCTCTGGAGATTATTGCTGATAACAACAGCCCGAAACTCGCCGCAGCCTTTAACCAGGTTGAAAAGTTGCTGAGAAACGAAAAATTGAAATACCAGGTACATAATATTTCAAATATTCAAACCTCAGAAGGTACATTCTTTAATAATTCTCAATATTTAATTACCGAAAATTACGTTGTAGAAATAGAGCAAAACGATTTTCAGACAAGAATTACACTTGCACACAACGATAATGCAACTGCAAATAACATCAACTAACAAGTTGAATTATTTGATAATAAAAGATTTACAGCATTAGGACCTTCCATAAACAGCAGATCTAAAATACTTATATTAGGCTGAAAGCCTATCTTATCTTGAAACAACTGATAATAAACAGGAGAAGTTTCCACTGCCTGAAAACTATCCGGATAATAGGATATTACCCTTTCATCTCCTACAATATTGAAATTATCACTACCTGATATATCTATCTGATTTTTAAATATTAATTGATTAATTCTTTCAATTATCCGCTCATTTAAATCATAGAGATACTCAAATTTTGTGTCGAAAAATTCGAGAAGTTCTTCTATGTAAAAATCGAAATAGGGCGCGTTCCTGTAACAGCTTTCAATAGTCTTTAAGTGCTTCCTGGGCCAGTTTTCGGCGTAAGATATTTTAACATTTCGCAATTGCTGCTTTTGATTCTTGTCTCGCCCCCCTTCTAGTGGCACCGACAAAAATATCAAACCTGTACTACCGGCAACTACGCATCTGTTATGAAAACTGTGTTTTTTATACCTTACAGATATGTTCATTTTAATATACTTCTCATTAATTGAATTATTAAACCAATTAACACATGGAAAATATTGATTATCAAATAGTAATTTGTTATTTTCTTTCATTTTATTCCATTTAATCGACACAGGATAAAGTATATGCTTTTATTTATTATTTTGTAGATATTTTGATTAATTTTTACTTAATCAAAATAGTATAAAACATTTATAACTAAATAATTAAGTAATTTTACTTATGCTAAATTTAATAGCTTATGAATTTTTCTATTTTAAATTTTATTTTGCTAATTATTTTAGCTTACAAATATATTAAATTTAACTGTGAATATCTATTATTTGACAAAAATGCCCTACATTGCAGGTGATAAAATTTTGTGTTCCATAATTGAAAAAGAGCATTTCATGAAGATTATAAAGCGCTGTACACTCCTACCCTTTTTGTTAATTTTGGTATGTATGAGTTGTAAGAAACCGCAACCCTTTCAGTTCAGAGGTTTAGAGAATTTTACTGTTCATGGCATCTCTGCAGACAGTGCCACACTCTCTTCGGATGTGGTTTTTTATAATCCCAATTCATTTAGTGTAGAGCTCAAAAATATTGAAGCCGATTTTTATGCAAATGATCATCTGCTTGCCCACCATTTAATAGATACCTTAATTACGGTTCCGGCCAATGTAGAAACAAAACTTCCTGTAACTTTGCGCGTGAGTGTACAGCCTATTATTAATAATGCACTTACCATGTTTTTAAATAAGCAAGTGCTCATTCGGGCTAAGGGTAAAACCCAGATAGGTCATTCAGGCATTTACGTGACCGTTCCGTTTGAATTTTCTAAAAATCAGGAAATAAACTTGTTTTAAAATTATACAGATCATGAGCATACAATATCCTATGGTTTCCTGGGCCAAAAAATCAAACATATATGAAGTAAATATTCGTCAGTATACACCTTCCGGAACCTTCAGAGAACTGGCTGAACACCTGGAAAGATTAAAAGATATGCATGCAGGTATTTTATGGCTAATGCCCATTACACCCATTGCCGAACAGGAAAGATTAGGTTCGCTCGGAAGTTATTATGCCTGCAAAAGCTATGTAAACATAAATCCTGAATATGGCACAAAAGAAGATTTTACATTTTTTGTGGAAAAAGCACATTCCTTAGGTTTAAAAATCATTATAGACTGGGTGGCCAACCATACCGGATATGGGCATGAATGGACCGTGAATCATCCCGAATGGTTTTTACTGGATAAAGCCGGCAACTTTACTGAGCGCAACGGCTGGAAGGATGTTATTGATCTGAATTATGCAAACCGGGAAATGCAGCAGGCCATGATAGCCGCCATGAAATATTGGATAACAGATTGTAATATTGACGGCTTTCGTTGCGATATGGCTCACCTGGTTCCCTTGAATTTTTGGCACGAAGCAAGAAGAGAATGTGAAAAAATAAAATCATTATTCTGGCTGGGCGAATGTGATGATGCAGCATACAGCGAGGTTTTTGACGTTACTTATGCCTGGAAGTGGATGCATGATTCCAAAGACTTTATTGATGGCAAAACAAACGCGCAGGCTTTTTTAAATACTGTGTATAATTATGAAAGCCTGCCCAAGGGAGCACTGAAAAGCTATTTTACCAGCAACCATGATGAAAACAGCTGGAATGGTACCGAATATGAAAAGTATGGATCAGCAGCTTTGGCAATGAGTGCCTATACCCTACTTTTAAATGGTATACCTATTATTTACAGCGGGCAGGAATTACCCAACTATAAAAGACTAAAGTTCTTTGATAAAGACGAGATCCTTTGGCAAGATCGCCAGCTTCCTAAACTACATTATTATTATAAAGGATTGCTTTCGCTCAGGCACACAAAAGTTTTTGACGCCGATGCGAAACTGGAACTCAAAGCCCTGAACAATCATCTAATTTACATGAACAGAGAAAAAGGCAGCAGTAGGATGATAGCCCTGTTTAATTTTTCTAAAGAGGAGAATATGCGCGTGCATCTTACAGATGATATGAGTGGCGTTTATAGCAATCTGAGCTCGGGTATCAGCTATATTTTTAAAGAAGAAGAATATTTCAATTTGCACCCCGGTGAATATTTGGTTTATACAAAAAATATCAACCAGGAAGAGTTCGTCATTTAATTGATAACAATTTTATCAATCACGCTTTCTCCAAATGCTTCATTGATCCTGTCTATTATAAGCTTTCGCTGAAAATGCAGTTCATTTTTAAAAGCCCCGTTGGAAGAGTTGATAAATAATGTTTGATTAATAATTTGTACTTTATCTGTGTACACCGAGGCCTGTCCCATTATTTCTTTCCAGATATCTTCAATCTGAGCAGTACGCAATCCGTTTTTCAATGTTTTCTTTTTATCAATCATTGACTTCATGGCATCGCTTAATGAGGTAACTTTAGACATTTTACTTTTTTAGGTGAAGGTTTCTGTTTACAAATTTTCCGATTATGTCAAACTCTATATTCACAACAGATCTGGGCTGTACGTTTTTAATATTGGTATGCTCTAACGTGTAAGGTATGATAGCCACCGTAAATTGATCATCAGTAATATTAAAGCAAGTAAGGCTGATGCCGTTAACAGTTACAGAACCCTTCTCTACTATCAGCGCTGCAAACTGCGGGTTGTATTCAAATACAAATTCCACACTCCCCTGCAATTCTCTTCTTTCCATGCATTTAGCGGTATCATCTACATGTCCTTGTACTATATGACCGTCTAATCTGCCATTCATAGGCATGCAACGCTCCAGATTAATTTCTTCACCAATGGTCTTTTTATCAAGATTAGATACTTCCAGTGTTTCCTTTATCGCCGTTACGCTATGCCATTCGGGATTGATATCAACCACTGTAAGACATACGCCGTCATGACTTACACTTTGGTCAATCTTTAAATCACGCGAAATAACTGACTCTACGCGGAAGGTTTTGTTACTTCCTTCCTGTAAAATTTCTTTGATGATTCCCGTAGTTTCAATAATTCCTGTAAACATACCGGCAAATGTAAGTTATAAAAAGCAAACCTGCAGCAATAGAAAACTGGCCCCTTACCAACAAAAAATATTACCGTTTTAGACTTCCAGAAAGCAATTTTTTTTACTGAATATTTTGTTTTTTTAATTGATATACTTTACCTTTGCAAAACCAAAAATTAAAAAAGGAATAAAAATATGCTAATCATTGATTCTAAAGATTGTGAAAACATCGACAAAGCGCTCAAAAAGTACAAAAAGAAATTTGAGAAAAGCAAAACTTTATTGCAACTGAGAGAGCGTCAGACTTTCACTAAACCTTCTGTGAAACGTCGCGAAGAGGTGTTGAAAGCAGTCTACAAACAAAAAATAGCAGCCGGAAAAATCGATTAATAAGCAATTGATTTATCTGAAATATATTTAAACCTAAAGTTTCCGTAACTTTAGGTTTCTTTTTATGGATAATACACAACAGCAATATACCGAAGCCTTTTTCAATTATCTCCAATTTGAAAAAAGATATTCTGTACATACGCTTACAGCCTATAAAAATGATGTGACACAGTTTCAGGAATATTTGCAGGTAGAATATGAAACAACAAAATGGAATGAAGTTACCAACGTAATAATGCGCTCCTGGATAGCGCATTTAAAAGTAGAGAAAAAGGAGAGCAACAAAACCATACATCGTAAAGTATCCAGTATAAAATCTTTCTTTAAATTTCTCCTTAGAAAAAAATGGGTAGAAAAATCTCCCGCGGATGGTCTCACGCTTCCTAAGTTAAATAAAAGATTGCCGGAGTTTTTAAAAGAATCTGAAACCGAAAAACTGCTACTGTATACCAATAAAAAGAAAAGCGATAAAGAATTAACCGATCGGCAAATCTGGCGCAACCGCACACAGGAGCTGGCTACCGAAGTTTTTTATGCAACGGGCATCCGATTGAGCGAACTGGTAAGTTTAAAAGAATCGCATATAGATTTTCGTTATCGGCAGATGAAAGTTTTTGGAAAAGGCGGAAAAGAAAGACTCATCCCGCTTTCAGATAAATTACTATCAGAATTGAAATTATACCTGCAGGAAAAGCCCGTAAAGCTGCCAGGCACTCCGGAAGTTTTCACAAATGAAAAAGGAGATAAGTTATATCCCAAATTCTTCTACAACGCGGTGAAGGCGCAAATGATAAGCAGCAATGTAAAGCTAAAAAAGAAAAGTCCGCATATACTACGGCACACTTTTGCTACACATTTGATGAATGAAGGCGCAGACATAAACGCGGTAAAAGAGTTGCTGGGCCACTCCAGCCTAGCGGCTACCCAGGTGTATACACACAATACAATTGAAAAATTAAAAGAAATTTACCAAAAAGCGCATCCCAAAGCCAAATAATAGCGTAATTTTACACCTTTTAAACAAGATTCCAATCGCAGTTTTTTTCTGCTCACTCAATGAATGATTAAATATTATTTTTCTTTCCTTTTATTGTTTACCGTATTTGTTTCCAATGCACAAAATGTAGCAGTAAGCGGTACTATAAAATCTGATGAAACAGGTGAAACAATCATTGGCGCAATCATATCTTCCGGCAACGAACAAAACATCAGTAATGATTATGGTTTTTACAGTTTATCACTGCCAAATGGATTGCATACAATAACTTTTTCCGCTTTAGGAAAACAGTCCTCAAGCTATACATTAAACCTCTCCAAAGATACGGTTATCAATGTGCTGCTTGCAGACGTTGACGCAACGCAACTGGAGGATGTAATAGTTACCTCTAATACCAACGCCAGAAGCCTGCGCAACCCGGTAATGGGCCTTGAAAAACTATCGACCGAAGAAATAAAAAACGTACCTGTTCTTTTAGGAGAAAGAGATCTGCTGAAAACCATACAGCTGCTGCCGGGCATCAAATCGGCAGGTGAAGGCAATTCGGGTTTTTTTGTACGTGGTGGCAGCGCAGACCAGAATCTTATTGTGCTGGACGAGGCTACCGTATACAATGCCGCGCATTTACTGGGATTCTTTTCTGTTTTTAATTCTGATGCGATAAAAGATGTATCCGTTTACAAAGGAAGTATGCCGGCGCAATATGGCGGCAGGTTATCTTCGGTAGTTGATTTAAAGATGAATGACGGCAACAATCAGAACTTCGCTATGACGGGTGGCATCGGGCTTATATCATCGCGTTTAACAGTGGAAGGTCCTATTCAAAAAGAAAAATCTTCTTTTCTTATTTCAGGAAGAAGAACCTATGCCGATATGTTTTTGAAGCTGTCTAAAGATTCGGCGCTGAACAATAACAAACTTTATTTCTACGATTTTAATGCTAAGACCAATTTTACCTTAGGAAAAAAAGATAAGCTTTTTCTTTCGGGATATTTTGGCAAAGATAAATTTACTATCGGCAATGCATTTGGCATCAACTGGGGCAATGCCACCGGCACCTTAAGATGGAATCACATTTTCAACAATAAACTTTTTTCTAATACTTCCTTTATATACAGTAATTACAATTATCAAATACAAATAAGTCCGGGTGAGGAAGACGGCCTGTCCATAGTTTCCAATATCCGCGACATTAATCTCAAACAGGATTTTCAATGGAATATTAATAGCAAGAACAATCTTAAATTCGGCATTAATATCATTCATCATACCATACAGCCGGGTGAAGTAATCCCAAACTCTGCTTTTGCCAATGTGAACAGGATAAAGCTTGACGATCGTTATTCTTTTGAAAACGCTGTATATGCTAATAATAACTGGAAGGTGAATAACCGGCTGAATGTGTCGTATGGTGTACGTTTGAGCGTTTTCTCGGCTTTGGGCGACGGAATATTTTATGATGTAGACTACGACGGCAATATCACCAATACTTATGAATACAAAAAATGGGAAGTGGTTAAAAACTATATTAACCCCGAACCGCGCGTATCGGCAAGTTATCTTATCAACAACACCAGTTCATTGAAAACAGGGTATGTAAGAAATGTGCAAAACCTGCATTTGATTTCTAATTCCACTTCTACCAATCCTACCGATAAATGGGTGGCCAGCAATAATTTTATAAAGCCCGAAATCTCAGACCAAGTATCACTTGGATACTATAAGGATATTGCCGATTTTAAGTACGAAATAAATGCAGAAACATATTACAAATGGCTGCAAAACCAAATAGATTACCGCAATGGCGCAAACATTACCAACAGTCTGCAACCCATTGAACAAATGCTTTTGTTTGGCATTGGCAGAGCATATGGTGTAGAAACACAATTTAAAAAGAAGACCGGAAAACTTACCGGTTGGGTAAGTTATACACTTTCTAAAACCGAAAAGAAAATTGACCAGATCAATAACAACCAGTGGTACAATGCAAGACAAGACAGAACACATGATTTAGCCATAGTGGCTACCTACGAACTCAACCCCAGGTGGACCTTATCGGGCAACTGGATATTCTATACAGGCGATGCGGTAACTTATCCTGCCGGCAAATACAGCATAAACGGCGTTACCACCTATTACTATACCGAAAGAAACAGCCATCGTATGCCTAACTATCACAGGCTTGACCTGAGCGCCAATGTAGTGCTTAAAAAAACAAAGAAATTTTCTTCTGAGCTTTCGTTCGGGGTGTATAACGCTTACGGAAGAGAAAATCCATACGTTATCAATTTCAGAGATAATAAAGACAATCCGAATATAGTAGAAGCCGTACAAACATCTCTCTTCAGGTTTATTCCTTCCATTTCATATAATTTTAAATTAAAATAAAAAATGAAATACGTATATACTATTTTAATGATTGTTTTTTTTACAGGATATTTTTCTTCCTGCGAAAAAATAGTTGATCTTAATTTAAAAGATGTAGAGCCACATATAGTGATAGAAGGCGTATTGACCAATAACGCCAAAGAATGTTATGTATATATTTCTACCACACAACCCATCAGTGAGCTGGGCAGGTTTGTAGGCGTGAGTCAAGCCAAAGTAACCATATCAGACAGCAAAGGAAAAACAGATACCATACCGGAGATTGAAAAAGGAATTTATTATCACAACACGCTGAAAGCATTGCCCGGTGAGACATACAGCTTACGGGTGGTCACCAATGGCAACACATATACAGCCGCATCTACAATGAATGCTACATTCATTGAGCTGGATAGCATTACCGTTGAATTAAATCCTATTTATAACAGTTATACTACCAGTGCTTATTTTACAGATCCTGCTACTGAACAAAATCAATATTTGTTCATGATATACAAGAACAATAAAAAATACAACTCTTTTTATGTGCAGGATGATGAGTTCTTCAACGGTAAAGACGTAAAGCAAAATCTTCCTATATTTTCTGACGAAGAGGAAGACAATATACAACAAGGTGATACGGTAAAAGTAAGAATGCAGACGATAGATGAAAATGTTTTCAAATATTTTTATAGCCTGAATGCCGGTGCGCTTGGCGGCACCGGTGGACCCGGATCGTTTGGCAGCCCGGCTAATCCTGCAAGCAATATTTCCGGCGGCGCTTTGGGATATTTTAGTGTGCATACCAATCAG
This sequence comes from Bacteroidota bacterium, assembly GCA_023386235.1. Lineage (GTDB taxonomy): Bacteria > Bacteroidota > Bacteroidia > Chitinophagales > Chitinophagaceae > Haoranjiania. Next base: position 23,858 of record JAEWKC010000006.1, on the reverse strand, counting down.
GCTAAAAGCACTGTTGTGCAATAAAACAGTAATCATGAACAAGAAGGATGTTGCAAACCGGCAGGATATTGAATTAATTGTAAAGAAATTTTACGAGAAAGCTATCCCCGACGAAATAATAGGCCACTTCTTTACAAAAGTAATTCCGATAGATTGGAACGAACACATGCAAATAGTTACCAATTTCTGGGACAGCATGATATTTGGCGCCAGCGAATATACCAGCAATCCTATGACGCCGCATTTGCATCTGAACAGTCTTTCCAAAATGGAAAAGCCACATTTTGAAAGATGGCTGCATCTTTGGACATCCACTATCCACGAGCATTTCCAAGGCACCACAGCTACAGAAATCATTAATCGCGCTACATCCATCGCCCGTATCATGGAATTTAAAGTAAAGCAGTAACGCCGGGTATTGTATTAATTTTAAGTTTTGAATTTCTACAGTTGCATAATTATTGCATTTACTTAGCAAAAAGATTATCATGCACAAAACAAATAAGAAATTAATACTTGCCGGAAGCGCTCTGGCAGCCACGGCCGCAGGCACATTGCTATATCTGAAAAACAGAAGAACCATTCCTAAAAAAGCAAAAGCCATTACAGATTTTGATTTAAAAAAATACCTTGGCAAATGGTATGAAATTGCCCGCATAGATTTTATACATGAAAGAAATCTTCATGAAACTACTGCCGACTATTCTCTTAACGAAGATGGAAGCGTGAAGGTTGTAAACAGCGGGTACAATATTAAAACAGATCGATGGGAAGTTTCTACCGGCAAGGCAAAATTTGTAAGTACAGAAAACGTAGGTATGCTTAAAGTGTCATTCTTCGGGCCATTTTATTCGGGCTACAATGTGCTGGCCATAGATGAGGATTATAAATACGCATTGGTAGGTGGCGAAACACCCGATTATCTTTGGATACTATCCAGAGAAAAATCTATAAGTTTAGATGCAAAAGAAAAATTTTTAGATATAGCCGAAGAATATGGCTACAATATCTCAAAGCTGTTATGGGTAAAGCAACACGGCATAAAGTAGCATGTTTTTTATAAAGTTTGCTACAATATATTAAAAAAGCAGGTAGAATAATTTTACCTGCTTTTTTGTTTATTCTTTTCGAAAAGAAATTACTTTATCTCTTATCCATCTCTACATAATTTCTTGGCGTAGCACCTTGATACACTTGTCTTGGTCTGCCAATAGGATCATTTTTCAAACGCATTTCTTTCCATTGAGCAATCCATCCCGGAAGTCTTCCTAAAGCAAACATTACCGTAAACATTTCTGTAGGAATGCCTAATGCTCTGTATACTACTCCGGAATAGAAATCTACATTAGGATATAATTTTCTTTCAATGAAATACTCATCTTTCAGCGCTATTTCTTCCAGCTTCATGGCTACATCCAAAGCCTTATCATGTATGCCCAGCCTGTTCAACACATTGTCGGCCACCTGCTTTACTATCACGCCTCTCGGGTCAAAGTTTCTATATACACGGTGCCCAAAGCCCATTAACCTGAAACTGTCTTGTTTATCTTTTGCTTTATTTACATATTTTTCTACATCGCCGCCATCGGCTTCAATCATTTCCAGCATTTCAATCACAGCCTGGTTAGCGCCGCCGTGCAATGGTCCCCACAAGGCAGAAACACCCGCGGAGATGGAAGCAAACAGGCCAGCTTTGGCCGAGCCTACCATTCTTACCGTAGATGCAGAACAGTTTTGCTCATGATCGGCATGTAAGATCAGCAGCTTATCTAAAGCATCAATAATTACCGGATCCATTTCCAGATCTTTATGATGCATTTTAAATGTCATTTGGTAGAAGTTCTCTACGTAATTCAGTTTATTATCGGCATGATTAAGCGCAAAACCGTTGAGTTTCCTGTATGTCCAGGCGCATAATATAGCAAACTTGGCAATAAGTAAATTAGAAGCGTGCTCCAGGTCATCGGCATGTTTTACATCTACGGCTTTAGGATTAAAAGCTGTGAGTGCAGAGGTCAGTGATGACAATACGCCCATGGGATGCGCAGAACGCGGAAACACGTCCAGCAGATTTTTCATTTCTTCCGCTACCCAGTTATATGCCTTTATATCCTGTTCAAAAACAGCGAACTCGTCTTTGTTTGGCAAATCGCCATGAAGCAACAAATACATCACTTCTGTAAAACTTGATTTTTCGGCCAACTGTTCTATAGGATAGCCCCTGTAATATAATTCACCAATATCACCATCCAGGTACGTAATTTCGCTAATAGTAGCTCCTGTATTTTTATATCCAATATCTAAGGTTATTAAACCGGTATCATCTCTTAATTTAGAAATATCAATACCTCTGTCGCCCATTGTACTGTCAACTATAGGATAAGTATAATCTTTTCCGTCATAAGTAAGTGTAACTTTATTGTCTGCCATAAGCTTTAAATGTTTTGGCTAAAATAAGAAATTATATTTATTTATTTTATTATTTTCCAACTATTTCAAACTTAAAGATATTTTTAAGAATTTACTATAAAAATTTGTAGATTTACACGATACATTTTTTATTAATTTTTTTGATATGAAGACTTTATTATTTACCCTTTCGTTATTAGCATCCATTGGTTTATCTGCTCAAAATAAGCCTTACAAAGTAATAGCTTATTACTCCGGTGACAGCGCCTCTCTGCATCAATATGAGTTTGATAAGATGACGCATTTAATTTATGGTTTTGCTCATGTAAAAGATGGTGAGCTTGTTATTAATCACAAAAAAGATACAGCCGTATTACTGGCTTTTCAAAAAATAAAAAAACAACACCCAGGCATCAAAACCCTAATAGCGCTTGGCGGCTGGGGTGGTTGCGAATTTTGCTCGCAAACGTTTAACGATCCTGCTTTGACTAAAAAATTTGCTCAATCTGCAAAGAAATTTATCGCTCAATATAAAATGGACGGCATAGATCTCGACTGGGAGTATCCCACCATTAAGGGGCATGCGGAACATCAGTTTATCCCTGAAGACAAAGACAATTTTACCCGGCTGGTAGCTGAGCTGAGGAAAACTTTAGGGCCCAACAAGCTTGTAACCTTTGCGGCAGGCGGCTTCCAAGAGTTCTTAGACAAGTCTGTTGACTGGAAAGCTTTAGAAAAAAATATAGATTTCGTTAACCTGATGACTTACGATCTGGTACATGGCTACTCTACCGAAACGGGTCATCATACACCTCTTTATTCTTCAAAAGCAGGAGAAGAGTCTACCGACAACGCCATTCGTTTTTTTGAAAAAATAAATTTCCCGCTTAAAAAAGTGATTGTGGGCGCGGCGTTTTACTCGCGTGAATTCGCTAACGTAGAAAACGTAAACAATGGATTATATCAACCTACCACTTTCCTTGACTTTATAGATTATAAAGTAGCCAGGAATAAACATACCAAAGAGAATGGGTTTGTATACCACTGGGATGATACTACCAAATCGCCTTATTGGTACAATGTCGAAAAGAAAATTTTTGTTACTGGTGAAGACAGAAACTCGCTGCATTTTAAGTGCGACTATATCAAACGCAAAAAACTGGGCGGCATCATGTTTTGGGAGCTCTTTACAGATACACCAAAGGATGGCCTTTTAAGAGCTATCAATATGCAGTAACGAGTATATTTCAAACTAACTTACCAAATAAAAAAACGCCCTGCTTTCGGGCGTTTTTTTATTTGTATTTCTTTTTGGTTTTATTCTTCTTTTTTTGTTTTTGCCGGCTTTTTAGCAGGCGCTTTCTTTTTTGGTTCTTCACCTTCCGCAGAGGCTTTGGCTGCGGCCTTTTTAGGCTTTTTTTCTACGGGCTTTTCTTCTGTCTCCTCAGGAGTATTTTCCTCAACTATCTCTTCTTCTGCGGCTTCCGCTGCTTTTTCAAAGTCTATATCATTATCCTGAAAAATATTATACCAGCGCACCATTTTTTTCATATCGCTCGCATACACTCTTTCAAAATCCATGTCAGGATACACTTTTTCAAAATAGCTTTTTACCACTTTAGCGTCTTTATAGTCGGGTAGTTTTTCGCCGCTGTCTTTCATCGCTTTAAATACTTCTACCAGGTTTACATTGTCTTTTACTGTGTACACTTCTATACTTTCCAAATGAGAAAACTGGTGTACACGCGAAGAAATAAACTTAGTGGTTTTATCTTCCAGCGATCTTACAATAGCGCCATCGGCTTTACTGCCAACCAGCTCAAACAAGCCTCCCATGCCTGTTACAGAAATTAATTTGTTATACTCCATATTACTAAAATTAAGTGCGTAAAGATAAGTCAAAACAGCCAAGATATGTTTGTTTTAGAAGGAAGTTTTAAAATTATTCTGCCGGCAGCCAATAATTGTTTTTTGGATATTTTGTGAAAAGCTTAAATAAGCGAGGAGAAGAAAAGTAATAAGAGTAAAATTCTTATTTTCATAAACTATAAGATTTTATTTTATTCTGATAAAGGCTTTATTTACGTTAGGCATTATTATTTTGTATTCATAGACGTATGCAAAGATTCCTTCTTTATTATCAATCCTTAAATTAGGTGCAGGTAAACAAGTAGGACAACTATTAATAGTCCGATAAGAGTAAGTATATTTTCCGGGTGCTACATCATCTTTATCGCCTGTTACGGTAAGTGTATTATCTGCTTTGAATTCATAAATAACATTGTTGCAAGAAACATCAACGGTATCTATAACAACGTTACCGTTTTGGTTACCGGTTATAGACCATTTCTGTACTAATTTCCACTTACCAATAATCTCGTTCTTTTTACCAAATACAGGTTCAGGTTTACAAGCAAGCTTCCCAAATTCTTTTTCAAATTTTTCTGCAAGGGTTTCCTGATTATCTTTCTTACAACCTGTCCCAATCAAAAAAGGCAATACAATCATTAACAGCAATCCTAATTTTCTTTTCATAGCTTTCGAATTTTAATGTGTAAGTAATAAAGGTTTAGTAAGTCTAAATTATAAAAATATTTTCAAATTGCAACATGCGTTATAAATAAATTTGTGTACACATCGCCGGGGACGATAGAAAACAGCTACGAAGCGAAGACGCTTCGCAGAACACAATAAATAATAATGAGTAATTTCTTTTCTGGGCGACGGATAATTTGCAACAGGTATATTAAAATCTGATTAACTTTGTGTATTATTATTGCATAAAATAGGATGAGTAAAATTTCTTTTCTGGCTAAGCTGGCATTAATTTTCAACGTGGTGTACATTGTAGATTTTGTGCTGCGCACCAAGATCGTTGCCAACCATTCAGGTATGGATTTTGTGCCGCTGCTGGGAGGATGGATCATTTCGCCTATACTGAATCTTAGCCTCATGCTAAGCCTCATAATGATAAAGAAGCCGAACGAGCCGCTGCCGGTACCTAAATGGATATGGACTATTTGTTTGTTTTTCCTATTGTTTCAGTTCGTTGCTTTTTTATTTCTGTAAAAAAAGAAGATGATTGCCCATCCATATCAAGAAAAGTAAAAACATGAACGTATATTTTATCTCCGGATTAGGAGCCGATGAAAGTGCTTTCGACAGGATAAAATTGCCTGAAGGCTTTGAAGCCATACATCTTAACTGGATACCTCCTTTAGAAAACGAATCAATGAACGCCTACGCCCAAAGAATGAGCACGAGAATTAATACCAACGAAGATTTTATACTTGTAGGGTTATCTATGGGTGGCATGATAGCCTGTGAGATGAACAAATTCATTCACCCTAAAAAAACCATTCTTATATCAAGCGCCGCTACCCGAAAGGAATTACCTCACTGGATAAGGCTTGCCGGCAAACTGAAAATGCACAGGATGGTTCCGTTTGTAATAAACAAGGAGCGCAATTTTGTATTGGCCAAAATACTGGGAGCCAAAACCCGCGAGGAAGTAGAAAAAGTAGCCAAAATGAGAAAGGCTACACCTAAAGATTTCAGCGTATGGGCTATAAGAGAAATCATTTCATGGAGCAATGATCAGGAGCCTGAAAACTTCATACATCTGCACGGCACATCAGACCTGCTGCTCACCTATCGTAAAAATAGAAAAACCATTCCCGTAAAAGGCGGCAGTCATTTAATGGTATTTAATCGTGCTGAAGAAGTAAACGAATTACTTGCCAGGCACTTGATTAAACACGATAAGTAAAGATAGTCCGGAGGTTTTTCAATGCAGAAATAAACGAAAGAAAAACTGCGTAAAAATTATGATGCTGTTAGCTGTCAAATAAAGATTATTCAATATCTTTAATACTTAAAATAAATAAAACATTCATGCATATTACTTTTCACGGCGCAGCGAGAACGGTTACCGGTTCTAAACATTTAATTACCCTGAAAAACGATTTTAAAATTCTGCTGGATTGCGGATTATTCCAGGGAATGGGCAGAGAAACTTTTCCCCTGAACAACAATTTCGGTTTCGATCCTCAACAAATAGATGTACTGATTTTATCACACGCGCATATTGACCACTCTGGTCTTATTCCAAAATTGGTGGGAGAAGGATTTAAGGGTAAAATATTTTGTACCAGCGCTACCGTAGACCTGGCAAAAATATTACTGGAAGACTCTGCCGGCATACAGGAAAGCGACACTGCATTTATAAATAAACGCAGAGCAAAAGACGGCCTGGAACCTTATGAACCACTGTATACAATAGAAGACGCAAAAAAAGCTTTTCCATTGTTTGAAGAAGTACATTACGACGAGTGGTTTACTATAAACAATGATGTAAAAGTGATGTTTACAGACGCGGGACACATCATAGGTTCGGCAAGTGTACACCTGGTTATAAAAGAAGACGGTAAAGAAAACCACATTACTTTTAGCGGTGATATTGGCAGGTATAAAGATGTGATACTGCGCTCTCCGGAAATATTTCCGCAGGCCGATTACATCATAATGGAAAGCACTTACGGCGATAGCCGCCACGAAGGTATCTTTGACACAGCCGAAACATTATTGCATTGGGTTACAAAAACATGCATTGAAAAAAGAGGCAAACTCATTATTCCCGCGTTCAGCGTAGGCCGCACACAAGAGCTGCTGTACTTCTTAAATCAGCTAAGCATTGAAAAGCTGCTACCCGACGTTCCGGTATATGTTGACAGCCCGCTAAGTTATGAAGCCACACAGGTAGTAAAAGATCATCCTGAAAATTTCAACAACCGGTTAAAAAAACTATTGCAGATAGATGATGATCCTTTTCATTTCCCTGGATTAAAATTCATAGCAAATGTGGAAGAAAGCAAAGCGCTGAATGCAGATGAAAGACCAATGGTGATAATTTCTGCAAGCGGTATGGCAGACGCGGGACGCGTAAAGCACCACATTATGAACAATATTTCTTTTGAAAAAAATACAATCCTGATTGTGGGTTATTGCGAACCCAACTCTCTTGGCGGCAGACTGATGAACGGCCAGAAGAACGTACGTATTTTTAGAGAAGATTTTGATGTAATTGCAGAAGTAGGTATTATGCGCAGCATGAGCGCGCACGGAGATTATGATGATCTTTGCCAATACCTGGCCTGTCAGAATCCAAGACTGGTAAAGCAATTGTTTTTAGTGCACGGAGAATATGATGTGCAGGAGCATTTTAAACAAAGACTAATGAAGAAAGGATTTGCAGATGTGATAATTCCTGAGCAGCACGAAAGAATCTACGTGAATTAGATATTTAATTAAAAAAGCAAATATTAATTTAGTTTATCGGGCGATATCATTACAAACTCTGGTATCGCCACTTCAAAAGATTCGAAGGTAAACTGATTCTCTACCAGGTATAACCCATGCATTTTACCTATATCAGTTCTTAGGTTGCAACCGCTTACATATTGAAAACTGTCATCGGTAACAATTACAGGCTGCTGTCCTATTACACCTTCACCCTCTACCTTTTCTATAGTGCCGTTGCTGTCATATATAAACCATTTACGCGAAAGTAATTTTATAGGAAAAGAATTGTAGTTGGTAATGGTAATCCGGTATGCAAACATGTACTCATTCAGCAAAGGATTACTGTACTCTCTCTGGTAGAAAGTCTCTACAGTTATCTGTATGCCTCTTGTGGTCAATGTAGACATAGGAAACATTTTTTGGAATAAAGATAATGGTTTTAGCGAAAAAACAAAAAAAAGACTGCTGTATAATAAGCAGTCTCTTTGTATATTAGCAAATTATATTATTTTTCTAAAGGAGATTTTTTACCCGCCAAAAGCTTTTCTACTGTAGCTTCCAGTCTTCTCTCACGCACATCGGCGCGCTTGGCTCCTGTGATCCACGTTACATACTGCTTCTGATGGTTGGGAGATAAAGAAAAGAAAAACTCTTTCGCTTTCAATTGCTTGTTAAACAAGGTAGAAAGCTCAACCGGTACTATCGATAGCTTTTTATCAAATTTAGCTTCAGAAGGCTGATAAACGTTATCCGTCTTCTTAGCGTCTTTCATGATCTCTGTGGTGTTTTCGGCGGGCATTCTTTCAAAATGCATGGCAGACCATACCGTATCCATCTCTACATCTTCAGAAGAGGCAAAGCCATTATCTTTCAACACCTGCCATGAACAATCTTTACTTAAATCACTGGCAATTTTACTTGCCGGCTTAGGATAAGCTATCCATAACTTTACATTCATGCTTAAGGCAGGAAGCACTTCCTGAAGAATTTTGCACAATTGACTATTGCTTAAAGCAAAAATCAGGGCATAATCTATTCTTTTAATCTTTAATAAAGGCGTTACGTTTTTTGAGTAGTTAATTTTAGAGAAATGTTTTTCTACAGAAGAGGGAAGACCCTGAATTAAAATGTTCTTTTCACTACCTATTTGTAATTTTTCCAGCAAATTTTGCGTTGACATGCTCACTAATTAATATTAAGTTATCAAATCAATTTCAGGTGCAAAGGTACAAAAAATAAATGAATTTTTCTAATAAAACGAACTCCTTATTAGTATTTTTGCACAAATCTTACCATCTTACTGATGAATATTCATGAGCATGGGTACAAAAATAAAATAGTCCAATCGTTCTTCATCCCAGGTACCGTCATCGTTTTTAGTGATGCGCATCATTACCTGCCTGTCATCTGTATCTTGCACCGGCACCACCATTTTGCCGCTTACTTTTAATTGTGCCATCAGCTTTTCGGGAATAAAAGGCGCTGCCGCCGTAATAAGGATTTTATCAAATGGTGCTTCATCAGGCAGGCCCAGATAACCGTCGCCTAAGTGGTAGTGTATATGTTCGTTGGAAACAAATGAATTCTTTTTTCGTTTTTTTTCAAATTCGTCATATAGCTTTTTATGCCTCTCAATAGTGTGCACTTCCGCTCCCAGCATTGCCAATACAAGCGCCTGATACCCGCTACCTGTACCCACTTCCAGCACTTTTTCCCCGGGCTGCGCATCCAGCAGTTCTGACTGGTATGCCACCGTGTAGGGCTGAGAAATAGTCTGCCCCTCGCCTATCGGGAATGGGCGGTTTTCGTACGCTATTTTATCAAAAGCCGGGTCAAGAAAATAATGCCGAGGAATGTTGCCTATGGCATCCAGTATATGCTGATTTTTTATACCTTCTTTCTGTAGAGTTTCTACAAGTTTTTTTCTTAAACCCTTGTGCAGATATGAATCTTCAAACTTTCTCATTGCCTTGCAAGATACTCAAATTCCGGATTATAAGCTTCAATAAATAAAAAAACAATCTATGGAATTGTATGAAAATGCCATAGATTGCTACAAAACTAAACTACAAAATGTTTAGCGAAATTTATAGTGAATTAAATTCTTTTATAGCTGGATTTTGTTTCGTCAATCAGTTTTAAAACTCTGTGACGCACGTCTTCTTTCAAGCCTACTACTTCTTCTGAAAATACATTTTTAAGATCGTCCAGCTCTTCTAAAGAATTGCTTGTCCAATTACGGATTTTTCTTTTGATGTCATCTGATGATTCTGCAAGCTGATGACGTGTTTCTTCTCCTGACTGCGGAGCCAGCAATACACCTGCAACCGCACCTGCCACAATACCTGCAACAGTTCCTATTAAAATTTGTTTAGCACTCATGTTATATAGTTTTTTAAATGAATAATCGCATTTATGTAAATATATCAATAATGATGCTAAAAAACTATAATTCAATGAGCTATAACATTTCAAAAACAATTATTTAGCAATAAATTAAATTTTAAAAAACAGCGCTAAGAACGTACCTTCGCTGCTAAATCTCTAATGACTACATGGGTAATATTTTAATTATAGACGACGAAAAAGCAATAAGAAAAACACTGGCAGAAATATTGTCTTTCGAAAAGTACAAAGTGCAGGAAGCTGCCAATGGAGAAGAAGGCTGGAACCTCTTTTCTCAAAATACTTATTCGGCTGTTCTGTGTGATATTAAAATGCCGAAGATGGATGGCATGGAGTTCCTGAAAAAAGCCACGGAATTAAATCCTGATGTTCCCATTATTCTTATAAGCGGGCACGGCACTATTGAAAGCGCTGTAGATGCGGTAAAAGAAGGCGCTTATGATTATATATCAAAACCGCCCGATCTTAACCGGTTGCTGATTACCGTAAGAAACGCCATTGACAGAAATTCTCTTTCTAAAGAAACCAGAACGCTGAAGAAAAAAATCAGCAAGTCGGTAGAAATGATAGGCGAATCTGCTCCTATTTTAAAAATTAAGGATACTATTGAAAAGGTTGCCGCCACGGACGCGCGCGTACTTATCACCGGAGAAAACGGCGTAGGTAAAGAACTGGTGGCACGTTCACTACACGCTTATAGCGACCGTTCGGCCTCTCCGTTGATTGAGGTAAACTGCGCCGCCATTCCCAGCGAATTGATAGAAAGCGAATTGTTTGGCCATGAAAAAGGATCTTTCACTTCTGCCGTAAAGCAACGCATAGGTAAATTTGAACAGGCAAGCGGCGGCACATTGTTTCTTGATGAAATTGGCGATATGAGCCTGGACGCGCAGGCAAAAGTATTACGCGCCTTGCAGGAAGGAAAAATAACCAGAGTAGGCGGAGAGAAAGAAATTCCTGTAGATGTAAGAGTAATTGCCGCTACTAATAAAGACCTGCTAGAAGAAGTAGAAAATAAAACATTCCGTCTCGACCTTTATCACCGGTTAAGCGTTATACTCATTAAAGTTCCTTCTCTTAACGAAAGAATAGAAGACATCCCCCTGCTGGTAGAAAAGTTCCTGGAAGATATAGGAAGAGATTACGGCAAACAACCCAAACCTATTGACAAAAAAGCCATTGAGGTGCTGCAGCAACACAATTGGACGGGCAACGTGCGTGAACTAAGGAATGTGGTAGAAAGGCTGGTAATACTTTCGGGCAAAAGCATTACCGATCAAGACGTAAAAAGCTACGTATTTCAAGGATAAAATTTCGCAAAGATGTTGAAGCCTTTGCTCATAGTTATTGCCGGGCCAACCGCATCGGGAAAAACCGCTGTAGCCATTGAATTGGCCCGACATTTCAAAACGGAAATACTTTCTGCCGATTCCAGACAATGCTACCGGGAAATGAACATTGGCGTTGCCAAACCATTAAGCGGTGAACTTTCTTTGGTAAAGCATCATTTTATCAACTCACACTCTATTCTGGATGAAGTAAACGCGGGCGTTTACGAAAAATATGCCCTGATGGTACTGCATACTATTTTTCAGAAAAATAATATCGCCATCATGGTTGGCGGCACAGGCCTGTATATAGACGCGCTGCTAAATGGTATAGATGAAATACCGCAAGTACCTGACGCTGTAAGAAAAAAAATTGCAGACAGCTACAAACAGTTCGGAGTAGAATGGCTGCAAATGCAGCTAAAGGAGAAAGACCCGGCCATACTGGAAACTATTGACAGCCAAAACCCCCAGAGAATGATGCGCGCTTTGGAAATAATTGAGTTTACCGGAAAGTCGATCGCTGCATTTCAAAAAAAGAAAAATACGCAAAGAGAATTTGACACAATAAAAATAGCACTGGATTGGAACAGAAAAACATTGTACGAGAGAATCAACACAAGAGTTGACCACATGATAGCACAGGGACTTGTAGAAGAAGTAAAATCCCTACTACCCCATCAACACCTGAACGCCCTGCAAACAGTAGGTTACAAAGAATTGTTTGCCTATTTCAACAATACAATTTCTTTAGAAACCGCTATAGAAGAAATTAAGAAAAATACGCGTCGCTACGCCAAACGCCAAATCACCTGGTTTAAGAATAAAGATGATTTCAAGTGGTACAATATTCACCAGCCTGATGATATTTACAAAACAGATATTCCGCAAATTACATCATAAAGCTCAGCCTTTTTAATGTGTGATATCTTTCGTTGATGAATAAGTTATAAAACAGCTTCTGTCTAAAATCCCAGCGCTTATACATTTCATTGAAGGCAGGCGTGTTTTTCATTTTTAATAAAATGTCTCTTGACTGTACCCAATACGCTTTATCATTTGACCGGATAGTATCACGTATTAAAAATCTATAAACGGCATACGATTGTTTCCTGTAAACCCAAAACAACAACTGCTTGTCTGTTTCGGGGCTAATTACATACTTTTCATAAACATACGGCACAACCGTTTCAAACATTTTTACCAGCGAAAAATTAAAGCCATTCAGCGTTACGCTATTTTTAGAATAGCGATGACATGCTACTACATCATTGATTTGCACAAAATTTTTTATATTGCTGACCACATCAAACATAAATAAATTATCTTCTCCGCCTGCTCTTAGTTCTTCCAAAAATCTTATCTCCTTAATTGCAGAAGCCTTAAACAAACATTGCCATATATAACACCAGGTTTTGTATTTTCTTCTGATATGTTTGTAAAAATCATACAAAGGATTATCAAAATACTTCGCTTTGCTGTCTTCATTATCAGATACGGGAAGGTCTTCTATTTGAAAATTTTCTGCTATCATCATCATTCTGCCGCGCGCCATATCTGCATTGTATAGCTTTGCGGTCATGAGCAATTTTTCTAAAGTATAATTGGGAATTAAATCATCATGATCCATCAAATAAATATATTCGCCTGTAGCCACGTCTAATCCCGCGTTTCTGGCGCTTGATACTCCGCCGTTTTGCTTATTTATCTTAATAAACCTTTTGTCTTTTTGTATAAACTCATTTATTATTTCTTCTGAACCATCGGTAGAGCCATCGTTTACGCAAACGCACTCAAAGTCCTGAAAAGTTTGATTTTGAATGGATATAAGCGCATCTCTTAAATACAACTCATCATTGTATATAGGGACAATTACCGTGATTGTAGCTTTCTTCTCTAACATATATTTTGCCTTAATGCTGCTTTGTTGTTTACATTTATTGCCTCTTTGGTTGAGGAGGAATTTTAATGCCGATTGTCTCTGCCAGCCAAGTTAACAGGGTTGTTCGGTCTTGCTCTGAAGCTAAATCTAAAGAACCCATGCAGCAAAATTTTAAATTCTTATTGTTTTCATACATGCCCAGCTTTCTTTTGATATAGTTTTCTCCTCTTCCTACAGGCTTCATGTATAGCAGGTATTCCGATGCCGGTCTTATATTTGCCCGGCCTGCTTTCAGCATTAATAAATAATAGATTTCATGCGTATTGAACTGTTTCCTGCTACGGAATTTGTGAGCAATATTTAATTTAAAAAGATGTTGATTTTCCTTAAAAAAATCAGCTATTACACTTTTCCGCAAAGGATGCGGCATGTGATCCAGATGAAAGTAACGCCACCAATAGCCTAGTTTACCGGCAGCCGAAGTCATGCCATCTTTAAAACCAACTGGCTTGGCGCCTCCTCTCAAAGGTTTTATAAACGAAATAAATTTATCTATAACCATATTGCGCCAGGAGCCGTAAGCAATTATTTTTTCTCCCTCAAACCAATCTGATCTGTCTACAGGACGAATAAGAAAAAAGTCGTCGTTAAAATAAACATACTTTTCGCTAAGACCCGGAATCCGGTAAATACAGGTTTCTACGGCACGACTGTTGAAAACCGGCAGATACGTTTCATAGTCGCTAAAAATAATTTCGTGATCTATTATTTCAATAGGTATTTTATTTTCAGGAAAATTCTTTTCAATAAAATCGTTCAACTGCGGATTCTGCTTATCAGTAACTACAAATATTTTTCTTACAAAAGGAGCAAAGCGTACAATTGATGCCACACAATAGTATATTTCCCCTACGGACCTGTAGCGCGTTTCTCCGTTCTTATCATCCTGGCGCTTAGAATCTTCGGGTAAATAAGGAGCGATCTTTTTTTTATGTGCCGGGTGGTTGCCATCAACCCAGGCTATTACTACATCTATATTTTCGTTCATGAATATTTCTTTGCTTTACTGCCGCTACACTTTGTAAAACGAAATGAAAAGTTTATTATTTCAAATAAAATCAAACAATGTTTTTAAATCTTTCCGGAATTTTTACTACCCATTTCATTCCTAACATGGAAGGTTTATTCCAGGCAAATACAGGCCTGCAATAGGTTTGAATTTTTCTTGCTAATGACAGAAACTTTTCATCTTCCAATGCTTTTTTGTGTGTTACATAGTCTATTACTCTCATTCTTTTTTTCATATGTCTTTCCCATCCTGCATTCATCCTGTCTTTGTCTAAAAAACGATCCTGAATCATTTGCCTGTCAAAAACTCCAAAATGAAAAAGAAATAAATTTTTGTCTATTGTAAAATCGTGGCCTTTAATTCTGTGAAAGCCTGAACCCCATTGCACAGGTTGGGCAAGTACTGCCGGCTTGGTATAGCGCGAAGAAAGTACCGCATAGCTGCGTTGCATTAAAAAAGGTTCGTCATCTTTAATTGTATCTTCTTCATCCATTTTCTGGCCCACATCTAAACCCAATCCCGAAACGGAAGTCCTGACAGGAAGCTTGCTTAAATAAGAAAGTAATGTTTCGTTACAGTTGGGGTCTACAATCAAAAATTCATCGGCGTCAGTACCAATTACCAGGTCATAACTCTTCAATAATTCTGCTGCAATATTGGATAAGTGTGCCAAGCGTCGTTTTTCCGCACTCACCACCTGCCCCGGAATTCTCTCACAATGCGTAACAACAGCTTCTCCGGCATTTTCAGGAACCGGCTGGTCTGTACCATCCAAATAAATATACAGGTTTTCTTTCCCCAATTGCGAACCGTAATACTCAATCCAATGCTTCAGGAAAAAAGCATCATTGCGAGCCATTGTTATTGCACATATTTTTTTCATTCAATCTGATTATTATCTAAAAATACGTAACGAATTTAGGTATATTTTTAAATAAATAGTTTATTTGAAAATAAATAAGCTTAATATCTCTTATTTTTACTTAATGGATCAAGTACAAAAAGAACTAAAGCCCTCACTGTCTTTATTAGACGGCACTATGATAGTGGCGGGCAGCATGATCGGCTCCGGAATTTTTATTGTAAGTGCAGACATGACGCGCCATGTAGGTTCTGCCGGGTGGTTGATATTGATATGGCTTATCACAGGTATTATGACAGTGTTTGCAGCCATCAGCTATGGAGAACTTTCTTCTATGTTTCCAAAAGCGGGCGGGCAATACGTGTACCTGAAAGAAGCCTACAACCCGTTAATGGGTTTTCTGTACGGCTGGAGTTTTTTCTCTGTAATACAAACCGGTACCATCGCGGCTGTTGGCGTGGCTTTCAGCAAATTTGCCGGGTACTTTATGCCTGTATTTGCCATGCGGGAAGAGAATATACTTTTTACTATTGGTAATTGGTTTACTTTTTACCCGGCACAACTGTTATCAATAGGTATCATTATTTTATTGACTTATATAAATACACGCGGTGTAAAGGAGGGTAAACTGATACAGCAATTTTTTACGGGTACAAAATTACTTTCCTTATTTGGACTCATTGTATTCGGATTGCTATTAGGTGCCAAAACCGAAGTATGGAACATGAACTGGACCAACGCTTTCGACTTAAAATTTACACAACCCGTAAGAGACGCCGCCGGCGTACAAATAGCCTGGTCTGCTTTTCAGCGACCGGATAGTATGTACTTAATTATCGGGTTGATATCTTCCGCTATGGTTGGCTCTGTATTTAGTAGCGTAGCGTGGGAAAACGTCACTTATATTGCCGGGGAAATAAAAAATCCCAAAAGAAATGTAGGATTAAGTTTATTTCTCGGTACTGTAATAGTAGTGGTCATTTATATGTTTACCAACATTATGTACACGGCGGTATTGCCTTTGCTGCCGGCAGCTAATGCTGACGGTACATTCCCCCTAAGCTCCATTACCAGCCTGGCCTTTGCCAATGAAGACAGAGTAGCAACGGTAGCAGCCAATCAGATTTTTGGAAACATTGGTACACTCATCATAGCGGTAATGATCATGATCTCTACTTTTGGCTGCAACAACGGGCTGATATTATCGGGAGCGAGAGTATACTATACAATGGCCAAAGACAAATTGTTTTTTAAAGATGCCGCGCATGTCAATAAAAATCATGTGCCCAGCCATGCCTTGTGGATTCAATGTATATGGGCATGCATCCTTTGCCTGAGTGGTAAATACGGGTTGCTTTTAGATTACGTGGTGTTTGTTACACTGGTATTTTATATATTGACTATCTGGGGTATTTTCAGATTGAGAAAAAGCCGCCCCGACGCGGAAAGACCTTATAAGGCTATTGGCTACCCCTGGATACCTATTATTTATTTTATACTGGCAGGTACGATGGCCTTAGGCTTATTGTTTTATAAATGGGAAACATCGCTTTTAGGATTTCTGATTGTATTAATAGGTGTGCCTGTTTATTATTTTTACAAGAAAAAACACGCACAAGAACTGCAATAGCATTTTGCAGGCTCACGCTTTCACTTTATGGCTTTGTTCTATCTTCTTATATTTTGGCCTATTGAGCACAGAACGAAACAAGTTGACATTCTCTATTTCCAGCTCCTCATCCACCCCCTGCCCCCGACAGCGAGGGATAGAAGAGTCATTTTTTTCACTTCCAACTTTGCGCTCCGTGTTCCTAACTTAGATATTCCTGCACTATCTATCATTTTTTTCAAGAAAAATACGCTCAATAGCAGCAATGGCATTTTGCGTTCTTTCATCGCCGTGGCCAGAAACCATTTGCCACCCGGAGGTTTGGTGTATAAGGATGTCTTTGTATGTGTGTAATAATTTTTCTCTTGATGCAGGATCGGGATATTCTCTCAACTCATCTTCTTCCCAGGGAAGATCGGTGTTGGTAAGCAGATAATAATCATACGGACGGTTTACAATTTCCTGCAAAACAAAATAAGGACATTGATTGAAAGCATACTCGTACCACACTTTCATAATGTACATTTCCGTATCTATAAAAAGAAAGGATTTGTTGCCGTCTATAGATCGCTGCATATAATCATCTTCTTTGCGCAACTGCCCTTTGGCGATGGTTTGCAAGGTATCGAAAGTATATTCTTTACCGTTTCTAAGTAAATATTCCCTGGCGTATTCAGGGCACCATAAACAATCAAAATGCAAAGCCAAAGCTTTGCATAACGCGCTCTTACCCGTGCTTTCAGGGCCTATAACCGCTATTTTTTTAACCTTATTTTTCAAACTTTATCTTATCAAGATATCTGAGACCGTAGAAGATAGTGCTAAGATGCATGGACTGTACAAATCTTTTTTCATCTATCATTTGCATTAACTCATCAAGAGTTACCTCCAGTAAAACTATTTCTTCATTTTCATCAAGCGTTTGCAAATTTGTTTTCCTGCCACCGGTAGCAATGAACATATGCATCAAATTGGAATTGGTAGAAGGATTGGCTGATATTCTTCCTAAATAATGAACGGACTCAAAAGAGTAACCTGTTTCTTCCAGCAACTCTCTTCTTATGCCATCCTCATTCGTTTCATCGGCATCATCTATACATCCGCCGGGCAATTCTATACACACTTCTCCCAAAGCATGCCTATACTGCTTTACCAGAATCACTTTATTGTCTTCCGTCAAAGCCAGTGCTGTAGCCCATTCCGGAAATTCAAACACGTAGTAAGGTTCAATTATTTTACCGTCCTGCCTTTCACAGACATCTTTGCGCGCGGTAAACCAATTCTCTTTAAAAATATATTCTGATGATATGGTATTCCACTTAAGTTTTTCGTCTTCCATATTTATTTTCGTTCTTAAACAAACTTTTTAGCATCTTCCAAAAACTTGGCCAAACCGATATCGGTAAGCGGATGTTTTAACAAGCCAAGAATGGGCTCTAACGGAGAAGTAATTACATCTGCTCCGGCTTCCGCGCACTGAATGATGTGGTTGGTATTGCGTATGGATGCCGCCAGTATTTCTGTCTCAAATCCTTGCATAGCATATATTTCAGCTATTTGCTCTATCAGCTGTATGCCTTCCCAGCCGCTATCGTCAATTCTGCCTATAAACGGCGAAACATAGGTGGCGCCTGCCTTTGCGGCCAACAGAGCTTGTCCTGCAGAGAATATTAAAGTACAGTTGGTTTTAATACCGTTATCGCTAAACCATTTAATGGCCTTGATTCCGTCTTTGATCATAGGCACCTTAACCACAATGTTTTCGTGTATTTGTGCCAGTTTTTTTCCTTCTTCTACTATACCGTTAAAATCGGTAGCAATAACCTCGGCACTGATATCGCCATCTACCAGTTCACAAATTGTTTTGTAATGTGCGAATACAGCTTCATTACCTTTAATACCTACCTTAGCCATTAAAGATGGGTTGGTAGTAACGCCGTCCAGAATTCCCAAATCGTTGGCTTCTTTTATTTGAGCCAGATCTGCTGTATCTATGAAGAATTTCATGTGTATTAATTTTTAGTTTTTTATGTTTGCCACTACTTATCTCGCCTAGGGATTATTTCGTGTGCATTTTTTACTTATTGCGGATACGAATATAACAAAAAGTATGTTTAACTAAGTAAACAATTCAACAATTATCAATAAAATAATGGAGAAAATAAAAAAGGCAGGCTTATTACATCGCACCGCTACAACCGCCTACTCTTGCTGCCTTCCGACCCTGGGAGATTCAGCAGGAGCTGGTCGTGTAAGACCTGCCGGATGCAAAGATAATCTTTTTCTTTTGGAATGAAAAAAAAGAAACACCGCTTTTTGAGCGGTGCTTACAATTTATATTCATTTTTATGTGCTGTACAAATTAATCTCTCCTACCCATAAATATAGAAATATAGTAAAGCAAGGTAGCAATAGAACTGATAGCGGCTACAACATACGTTCTGGCAGCCCATTTCAAAGCGTCTTTGGCACCTTCATGCTCCTGCGGATTAGTAGTATTGGTGCGCTCTAACCAGGCTAAAGCTCTGTTGCTGGCATCATACTCTACCGGAAGTGTTACTAAAGAAAAAATAGTAGTCATTGCAAACAATCCGATACCTATTAAAAAAACGGTATTGCCAAATGAAGAACCGGCAAGAAGTATTAAACCGGCAATGATTACCCACTGCGAAAGCTGTGTACTGATTTGTACAATGGGCACCAGTTTGCTTCTTAACTGCAACATGCTGTAGGCGGTGGCGTGCTGCACGGCATGACCGGTTTCATGAGCAGCTACAGCCGCAGCGGCTATGCTACGCCCTGCATATACTTCCGGACTTAAATTGATGGTTTTATTAGCAGGATTGTAATGATCTGTAAGAAAACCCTGTACCGAAGTAACATTAACGTCATTGATACCATTTTCACGCAGCATCTTCTCTGCTATTTCCTTACCACTCAAACCTCCGGCCAATGGTATCTTGCTGTATTTCTTAAATTTACTTTGAAGCCTGCCGCTCACCAAAGAGCCCAACAACATCATTACTACCGCTATTAAAATATATCCTGTCATTATTTATTTTTTATTTTTATCTGTTAAAGCAATTTCCTTGCCACACGTATACCTTCCACGAAAATAATAAAAATGGCAGAATTAGCGCCTGTAATCCTGCCATTATAGCTTATTGAAAGAAAATATTGACTACAATTTAACTATTTTCAGTGTGGTTGAAGCGCCGTCTACTTTTGTAACTTTTACAAAATAAACACCTGCCTGCAGCCTGGATACGTTTAAAGAATTGCCGGTAAGCCTGGTTCCCATTACTCTGCTGCCTGCAACATTGTAAACATCCACCTGTAAATCATTTTTATTCTCGGCTGTTTGCACATACAGTATATCTTTTACCGGGTTAGGATACGCATTTATAGCTATACCAGCCTGCATATTTACGCTAAGTGTTTTATAATATTCAAAGCTGCCATCCATATCTACGATCTTTAATCTGTAGAAATTGGTTTTGTGTAAAGGAGAGGAATCTGTATAGCTATAATCAGTAGGATTGCTGGTGTTGCCGACAGCAGGCACTGTTGCTAACTTCTGCCAGTTTTCATTATCAGCAGAGCGTTCTACAATATATTCTTTTGCATTTTTCTCCTGCGCGCTACGCCATGTAAGCTTTACAGCGTTTTGTAATTTTTCCAGATTGAAAGCAGTCATGCTTACGGGAGCTGTAAGTAATTGAGACCATTCAGTTGAAACTTTTATTCCATCTACAATTACGTTTGCAGCACTAGTGGCCGTACCTTGTCTTAAAAAAATACGAGCCGCAGTTGCTAAGTCTCCTGAAGTAGCACTATTTACCAAAGTTGGCGCACTGGGCTCTGTTGCAGGTAAAGCTCCATTGATAAAATATAAAGATGCTACATCATCATCAGTAGACGGATTAAAAGTATATTTTGTAACTGCCAAATACGTTGTTCCGAAGGTTAATACATTTGATTCGTCATATACTGCCGCTTCGGAACCCTTAGACAAACCTACTACAAAACCGGTTCCTGAATTCTTAACATACAATCTGGCAGTAAAAGAAGTTGAAGAAGTAGCGTTTCCCAAACTGATGAAATGGTCTCCGCTATTTCTGGCATTAATCACATTGAATAGAAAAGCAGTGTATACCGATCCGGAAGAAACATTCGTATTCAAAAGCTTGTATACATCCTGGCCCGATGTAGTTAAGGTTGCTGCATTCCCTGCAGTTAAAGGATAGCCGGTGTAGGTCAATCCCGGCGAAGTTACCAGTATCCTGTTGGTAGCACCTCCGCTTGAAGTGATCCAACCATGTTGATTTAAAGAATCTCCTGCATTATAATTAAATTCTTCTATCAAAAGATTCTGTGCATTTGATATAGACAATGCAGCAAATAACACGAATAGAGAGGAGTAAATTTTTTTCATAATACATAGTTTTGTGGTGAGAGATATTAATATAAAATTAAATAAATCTTTTTTAAATAAAAAAGAAATTCTGCAAAAAAATTTGAAGAAATGTTCTCAATATCAAATTTGCTGCCTTTGTGTTCGTATTTTCAGCCCCTCTTATGACCTTAATCATTATTCATTGTAAACATACGAAATAGTAATTATACACCTTATCCTCTGTGTGGGACATGGCTGTGAGGAAAGTATAAATTTTAATAGTGCAGTGCAAATACTTTTATAATAAAAGCCTTGAAACGTACTGTTTACAAGGCTTTTATTCAGTGACCCCGTCAGGATTCAAACCTGAAACCTTTTGATCCGTAGTCAAATGCTCTATTCAGTTGAGCTACGGGGCCGTATTTGGGATGGCAAAGTTAATGACAATAGTTTTTTTATCCAAATTTGTTTTGCCAGTTAGTATACCGTATTTACTAACGATCGTTTGAAATATTTCAATAAATATTTACTATTTATACCAAATTACGAAAAATTATTGTTATTTATTAGATAATATGTATTTTTGTTTAAATTTAATTAAATTTTTTCTATATGAGTATTTCCGATCAGAACACTTCTGTTCAGCTGAATGTTGGCGGGTTATACAATCCCGCGTTTGAACATGATTCTTGTGGTGTTGGTTTTGTAGCAAATATCAAAGGACATAAATCGCATCAGCACATATCAGACGCGTTGACCGTGCTGGAAAATATGGAACATAGAGGCGCCAGCGGTTTCGAAAATAATACCGGAGACGGCGCTGGTATTATGATCCAGATACCACATGAATTTTTCTTTGAAGAATGTTTAAAAAAAGGCGTACATCTTCCTTCTTTTGGCAAATACGCCGTAGGTGTTTTATTTCTTCCTAAAGAAACAAGACTAAGAGAAGAATGCCGCGAAATTTTTGCCCGCGTAGCAGAAACAATAGGCATTGAAATATTGATGTACAGAAAAGTGCCGGTAGACACTACTGATATTGGCGCTACCGCGCTATCCGTAGAGCCCGAAATGGAACAGGTATTTGTAGCCTGTCCCGATCATATTAAAGACAATGAAGCATTTGAACGCAAGCTTTTTGTTCTGCGCAATTACGCCACACACACTATTAATAATACCGTCAGGAAAGACGCCGTAGGTTTTTACATAGCTTCTTTCTCTACAAAAGTAGTTATCTACAAAGGACAGCTTACCAGTCATCAGGTCAGAAATTATTTTCTTGATTTGAAAAACAAAAAAGTGGTTTCTGCTTTTGGCTTGGTGCACTCACGCTTTGCTACCAATACTTTTCCATCGTGGAAGCTGGCACAACCATTCAGGTATCTGGCACATAATGGTGAAATCAATACACTACAAGGCAATTTAAACTGGCTGAAATCAGGAGAAAAAAATTTCTCTTCTGAATATTTCTCAAAAGAAGAAATGGATATGCTATTGCCTATAGTGAGTGAAAATCAATCAGACTCAGCCTGTTTAGACAATATGGTAGAGCTGCTGCTGCATACCGGTCGCTCGCTACCTCATGTAATGATGATGCTTGTGCCTGAAGCCTGGGATGGTAACGATTTGATGGATCCAGTAAAAAAAGCATTCTACGAATATCACGCCTCTTTAATGGAACCCTGGGATGGTCCGGCATCGCTTACATTTACCGATGGCAATATGATTGGCGCTACGTTAGACAGAAACGGCCTGAGACCTTCCAGAATTACGGTTACCAACGACGACAGGGTAATAATGGCTTCAGAAACGGGTGCATTGCCGGTGGATCCCGCAACAGTGCTTCAAAAAACACGTTTGCAACCCGGCAAAATGTTCGTGGTAGATATGCAGCAGGGCAGAATCATCAGCGATGAAGAACTTAAAAACGACATCTGCTCACAAAAACCCTACGCAGACTGGCTGAATAAATATAAAATAAGATTAGAAGAACTGCCTGATCCCAGGGTAATGTTTACATCACTTGAAGGACAGGAAGTCTTTAAATATCAAAAAGCGTTTGGTTATACGCAGGAAGACCTGCAAAATATCATTATCCCAATGGCAGTGGATGGCAAAGAACCAATTGGCTCTATGGGTATTGATACACCTTTGGCGGTATTAAGCAATCAGCCTCAGCATATAAGCAGTTATTTCAAACAGCTTTTTGCACAAGTTACCAATCCGCCTATAGACCCTATCAGGGAAAAAATGGTGATGTCTCTCAGCACATTCTTAGGTAACCAGGGAATCATACTACATCAAAATCCGGAGGCTTGTCACGTTGTCGCGCTAAAGCATCCCATACTTACCAATAAAGAATTAGAAAAATTAAGATCTATAGATACCGGGAGCTTCCAAGCTAAAACATTGCAGACATATTTTCGTGCCAATGGCCAGCCGGGCTCTTTAAAGAAAGGAATAGAAAGACTTTGCCGCTATGCCGAAGACGCAGTTAACGACGGCTTTGAAGTGCTTGTTTTAAGCGATCGTGCCGTGGATAGTGAACATGCCGCCATCCCTTCGTTATTGGCTGTTTCTGCCGTACACCATCATT
>JAEWKC010000027.1 GCA_023386235.1 Bacteroidota bacterium | reverse complement strand
CACGACCCGGGGGTAAAATATCTTCTAACTTTCTCAAAGAATTTACCATTGGCGCCGGACCGGGACTTCGCGTAGACCTGAGCATTTTGCTGCTTCGGCTTGATATTGGTGTTCCGCTACGAGGACCCGTACATGGTGAAAACAGGATTGACTGGAACTTTAACAGAATGAATTGGGACTGGCTACAAAAAAACTGGGTGTGGAATATTTCTATAGGCTATCCTTTCTAATCCTGTAGCAGCATATCTTCTTCGCCATCTTCCAGAAGACGCATGTTTACAGTATCTGAACCGGCAATACCTTCAATGGATCCTCCGATATGCGCGGCATTAAGCAAAACTTTTTCCAGCTCTTTTTCTCGTTTTTTCCAGAGTTTTTCCATAGCATCTCTCTCTTTTTGAATGCTTAGCTTCATAGAAAGAAAGCCTTCCCTTATGGCTTTCCATTGTTGTACAAATTCGTTGCCGGTAAGATAATCGTAAAGCATTACCATTTTCTCGCCTTTATTTTCCTGGCTTTTTTTAGCTTCGGCAACTTTTAAAATACCATTGCGCAACAATAGCACCACACTTTTTACTTCAGAAAAAGTACAAATATAAATGCCGTCCTTTTCTCCAAAACGATCCATGTCTTTTGGTAAAACCTGCGTTACTATAATGGCTATATCTGCGCTAAGGCTGCGCATATCTGCTTTTAGTTTTTCAATCCAGTCGTTGGTAAAATTTTTGGTACGTTTACTTTCATAAATTATTTTTCCCGCTTCTAATCCCAACTGGGTTCTGACTATCTGTATACAATCCGCGCCAACCGTGCCTTTCGGAACTTCCACAATATCATCATAAATAAAAGTATTGCGCAATATGCTTTCCAGTTCCAGCTCCTGTACTTCTCCCTGCAGCTGCATGCTGCCCTGCTCTGCTTTACGTTTCATTTCTTCCGCAAGCTTTTTCTGGTCTTCCAGTTGTTTTTTAAGCTCTTTTATTTGCAGGTTGTGCTGCTCATCTTTGAATGCCGCTTTTTCTAACTCTTCTTTTTGTAATTGTTCTTTTAATTGTTCTCGTTCTTGCAGCAACTGTCGCTGCACCTGTATCTCTAGGTCTACTTCTTTTTGTTTTAATTCTTTTTCTTTTTGTAAAAACTCCAGTTCTTTCCGGCGCGATATTTTCAGCCTTTCTTCGTTTTCTTTTACAGAGTCTTCCAGCAATTTTATTTTATTTTCAAAGTCTCCTGCTATAGATTTTTTTAGCTCTTCCTGCTGTTGTTTTTGTCTATGCAAAAACTCTTCTTTCAATTTTTTTTCGTACACAACCAACTGTTCTTCGGCCTGTTTTTTATAAGTTTCTTCTTTCTTTAAAAGTTCGTTTTCTTTCTGCTTAAACTCCTCTTCGCGCTGTTGTTTATATTTCATCATTTGCTCGCGATAGGTTTGCTTTTCCTTTTCCAGAATATCCTTTACTTCATCTTTTAAAGCATCTTCTAAAGGGAATTCATACGAGCATCCGGGGCATTTTATCTTTTTTGACATATCAAATTTCTTTGCTGCAATTTACAGATTTTTGCTAAACAAGTTAGCATATTAATTTTTAGATTTCATTATATCTCATTCATCTGCATAAATTATTGTAATGTTAATCTCTGTTTTTGTATTAGCCAAAGTACTACTTTCACTTTTTAAAAAATCATCTAACTATAAACACAGCAAGAAAGCTTATGCCATATCTATACACTACTTGATAATTAACTTATAAAATCATTCGTGTGTGGAACCAACAAATAACAGAAGGGAGTTTGCCAATTGGTTTATTTCTTTTTACGACGAAATGTACAGCTACGCATTAAAAAGTGTGAAAAACGCTATGTACGCGCAAGATATTTTGCAGGAAACATTTCTTGCTGCAATGCAAGGATACGATGTTTTTAAAAAACAAAGTTCGGCGCGCACCTGGCTATACGCCATTCTCAGAAAAAAAATCGTTGATCATTACAGGAAAACAAATTCCGCTGAAACGGATATAGAAGAAAACAAAGAAAGTGAGAGCGTAGAAGATTTCCATTTGTTAGACGACCCGGACTTCTTGCGCATTTATAAAAGAGCGCTGGCTTCTTTACCTCGCTTATGGCGCAAAGTGTTATTAGCTAAGTATTTTGAAGAAAAAAACAGCACTGAAATATGCGAGCTATACAATATTTCCAAAGAAAATTATTGGCAGATAATGCGCCGCGCCAAGCTGCTTCTGAAAGATAAATTAATAGCATTTAATAATATTTAGCAGTAAGCAAAAATATTTTTTAATTGTCACAAACTTCTCTCAAAGTAGTAAAAAGCTTGTCAGTATTGGCTTCTGCCAGCGACTAACTATAAATCACATTTTATTTTCAGTTACAAAAACTGAAGAGTTATTTAAAACAAAAAATATTTTTATTTATGAAAAAGACATTCAAATTATTATTAGTAGGCAGCATATTTACAGCTGGTTTTGCATTTGCAGGAACCAATTCTTCTGACGAAAATAAAAACAACGTACAAGATACGCTTCCTCCAAAACATGAACCCGTACCGGATACAACAAAGCTGCCCGTAGACACAACGGATCTTCCCATTGATACAACGCAATATATCAATCGATAAGATTAATTAAAATTCCTATAAAATAAGCGGCAGCGTTGTTGCTTACAATATGTTGTCATTCTGAATAGCAGAGAAGAAGCTGTTTTCATATACAGGTTCTTCGCTATCCGGAGTGGCAATTTTTTTTAAACAAAGAAATGTAATAAGCAGCTATTATATGTGCGGAAGAGGAGAGTCGAACTCCCATGCCCTTGCGGGCGCTACATCCTGAATGTAGTGCGTCTACCAATTTCGCCACCTCCGCAATAAAATTCATCAAAAACAATTGAGTGCGGAGGAGGAGATTCGAACTCCCACGCCCGTTACAGGCGCTACCACCTCAAAGTAGTGCGTCTACCAGTTTCGCCACCTCCGCGCTTGATGGAGAGCAAAAGTACATCTTTTGAAATTATTTATAAAAGAAAAATAATAAAATTGTATTTTTGAAAACCTTGTTTTTTGGTAATCAATTTATAATAACTATTTTTTTTAAGGCAATAGAATATAAGATCACACAATGAAAATATGCACGCATAATCATTGTACTTACAATTCTTAAAAACAATATGCTTAACATGAATAACGGATCTGCTTTTTCGCGCCTTTTTGATATTGTAGATGTACAGTTGCAGAAGTTTCCAAAAAGCGATATGCTTTGTATAAAAGAAGGAAGCAAATGGATAAAATACAGTACGCAGGATGTTAAAAACATTGTGGATCAGCTAAGTTGCGGCTTGCTGGAAATGGGTATTGGCTTTAAAGACCATACTCCCGAAGGTGTAGATAAAATTGTGGTAATAAGCCAGAACCGGCCCGAATGGATAATGCTTGATTTAGCGGTGCAGCAAGTGGGCGCAGTACTCGTTCCTGTTTATCCTACCACCAACCCTACTGAGCTCAACTACATTCTCAACGAAAGCGAAGCAAAGCTGGTGTTCATTGGCGATGAAGATATTCTGGACAAGTTTGATACTTGCATATCAGAAGCCACAACCGTAAAAGAAATTTTTAGCTTTGACACAACACGTATAACTAATTGGAAAACATTGTTGAAAAATGCTGATGAAGCCTGTACATCAAAAATAAGCGCAATAAAAGCAGAAATACAGCCGGAAAGAATCGCTACTATCATCTACACCTCTGGCACTACCGGACTTCCTAAAGGCGTAATGCTGTCTCATAAAAATATTGTTTCCAATTTAATTTTTGATAAACGAGACCTTCCTTTTCCTGATGCTCCGGAGTGGAAAGCGATAAGCTTTCTTCCGCTCAACCATGTATTTGAAAGAGTAGTAAATTATTTTTACATCCTAAGCGGAGTAAGCATTTATTATGTAACAGATATTTCACTAATTGGTGAATATTTGAAAGATGTGCGACCCAATGTGTTTACAACCGTTCCGCGCTTGCTGGAAAAAGTGTTTGAGAAAATTCTGACTACCGGCAGAAGCTTGTCTTTATTGAAAAGAAAAATCTTTTTTTGGTCTGTTGGTGTAGCTCAAAAATACGATAATCATAAAAAACTCTCAAGCTTTTACAAATTTCAGTTGCGACTGGCCGACAAGCTGATATATAATAAATGGCGAAAGGCGCTTGGAGGAAAAGTTGAGCTGATCGTTGCAGGCGGAGCAGCTTGCCAGGAAAGGCTTTTACGCATTTTTCATGCTGCTAAAATCAACGTTATAGAAGGATACGGACCTACAGAAAACAGCCCGGTAATTGCAGCCAACAGGCAAGTAAATAATGAGTTGAAAATAGGAACGGTGGGTGTACCTTATGGTGACCAGGAAGTGAAAATAGCAGAAGACGGAGAAATTTGCGTAAAGGGGCCCTGCGTAATGATGGGATATTATAAACAGCCGGAACTAACCGCCGAAACAGTGATTGACGGCTGGCTGCACACAGGAGATATTGGTGTATGGGTTGAAAATAAATATATTAAAATAACAGATAGAAAGAAAGAAATATTTAAAACAAGCGGCGGTAAATATGTAGCTCCACAACCCATAGAAAGCAAGCTGAAAGAAAGCGCGCTCATTGAACAGGCGATGGTGGTAGGCGATGGCGAAAAGTTTGTAGGAGCTCTTATTGTTCCGGCTTTTCATATTCTGAAATCCTACATGGAAGAAAAAAATATACCCTTCACCACCAATGAAGAAGCTATCAGGCACAAAGACATAATTAATGTGTATACACGCATTATTACCAGAATAAATAAAAACTTTAATAAAGTAGAACAAATAAAAAAATACAAACTGCTGCAAGACGAATGGACGGTAGACACCGGAGAGCTTTCTCCCAAGCTAAGCCTTAAAAGAAAAATAATTGCAGAAAAATATGCCGAG
The DNA here is from genome assembly GCA_023386235.1 of Bacteroidota bacterium. Taxonomy (GTDB): domain Bacteria; phylum Bacteroidota; class Bacteroidia; order Chitinophagales; family Chitinophagaceae; genus Haoranjiania. The sequence goes on along the minus strand of JAEWKC010000027.1, from coordinate 24,481 downwards.
GAAATTGCGCACATCTACGCCGAGGAAAAAACAAAATAAAGTATAATGACTTTTATTTCACCCTGGAAGCTATAGAACCGTAGCGCAGCCCTTTGTAGCTCATCAGGTCAGCTTTTACGCTGCCCACAGCCAAAGCGCTTTCAACTCGTAGCGGCACCCGGTTGCCATCGTCACTAAACCAGATGGTCATTTTCTCGCCGCCGGAAAATGTATTGCCCTGAACCAGCAATGGCTTTACTTTTATAGCACGGAATTTACCAAGCCTCGTAGAAACCGTTTCTTTTCCCATATATCTTATATAAAGATTCTGTACCTTCTCGTCTATAATAATTTTAAAAGGAATTTTTTGTCCGGCGCTGTACTTTGAAAAATCAATATTTCTGGCATTGTATATGGCTGTAACCACATCCATTGTGCAATCCGGCACACGAACGGTTTTGTTAGAGGTTCTTACAGTATTGGCGGCATTATTAAAAGTGTAATCTTCACTGCTTTTATATTTTCCTTCCTGTACTCTTCTTACAAACTTCTCTGACTGAAGATTACTTGTATTCATATAAGTTTCATAAGTATCGCGCACTTTAAATATCTTATCGTATCCCGATAAGGTACGGCCAAAAGCTTTGGCATTGTATACCGACTTGCCGTTTAGTGTAGTCTGTGTTGTATTCATCGTAAGCACACCGGCATGTATATATAAGCCTAATACAGTGTAATATACATTTATTGTAAGCCGCTCCCCTGAGGCGAAAGCGGTATTGGTCATACCACAAAAGTTGCCTCCCGACTGCGTTGAAATAGTTGATTTCTCAATAGAATCAGACTGCGTAAAGGATGTAAAAAAAATAAAAATAACAAGGCTTTTCAGTATGGTTGTAAATACAATTCTCATCGTTTTATAAAATCTGTTGGTCTATCTTTAGAGCAAATTACATATTTTAAGTTTAACTCCCGTTCTTTTTAAAGACTTTAACACTTAATACAAACAGGCTACCGATCATTGCCGGGGCTATAAGATTTATCAGCCATATAAGTACGGTCGCAGAAAGTATGCCAATGGTGTTGGTACTTAACATCCCAAAGATTATTAAGCTTATTTCACCTCTTACCCCTAATTCTGCAATAGGAATGGTAGGCACAATGGCTATAAGTAAAAACATTACACAAATGCTGGATATGGCTGACGCTAAAGCTATTTCTACTTTAAAAAGATAAAACATCAAGAGGTATTGCAGCACAAATACCGAAAACCTTAGTAATGAAACAAACAAGACTTTAAAGAGCGTTGGCGTATCAAATGTTTTTAAGGCTTCTATTAAAAACCTGTGCTTATACACAAATGGAATATTCTGAAAAAACCCGGAAACCCATCCTATCTTAAAATATAGAAAAAGAAAAAACGCTATGGCAATGAAAACCGCGTACAACAATGCCTTAAACCAGATAAAAGAAAGCCCTGTAGCACCCGCAACATTGATATCCTTTACAAACATTAAATAATACAAACCCAATACACCGGTAATCAGCGTAATCAATAATTGCGACAGGCTGCCCATAAAACTCACGGCAATCGACTTTAGCCGGTTGCCTTCATTGAGGTAGAGCATTCTTCCTAAATATTCGCCCATGCCGTTGGGTATAAACAACCCGAAAGACAAACCCGATAATACTGCTTTAAACCCCTTGAACAAACTTACTCTCTGTACCGGACTAATGAGTATCTGCCATTTCTTTGCTTCAAACGTCCAATTCACTATCATTAAGGCTATCATTAACAAAAGCAGCGGCCACTGTTCGTATAGCGACTCTTTTAGTACGCTCCATGTTTCCGGAAGATTCTCCTGTGCTTTTATCTTTTTATAAATAGAAAAAGAAAGAACAAGAAACAGAACTGGCCCGATAATATAATTGAGTAATATTTTGTATCTTCTTTTCAGACCGATATTTTTTACAAATGTAAACAAGTTTATGTGGATAATCACGTATCTTTCAACATAGAAAAATACACACATTTCGGATTTTTTTCTACAATGATTGTTCCGAACTTTGCCGTAATAACAGGTATACATGAATCAGCAAGCGTATAATTATAAAAAAATTGAAGAGGCCATAAAGTATATAAAAAACAACTTTAAACAGCAGCCATCTTTAGAAGAAGTGGCTGCACACATTTATCTCAGCCCTGCACATTTTCAAAAACTGTTCTCAGAGTGGGCGGGCACCAGTCCTAAGAAGTTCTTACAATACATCTCCCTTCAATATGCAAAAACTTTATTGAAAAATAAAAATGCCACGCTCTTCGATACAGCGTTAGAAACCGGTCTATCCGGCACAAGCAGGCTGCACGATCTTTTTATAAGCATAGAAGGCATGACTCCCGCGCAATATAAAAATGGCGCCGCCGGCTTAACGATTAACTATTCATTTTTCGACAGCCTGTTTGGTAAGCTCATAGTGGCATCTACTGCCAAAGGCGTTTGCTACATGGCATTTTGCGAAGAAGAAAATTCTGCAGTGGATACTTTGAAAAAATACTTTCCCAATGCAAATTATTCTTTTAAGCAGGATATATTGCAGCAAAGAGCTGTAGCCATTTTTACTGCCGACAACAAAGATATTCAGCAAATAAAGCTGCACCTCAGGGGATCGGCTTTTCAGCTAAAAGTATGGGAAAGTTTATTGAAAATTCCCTTAGGCACGCTTTCCTCTTACGGAAAAATAGCACACAGCATTGGCAATGCGCATGCTTCGCGGGCGGTAGGTACTGCCATAGGAAGCAATCCGGTAGCTTTTCTTATACCCTGCCACAGAGTTATTCAAAGTTCCGGTAACATTGGCGGATATATGTGGGGCACAGCAAGAAAATCTGCTATGATAGCATGGGAACAAGCACAAATAAATAAATCATGAGCTATGTTGTTTAATAACGATATAAACCTTTCTTTCAATCTGCTGCCCAAAGACGGAACCGCGAATTATTTTGGGAAAATAATCAGCAAAGAAAAGGCCGATATATTTTTTAACGCTCTTATGCAGCACATTGAGTGGCGCAATGACGAAGCAATAATATTTGGTAAAAAAATAATCACTAAAAGAAAGGTTGCCTGGTATGGCAATCAACAATATCAATATGCTTATTCGGGAATTACAAGATATGCTTTGCCCTGGACAAAAGAATTGCTTCAATTAAAAGCGCTCACAGAAACCGTATCTAAAGAAACATTCAACTCCTGTTTATTAAATTTATACCACAACGGAAACGAAGGAATGGCCTGGCATAGCGATGATGAAAAAGATCTGCAAAAAAATGGCGCTATCGCCTCCTTAAGCTTTGGCGCGGAAAGAAAATTTGCTTTTAAACATAAAGTGTCCGGTGAAAAGGTAGAGCTGCATTTAGAACATGGCAGCCTGCTGGTAATGAAAGATACTACACAAAGTCATTGGCTGCATCGCCTTCCTCCTTCAAAAAAAATAATGACACCGCGCATTAATCTTACATTCAGGACGATTGTTGAAAGATAGTTTGATAAATAAATTTTTAGTTGCGTTGGTTGCGTTATACTATGCTTAAGATAATGTAAAACTACATAGATCTCTTCTCATGCCGGCTTGCAATACATGACCAATATCACACTTAAACTATTGTTTGTTAAGGTTGAAATGCTTAATTTTATATCTGAAATAATTTTTTTACGCTTCCAACTCTTTTACACATTTAAAATACCTATTTTACGAAAACCTTACTCTTGTGCTCCCTTGCCATACTGCTTACGGCGGGCAGTTGCGAAAAAAGCGCGCAAAAACAATTACCGCCCGCCACACAGACGGGAGCTAATACCTTTGGATGCTTGATTAATGGAAAGCCTTATACAGCCACTAAACCTAAGCCTCCAGGCATGTCCGGAAGTCTTCGGAACAAGTTATTATTCCGTAAATCTTTCTGAACCAGGGCTTTCTATTAATGTGACTCCATGGGAAAGGGATTCTCCAATAGGTATTGAAGTTAAGATTCCTGATTTTAAAGGAGTTGGTATATACCGCGATAATCAATTTTCGTTTTATGTATTGTCTGTCATTCCTAACACTAATTCCTATGTGCACATTACGAGGTATGAAAGTGGGATTGTATCTGGAACATTTCAAGCAGAAGTAACAGGAAGTAATGGAAAGAAGATATCAATAACTCATGGGCGCTTTGACCTTAAAAAATAAAATTATTTAATCAAAATAAACTATAATTTATGAAAATGAAATTTTACATAATAGTATGTGTACTATTAACCATACAATACATTTCTTTTTCACAGGTGCCTGATTTACAGCTTAGCAGCAACAATGGCACCCAGTCTTATGCTCAGGCTTTTGCCATGGCTTCGGATAATTTACCGGTAAGCCGTGTGCCTTATGGCGTGCTATACGATAAAGTATTTGGTTGGGCAGGGATGAGCATATGGCAAAACGGAGATACCACCGGTAAAAGTCATTTAATACAAACCTAGTGGGATCTGGAAAACAGCAGGATGACACCGGTAGGCTATACTTTTGAGAATATGGCAACCAACGTTGAAGGATTAAAAGAACAACAAACAATCGCCTTACTATCCTTTAACTATAATTTTGGCTACATAGATACGATGGCCTATTACGATGGCAGAATGCAGGTAGTCAACAATGAATTGGTAGATGCCGGTGGAGCATCGCCTTATATAGCCAAAAATGCTACATTTTCAGGTTTGGCTATAGATGAGGTAACGGCAGGTGCAAGCTATACTTTACAGTCTTCCTTATCGCTGATACTTTCAAATAATACGCAGTATAGCATTACCGGGTACGCTATTACAAATATCACCACCGGTATGCAATACACTCTCTCCGTCAATACCGCTCTTCCTGTCAGTTTTTCTGCCCCGGGCTTAAATTATTTGCACATAACCACACAGACTACTGCCGGCAGCTTTATATCTGTTCAGATTATAAATGTTCTGCAAAATAATCAGGCAATGTTCAGAACAAATACTTTACAAAGCACGGCCGCTCCCGTACATGAACTTCTTGCTTCCGATATTCCTTTTCAGGGGTATGATGAAAACACAGCTACTACCAGCTATGCCGATTTTCATATCTATTACCATTATGCTAATGCTAATGATACCAATAGTAGCGAAAGGGTATTGAGAAAACCGGTTATCATGATGGATGGCTTTGATGCACAGGACGGTAGAAATTATCATGAAATTTATTATAAGCAGCTATCTTATCCGGGAGGACATTTAGGTCAGGAATTGCGTAAAAAAGGTTATGACTTGATTATTCTAAATTTTCCAGTAGCGGGTACAAAGTATGATGAAAAAGATAAGACAGAAATTGATATACCATTAATCAACGGAAATAGTAGAGACGGAGGGAATGATTATATAGAGCGTAATGCTTTTTTATTGGTAAAGCTAATCCAAACGGTCAATAAAAGATTAAGACAAAACGGTAGTAATGAAAAATTGGTAATTGTAGGACCGAGTATGGGTGGACAAATCAGTCGCTACGCCCTTGCATATATGGAGAAGAAAGAAGCCGAAGGAGTAGCAAACATGAAGCATAATACCAAACTATGGGTAAGTTTTGATAGTCCGCATGAAGGAGCGAATATCCCTTTAGCCGGACAAAGAAGCATGATATATTTAGGGTTTATTACAGGCAATCAAGAAGCCAGAAAGCAATATTTTACTAAGCTTGGTAACCCAGCTTCAAAGCAAATGCTTATTGAACAATTTGAAACTGTTGGTTATGAATACAATTTACCTAATTACTCTTACTACGATTATAAGCTTTTTATTAGACAGAATGGAACTGCGCCATTTCATCAAACTTATTATAATGCTCTAAAATCAAATGGATTAGCAAGTTCTAATGGCTGGCCGAAGAATTTAAAAAAAATTGCACTGGTCAATGGATCTGGCAACGGTAGTAAAATATGGACTGAAGGCCAGGAATTTTTAAATTTGTATGGTAAAGCAACTATTTTCGGAGCAAAAGCTTTAGAACTTAAATGTAGCTTTTTACCAAGATACGGAGATACAAAATCCATCTTTACTGGATGGGCGAGAGGAAAGTTTAGCGATGAGTTTACAGTTTATCAATCCAATTCTCGGGGAAGTATGGATAATGTACCCGGAGGATTATTCAATACAGCTCAAGAGCTAAAACAAGGGTTTAGCACAGGCTTTAATAAAGTAAGTAAAGTACTTTTTTTTAATGTAAATATTCACCCTCAATGGCGTACGCTACTTGACAATAACTCCTTCATCCCCACCGTTAGTGCATTAGGTTTTAAAAACCCCAATTTTGATTGGTCGCAGCCTGTAAATAACAGAAACCTGGTACAAACAGGAGAAATTTATTTTGACGATTATTATGCTCCCGCTACCAACGAACAGCATGTTACACTTACGGCAAATAACGTCGCCTGGCTGAACAACTGGCTGGAGAATGTGAAGAATGACACGATAAATATATGTGATATAAATTATACTACTCTAACAAAAATTGAAGGAAGTCGTAATATTGTTGGTGCTTCATTTTTTAGATTGAATCATTTTCCGGTAAATGCAACAGTCAGTTGGAGAATTGACAATAATTCAGGATTCTCCCAATATCCGACGGGAGATAACGATGTTGTTATTATTAAAAATGGTATAGTCGGCTCTGCTACTTTAACGGCTCAAATTAATTATAACTGTGGTATTTATAAAGTTAGTCTACCTATTTATAGTACCCTTTCTATTCCTGATTTTAATATTCAATGCATAGCCTATTGTCCTGTTAATAGTCAAAGCTATAGTCCTAGTAAAAATTATTTATTTATGTCAACCACAGAAGATCCAAATTTCTCCGGGCAACTGGCAGATTATCAATGGAATCTTTATCATTTCGATAATAACCCAAATTACTCAACTTTTGTATCAAATATCGGCACCTATAAAAATACATATTTTCAAGATATACAGGCAAATGTATCGTTCCCTTATCCCGGTAATTTTATAATTGAAGTTATAGTTAATATTCCTAATACTACAACTACCGCAACATACAGGAAAGAAGTATATGTATCTCCACAACAACAGTATTTAGTTTCTCCTAACCCTTCTTCTTCGGTAATAACTATAGGGTTAGACGAATCAAATATTATGGTAAGAAATATGGCAAAAACTACGGGTACAAGCCAGTCACAGGTTCCTTCTTTTGATCAGGTAATTATTTCTGATATCACCGGTAATATCAAGCTACGCCAAAACGTAAGAGCTACTCAAAATGCGCAGATAGATGTAAGCCGCCTTGCCAATGGTATTTACTATCTCAACCTATACAATGCAGGCAAGCTCATAGAAAAGAAAACCATACAGGTAGCCAAATAAATATTTTATTAACCTTTTAAAAAACAAAACTATGCCCATTAAGTACAATGTAATAGAAAGACCCCAGCCCGGTGTAGCTGGTGGAGGGGTAAAAAAATGGTATGCTTCGGTAGCTATGAATGGCGAACTTACCGTAGACGATCTGGTTAAACAAATAGAAAAATTTAGTGCTCTAAGTGAAGCCGATATAAGAGGCGTAATCATAGCCTTGGAAAACGTGATACAAAGCGCTCTGGCAGACAGCCGTATAGTAAGGCTGGACAAGCTGGGTACCTTGTATCCGGCACTAAGCAGCAAGGGAGCCGACACCCAAAAGGAGTTTAATGCCAATTTTATTCAATCCGTAGGTGTAAACTATCGTCCCGGAGAGCGCATCCTTGAAGCACTGAATGCCGCAGGCTTCGAAAAGGTAAAATAAGAAGCGTGTTGCGCAAACAATTAGGCATTAAAATGAGAGGCTACTCGTTTGCAAATGAGTAGCCTCTTGTCTATGAATGAGTAGTTACTAAATAGTTCATGAGTAGCTACTCATTTTTTTCGTTGCTGATGCAGATGTGCTATCCGTTTCTAATGGCTGAAAAAAGAATGCTTCGCTGTACTTCGTTTCGGTTGCAAAACTATATTGGAAGAGGAGCTTGTCAAAAAAATATTCATTATTCACTATTGTCTGTTCATTAAAAAAACCGTTCCTCGCCCGTTCTGCGTAGCGTTATTATACCGCCTTCAGCTATAAATCCGGCAGGGATTAAAGCCGGCATCCTTTGCTAACAAAGTAAAGCAAAGATATAGCCAAGATCCCGCCCTCCGACACAATAAAATTTAACCTCTCATAATACACTACATACTTTCTTCCCACTACTAAATTTTGTACCTTGCGCATCTATGCGAGATTATCTGAAAGGACTAAACGAAAACCAATATTTAGCTGCCACACACATAAGCGGACCATTGATGATTGTAGCCGGGGCCGGCAGTGGTAAAACCAAAGTTTTAACCACACGTATTGCGCACCTTCTGGCAGAAGGTGTAGATGCTTTTAATATTCTGGCGCTCACTTTTACCAATAAAGCTGCCGCGGAAATGAAAGAGCGTATAGAAAAAATGTTGGGTAACAATGAGGCCAGAAACCTCTACATAGGTACATTTCACAGTGTATTTGCCCGAATATTGCGGGCCGATGCCCATAGGCTGGGCTATCCTAACAGTTTTACTATTTACGATACCGACGATTCGCGAAGTGTAATTAAAACCATTTTGAAAGAAATGGAACTGGACGAAAAACATTATAAGCCCAACGCGGTGCACAATCGTATTTCACAGGCTAAAAACGCATTGGTTGGCCCATTGGAATATGCGCAGGATTATTACATTCAACAGGAAGATATGCGCGCCAACAAACCGGCGCTGGCAAAGCTTTACAAAGCCTATTGCGATCGTTGCTTTAAAAACGGCGCCATGGATTTTGACGACCTCCTGCTGAAAATGTATGAATTGCTGAACACATTTCCGGAAATGCTGAATAAATATCAAAATAAGTTTACCTACATTTTGATTGACGAATACCAGGATACCAATCCCGTTCAATATCAAATAGCGAAGCTGCTTGCCGCACGACATGAAAATATTTGCGTGGTGGGCGACGACGCGCAAAGCATTTACAGTTTCCGCGGAGCAACCATAGAAAATATTCTGCAATTTAAAAAAGATTATGACGACGTTACAGTAATTAAGCTGGAACAAAATTATCGCAGTACCAAAAACATTCTCAATGTAGCTAATGCCGTTATTCAAAATAATAAAGGTCAAATTCCCAAAGAACTGTGGACCGAAAATACCGACGGAGAAAAAATAAAGCTGGTGCGCACCATGACCGACAACGATGAGGGTAAATTCGTAGCAAACACTATCCAGGAGCAAAAATTGCGGAATCATTTTTACAATAAAGATTTTGCCATTCTGTATAGAACCAATGCGCAAAGCCGATCGTTTGAAGAAAACCTGCGGAGGTCTGGCATTGCTTACAGAATATACGGTGGATTAAGCTTCTATCAGCGTAAAGAAATAAAAGACTTTATAGCCTATCTGCGCGTTACGGTAAATCCTGCCGATGAAGTAGCGTTGGAAAGAATTATTAACTATCCTGTGCGTGGCATTGGAAAAACTACAATGGAAAAACTGCAGACTATAGCGTCTGATAACAATACCACAATTTGGAATGTATTGCAAAACGCGGCACAGCACGGCTTTAGGGCAGGAACCCTGAATGCAATTAACGGGTTTGTGGTAATGATAAAATTCTTTCAAAGCCTACTCTCTTCCAAATCGGCTTACGATGTAGCAGTACAAATAGGAAAGCATACCAACCTGGTAAAAGAATTATTTTCTGATAAAACACAAGAGGGACTTCAACGCTATGAAAATATACAGGAATTGCTCAACTCTATAAAAGAATGGGTAGATAACCAGGAAAATCTCGCCCGCATTGATGATGATGGCATCATGCTGGAAAAAACAAACGAACAGGATGCTTTCAGCGCCACTACACTGGCTACTTATCTGCAACAGGTAACACTTCTTACCGATGCCGATGAAAAAGATAAAACCGGTAGCGATGATGTAGTAAAATTAATGACCATTCATGCAGCCAAAGGCCTGGAATTTCCTGTGGTTTTTGTTGGCGGAGTGGAAGAAACTATATTCCCCAGCGGCCTGAGCATCAATTCAAGAGAAGAACTGGAAGAGGAACGCAGATTATTTTATGTAGCCGTAACCCGCGCCAAACAAAAGCTCTGGCTTTCATACGCCAATACAAGATATAAATTCGGAAGTATTATCAGCAACGAACCCAGCCGGTTTATCAATGAAATGCCCGAAGTATTTATAGACCGAAGCAATGCCGGTGGCATTGGATCCGGGTTTGGAGGCAACGCCTTTGAAAGAATGAGCAACAGAGGATTTGGCGGTTTCGGAGGCTTTGATAATACTGCTAAAGCAGAAAAAAGATACGGCCCTCCGCCCAAAAAAAATATTCTTCCTTCGCAACCCCCTAAAGCAAATAAAGTGGTAGAGCATAAGCCTTCTGCAGACTTTATACCCAGCGATACCTCCGGATTGCAGGAAGGACAAAAAGTAGAACATGCCAAATTCGGATTTGGAACCGTACAAAAAATGGAAGGCGCCGCGCACAACCGCATTGCCACTGTTTTGTTCGAAAACAATGGTGAAAAGAAAATCATGCTTAACTATGCAAAACTGAAAATTATAGAGTAAACTGCTTTAGATAATTAAATCTTATCTGAATGAAAAATAGATGCTTACTATTTAATTATATTCTTATTATTATACATATTTATAGACTACTATTTTAAAGAATCTTTTCCAATGGCATAGCATTTGCACTCATTTAATATCATTCACATTTTAAATTCAACATTATGTCAAATAAAATATCTTTTTTATTAATAATTGCCATGTCTTTTTTATTTACCAGTTGTGAAGCTATTGGCACTATTTTTAAAGCCGGAATGTATTGGGGATTTCTTGTAGTTGCTTTGATAATTGGCGTTGTTATATGGCTTCTTACGAAAAACAGAAATAAATAATCAACTTTATTTACACACAATAGGTGTTAACAAGGCTTTTATTTTGTTAACAAATTCTATTTTAAAAAAAAATAAATGGGGAGTAAGACTTAATAACTTACTCCTTTTTTATAAAAACCGTAATCAGACAGATTTTTTCCACTTTTAAGCAATGTTATGCTAACGTTATGTATCTGTGGATAATACTTTTTAATATATATTGTTCTGTAAATTGTGAATTTGTTAATTAATGTCGTTTTACAAGTATAATTAATATATTTGAGTGTAGAAAAAAATGTGGATAGACGTGTATAACGCTTACCTTATTCAATTCCTATATTGTGAATAAGTAAGTTTTCCCGAAATTCACATGCATAATAATAATAGATTTTTTAAATAAATAATTATATTATATTTATTATGGAAGTTATAAACATAGAAGAAGCAAAAAAAAATTTAGATAAAAAAGGTTTTTTAGATTTGCCCATTGATCCGGAACTTGATTTGTTTGTGGAGATAAAAAAACTTAAAAAGGAAAAAAATGCAATTATACTGGCGCATTATTATCAGGAAGCAGATATACAGGATGTAGCTGATTATTTGGGCGATAGCCTGGGATTGGCACAACAGGCTGAGAAGACGGATGCCGATATGATTGTGTTTGCAGGTGTGCATTTCATGGCTGAAACCGCCAAAATACTCAATCCTACCAAAAAGGTGGTATTGCCCGATTTAAAGGCAGGCTGTTCTCTTGCAGACAGCGCGCCTGCAGATGCTTTCCGAAAGTTTAAAGAGCAGCATCCCGATCATATTGTGATTACCTACATCAATTGTACAGCAGAAATAAAAGCTTTAAGCGATATTATTTGTACCAGCGGCAATGTAGAATCTATTATAGCCAGTCTTCCTGACAATCAAAAAATAATATTTGCACCAGATAGAAACCTGGGTGCGTATATTAACAAGAAAACAGGCCGAAATATGCTGCTTTGGGATGGAAGCTGTATGGTTCATGAGATATTTAGTTTGGAGAAGATTTTGAGCCTTAAAGAGGCCAATCCAGACGCTAAAATAATAGCTCACCCGGAGTGCGAAGAAATATTATTGAATCATGCCGATTTTATTGGCAGTACTACGCAATTATTGAACTATACCAAGACAGATACCGCGCTTTCTTACATTGTGGCTACCGAAACCGGCATTTTGCATCAGATGGAGAAATTTTCACCGCATAAAAAATTCATTCCTGCGCCACCTGACAATGCATGTGCATGTAACGATTGTCCTTATATGAAACTGAATTCTTTAGAAAAATTATATTTGTGCATGAAATATGAGCTGCCCGAAATACTTATGGATGAAGAATTGCGCATAGCTGCTAAAAAACCTATTGATAAAATGCTGGAAATAAGCCGTAATGCGGGTTTGATAAAATAAATTAACTTCCAGATTCATCTACTATTATACCTCCGCTTCTTAATTTTTGAATGAAAGTATCGGGGGTATTTTTCTCATTGAAGTTTTTCAGACACTTTTTTATGTATACACCTAATTCCACATCGTTCATGGCTACCAGTGTTAAAAATTCCGGGCGATAGACTTTTAAAAATTTATCAAGGTTATCTTCTCTTAAATTTGTAATGTTTCCCACCAGTCTTTTATTGAATCGATAGTCAATATATTTTTCCTGTTCCAGCCAGACTGCAAAATCTCTGTAATTTTCTCTTCTTTTATTTTTACGGAATTGCAAGCCTTCAGCAATGGCATTTACGTCAAAATATACGCCTAAAGGTATGGGCACATTGCCAATTTTAGGTACCGATGCTATATCTTCCAGTCCTGGTTTTTTAAAATTAAATACTTCGGCATATTCTTCTCTGTTTCTTATACTGTCCATTCTGTAATCACTGGAATATACAATTACGTCAGGAAGATATCCCGGTGGTGGATTTTTCCTAGTAAGTACATTCAAATGTATGGCTATTTCAAAATTAGAAGGATCGGCAATAGTATCTACCGGAAATTTATGAGTAGTCCTAGTATTATAAGAAAAGTAAATGGAATCTTTAGGTGATTTTATCGGAATGGAAAAATAGCCTACACTATCCGACATACTTTTCTCACCCGAAGTGCTGTATACAAATACATCCGGCATAGGTGTGCGGTATTCATCTTCGTATACGTATCCGCTTATTTTTTGTTGGGCGGAAGAAAAATTAACCAGACCTAAAAATATAAATAATAAAAAATAATAATATTTATTCAAATCAGCTTTTATTGTAGGTAATATTACTATAAAATTGGTAGAAAGTTTATTGTAAGTATAAAAATTAACAAATATAATCAAATAAATAATTGATAATCATATATAAATATATAATTTTATCTTCCCATGTGTATCATTAAGATTTGGATATCGCTTGGGTTTACGCCACTGATTCTGCTGGCCTGTCCTAATGTATTCGGCTTTATTTTCTTAAGTTTTTGCAACGATTCCATACTTAAAGCAGCTACATTATCATAATTAAAATCAACAGGAATTTTTAAATTTTCCATTTTGCTTATTCTTTCTGCAATTTCTCTTTCTTTTTCTATATACCTGTCGTATTTCAGTTGTATTTCAGCTTGTTCTATACTCTCTTTTGAAAAATTAAGTTGTTGTTTTATAGAAGGGATTTGTTCTATAATGTCTTTTAATGAAATATTTGGCCTTAATATTATTTTGGATAGCTTTTGTTTTTCTGTAATTGGCGCAGACTCTTTATTTGAAAGAAAATTATTTATCAATGAAGGCTCAACATTGTAATTATGCAATAAAGTCTTTATTTTTTCCACATCTTGCTCTTTCTTTCTTAAAAGTCCGTATCGTTCTTCAGATGCCAAACCAAGATCATAGCTCATTTTTGTTAATCTTAAATCGGCGTTATCTTGTCTTAAAAGTGTTCTGAACTCAGCTCTGCTTGTAAACATTCTGTAGGGCTCGTCAGTTCCTTTACTTATCAGGTCATCTATCAGCACACCAATATACGCTTCATTTCTTTTTAATACCAGCGCTTCTTTATCATGTATTTTCTGATGCGCATTAATTCCTGCCATTAATCCCTGGCAGGCCGCTTCTTCATACCCTGTTGTACCATTAATTTGTCCTGCAAAGAATAAGTTATCAATGGTTTTGGTCTCTAAAGAGTATTTTAGCTGCGTAGGTGGAAAGTAATCATATTCAATAGCATATCCTGGCCTGAACATTTTCATATTTTCAAAACCCGGAACGGTTTTTAATGCTGCATATTGCACTTCTTCGGGTAAAGAAGTAGAAAAGCCATTTACATAGATCTCGTAAGTATCAAAACCTTCTGGTTCTACAAATAGCTGATGTCTTTCTTTGTCGGCAAACCTATTTATTTTATCTTCAATGCTGGGGCAGTATCTGGGTCCTGTACCTTCAATTCTGCCGGTATACATGGGGCTTCTGTCGAACCCGGTTTTAAGAATATCGTGTACTTTTTGATTAGTGTAGGTAATATGACAGCTAAGTTGCTTTTCTTTAGTAAGTTTTTCAACCGGCAAAAAGGAAAAGCCGCTGATTTCTTCATCTCCGGGTTGTATTTCCATTTTAGAATAATCTAAACTTCTGCCGTCAATTCTTGGAGGCGTACCGGTTTTGAGCCTGTCGCTTTCAAAACCTTCAGATACTAGCTGTTCTGTTATGCCAAAGGAAGCATTTTCGGCTATTCTTCCCCCACCCATTTTTCTTTCTCCAATGTGTATTATACCATTTAAAAAGGTACCGCTGGTAATAACTACAGCTTTAGCTTTTATTTCGTGTCCTAAATTAGTCTTTACACCATAGCATTTTTTGTTATTAATCAACAGTCCTACTACAGAATCCTGATAAAAGTCGATATTAGGTGTATTTTCCAGTAGTCTTCGCCATTCCAAAGAAAAAAGTGTTCTGTCGTTTTGCGATCTTGGCGACCACATAGCCGGTCCTTTACTTTTATTAAGCATTCTGAATTGTAGCATACTTTTGTCGGATACTATGCCGCTATATCCTCCCAAAGCGTCTATTTCTCTCACTATTTGGCCTTTTGCAATACCTCCCATTGCAGGATTACAGCTCATTTGGGCTATTGTGTTCATATTCATTGTTATCAGCAATACTTTATTACCCAAATTTGCGGCAGCGGCAGCAGCTTCGCTTCCTGCATGGCCCGCACCTGCAACAATTACATCATATTCTATAAACATTTAGTTTTTTAATTTTTGCAAAGTTAATTTATTTATTATTAAATAACCGTTCCACGTGGAACGGTTATTTAAATGGTTGGATATTGTTCCACGTGGAACAATAATTTAATTTATATATTTTATTTAATTTCTTATTTTTACTTAGACAAAGGAATAATTATGCTGAGAGAACTGATTATAAAAAATTATGCGATAATAGATCATATTCACTTAAAATTAAGTGAGGGATTGAATATCATTACAGGAGAAACGGGTGCGGGCAAAAGTATTATAATGGGTGCGTTAGGATTGACTTTAGGCAACAGGGCAGATACTGCTGTATTAAAGAATAACGAAGGAAAATGCATAGTAGAAGCTGTTTTTTCAGTAAAAAACAATGCAGAAGCTATTTCTTTTATAAAAAACAACGAATTAGATCTGGATGATAATACAATTATTATAAGAAGGGAAATAAATGTTTTAGGCAAATCCAGAAGTTTTATTAATGATACGCCGGTAATTTTATCAGATTTAAGAGCGTTGACTTCCTTATTGATAGATCAGCATCAGCAGTTTGATAATTTACTGGTGGGTAGCAGCTCTTTTCAGCAAAAAATAATTGACACTCTGGCAAAAAATACAGAATTACTTAAAGAATACCAGATATTGTATAATCAATGGAATTTGGCAAAAGAAGAATTAAATAAGCTGTCAAAACAAAAAGAAACCTTTCATAAAGAACTGGATTTTTTGCAATTTCAATACAAAGAACTGGAAGAGATCAATTTGAAAGATAATGAGCTGGAAGAATTAGACAATGAACTAAAGTTAATAGAAAGTTCCGCAGATGTAAAAAATATTTTATCAAAGATTTATTTTCAATTATATGAAGAGGAAAATTCACTGATAAATACCATAAGAACATTAAGCAATGAAATTAATCGTTTTTTAATAACAAAAGATATAGAAAAATTAGCTGATAGATTAAAAAGTGCAGAAATTGAGCTAAAGGATATAGCACTGGAAACTGAAACAATCAACGACTCGCTTAATTTTGATGCAGATAGATTGGATATTGTAAATGACAGGCTTTCAACTGGATATAAACTCTTGAAAAAACATAATGTAACAGCTACCAATGAATTGATTGCACTAAAAAAAGATTTAGAGTTACGACTGCAGGAAGTATTACATATTGACGATGAGATAGAGGAAATAAAGGAAAAGGAAGTTGTATTGCAACAAAAATGTTACTATATAGCAGAAGAAATTTCAAAGAGGAGAATGAGCCAAATTAGCATTATAGAAGAAAATGTAAATAAGCTGCTTACCAAAGTAGGTATGCCTAATGCCCGGTTAAAAGTTAGTATTGTTAAAGATAATAAACTGAAAATCAATGGAATAGATAATCTATCTTTTCTCTTTGATGCGAATAAAACAGGTAATTTTGAAGCGGTAGAACGAGTGGCGAGTGGCGGAGAATTAAGCAGATTAATGCTGTGTTTAAAATCCTTGGTGGCCAAATTTGTGTCTTTACCTACACTCATTTTTGATGAGATAGATACAGGTATTAGTGGTGAAGCAGCTAAACAGGTAGGAATTATCATGAAAGATTTATCTGATTATTTACAGGTAATATCTATAACGCATCAGCCGCAAATAGCCGCTTTGGCAAAAGCCCATTATTTTGTGTATAAAAAAGAAAATGAAAAACAGGACATAACCACCCAGATAAGAAGATTAAACGAAGAAGAAAAAATAGAACAAATAGCTAAAATGCTGGGAGGTGAAAAACCTTCTGCCGCTACTATTCATACAGCTAAAGAAATGTTGGAAATAAATAATGCTTGAAATAAAAAGTTGTTGTTTAAACAATGAATAAGAAAGAAGGTTATATTGCTTATTCTTTAGAAGCTGCTTTTTCTATTGGTATTTTTTCTTCTTTTTTAATGGTGCTAAAGCCTCCGAGAATATTTCTAACGTTATGTAATCCTTCTTTTTTCAATAAGGAAGCGGCAATCAGGCTTCTATACCCGCCATCGCAATAAATATAATGGTTATCTTCTTCTTCCAGATTAGATGAGATGGCGCTATCTACTAACTGGTCGAGCGGAATACTCACCGCCTCAGTAACGTGAGCTTTATTGTATTCCTCTTCTGTACGCACGTCCAGAATGACCATTTTTTCATCAAAAGGAATATCCATAGCAAACTCATCCGCTTCTATGTCAATGACCATATCTACAGGCTCTCCGGCATTTTTCCATTCATCAAATCCTCCGTTGAGGAATCCGGATACCACGAAACCAGCGTCTGTCAACTGTTGCAATGCAACCGATTCTTTTCCAATATCAGCTACAATTAAAGTATTTGTATGCGGGGTTATGACCATTTTAGCCCATTCTGCAAATTTCTCATTTTCCAATCCTATAAATATCGAACCAGGAATAAATGCCTGAGAAAAAATGAGCTTTTCTCGGGTGTCTACAACAATAGTATCTTTGTTGAGGGCAGCCTTTTTAAACTCTTTTGTAGAAAGGGCTTTAGTCATATTACATTAATATTAATAAGTTAGTTTTTAAGCAACTCGTCAACTATCTTTACTACATAGTCCAGCCGATTGTGGTTTATATTGTAGTATATAAACTTTCCGTCTCTGGTGGTAGTTACAAATCCGGCTCTTCTTAAGATAGCCAGATGCTGTGATACTACAGACTGCTCAAGGCGCAATTTTACGTATATTTCTGTAACAGATATCTTCTCTTCTGACTGGATTAGTTTTAAAATCTGAAGACGAAGTTTGTGATTAATGGCACGTAAAATTAAAGATGCTTTTTTTAATTTTAAGATATCCACCGTAATTGTCTGTCCTGTTTCTTTGTTTTTAATCTCTATGGGATTATTTGTTGATGTCATGAATAAATATTTTATATATTGTTGATATTCAGCCGTTAAAGATAATTACAAATATTATATTTTTATCAAAAATCGAATTGTTTCTATATAAAAATTTGCAAATGTTTAAACGTTTAATTTATTGCTGCTGTTTTGTATAGAATGATTTCAGGTAAAAAGGCTCTGCATACGCTAAGTCCGCGAAATTATTCATCAGAAAATGCTTTTGAGCGAGGGTGTTTAATCCTTCTACTCTTTGAGTTACATTCAAGAAATAAGCATTGGTACTATGTAGAATTGGTTTACTTTTTTCTGCACCACTTCCAAAAATAATCATTTTATTAGTATTTAAAAAATCTTTAAATAAAATATCATTTAATATGACCGCAGCCGGTACAAATAGATTATTTAAAGATATATTATAAATGCCTGTGAAAACCTCCATTCTTCGCGCGTCTATCATAGGACAATAGAGCGCATTTTCGTCTTGCAATTGTATTATAGCGTTTTGCGCCATTACTTCTAAAGTATTAAGAAGTATGAGAGGCTTACCAACAGCATAGGCTATACCTTTTGCAGACGAAAGTCCAACCCGAAGCCCTGTATATGAACCCGGGCCATTCGAAACTGCTATTGCACAAATATTGTTCCAATAAATATCGCTTTCGTGTAATATATCGTTAATAGCCGTTTGAACAAAGGATGCATGTGTTTTTTGTTCGGCATTTTCTCTAAAAAATAAAGTTTCCTTTTCATTTCCTAGCGCTACTACTGCAACTTCTGTAGCCGTGTCTATGGATAGTATGTTAGCCATTAATACAAATATAAATTGAATAAAATTTATAAATGAGACATTCACCTACAAGAATTTGTTATTATATTTGAGAAAAATAAAAGAAGCATGAAAACTATTATAAACACCTCTAAGGCTCCGGCTCCTATAGGCCCTTATAACCAATCAGTAAAGGCAAACGGATTTTTGTTTGTCAGCGGTCAAATACCTATTGATCCGGAAACCGGCGATTTAAAAATGGGCAATACGGTTACGGAAACCACGCAGGTAATGGAAAATATTAAGGCAATACTCGAAGAAGCCGGATTGGGTTTTGATAATGTAGTAAAGGCCACTATATTTTTAAATGATATGGGATTATTTGCCGAAGTAAACAAGGTGTACGGAAGCTATTTTTCGGAAGAGCGTGCGCCGGCAAGAGAAACCGTTGCCGTACAGACATTACCCAAAAATGTAAACGTGGAAATAAGCGTTATCGCCGTTTTTAATGAATAGAAAACTCATCAGCGTCTTGTAAGTATGGAAGAGATGTTCTTACGTTCTCCAGATCTTTTTTGGTGAAGGTGGTTGTAAAAACGGCTTCCTCTTTTTCTTTCTGGTAAATAACTTCTCCCAGAGGGCTGTATATAGAAGTATTTCCGTTGTAAATTGTTTTGTAACCGTCTGTTCCTACACGGTTCACCCCTATGGTATAACATTGGTTTTCTATGGCTCTGGCCTGCAGAAGCGTTTTCCAGTGGGCAATTCTTTTTGACGGCCAGTTGGCTATATTAATAAAAACGTCGTATTCAGGGTGGTCGTTGCCGGGCTGTTGCCTTGCCCATACCGGGAAACGCAGATCGTAACAAATTTGAATATGCAGCTTCCAGCCTTTTACAGAACAAATCAGGCGTTTGTTTCCTGGCTCAAAGTGTTCATTTTCTTTTGATAAAGGAAAAAGATGTCTTTTATCGTATTTTCCAAATTGTCCGTTGGGCAATACACAAAAGCAGCGATTGTAAAAGTGGTCGTTTTCTTTTATCATCACACTGCCTATCAATACTATTTTTTTTCTTGCAGCAATATCAAGCATCCACTGTAAAGTAGTGCCATTCATGCTTTCGGCCAATGTAGTATTATTGGAGAACCCTGTAGAAAACATTTCAGGTAAAATTATAACTTCGGTTTTTTCCTGAATAGAAAAAATTTTTTCTTCCAACATTTTTAGGTTTGCATTTACATCTTCCCAATGTATGTTAGATTGTATAGTGGTAATGGTAAGATCAGACATATCATTATTATTTACAAAAGTTCTGTGTTAGGGTTCCAAAATATATCCTTGAAGTTTACAACAAAATCATCTGCCACCTCAATGCCTTCTTTTTTCAATAGCTGAGCCATTTTTTTCGGGGGAGAAAAATGTGCCTTGCCGGAAAGAAACCCCGATCGGTTAACTACCCTGTGTGCCGGCACTTCTGCATGAGCAGATGCCGCACTCATAGCCCAGCCTACCATGCGCGCGGATGATGCCGCACCCAGGTATCTTGCTATAGCGCCGTAGCTGGTAACTCTTCCTTTTGGGATGAGCCTGGCTACTTCCCAGACATCTTCAAAAAAAGAGTTTTTTTTGTCGGGCTGCTTCATTAACTGGTGTGTTGGTTTTCTTCTATGAATTTATTTTTTAAAACATCGTCTAATTCAACCCGGAGGTAATTATCTAATTTAAAAGCAAGATAATGGACCTTATTTTTACCGGCAATATCCATCTTTTCATAATGCGTTTTAATGTTTAAATCAGGATGCGTATGCGCTCCGGCATATACATTATCGTTATCTTCTATACAGGTAAGATCATACAGTTCTGTCACCATTTTTGTAAAATGATACAGGTTAGGGCTATCTGTTTTCAGGTGAATGACGCCGTTTGGCTGTAAAAATTTTTGGTAAAGCCTAAGGTATCGGGGATGCGTCAAACGCTTTTTCATTTTTGAATTGCGCAATTGTGGGTCAGGAAATGTTATCCAGATTTTTGCTACTTCATTCTCTGCAAAATAATTATCTACCTTGTCTATGTGAGAGCGGATGAAAGCAACGTTGCTCAAACCCTCTTCCTGCGCGGCTCTGGCGCCCACCCAAATTCTGTTTCCCTTTAGATCTATTCCTATAAAGTTTCTCTGCCTATACATTCGGCCCATCCCTACGGCGTACTCTCCCTTGCCGCAAGCAAGCTCTAAGGTAACGGGGTTTTCATTCTTAAAAAATTCTTTCCATTTGCCCTGCATATTCTCAGGATAAGTAAGCACATTGGGAAATTCAAGAATCTCAGCAAATCTTTGTAACTTTTTTTGTCCCATTCTGCAAAGATAAAAGAATACCAACAACTACGGCTTCAATCCTCTTAAAGCATGGGTGTCTGCAATCACGTCTTCTGAAGGAATCCCTGTATTTATATTGATTGTAGTATCTGCTATGACGGTTGGAGCAGCAGCTTTAGAAAACGATCTTAAAAAGTTTATCAACGCTGCCAGGCTGTTTTCTGAAGGATTGTTCAATCGTAGCGCGAGTTCTCCTTTTGAAGCATTCCCGGAAAGTTTATCCTGATATACATAAAAATCTTTGAATGGATTATTCGAGGCGTATTGATTAAACGCTGTTTGAGCATTGATGTAAAAGCCGAAGACCTTCCCGTTTAATAGCTTTACAGCATCCTGATGCGCATCAGAGGGAGCAGAAGTAAGGCCGTAACGGGTAATAAAATCTGTAGAAGAGGCATATATTATTTTAGAAGTATCTATTTTGATGAAGCCCTTGCTACCCGGAGCGCCAAACATAGAAAGACTGTAAATACCATTGGCGTTAGACAGAAACCCTACGGAAGAAAGATTAGAGGCAATTTTATCAACAACAGCTTTGTTTTGAATGTCAACAGTTGTGATGTAATTTCCTGAGAAGAGAGAAGAGAAATTTATTTTACCATTAGCAGCAGCATTGAGGTTGATAGATGAAGCGGCAATGTTTACATTTCCTCCTAATGCATTTACAATGTCAGCTACAGAAATACCCATGCCGGAAAGATATTGTTCAGTCACAGCCTGTATACCCGCATATTCTATCAAGGATTTTAAAAGCGTGGGGTTTACAGACAATGTAGTAAAGGCTGCCGGCTGCTCCGGATATGTATTCAATAATTCTGTGTTTGTACCTGCAGCTGGATTGCTTTGAATCATTTGCTGAAAACTTTGTCCGTATACTGTTTGTACGCTTCCATCAACCACACCTTGTTTAAAGTTAAGATTGCCCGTTGTATACGTATCTTTCATTAAAACAGAAAGCTTTGATGCCGCAAGCATGGGATGCTTCATCAAGAAAGATGCAGTGTTTACAAAGAATGTGGCATCACTTGCCGGCTGCAAAGATTTATTAAAAACGTCGTTGGCAGCCAGAGATAGCTCGGGGTTCATGGTAAAAAGCGTAAGCAGTTGTTGTTGATCCTGACCGGTTAAAAATATCACGCTCTGCTCATTCCAGCCAACCAATCCTTCGGTGCCCTGTACAAAGCTAAACTTTTCGGTTTTATTAATGGCTGCACCCTGCTCAAAATTGGATAAATAATCGGTGAAGGCCGACGCGTTTTTAAGCGAGGCAACAATACCGGAAAAAGAAACTTCTCCTCCCGCGATTGTATTTTTAGATTTGGAAAAAAAATATACCGGCTGATTTACGTCTATCGCGTTTTTTGCAGCAGCAAACCGTTCTGCCAGTGAAGCCTGGCCCTGCTCTTTAAAAACATCTTCCAGACGAATATTCCCTTCTTCCAGCTTCTGTAAAATATTTTTGGTATTTAACGTAAATACAACATTAGCATCGTTGGGGATATGAATGGTTGACGAGTTTTCAGTTTTGGTTTTACAAGAAAATAAAACGACGGAAACCGTGGCAGTTAATATAAAGAGAAGTTTTCTTTGCATTTTTATTTTGTTTATTCTCAATAAAAATAAAAAAATATGCTGTATACTAAAAGTTAAAAGAAAAACCGGGAACGCTAAACTATTGTAAAACGAAAAATCTCAATCGGGGAAAAGCATACAACACCTATATGATTCTGATTGAGATTTAAAAAACCGGAAAAAATGAATCTATTATCTATAGATTTTTTTTAATTCATGAGCGCGTACACTTCTCTGGCTATTTGCAGCTCTTCGTTGGTGGGTACGATCAAAATTTTTACTTTACTGTTCTCCGATTGAATTTCTACTATTTCTTTAGCATGATTCAGCGAGATGTTTTTTTCTTCATCCAGCTCTATGCCTAAATAAGACAGGTCTTTGCATGCCATAGAACGCATCAGGGCATCGTGTTCGCCCAGCCCGGCGGTAAAGATCAGCGCGTCTGCACCATTTAATACAGCGGTGTAGGAACCGATGAATTTTTTAATCCTGTAGGCATACATATCGTAACAAAGCTGCGCGTTCTTGTCGCCATTTTCCAGCAGGGCGGTTACGTCTCTCGCATCGCTGCTGCCGGCAATGGCCAGCATACCGCTTTGCTTATTGAAAAGGGTTTTAATTTCTTCAAAGCTCATGCCCATCACATCGCCCAAGTAAAAAACCACCGAGGCATCAATATTGCCGGTTCTGGTTCCCATCATCAATCCGTCCAGCGGCGTTAGGCCCATAGAAGTATCTACGCAATGGCCTTCGCTGTTTACGGCCGACATGCTGGAGCCGTTTCCCAGATGGATGGTAATGGCCTTCAGATCATCTTTCTGTAAGTATTCCTTAGCCGTATTGTATACATATTTGTGGCTGGTGCCATGAAATCCGTACACTCTCAGATGGTGTTCTTTGTAATATTTTTCGGGAATGGCAAACCTGTAAGCTTTCGGTGGCATTGTTTGGTGGAACGCGGTATCTAAAACCACGAAATGTTTGGCGGCAGAAAATATTTTTCTTCCCACTTTTATACCCGCCAAGTGCCCGGGATTGTGCAAAGGAGAAAGCGGAACGGTTTCTTCTATTTTTTTAATGATGTCATCGGTAACCAGTTCTGTTTTTACCAAAGATTCACCACCATGTACTACCCTGTGGCCCACTGCCAGAATCTCTTCCGGATTATGAATAACGCCCACTTCCTTATCAGTTAACAACTCCGCAACCATTTTCATGGCATCTTCGTGGTTAGGAAGATCTTGTTCTATTCTTTTTACTTTTTCTTCTCCGTTGATAATGGCCGTATGCTTAATGTTTCCGCCATCTATGCCGATTCTTTCCACAAGTCCTACGGCCACGGCTTTCTTTGTGTCGGTATTCAGCAATTGATATTTAATAGAAGAGCTTCCTGAGTTGATAACTAAAATGTCCATTTATTTTTGTGATTTTTCTTAAAATATAAAATTTAATAGCCGGCCCTCTCTCTTTTGGAGGGGGCTGTGATTAATTGTTTTCTGCCTGAATAGCTGTGATGATAACGGTATTGTAAATATCGGGTATGGTAGCGCCGCGGCTAAGGTCGTTCACTGGTTTTTTGAGTCCTTGCAAAACCGGACCTATCGCCAACCCGCCGGACTCCCTTTGTACGGCTTTGTAGGTATTGTTTCC